>JAJXWV010000080.1 GCA_021781455.1 Acidobacteriota bacterium | reverse complement strand
AGTACTGAGTGCTGAGTACTGAGTGAGGCGAAGAGCCTTCAAACTTACGACTCAGTACTCAGCACTCAGTACTCAGCACTCAGTACTCAGCACTCAGTACTCAGCACTTCAAGGAGAACACCATGACAGGGACTCTTCTGGTCGCATTCATCGTCGTCATCTTCGCGATGATCCTGGTCTCGAGGATCGCGCGCGTCGTTCCGCAGCAGCAGGCCTGGGTCGTGGAGCGCCTCGGCAAGTACGCCGACACGCTGCAGGCCGGCTTCCACATCCTCGTGCCGTTCCTCGACGTCGTCCGCTACAAGCACTCCCTCAAGGAAGTGGCGCTGGAAGTGCCGGAGCAGGTCTGCATCACCAAGGACAACGTGCAGGTGGCGGTCGACGGGGTGCTGTACTTCAAGGTCCTCGATCCCCAGCGCGCCTCATACGGAATCACCGATTACAACTACGCCATCTCGCAGCTGGCGCAGACGAATCTGCGCAGCGAGATCGGCAAGATCGAGCTCGACCGCACGTTCGAGGAGCGGACGAACATCAACTCGGCCGTCGTCAGCGAGGTCGACAAGGCCTCGGAAGCGTGGGGCGTGAAGGTGCTGCGCTACGAGATCAAGAACATCACGCCGCCGCAGGACATCCTCGCGGCGATGGAGAAGCAGATGCGCGCCGAGCGCGAGAAGCGCGCCACGGTCCTGCAGTCCGAAGGGCAGCGCGACGCCGCCATCAACAGCGCGGAGGGCGAAAAGCAGCAGGTCATCAAGTCGTCGGAAGGAAAGAAGCAGCAGGCCATCAACGAGGCCGAGGGTCAGGCGGCGGCGATCCTGTCGGTCGCCCAGGCGACGGCCGAAGGCATCAGGAAGGTCGCCGAGGTGATCAAGATGTCGGGGGGGCACGAAGCGATGCAGCTGCGGGTCGCCGAGCAGTACATCGAGAGTTTCGCTGCTCTGGCCAAGACGGCGAACACGATGATCGTGCCGGCGAATGTGGGCGACGTCAGCTCGATGATCGCCACGGCCATGAGCGTGATCAGGCAGTCGGCCGCGGCAAGCGATCCGATTCTCTCCGCGAAGGGCGTGGCGCAAACGTAGGAGTGCGGGCGTCCCGCCCGCACCGATCGGGCGTCCCGCCCGATCGATTTCAGTCGACCGTCTCTCTGGGAACCTGCTGCACCGCCGGGCGGGACGCCCGGCGGGTGCGGACGGGACGCCCGCACTCCGAGTTCTAACCCTTGTCTTTGGCGTATGCTCTTCCAACCCTTGACGCTGAAAGCAGGAACCGCAGTCGGGCCGTACGAAATCGTCGCTCCGCTCGGTGCGGGCGGGATGGGGGAGGTCTACCGCGCGAACGACAGCAAACTCGGCCGTCAGGTCGCGCTCAAGATCCTCGGGGCGGACCTTGCCTCCAGTGTCGAGCACCTGCGCCGTTTCGAGCAGGAAGCGCGCGCGGCCTCGGCGCTGAACCATCCCAACATCATTTCCATCTACGACATCGGCCGTAATGAGGCCGTGGCGTACATCGTCATGGAGCTCGTGGAGGGACAGGACGTCCGCACGCTGACGGCGGAAGAAACCCTGGGGCTCAAGCAGATCCTGCGCATCGCCTGCAAGGTGGCGGATGGACTGGCGGCGGCGCACGATCGCGGGATCGTCCACCGAGACCTGAAGCCGGAAAACATCATGGTCTCGTCGGACGGCTTCGTGAAGATCCTCGATTTCGGCCTGGCCAAGCTGGTCACGCCGTGGGGCGCAGAGGAGACGACGCTGCCGCACACCACGCCCGGGGCCGTATTCGGAACCGTCGGTTACATGTCGCCGGAACAGGCCGCCGGAAGGCCGACCGACTTTCACGCCGATCAGTTCTCGCTGGCCGTGATCCTCTACGAGCTGATCGCGCGGCGCCGCCCGTTCGAGCGTGAGACGGCGGCGGAGACCATGGCGGCCATCATCCGTGAGCAGCCGGAGCCCCTTTCGTCACTCGAACCGTCGGTGCCTCCGCAGCTGGAGCGAATCATCGAGCGCTGCCTGGAGAAAAATCCGCGCGAGCGCTACGGCTCGACGCGCGATCTGGCGCGTGATCTCCGCGAAGTGCGCGACGGGCTGACTGCTCCGTCACACACCGGACGCCGCAGCAGCGCGCCCGGCCCAGCTCCTGTCCGGCGGGTAAAGCCGGCGCTTTCGATCGCTGCTGCCGTGGCCATCCTGGCGGGCATCGGCTACGTGGCCTGGCAGAACCTCCACGTACCGCAACCGGCTCGCAGCGCGAAATCGCTGGCGGTCCTTCCGTTCCGCGACGTCAGCGGGACGACCGACGGGCAGCTGTTTGCGGATGGAATTGCCGAGACGATCAGCTCACGGCTGACGCAGAGCAGTGCCATCCGTGTCTCTCCGGTCAACGATGCCAGCGGCTCTCCAGCGCAGATTGCTGAGCGTCACAATGCTGACCTTCTGTTGCGTGGCTCCGTGCAACGATCCGGCGATGAGGTGCGCGTCAGTTACGCGCTGGTCGATCCGTCCGACAACACCGAAGTGGCAGCCGACAGCGCCACCGGCCCCGTCATGCACATCTTCGCGATCGAGGATGGAATTGCCGACCGCGTTCTCCAGATGCTGCGCGTTCGATCCACGACGCCACCACGACGAACGACGAACACTGGCCTCGATAGCGTGGCCGACCAGGCGACGTACCTCGAAGCGCTTGGGCTCATCTCGAGAGCGAAGGACGAGAAGTCGGTCGACCTGGCGATCGCGAAGCTGCAGGGGCTCCTGACGAACGCGCGTGATTCCGCCGTGGTGAACGGAACCCTGGCACGCGCGCTGGCCACGAAATTCACAATGACCAGAAAACGAAGCGTTTTGGACGACGCGTCGCTGTACGCTGAACGCGCCGTACAACTCGACAAGGACGTCGTGGAGGCGCACCTCGCTCTCGGCGTCGTGCGCGCGACCACCGGCCATCTGAACGAGGCAATCGACAGTTACAACCGCGCCTTGGCGCTCCAGCCGAATTCTGCGGAGGCCTACCTGGGCCTTGGGAGCGCTTATGACTATTCGGGCCGCGCTGCCGATGCGGAGCGTGCGTTCGAAAAGGCGATCCAGCTGCGCCCGGACTGGGCTCTCGCCTTCAATCGTTACGGCGGTTTTTGTGTGAGTCGCGGGAATTACAGGAAAGCGGCTGAGCTGTACCAGCGTGTCATCGCCCTGAACCCCGACGGCTACCGCGGCTACGTCAATCTGGGCGCCGCCCTTCAGCTGCTCGGCCGTGACGACGAAGCGATCAAGAGCTACGAAAAGTCCATTGCCGTCTCGCCGAACCAGTGGGCATACTCCAACATCGGAACGCTCCGATTCTCCCAGCGCCGCTACTCCGAGGCGTGCACAGCGTTGGAGAAAGCGACCGAGCTGGCCCCGAATGACTTCGTGATCTGGGCGAACCTCGGCGATTCGTATCGTTGGACACCGGGTCGCAGCGCCAACGCCGTCACGGCCTACGGCAAGGCAATCGAAGCGGCACGGGCCGCGCTGGAGATCAATCCTAAGAACGCGGCTGCGTGCTCCACCATTGCTTTGTCCCTTGCCAAGACCGGCAAACTGGACGCAGCGGCGAAAGAGATCCATGAGGCGCTGCAGATCGACCCGACGGATAAGAACGTCTTGTACAAAGCCGCCGTCGTGGCACAGCTACGAGGTGATTCCGAAGCTGCTCTCTCCTGGCTGCAGCGGGCTGTTGATGCTGGGTATACGACAGGTGAGCTGGCCACGGATCCGGAGCTCACATCGCTCACCGGACGCCCCGAATTCGTGAAGCTGATCCAGAGTGCAAAGAAGAAAACCTGACCTGAATTGGGTCCACGGCAACACCGGTGCCCGCAATCGTCCAATCGAGACCAACAAACGATGAGGAGGAATCGATGTCTCTCTCTCGAATCTCGCTCGTTCCCATCCTGGCTGCCACGGGTCTGGTTCTCTTGATCGGCTGCAAGAAGGAAGAAGCGCCCTCCACCGAAACGACTGCCACCACCTCGACTCAAACTACGACAACGGCCACGTCGACGAGCGCCGCGACCGAAACCGCGACGACCGGCACCACCGCGACGACCAAGCCTTTAGGTCCTCCGTACGGCCCACAGACCAAAAAGACGGGGAGGTGGGGAACGACCTACGACGAACATGTCCAGATCGCGTTCGGGCCTCACGACGAGGTGACTGCACAGCCGGAACCCGGTGAATTCTGTGTCAAACGTCCCCACGGAGGCGCACCCGGGACGATCACCTGGACGGCCGATCCAGGTGTGATGCTGTACGTCGACGTCGTGACTCCACAGCCCGGGCCGCCGTGTGTCGACGGGCTCAAGCGCCTCTCCAACAACGTATGGACGGCGAAGGCGAACCCGGGTGTTGGTGACCTGAAGCCGCCATATGTGGCAGACCTCTGCAAAGTCAAGATCTGGAAGGAAGGAATGACGAAGCCCGAGGATCCGGAAGTCGTCGTCGACAACTGCTGTCCGTAAGAACGCCACGGACTACGGGCATCGCTGCTCACCTGTCGCCGGCCTTGCAGGCCGGCGACTGTCTTTTGTGGGCAGGGACTTCCGACTGAATCGAAGCGGTCGGCAGGATGCCCGACCAACGCGGGCTGGAAAGCCCGCGCCACACGGGAGAAGCCCGCACTCCCTACTTCGTGTAGACGGTCACGTCGGCCGAGGCTCCGACGGCGACGCGGTCGCTGGTCGGACCGTTCCAGGCGATCCGCACCGGAACACGCTGCACGACCTTCACGAAATTGCCGGAGGCGTTGTCAGGCGGCAGGAGTGAGAAGCTCGCGCCGGTTCCCCCGGAAAGGCTCTCGACCTGTCCCTCGAAGTCCTGCCGGCCGAGGGTATCGACGCGGATGACGGCACGCTCGCCGCCTTTCATCTTCGCCACCTGGGTCTCCTTGAAGTTGGCGATGATGTAGGTCTTGAGAGGAACCAGCTGAACGATCGGCTGCCCTTGCGCGATCAGGCCGCCGGCGTGGACGGAGAGCTTCGAAGCGATGCCGTCGATCGGGGCATAGATCTTCGTGTACGACAAGGTGAGCTGGGCGGCGTCCAGCGCGGCCTGCTGCGTGGCGACCTTGGCGTGAGCGAGCTTCGCCTGGGCCGCGGCCGCCGCTACCTGGGCACTGACCGGCTCTGTCTGCGTCAACCGGCCCTGGGCCTGCTGCACGTTGGCGAGGGCCGCCCGCTGATTGTTGATGGCCGACTGCAGCTGGGCGCGCGCCGTGGCCACGTCGGCCTGGGCTGCTTCGTTTGCTGCGCGTGCGGTGTCGAGCTGCGATTTGGAGATGTCGCCCTTGGCGCCGAGGTCTTCGGCGCGCTTCCAGTCGTTGGCCGCCTTCTGAGCATTGGCTTCGGCGCGGCGGACGGCAGCATGCGCCGCGGTGACCGCCGAGACGAGAGTCTGCACCTGCTCCTGCGAGACTTTAACGCCTGCCTGGGCCATCTGGAATCCGCCGCGAGCGCTGGCGCGCGCGATCAGCAGCTGGGCGTCCGCGGCCGCAGCCTGGGCCACGGCCGTATCGAAATCGCCCTGCGCCTGCGCCACGCGCACCTGGGCGTCGCGTGGATCGATGTCGGCGATGACGTCGCCCTTGTGCACGCGCTGGTTCTCCTGAACGTGCACCGCGCTGATCTGACCGGGGATGCGCGCCGCTACCGGCACGACGTCCGCCCACACCTGCGCGTCGTCGGTCGCTTGCTTGCCGGCCATGACCAGCTCGAAGATTCCGAACCCGATCAGGAACAGCACCACCACGCCGCCGATGATGAAGTAGATCCGGCGAGCGCGGGTGGGCGAAATAACCGGCGTGCGGACCGACGGGTCGGCCTTTGGAGTCGTATTCGTTGTGTCAGTGAGAGCCATCTACATCTCCACGTGTACGTCGATTTTGGGTGCGGATTTCGGCATGCGCAGGAGGAACACCAGCGGCAGCACGGCGGCGAAGCTGATTCCAGCGATCAGGAAGAGTTTCTCGAAGGAAAGCACCGTCGCCTGTCTGCGCACGATGAAGTCGAGCAGTCGCATCGAGCCGGATTCCGAAGCGACCGCATCGAGCCCGTGCCGGACGAAGAGCATTTTCATGCCGGACAGCTCCGGGCTCAGCATCGGATTGCCGGGAGCGAGATTCGGCAGCATCGAACCGCGCGCTTGCGTCGAGAAGCGCGACAGCATCGTTGCGAAGATCGCCAGGCCCGCCGAGCCACCGACCTGCCGGAGAAGCGAGTTCAGTCCCGTCGCGTCGGTCATGCGTTGCCGCGGGATCGAGCTCAGCGCCAGGGTCGTCAAGGGGATGAAGAGGCAGCTGAAGGCCACGCCCTGGATCAGGAGCACCATCACGACGCCTCTGGCCGTCGTGGCCAGCGTGTAGTGCGCCATCAGCCACGCCGAGTAACAGAAGAGAATGATCCCGAAGGCCACGATCAGACGCGGTGAGACCACGTTGAACAGCCGTCCCACGATCGGCATGACCACGAGCATGATCAGCGAGCGCGGCATCATGGCCAGACCGGCCTGCGTGGCAGAGAAGCCGAGCATGGTCTGCATGAAGAGCGGCAGCAGGAACGTGATCGACATCAGCTGCGCGAACATCACCGCGCCGATGAGCGTGCCCGACGCGAAAACCGGGTCCTTGAACAGCGCGAAGTCCGCAGCCGGCATCGGCGCGCTCAGCTCCCTCACGATCAGCAGCACGATCATCAGGATCGAGAGAAAGCCGAGCGTGGCGATGATCGGGTCCTGGAACCAGTCGTTGCGGTTCCCCTCTTCGAGGACGTACTGCAGCGATCCGAGGCCGATCACCATCAGGCCGATGCCCCACCAGTCCATGTTCTTCTTCTGATGTTCGGCCAGCGCGTGGTTGGCGGCCTTGATGTCCTCGGGCTCGTGCACGAACCGCGACACCATCAGCAGCGATACGCAGCCGATCGGTACGTTGATGTAGAAGATCCACGGCCACGAATAGTTGTCGACGATGTACCCGCCGAGCGTCGGACCGAATGCCGGGCCGAGCACCACGGCCATGCCAAACACCGCCATGGCCATGCCCTGCTCCTCCAGGGGAAACGTCTGTCGGAGGATGGCCTGCTCGGTCGGCTGCAGGGCGCCCGCGCCGAATCCCTGCAGAATGCGGAAGAGGACCAGGAGCGGAAGCGTCCGGGCCATTCCGCAGAGAGCAGATCCGGCCACGAACAGGACCAGCGAGGTCATGTACACGCGTTTCTGTCCGAAGAGCCGCGCCAGGAATCCGGTCATCGGCATGACCATGACCGTGGCCATCACGAAGCCGGTGGCCACCCAGGTGATCTGTTCGACTGTGGCGCCGAGGGAGCCGGACAGATGCGGCACGGCCACGTTCACGATCGACGCATCGATGGCGCCCATGAGTGTCCCGAACGTGATCGACACGGTGACCAGCCATTTGTTGACCGGTTTCCGCTGCGACGGCACAGTCGGAGCGGCGATGCCTTCGGCGTGTGCTGTGGTCATGGATTCCCCGGGATGAGCGAGCGGATGTTGCCGGTGGCATGTTGCAGCGAGTACCAGGCCATGGCGGCGTCGGCGCGCGCGGCGATCAGATCTTCGTGGGCCTGCCGGTAGGCGTCCTCGGCGCGATCGACTTCGACGCTCGATCCGTATCCGGAGCGGCGGCGGTCCTCGGCGATGGTCAGCGCCTCTTCGGCGACAGTCACGTTTTCCTCCGCCACGGCGACGCGTGCGGTGGCGTTGTCCACCGTGCTCAGCGAGTTCCTGACTTCCTGTTCGATGTCGCGCTGCGCTCCGGCCCGCTGCGTGCGGATGTCCTCGAGCTGGACCTTGGCCAGGCCGAGGTTCGCCGCGATCTCGCCGTGGAACAGTGGAACCGACGCCATCGCGGCGATCCTGCGGGTCCAGCGCAGGTCCTGGGTTCTGTTGCCGCTCATGTCGCCGGAGAGATCGAGTCCGACGGTCGGGACGTAGCCTGCCCGAGCGGCCTCGACGCCGAGCTGCGCGGCGCGCTCGGCTTCGGCCAGGCCCTTCAGCTCGGGCCGCTGGGCGGCAGCGGCGGCCAGCGCGACATCAGCCGGCGGGACTGCCGGCGGGGTCGTCAGCGGATCGGCGAGCACGAGAGTCGACCCTTCGTTGGCACCGATGGCGTTCAGAAGTGCGACGCGCGCGTTGTCCCGATCGTTGTGCGCGCTCAGCAGCGCCTGGCGGGCTCGTGTGAGCTGCACGTTTGCCTGGGCAACGTCCAGGCGCGTGCCGGTGCCGGCCCGGAACTCGTCCTGGGCGACGCTGGCGAGCCTCTGGAAAAGCTTCATGTCGGCTTCGCGTGACGCGATCTGCGCGTCGGCGCGCGCCACCATGACGTAGAGGCGCGCCACGGCCGCGGCCACGTCGTTTTCGGCGCCCTGGACCTGATATCGGCTGCCCGAAACGCCGGCGCGGCTGGCCTGGTAGCGCCGCAGCGACGCGAGATTGAACAGCTCCATGCTCGCCACGAGCTGCGCGTCGGTCACGTTGAACGGCGGGACGATGATCGGTACGCCTGGCAGCGTCAGGCCGAACGTGGCCAGATTGAGCGACTGGTTGTACCTCATCACGTTGGCGTCGGCGCGCGGGAGGAGTCCGCTCAGCGCCAGGCGCTCGTTGAGTCGTGCGCGGGCCTCGGCGGAGCGGGCCAGCCGTGCCTGGGTGCCTTCGCTGAGGGCCAGGCGGATGGCGTCGGCGATCGTCAGGCGGACGGTGCCGGGTGGTGGTGTCGGCGCGGCCGAGGTCACGTGCGGCATCGGGCCCGCGGGCGGCTGCTCGGCGACGCCGAGCGGTGTCACGGGAGGCGGAGGGGTCTGCGGCGGCGGAACGCCGAGAGGCGATGCCGGCGGCGGCGCGTTCTGCGGTTGCGGTGCTGCCGGAGGGGTCGGCGGAATCTGTGACGCCTGCGGCGGCAGGGCCGTGGTCGACGGCGGTGCCGTCGTGGTGGGCGGTGCGGGGGTGGACGTCGATGGAGGAGCCGTCGACGTGGCCGGAGGTGTCTGGGCCAGGGCGACGGTGGCAGCGACGGCGATCGTGCTGAAGAATGCGGTTAAGGTTGACGTCTTCACTTCAAATTCCAATCGCGACCAGCGCTTCAATGGTTTCGATTCGGCGAATATTTCGGAGACCGAAGTAAATCGACATTCCCCGGGGGGTGCCTGTCATCGCCCGGTCATTTTCCTGAAGAGTGCCAGGAGTTTCTGCCGCTCGTCAGGCGAGAGCGGCTCGAGCATGGCCATGCCCAGGGACACCCGGTCGGCGACGAAATGATCGTGGATCCGGCGGCCGCTGCGGGTCAGCCCCACCACGACGGTGCGCCGGTCCGCTTCCGGACGGCTGCGCTCGACGAGCTTCCGACGCACGAGGCTGTCGACGACGCCCGTGGTGCTGCTGAGAGCCAGTCCCAGCTCGGCGGAAACGTCGCTCATGGTCGATGCTCCGCGGTCGGCGAGCAGCCGCAGCAGGGCGGTCTCGCTCCGGCTCAGATCGGACGTCTTCTGGCTCACCAGGAACTGCCGCGTCAGGATCTCCAGGTTGCTCATCAGCTCCCGCGCCATTGGGGGGAGGCTGGTCTCAGTTTTTTGCTTCGGCATCCGAAGTATTCATATCACGTTAGTTCGTGACGATGGAGGGGGGAGCGCCGTTCGAGGCGTCGACACCGCCTTACAATCGCGGCATGCGTCGAATGATGGTCTTGATCCTCCTTGCGATCGCTGCTTCCCTTCACGCGCAGAACGCACCATTCGTGCCCGTCGCCGTCTGGTACGGCGGGGGAAAAGCACGCGCTCCCATGCTCGAGCCCGATCCCGCCTCGCGCAAGGAGCTGTGGCGCGCCGATTTGAAGAAGATCAAGGCCGCCGGCTTCAACACAGTCCGCTGCTGGATCGACTGGGCCAGCGCCGAGCCGAAGGAAGGCCAGTACCACTTCGAAACGCTCGACGTCCTGAGCGACCTCGCTGCCGAGGAGGGCCTCCGCCTCGTGGTGCAGGTGTACATGGACTCCGCGCCCGACTGGCTGGGGCGCAAGTTCCCCGATTCTCATTTCATCAGCATCAGCGGCGAGGCGATGCCTTCGAACGCCGCGCCTGGATTCTGCTTCGACCATCCCGGAGTGCACGAGGCCACGCTCCGCTTCTTCACCACGCTGGCCGCCCACATGAAGACGCGCCCGGCCTTCCTCGGCTGGGATCTCTGGAGCGAGCCCCACGTCATCAACTGGGCTGAAGCGACCTATATGCGCAGCCCGGAATTCTGCTTCTGCCCATACAGCGTGGCTCGCTTCCGCACCTGGCTGCAGAAGAAGTACGGAACTCTCGATGCCCTGAACGCCGCCTGGTACCGGCGCTTCGAATCGTGGAACGAGGTCGAGCCGAACCGCCTCGGCACGATCCTCTCCTACACCGACTTCATCGACTGGCGCGAGTTCATCGTCGACAAGTTGACCGAAGATCTCCGCGCCCGCTTCGACGCCGTGAAGGCAGGAGCGCCGGATCGCGTGGCCACCAGCCACGCCGCCGCCCCCTCGCTGTTCACCACTCCTCTGGCCGGCGAGGGCGATCCCGACGACTGGCAGATGTCCAGCGCCGCCGACTACTGGGGAACATCGTTCTATCCGAAGCACTCCTTCCCGGTCGGTCGCGACGCGGCCTGGCGTGCCGCCCTTCTCGATTTCACGCGCTCGTCAACCGGCGATAAAGGCTTCTGGGTCGGCGAGCTTCAGGGAGGATTCGGCACCGTCGCTCTGCGCATCAGCTCCACCGTCACCCCCTCGGACCTCCGCATGTGGATGTGGAGCACGCTCGCCCGCGGCGCCAAGGCCGTCAACGTGTACGCCTGGTATCCGATGAGCTCCGGTTACGAGTCGGGCGGATTCGGCCTGATCAATCTGGACGGCACAGTGACGGAACGCGCCCGTGTGGCCGGCGGCGTGGCGAAGGCCGTTGACGCCAATCAAGCCTTGTTCGCGAACGCGAAACCCGTTCACTCGGAAGTGGCCATCGTCTACAACCCGCTCTCGTACATGGTCGGCGGCCGCAGGCCGCTGAGCGCATCCGGACCGCAGGGCGAGGTCGGCGCCGTCGAGCGCAATTCGATGCTCGGCATGTACCGCGCGCTCTTCCCGACGAATGTGCCCGTCGATTTCGTGCACATCGACCAGATCGCCGGCAAGCTGCCGTGGCAGCCGGACCTCGGGACAACGACACCCGGCGCCGTCCGGGCAGGAACGCCCACGCCTGGTGAGGCACTGGCCAGCCGTTACAAAGTCGTCTACCTGCCGTACCCGCTCATGATCTCGGCCGATGCTTCCGCGGCTCTCCGCGAGTTCGTTCGCGCCGGCGGAACGCTGGTCACCGAGGCGCGGCCGGCGTGGAACGACGAACATGGCCGCGCCAAGGACATCATCCCCGGCTACGGCCTGCACGAGGTCTGCGGCTGCCGCGAGACGGCCGTGCAGTCGACGCCCAGCGGCAAGACCGAAGTGGTCATGTCGACGGATTTCGCGGGATTGAAGAGCGGCGAGAAGTTCGGCGGGTCGCTGTTCGAGGAGACCCTCGAACCGATGGCGGCCAACGGCCACATCGTGGCGCGATTCGCGGACGGCTCGCCGGCCGTGATCGCCTCGGAGTTCGGCAAAGGGAAAATGCTGACGATCGGAACGTTCGTCGGCATGACCTACGAAAGCGGGCGCGACGAAGGGATCGCCCGACTGCTCCGCGGCGTCCTCGGCTGGGCGGGGGTGAAGAATCCGGTCACCACGACCGCGCCGCTGGAAGTGCGCATGTTGCGCAGCGGCGGGCGCACGATTCTCTTCGCCTTCAACCACGGCAACGAAGCCGCGGATGCGTCGATCGTCGTCGACGGCCTGCGCGGAACGGCGCGCAACGTCGAGAGCGGAGCGGCAGTGTCCTTCCCGTTGCAGCACAAGTTCGTGCCGCACGACGTGTGGGTGGTGGAAGTGAAGTGAGCCGTTCGCGTGGCACGGACACTTGGCTCACGCGGCTTGTCATCCCGAGCGTCAGCGAGGGATCTGGGGGGGGTGGGTGGCGCACCAAACATGCTGAAACCGCGCATGTTAGGCGCCGCCCGACCGCCCAGATCCCTCGCTGACGCTCGGGATGACAAGTGTCAGATCGACTAGTTACACCGAGAGAGAAGTGCCAAACCCCAGCGGCGGCCTGACGGCCGCTAGATTCTGTCGCCGGCTTGCGCCGGCTTCGATGCATCGCTGCAGGGCGTGTGGTCAGGCCATGGCGAAATCGAAGTGCCGGATCTCGCGCATCTCTCGCGCGAGCTCGGTGCGGAAATCGGGATGAGCGATCGAGATCATCAGCTCGGCGCGCTCGCGGAGGCTCTTGCCCCAGAGGTCGACGGCTCCGTATTCGGTGACGATCCAGTGGACGTGGCCGCGCGTCGTGACTACACCCGCGCCTGGTTTCAGGGTCGAGACGATGCGTGAGAACTTGCCGCCTCCCGCCGTGGCCGGCAGCGCGATGATCGGCACGCCCCCCTTCGAGAGCGCCGCGCCGCGCATGAAGTCCATCTGGCCGCCGATGCCCGAGTAGATGCGGTGGCCGATCGAGTCGGCGCATACCTGGCCGCTGATGTCGACCTCGATGGCGGAGTTCATGGCCACGACGTTGTCGTTGCGGCGGATCACGGAGGTGTCGTTGGTGTGGTCGGCCGGATAGAACTCGACGTAGGGGTTGTCGTCGATGAAGTCGTAGAGGCGCTTCGATCCGACTACGAAGCTGGTGGTGATGCGACCGCGGTGGACGTTCTTGCGCTTGTTCGTGACCACGCCCGCTTCGACGAGGTCGACCACGCGATCGGAGAACATCTCCGTGAAGATGCCGAGGTCGATCTTGTCGTAGAGCTTCGAGAGAACGGCGTCGGGAATGGCGCCGATGCCCATCTGCAGCGTCCCGCCGTCGGGAACGAGCGGCGCGATGTGCGCGGCGATGGCCCGCTCGATCTCGTTGGGCTCGGCCGGCGCGTGCGATGGAATCGGACGGTTGCTGTGGATGAAGGCGCTCACTGAGCTGAGCGGCACGATGGTGTTGCCGTGCGAGCGAGGCATCTGCTCGTTGATCTCGGCGATGATCAGGGGCGCCGTGCGGGCCGCGGCAACGGCCGTGTCGGCGGAGGTGCCGACCGTGCAGTAGCCGTGCTTGTCGGGCGGCGACAGCTGCAGGATGGCGGCGTCGAGCTGCACGCGGCCGCTCGTGAACATCGTAGGAATGTCGGAGAGGAAGATCGGCATGAAGTCGGCGCGACCTTCCTGGACCGCGTCACGCATGTTCCCGCCCGTGAAGAGTGACGTGGAACGGAAATGCCCGACGGAGTGGGGTTGGCCGAACGGGCACTCCTTCCCTTCCAGATGGATGTGGTAGAGGCGCACGTTCTCGACGTCGCGCCGTTTGGCGAGGGCTTCGATCAGCGGCGTGGGGGTGGCGGCGGCGCCGTGAATGAAGACGCGCATGCCGCTCTCGATCAACTTGACTGCATCTTCGGCGCTGTCGGCGCGGTTTTTCCAGTCGTGCATGGGGTCCTTCCCGTTCTTTTCCTGGATGTTGGCTGTTGGCTCTTGGCTCTTGGGACCTCAACCTCCCAAGAGCCAAGAGCCAAGAGCCATGATTGCGCCAAAATCCGGCGGCCGCACTGAGCGCTCGTCACGGCTGCCTTGTGATCCATTTACAATTCGCCGGCCATGTCCAGCGCTCTGCCACCGCATCCGCCGCTCGATAAGTATTACGAAGGGGCTGCCCGGCGGGAGCGATTCGTTCGCGACATCTTCGACGAGACCGCGGAGTGGTACGACAGCATCATCGGAATGTTGTCGTTCGGCTCGGGCGGGCTGTACCGGCGCATGGCGCTCGAGCGAGGCGGATTGCAGCGCGGCATGCGCCTGCTCGACCTCGCGACCGGAACCGGTGTGGTGGCGCGCGCCGCGTCGGCGATCACCGATCACATCGTCACCGCCGACGCGTCACTGGGAATGCTGCTGGCCGGCCGCGCGAAGACGCGGCTGCCCGCCGTCGAAGCGAAGGCCGAGGGGCTTCCGTTCCGCGGCGGCGTTTTCGACATGGTGTCGATCGGCTACGCCTTGCGCCATTTTGCCGATCTGCAGGCGGTCTTTGCCGAGTTTCACCGCATCCTCCGGCCGGGTGCGAAGATCCTCATCCTGGAGATCACCCGCCCGCGATCGCGCTTCGGCCTGGCCGTGCTGCGGTTCCATCTCAACCGCGTGGTTCCGCTCTTCGCGCGGCTCCGCAGCGGCAGCCGCGACGCCCAGAAACTGATGCACTATTTCTGGGACACGATCGATTCGTGCGTCCCTCCCGACACGATCCTCAGCGCCTTGCGAGCGGCAGGATTCGATGACGTCAGACGCCACGTCGAGCTCGGCGTGTTCAGCGAGTACACGGGCGTGAAGCGATGAGCGAGGAGCTCATCGACGTCCTGACCTCCGATGGCTTCCCCACCGGAATCCGGAAAACGAAGTCGGAGGTGCACCGCGACGGCGACTGGCATCGCGCCGCTCACGTCTGGATCGTGACGCCGGACGGGCGTGTTCTGCTGCAACGCCGTTCGACGCGCAAGGAAAATTACCCCGGCCAGTGGGACGTCTCGGCCGCCGGACACCTGTCGGCAGGGGAGTCAGCGGTCGAGGCGGCGATTCGCGAAATGCAGGAAGAGATCGGGTTGGAGATCCAGCCGGCTGCCCTCCAGCACGTCCTGACGACGCGCGAGCAGGCCGTGCTCAAAGCCGGGCGGTACCTCGACAACGAGATCTACGAGGTGTTCATCGTCCGGCGCGCCATCGACCTCGCGTCCCTCCGACTCGATCCGGCGGAAGTCGACGAGGTGCGGCTGATGACCGTCGCCGAGCTCCGCAGCCGCATCGCCGGCCACGATCCTTCTTTCGTGCCGCACCGCGACGAGTACGCGGCGCTGATGAAGTGTTTGGCCTGAAGTACGGGTTGCGCGGTTGCGCGGTAGCGAGGTGAGAGTTGACTGGATCGGCGCTTCGGGATCTTCAGTGGGCAATGTATCGGCTGGAATGGCCTTCTCCGACATTCACGTGAGCCCACTGAAGATCCTGCAGAGCCACTAGTGGCCTGTATTGGTTGAATTGGTACCAGTGGCGCCGGGATCGGCGACGTGAGCGAGGCGCGCCGACGCAGGCATAGCGGTGACTATGCTGAGGAGGCGCAACGAAGCTCACGGCGTCGAGAC
>JAJXWV010000054.1 GCA_021781455.1 Acidobacteriota bacterium | reverse complement strand
CGGGGAGAAGGTGCCGAAGGCGGATGAGGGGTCTCCTTTTGAACCAGAACGAGACCCCTCACCCCGGCCCTCTCCCCGCTGCGGCGGGGAGAGGGGGAACGATCGAACGTTTCTATCCGGTGTCGCGGCTGCGCGATTCGAGCGCTCGGGATGACAGGCGTTCCCTGAAACTCCGCCCTGTCACGATGCCGATCGTGGTTCCGATCATCGCCCCGGCCACGAAGTCCGAGAACCAGTGAATGCTCATCGAGACTCCGAGGCCGATATAGAGAGCGAGAGCTGCCGCGCAGAACCGCACCAGCTTCTCTTTCGGGAAGAGGAGGAACACCGTCAGGGCGCACGCAAACGCGATCGTCGTATGCGACGAAGGCCAGCCCCAGAACACGCCGCCTCGCAGGAAGCCGAATCGGAAGTCGCGGCTGTTGTCGATGAGCTGCGAGGCGTGGCGTAACGGATGGGCCCGCCCTGTGAAGACCTTGTAGAAAGACGAGACGAGCGAACCGGAGATCGCCGCCTGTCCGATGCCGAACGCCGCATTCCTGAGGCGAGAGCTCTGTGTCACGCTGCCGGCCATGAGCAAGCCGAGCGGCACCAGGATCGGCAGGAGTCCGCCTAACGGCGCCGCAGGAAACAAGGCCCGGTAGATGCTCGTGTTTCTGAAATACGAGTAGTACGTCCAGTCGAAGCCCGTGGTCACCAGGAAATAGGTGGCAACCATCGCCACGAGGTGCCACGCAAGGAAGGGCCATTTGAAGCAGCGCGCCACGTTCCTCGGGAATTCGAAGAAGAAGGAAGTCATCGCCGCCGATTATGGCGCTCTCATCCGGTTGTGGCGCAGCGCAGCTGCCCTCCCTGCACGGACCCGTCGACTCCGCCGTTCCAGATCTCGCCGGCCGGCGAACTGTGTTACCTTTTCACTGTCCCTGACAGAACTGCCCATCGCCCATGGCCGCCATTGAAGGTACGCCGCGGACGGAGTCGACTCCCGAGCCGCCTCCTCCCGCCTCGATTCTCGTCGTCGACGACAACGACGTGAACTGCACGCTGCTGCGCCGCCGGCTGGAGCGCGAGAACCATCACGTCACCGTGGCCCACGACGGACGCGAGGCCCTGCAGTCTACGGGCGGTGGAGCCGCTGCCGGTTTTTCGACGCTCCAACAGCGGCGCAACCGCGCGAGAAGCTGAGCTCGCCTCACAGTGACATTCGTGGCCAATGCGCGTATGGTGATTGGGCCGGGGAAACTTCTCCGGCCTTCAGTCCATCTGAACTAAGTCAGATCCTCTGGACTCACCCCTCTTAGCGTTCATCCTCCCGATTTGCTGCGCGTCCGGCGTGACTCTGCCCATTTGGGCATTCGCCGGCCCGTCTTACGGGAGGAGTGCCGGTATGTACCGGCGAGGAGCTTCAATGAAACTCTACGTGGGAAATCTCTCCAAGCAGGTCAACGATTCACAGCTCAATGAGCTGGCCACACCGTACGGAAAGATCCTTTCGGCCAACGTCGCCACCGAGCGCAACAGCGGCGAGTCGAAAGGCTTCGGCTTTGTGGAATTCGCCACCGACGCCGAGGCGAATGCAGCCATCACCGGCCTCAATGGCCGTGAGGTGAACGGGCAGGCGTTGAAGGTCAACGAATCCAAGCCCCGCAAAGACGCCGGCTTCTCCCGGTAATTCCATCCGACGTGGAGGACGGCTCACGGCCGTCCTCCACACCGCAGAAAGGGAGGCACCGCATGGTGATGTCACTCTCGATTGCAGCGATCGCCGCTGTGGTCTTTCTGGGATGGAACCTTTATCGGCCGGCGGGACTCGATCGAATCGCTGAGCTCAATGAGCGGCGCCGAACGACCTCGCGCATGGTCAGCCGCGAAGCGGTGCCGCGCTGGCACCTGATGCTGCCGCCGCGCCGCTCCACAGAAGCGGTCGTGGCCATGCCGCCCGTCGAGCACGCCGCTCAGGCTGTGAGCGCATCGTGAGGAGCCCTATGAAGATCACAATCGTCGACCGCGACCGCGGATCCTTGAACGAGCGACTGCGAGAACGACTCGATCGCGCCGCCCTGCTGAAGTGTGCAGAACACAACCAGCCGATCATGGCAGTCAGCATTTATGCCCGCGAGCACGGCTGGTTCGACGCCCGCTGGACCACCTGTTGTGAGGCTCTGGAGCGTCAGGCCGTGGCAATCGTCAAGGAGCGCTGTTGACGGGCGAAAACCGAATGGACCGGCTCGTCGCGCGCGTTTGCGGACGGCCTGTCATTCATCAGATTTCGACAAGGGACTCTCCGCCGCAATGGGTGATCGCCGATGGCAAGACCGCAGGTTTGAACCCACCTTCGATCTGCGATCTGCCCTCTGCGATCTGGAACGTGGCTCTGCGCTTGCAGCGGGAGCAGTCATGTCAAACAAGAGAATCAGCCTTAGCAGTTACGTCCTGACCTTCACCCTCGGCGCGGTTGCCGGTACGGCTCTGGCGCTGCTCTACGCGCCCATGAGCGGAAGAAAGATGCAGAGGAAAGTCCTTGCAGCGAAAGAGAAGGTGATGGACGTCGTCGAGGACTCGGTCGACAACGTTCAGAACGTCCTTCGCAAAGTCGCGAACGTGTAGCTCGGGCGCGTCAAGGCCGAGGCCCGGCGAGCAGTGGAAAGGGATCGACATAGGTCCCTTTCCACCAGCGCGGTCGGGGTCGAGACGGATCAGCGCGAAGTGGAGATGCGGCGTGTTCTTTGGCGCGTTCCCGGTCGTTCCCACATAGCCGAGGATTTCGCCCCGATGCAACAGCTGGCCATGCTGTGGCTGTGGCGATTGGAGGCCGCCGAAGCGGCCGTCGATCTCGCCCGGCGAGAAATGCGCCCGGTCCAGCAGGATCTGCGCGCGCAGAACGGCGGTTCCGCGCTGTGCGGAGGATTTGACGATCGGATTGCCGGCCGCGACGTTCGCCGCGGCGACATTGACAGCGCTCGTCGCAGGCTTGTTCGGAGTCGGCCGCGGGGCGCGATGCCTGCCGGGCCACCGCCTGCGCCTTCTCCAGATTTGCCTGAACGTCGACGACCGACTGTTGCGCCAGGGTGGGATCGATGCAGGCCCGTCGATGACTACTTCTTCGTCTTCTTCTGAATCGCTTTTCCGGCGGTCTCGAGGGCCGTTCCGGTCGCGTGCGCCGCGTCTTTCGCAGTGTTCTTGATCTCGGTACCAACGTCCTTCACGTCCTGCTTCGCCTGCGCGGTGGCGCTGGTATCGATTGCCGGCATCGTCGCCGTAACGGTCGTAGTCGATGTCGACTGTTCGCGACCGGCGGTATCGACGGTGGTCGACGTTTCAGTCTTCTGACTGCACGCTGCCGCTGTGATGAGAAACAAGCCCGCGAGAATCGTCTTGTTCATGTGAGCTCCCTTTGCTACTGGATGGTTGAGCACGCAAGGAACGAGCCGACAAACCATGTTTCCTTCCGAATCGTGTGGCATGTGATCCGCTCATCAAAAGCCTTCAGAGGTCCACGAAATGATCCGCAGATCGATGAGGGTGCTTCGACCGTTGTGGCCGTTTGGCTACCAGCGGGTGCTGTTCCTCGAAGACGACACGATGATGCAGAAACTCGTCGTGAAGCTCGCAAGATGGCGGCGAGGGCGCGGATAGCGATACTCCGTGGACTGTTCCGCGCAACGCAGAAGATCGCGCTGCAAATATTCGACCTTCACATCGCGGTCATGATCTCGCAGAAGGTGACCGAGCGAGCGGCGATCGAGAACGATCGAGCGTAGCTTCATCGAGGCCTCGCGAACCAGGTAGCGGATCGCGTCCGGCATCGAGCGCACCCGCCGCGTCGCGAAAACGCTGACGATCTCCTCGGCCAGATCTCGCTCACGGCGCCGCTGTTGCCACCGTTCCTCATCCGACAACGCGCTGCTCGCCGGCTGTTCAATCATGACGTTCTCCCAATCCTTCGACATGTGTTCCGCACTCCAGGTGTTGCCCTCCGTGTGGGGCAGGCTTTCCAGCCTGCCCTCCGTGCGGGGACGCCGCTCGTGCCGTTGACGCTGCTATGTGCGTCTCGGCACGACCAGCAGCAGGGCGCCGGCAACGATGGCTGCAATGCCAGCCCAGAGCGGGATGTTGACCGTCTGCTTTTCCTTCACCGAGAAATCGATCGGACCGAGCTTCGCCTCATGCGTCGCCTTCGTGTACGTGAATTTCCCGTACATGAGCCCGGCGATGCCGGCCACGATCAGGATGACGGCGATGATCTTGACGGCGCTCACGACCACAACCTGCGTCCGCCGCGGCGGCTGTTGACCAGGCGCAGGATGAAGAGGAGAACGACCGCGCCGACGAACGCGACGATCAGGCTGCCGATCAGCCCGCCGCCGAGTCCCGCGCCGACGGCGCGGAACAGGTAGGCCCCGACGAATGCCCCGATGACGCCGATGATGATGTCACCGACGAGACCGAAGCCGTAGCCCTTCATGAAGATGCCGGCGAGCCAGCCGGCGATCGCACCGATGACGACGAACCAGAGTAAACCCATGGGATCCTTCTTTCTGGAAGCTCGAAACAGCTGTTAGGGAAACGCAGCGGGTAGCGGGTAGCGGGTAGCGGGTAGCGGGTAGGATTCCTGGCCCGTTACACGCGTTCAAGCGAACTTAGTCGCGTACCCACGGCTGCTGCGTCACCGAGCTGACCTTGCGATCCGTGAAGGCGATCCAGGTCATCACCTTGTCGTTGTAGTTGGTGATGTAGCCCCACGACTCGTTCGAGCCGTCGACGGTGCGGCGCTCGGCCTCGTGGCGCATGATGGCGCGCACGTCGGTCAGCGTTTGTCCCGTGTGGATCTGAGCAATGACCTGGTGATTGAAGAGGGCGTTGCCGCAGGCCTGGGCATCGCGGTGGTCGCGGTGGCAGGGACGGATGACTCCGGCGTCGCTCATGCGACCGGGCGGGAGAGCCATGTTCATGGCAGTCGTACAGCCTGCGAGCGTGAGTGCGGCGACGGAAACGGCGAGAATTGTCCTTTTCATTTGCAGCCTTCCTTGTGCTGGTTGGTGGCTCGAAACTCCGGCGGCCACACAGCAGAACGTCGCTTGTCGCCGGCCTGGATCGCAATCGTGACGATTCAGAAGTTTTCGGACCGAGCTGCGCCGGAGCGGCCGCTCTTGTCGTGATTGAGGATCACCGTGAGGGAAAGTTATCGGCGGGCTTTTCTTGCCGACCGAGATGGCTTTGCTGAGGCTTTGCTTTGCTTCTGCGGCGATGGCTCGGTCGCGACCGCCACATCTTCGGTGAGCAGCACGATCTTCCCGATGATCGTCGCGACGCGGGCGAGATACTCGGGCCTGACCGCCAGCAGACGATCGATCAACGGTTTCAGATGGCCGATCTGGCCGAGGTCGTTGGGAAGGAGATTGCCCGGCTTCTCGCCGAGAGCCTCCGCAATGAGGACGAAGTCTTCGAGATACAGTCCCCGCTGATTCGACTCCAGTCTTGCGAGGTGCGCCGGCGAGATGCCGACACTCCTGGCCACATCGGCCTGGCTGCGTCCCTTCGATTCGCGGAGCTGCCTGAGGATTCGACCGTACATGAAGAGGCTCCTTGCGCGCCACTTGCCAGGCAGGCAATGATACCTCATATCGTTGCCGCTGCGGAAAGCGCCGGGGTTCGGATTCGGACGGTGCGGCGAGCCATTCACTCATGCGAACCTCCGGGCGCTTCCAGCGTCAGGGTGGATTGCACACTCTTCACGCCGTCGATCCGGCCGACCAGGCGGATCGCGAAGTCCCTCTGGAACTCCCGGGCGATCTGCCCGCGCAGGCTGATGACGCCGTCCACGGAGGTGAGCTGAAACCGGCAACCCGCAAGGTCGCGCGCCATCTCCAGACGATTGCGAGCGAGGCGTTCAATTCCCTTGTCTCCGATCGCAGTGTTGATCTCGATCATGTTGGCCACGCGCCTGTAGCCGCGGCCGGTAGCAAAACGGCCGGCTTCTGCGGCCATATCCGGGTTGTCGGTTCTCCCGCGGATCAACACGATGCCTCCGATCTGATAGACCAGCAGTCTGTCGATGGTGACACCGCCGTCGATGAACGTGGCCGTCAGATCGACGGCGTCGGTCTGAGCGAAGGCCGTCAGCGGAACGAACATCATGATGGTCAGGACTGCGCGGAGCACCTTCGTCATCAATGCAGCGGTTCCGGATGCCGAGCGCTTGTCCGAAAGACCGGCCACACGGTTGCAGAACGCCGCCTGTCGTCTGGAAGAGCTGAAGAAGCGCACGGGAACTGCGCCTTTCAAACGGAGCCGCTGCGGAGCGCGCGCTCGGATCAACGGATCCTTCCGCACGAGGGTCATTGGCGGCCTCGACGCCGGAGCGCAGTTCGCGGCCTGGCTGTTGACACCACGACCGGCACGAGAAGCTTCTGTTTCTCTTCCAGTGCCGCGACGGCGGTCACGTCCTCGGTGAGCAGGACAATCTTGCCGACGATGTTGGCAACACGCGCAAGAAACTCCGGCTTGATCGCGGCAAGACGGTCGATGAGCGGCTTCAGATGACCGATCTCACCAAGGTCGTTGGGAAGGAGATTGCCGGGCTTTTCGCCCAGGGCTTCTGCGATGCTGACGAAGTCCTCGAGGTACAGCCCGCGTTGATTGGCCTCCAGCCGGGCGAGCTGCGCCGGAGAAATGCCGATGCTTCTGGCCACGCCCGCCTGGCTGCGTCCCCTCGATTCGCGGAGGTTCCTGAGGATTCGCCCGTACATGACCGGATTCCGTGCACGCACCTTGCCAATGCGACAATTGAAATACCATCTATTGCCAATTGGGCAACGCGCTGCTCGAATCGATGGACGCGCCTGTCAATGGTCGAACATTGAATCAGTGCAGGCGGCTCTTCCTGCACCAAGACGGCGCATCGCGAGCGAATATGGTGCAGCGCCGACTGCCGCCACGAGCGAGCCGGCTCCAGCCTCCGTCCAAAGTTTCAACCACAGAAAAGAGATTCACAGAGAACAACTCTGTACGACTACTAACCTCCAAATTCTCCGTGCCGCGAAGGGCTTCTGCCGGGCGCTACGCGCCCTCAACACTGATGAACCAACGCGAGTCCGGCGGCCTGACGGCCGCCGCTAAATTGTTTCGGCGGCTACGCCGCCTGTTCTTGCCCTGACCAAAGAGCCGGCCGCGGTCAAAGCCGGCGACATCAATTACAGTAGCGGCGGCCCGGAGCCGCCGACTGGGATTTCCGCACAGCCGGCTCAGAATGACGGAAGATTCGTCAAGCCATGAAAGTTGATTCGCGCCTGTCGAGGGCATTCAGGCAGACGGTTTCCTCGTTCCCGAGCACAACGCCACCCGGTCGGCCGCTGCGCTGGCGTACTACACGATCTTCTCGATCGTGCCGATGTCACTGATCGTCATCGCAGCCGCGGGCCTGGTGTTAGGCCCGCGCGCCGCACGGGGCGAGATTCTCGGCCAGCTCGCGGGAGTCGTCGGCAGCGCTGCGGCCGACGCCATCCAGCAGATGCTGCAAAGCGCCGCGAAGCCGACAGCCGGAATTCTGGCGACGATCATCGGCTCGAGCTTCGGCGCGGCCGGATCCATCATCGTGGTTCTCGTCTGGGTCTACTGGTCCGCGCTGATCTTTCTGTTTGGCGCCGAGTTCACGCACATGTACTCAATGGTCGGCGATACCGGAGCGGACGGCGACAGTCCTGGACCTCAACGCACCATTGCACCAAAAAGCGAGGACGGTCGATTCTGGACATCGTTCGACACACCACTTTCAGCGCCTGCAACGCGGCAGTTCAACGATTTTCTCGTGCGCAGTCGCCTTGTGGGTGTTTCCCATCAGGAGTAGGATCGCGCAAACGTTACCGATCTGACAGTCACTCTTTCCCAACGAAGTCTCGCCCCGAGCACTCCTCATTCTCGTGCTCGCCACGATCAACCGCTCCCGAAAGCGAGGCTCAGATGTACCGGAAGTTCATCCTCCCGTTCATAGCTCTATCCACAATTCTTGTCGCCGCCTCACCCCTTTCTGCGCAGATCTCGCTCGGCACCTCGCAGAGCTTCGCCGTCCTGGGAGGCTCGACGGTCACCAACACGGGCCCGAGCGTGATCAACGGCAATGTCGGCGTTTCCCCGGGTACGTCCGTCACGGGATTTCCTCCCGGCGTCGTGACCGGAGGAGCGATTCACGCGGCCGATGCGACAGCCGGACAGGCCCAGACCGATCTCACGACGGCGTACAACGCGGTCGCAGGCACGGCGTGCAATGTCGACCTGACAGGTCAGGACCTCGGCGGACTCACCCTGACGCCGGGCGTCTACTGTTTTTCGTCGTCGGCCCAATTGACCGGAACACTCACGCTGAACCTCCTGGGCGACCCCAACGCAGTGTTCCTGTTCAAGATCGGCAGCACGCTGACCACGGCGAGCGGTTCGTCCGTTCTACTGACCAACAGCGGCACCGCTACCTGCCCCACGAACCTTTACTGGCAGGTCGGCAGTTCCGCGACGTTCGGCACCGGCAGTTCGTTCATGGGAAACGTTCTCGCGCTCACCAGCATCACGCTGAACACGGGAGCGGGATTGAACGGGAGAGCTCTGGCGCGGAATGGTGCGGTGACCCTGGATACGAATAACGTGTCGATCGCACCGTGCGCACCGGTAATCGCGTGCCCCATCATCACCGTAAATCCCGCCACCCTGCCCGGCGGCACCGTGGGGACCGCCTACAGCCAGACGGTCTCAGGCAGCGGAGGCACCGGGCCTTACACGTTCGCGGTCACGAGCGGAGCCTTGCCGACCGGTCTTTCGCTCAATGGGACAACGGGGCTCATCAACGGAACGCCATCCACCGCGGGCAACTTCAATTTCACGATTACGGCCACCGACTTGAACGGCTGTCCGGGCACGCGTGCGTATTCCATCGTGATCGCCGCGGCCCTCTGCCCGATCATTACTCTGAGTCCGGCTACCCTCCCAGCCGGAGTCGTCGGCACCGCGTATAACCAGACCATCACCGCCAGCGGCGGCACCGCGCCCTACGCCTTCACGGTCAGCAGTGGAACGTTGCCGACCGGGCTCTCGCTCACGACAACGGGCCTGACAACGGCAGCCATCGCCGGCACGACGCCAACCACGCCCGGCCTGTTCAACTTCACGATCACCGCGACCGATGCCGCCAGCTGCCCCGGCGGCGTGGCCTATTCGATCGCCATCGCCTGCCCGGTGATCACGCTCAGTCCGTCCACCCTTCCCGGCGCGTTTGTCGGGACCAACTACAGCCAGACGATCTCGGCCAGCGGCGGCCGCGCGCCGTATGCGTACTCCGTGTCGAGTGGAGCGCTGCCGAGCGGGCTTTCGCTCGATGCGACGACGGGCGCCATCACCGGGATGCCGACCGCCGCGGGAATCTCCAGATTCACGATCACGGCCACGGACGCAAACGGCTGCCTCGCCGCAATGGCCTATTCCGTCACGACGACCAGCACGGGTGGTCCCGTGGGCGGTCCGACGCTCGACGCCTTCGGGCTGGCGATTCTCATGGTTCTCCTCGCCGGCGCAGGACTGTTCGCGATGAGCAGGTTCTCCGCCTAACACCTTCGAAGAGCTCAGGCCGGCAAGGGCCCCGCCCCGCGGGGCCTTTCGCCGGCCTGATGATCTCGCACCGACTTCCATGCCGCCCATTCCAATCAAGTCCCGCCTCATTTTTGTGGGGAAGTTCGTCGCCGCGATGATCGTGCTGTACATCCTGGTGACGCTGAACCCCGTGAATGATCATGTGATCATTCCGTTCACCGAGCTCGTGGCCCGCAGCGCCGTGCAGCTCCTCCGCGGCATCGAGACCGGAGTGGGCACGGCCGGAACGGTGATGCAGTCGTCGCGATTCGCACTCGACGTTCGGAATGGCTGCAACGGGGTCGAGGCCACGATCCTCCTGGCAGCGGCGATCATCGCTTTCCCGGCCACTCTGCGGTCGCGACTGATCGGGCTGGGGATCGCCTGCGTCGCCATTGAGCTGCTCAACGTAGTGCGGCTCAGCTCTCTCTTCTGGCTCGGGGAGCATCATCGCCAGATCTTCGATCTGTTCCACGTCGCGGTCTGGCAGTCGCTCATCATTCTGGCGGCCATTGCGATGTTCGTCCTCTGGAGCTGGAAGTTTGCGGAAACGCCTCTTAAAGCTCGCCGCTAAAGGAGCTGTCGGCTTCCTCATAGCCCTCGGCTTGTGGATGGGGCTCTCCGTGCCCTACACACGACTGCTCGCCGCGGTGAGCGAAGCCGCGATTCGCGTCTCGGAGCGGCCGCCGGTGACGTCCATTACTCCGCAAGGAACGCTGATGGCGATCGACCGGACTGACTTCCCCGCGTCGCGATCGACCGGGCAGCTGGCCGTGGAGTCGACCGATCTCACGTTCAACTTCATCCTGCTGATGTCCCTCTTTGCGGCGAACGACCGCGCGTTGTCGGACCGAAACGTCTTCGGTTTCCTCGGAGCGGCGGTTGCCCTCTTTTTTGTGCACGTGGCCGCGGTCGTCTCGTTCGTGAAGGCACACTACGCGCTGAACTTCGGTGCGTGGAGTGCATCGCACTACGGACTCGTGGCGCGGACATTCTGGGGCGCGGCGCCCTATTTCTACAGCGTGATCGGAATCTACGGATTTGCCTTCGCGCTGTGGTGGCTCCTCCGCCCTTCGTCCATTCCGCCGCCGCAAACCGCTCCACGAATGGGACGACGTCCATCTTGAGACGGCCCCTCGATCGCCAAAGCACGTTCCTTGCAGGGCGCAGCTGCGCTGCGCCGCTGGAGTTTGGCACTTCTCTAGTCGATCTGGCACTTGTCATCCCGAGCGTCAGCGGAATCGGCGACAGGTGGAACATTGCCATTCAGGTAATGAC
Organism: Acidobacteriota bacterium; assembly: GCA_021781455.1. GTDB lineage: Bacteria > Acidobacteriota > Thermoanaerobaculia > Gp7-AA8 > Gp7-AA8 > JAJXWV01. The sequence continues at coordinate 4,456 of JAJXWV010000054.1, read as the reverse complement.
GAACGCAGTTATTGCCATTTCGGAAATAGCGTGTATGTTGTGTAGGTTGGTTGAACTACACGCCTGATCTGCCGGCCGCGAGCGATGCGCATGTCGTCAAGTGCGCAGCCCCCCACTGCCTTCATCCTCAGACGGGTCTCCACGAAAGGAGCCCGAAATCATGCCTCCAAAAACCAGAAGCGAGCGACCCGCCGATACGGCAGCCGTTCCGCGCATCGACGACACCGGCAGCCAGCAAACCAAGCTGGTGCGTGGCCGGAGCAGCGCTGCCGTGCGCATCGTCGCCGTCGGCGCATCGGCCGGCGGTCTCGACGCCTTCATCGAGCTCGTCTCCGCGATTCCGGCCGACACCGGTCTGGCGTTCGTGTTGATCCAGCATCTCGATCCGCGACACGACAGCCTGCTGGTCGACATCCTCGCCAGCGCGACGGCGATACCCGTGCACGAGGTCGTCGACGGGATGCCGGTCGAGCGCGACCACGTTTATGTCATTCCGCCGGACACGGAAATGACCATTCAGGACGACGTGCTCCGGCTCGCACCGCGGACGCCGAAGGTGCCGCATCGTCCGCTGGACATGTTCTTCTGCTCGTTGGCGCAGGATCGTGAGAGCGATGCAATCGGCGTGGTGCTTTCGGGCGCGGACGCGGACGGAGCACTCGGACTCCAGGCCATTCACGATGCCGGAGGGATTACGTTTGCCCAGAGCCCGGAGAGCGCAAAGTTCGACGTCATGCCGCGGGCTGCCGCGGTCGCCGCGGAGCTCGTGCTGCCGCCTGCCGGCATCGCCGAGCGACTGATCAGCATCGCGAAGCGTCAACTTGCCTCACCTCCGCCACCTCCCGCGCAGTTCCAGCGCATCCTCGAGCTGCTGCGCAGCGGGCATCCGGTCGACTTCAGCCACTTCAAGCGCCCCAGCGTCGAGCGGCGCATCCTCAGGCGCGCTCTCCTCGGCAACCACGAAGGCTTGAGCAGCTACGCCGATTCGCTCGAAAAGGACAGCGTCGCCGTCGAGACGCTGTACCAGGATCTGCTGATCGGCGTGACCTCGTTCTTCCGCGAACCGGAGCGCCTCGAGGCGCTGAAGGCCGTGGTCTTTCCGGCGATCGCGCAGAACCGCACTGCCGGCGACACCCTGCGCATCTGGGTCGCAGGCTGCTCGACGGGCGAAGAGGTGTACTCGCTCGGCATGATGCTGCTCGAGCTCCTCGACGGCCGCGCGGATGCACCACAGATCTCCATCTACGGGACCGACATCAACGAGCAATCTCTCCGGAAGGCGCGGGCCGCGGTCTACTCCCAGCGTGCCCTGATCGGGGTGAGCCCCGACCGGCTGGCGCGGTTCTTCACGCCCGCACCCGGCGGCCACAAAATCGCCAAGGCTCTGCGCGAGCGCTGTATCTTCGCCGCGCATGACGTGACGCACGATCCGCCTTACTCGAGAATCGACCTCGTCACCTGCTGCAATGTCCTGATCTACTTCGATGCCGATCTGCAGAAGAAGGCCATCGCTCTTCTTCAATACGCGCTCGCTCCGGGCGGATTTCTCATGCTCGGCAGCTCGGAGAATCTCCGCGGCGCGACCAATCAGCTCACGGCTGTTTCGTCGAAGCCGCTGATCTATCGCAAACGCCCGGTACCGGGTGCGCTGGCCGCGTTCGATCTCGAATCTCGCACACCTCCGCCGCGCCTCGCCGAACCGGCCTCTTCTCGGCCGGCCGCGTGGCCCATCCGGGGCGGCACTCGCGACGAAGACGATTCCTTCCTCGCCGCCCACCTCGCCCCGTCTGCGGTGCTCATCGATGAGCGGATGGAGATCACGCGGATCCGCGGCGACATCGCTCCGTTCGTTGCCCTCGAGCCGGGAGAAGCTTCACTCAACCTCTTCGGCCTGGTTCGTCATCACGAGGTCCTGGCGGTGCTGCGCCCCGCTGTCCGGCGTGCACTCCGGGAGCTCACCTCTGTGAAGCACGAGAACATTCTCGTGAGGAATGGTGACGTTCGCAGCTACGTGTCATTTGAAGCGATCCCCTTTGGCACCACTCCTCTGGCCAACGACCGTTGCTGGATCGTGTTCCGCAGCGCGCCGGTATCGACGAAGGGCAAGTTGAAACCGGCCGGGAGCGGAACCGAGATCGATGGTCTGCGCCAGGCGCTCGCTGCTGCGATCAACGATCGTGAGCAACTCGCCGACGAAGCCGCTGCCGCTGCCGAGGAAGCACAGTCGAGCGATGAGGAGCTGCGCAGCACCAACGAGGAACTGGAGACGGCCAAGGAGGAGCTTCAGTCGACGAACGAGGAACTGAGCACGCTGAACGATGAGCTCCGCCTCCGGAACACGGCCCTCGTGAGGATGAACGACGACATCGAGAACCTCCTCGGAGCGGTGGAGATCCCGGTCCTCTTCGTCGGCACCGACCTGAGCGTGCGCCGGTTCAACAAGACCGCCGGCTCGCTGCTCAATTTCCGTCCGGAAGCGATCGGGCGGCCTCTTCGCGAGGCGAAGTCGACGCTCGACATCGCTCATCTCGAGAAGCTCGTCGGCGCGGTCATGGAAACGGGCGACGCAGCGGACGTCGAAGTCCGCGAGTCGACAGGCGACTGGCGGCTGTTGCGCGTTCGGGCATACCGCACGTCGAGTGGACAGATCGACGGTGCCATCGTCGCAGTCCTCGACATCAACGAGCTCAAGCAAAGCGTCGTAACGGCCGAGGAAGCGACTCGCGCTGCCACCATGCTCTCCGAGGCCAGCGCCCTGCTGGCCTCGTCGGTCGATTACGAGACGACAATCGAATCGGCCGCTCGTGTCGCAACGGCGGCGTTCGCCGACTGGTGCGCGGTCGATCTAGTCAACGACGACGGCTCGATCCGCCATCTCACCGTGTCACACGCGAATCCCGTTCTGCGCGACCTCGCCCTGCAATTCCAGCAGACCGCCTTCAGCGAGCCGGAGACTGCGCCGGGCGCGCCTCAGGCGCTGCGGCTGCGCAAATCCGTGCTCCTGACCGACATCGCGGAGTGGAAGCTGACCGGCGTCCAGCCCGAGGCGAAGATCACGCAGCTGGTCGACGCTCTCGGCGTTCGATCGTTGATCAGCGTCCCCCTGATCGTGCGAGACAAGGTGCTGGGCACCAAGACGTTCTCCTCGTCGCGGCGCCAGTACGGGCCTGTCGACTTGAAGCTCGCCGAGGACCTGGCGCAACGAGCGGCCGTGGCCATCGACACGGCCATGCTCTTTCGTGAAGCAGAGAGCGCCAACAGATACAAGGACGCCTTCCTCGGCACGGTCGCTCATGAGTTGAGGACGCCGCTGACCTCGATCATCGGTTGGGTCGACCTGGCGAAGGGCAACCCGGATCTCGCGGCCGAGGCCCTGGTGCACGTCAGCGAGAGTGCCGCCCTCATGCGCCTGTTCATTGAGGACCTCCTCGACGTGACGCGCATTCGCGAGCAGAAACTGAACATGGACATGGCGGAAATCGATCTGGTCGACGTAGTCAGGGCGGCTGTCGAGATAACCGCCCCGATTACCAGGGAGCACAGTCTCCAGGTCGGCGTCGACCTCAAGCTCGATTCCGCGCCGCTGCGGGGCGACCGCGCGCGGTTGGTGCAGGTCGTCTGGAATCTGCTCAGCAACGCCGTCAAGTTCACGCCCGGCGGCGGCAGGATCGACCTCTGCCTCGAGCGCGAAGGCAACGAAGCGCGGCTGTCGGTCGCGGATACGGGCGTCGGCATCAGCACCGAATTCGCGCCGCACGTCTTCGAGCTCTACTGCCAGGCGGAGGAGATGCGTCACGGGCCGGGACTCGGAATCGGCCTGGCCATCGTCGCGCAGATCATGAAACTCCACGGAGGGAGCGTCCGTGTCGAAAGCCCCGGCCTCGGCCGTGGATCGACCTTCAATCTCACGCTGCCGCTGCTCGAGGCGAACGCCGAAGGAACAGCCTCCGGGCGCCGCTCCGGCAAGTCCCGCCGAGCAGAACCGGTAATCACCAGGCCGGCCATCTCGAAGGACGTTCCATGAACCACCATCTTCATCCATCAATGTTCCAGGTACCAGCGGGAGGACTTCTTGACCAGACAGGTCGTTCGAATGACAGCAGGAAAAATGAATCGCAGCGACGACCTCGTCGCCGATGAGAAGGAGGTGGCCGCGGCCATCCTCAAGGCCAACCCCGATTTCGGGAACCCTCACGTGGTCCGATGCGACTGGTGCCACGAGACCAGAACGCTGTTCCGCGACGAAAATGAGGCTCCGTTCAAGCTCACCGCGCACGGATGGCTTTGCGAGGCGTGCAATGAGCGGGCGGCCAGCCAGGAGATCAAGTTCTAGTGGCCTGTATCGGCTGAATTGGTACCACCTGGCTTGGTCTCGACGCCGTGAGCTTCGTTGCGCCTCCTCAGCATAGTCACCGCTATGCCTGCGTCGGCGCGCCTCGCTCACGTCGCCGATCCC
>JAJXWV010000078.1 GCA_021781455.1 Acidobacteriota bacterium | reverse complement strand
GCCGGTCGCGTTCGGCCGGACGTGACGCGCCGCCGCTGCTGCGTCCGCGCGCGTGCGGCCCCGGCGCCGCGGCCGCACCGCCCGGTCGCCGCTCCGCCTTCGCTTTCGCTCGCGCGCGCTCTTCGGCTTTTCTCGCCCGGATCGCGGCGATGCGGTCGCGGATCGGAATCTCGAGCTGCTCGGCCGGCCTCTGCTTGTAGTCGAAATCAGGCACGATCACGCGCGGCAATCGCTTGCCGATGGCGCGCTCGATGTCCCGCAGGTCGTTCTCTTCCTCGGGCGCTACGAAGGTGATGGCGTCGCCCTTCATCTCCGCGCGCGCCGTTCGCCCGACGCGATGAATGTAGTCGTCCGGAACTGCCGGCACGTCGAAGTTCAGCACGTGCGACAGCGCCTCCACGTCGATCCCGCGCGCGGCGATGTCGGTGGCCACCAGGATGCGGTAGTGGCCCGACTTGAATCCCGCCAGCGCTTCCGTGCGCTGGGCCTGGCTGCGATTGCCGTGAATGCGCGCCACGTTCACGCCGCGCCGCTCCAGCTGCTCGTAGACGCGGTTGGCGCGATGCTTCGTGCGTGTGAAGACGATGGCGTTCTGGATCTCGCCGCGCTGGAGCAGCGCCGCCAGCAGCGGCAGCTTCAGATCCTGCGACACCGGGAAGACCGACTGCGTGATGCCGGTGGCCGGCATCGACTTGCGCTCCACCGCGATCATGGCCGGGTTCTTCAGCATCTCGCGCGAAAGCTCGACGATGGCCTGCGGCAGTGTCGCGGAGAAGAACAGCGTCTGCCGTTTCGTGGGCAGGTGCTTCAGCACGCGACGGATGTCGGGGAGAAATCCCATGTCCAGCATGCGGTCGGCCTCGTCGAGGACGAGGATCTCCAGCCCGTCGAGCCTGGCATAGGGATGCTGAAAATGATCGAGCAGCCGTCCGGGGGTGGCCACGATGACGTCGACGCCGCTGCGGAAGGCGTGTTCCTGCGGTCCCATTCCGACGCCGCCATAAACGGCTGCGCCGGAGAGCGGCGTGTGGACGGCCAGGTCGCGCAGATGCTCGTCGATCTGTGCGGCGAGCTCGCGGGTCGGCGTGAGGATGAGGGCGCGCGTGGTTCCGCGCTTCTTGGCGAGCAGCCGGTTGAGGATCGGCAGCAGGAAGGCCGCACTCTTGCCACTGCCCGTCATCGCGCAGGCCAGCACGTCCTTGCCGGCCACGGCCGGGGGAATGGACTCGCTCTGGATCGGGGTGGGCCGCTGGAAGCCGAGGTCGCTGACTCCGCGCAGCAGGTCGGGGTGAAGTCCGAATGAGGAAAAGGGCATGAATCAATCTTCTTTCTTGTCGCTGAGATATGCGGACGCGATCGTCAGGACCGCATCCTGAGCCGGGACCCATCGAGGATCGTACCGGCGCGCGAGGTGCGACGGCCCGCAAACAGACGCTGGATCGTCTCACAGATCTGCGATTGTCGGACGACATCCCGGCTCGATGCCATCCCGACATCTCCTCAACCGCGCTCAACACAGGCGAATTCTCAGGGAGAGGCAGGGCTCCGCGACCCCTGAATGTGCTGAAACCGCTCAACGTAGCGCGCCCCAGCCCACCCGGATTCCTCGCTGACGCTCGGAATGACAAGTGTGCGCGTCCGCGCCGCTCTCGATTTCCGCACAGCCTCTCAGAGTGACGGCGGGGGCGCGGGAGAAGCGAACGCTTCGTCCAGATCGCGGCGCGTGTAGCGTTCCGCGCTGCCGTCGCTCCGGGTTCGCCACCTCCAGTGGATCCATCGCCACTGACGCGGCGTCTCCCGAATCCACGCTTCGAGGATGGCCTGAATCCTGGCCGTGAGCGGGATGAGCGAGTCGGGCTGCGTCAGATCTTCGGCCGCTGCATCGATCATGGCGAGCCGGAAGATGAATGCAGGCTGTGGCGCGCTCTCGTCGCGGATGGCGGCACCGACGACGATCGGCGCGCCGGTGAGGAGCGACAGCAGCGCCGGCGTTTTCCGGGTGGAGGCAGGGCGGCCGAAGAATTCGACGAACGGTCCGCGCCATCCGCCGTTCTCGTCGACGAGCATGACCACGCTCTGGCCATTGCGCAGCCGGCGCAGCGCCTCGGCCGCTCCTCCTCGCTTCTCGATCCACTGCGAGGGGTCATCGAGGCGCACCGCCTTGACCAGCCGGTCGAGCCAGCGGTTGTCGATGCGTCGTGCGATACCGGCTCCCGAGCCCAGCGCGCGCTGCAGAATCAGCGTGGTCACTTCCCACGATCCGAGGTGGGCGGTGGCAAAGATCTTCGGACGTGGATCGTCGAGGATGCGCTGCGCGAGGTCAGGATCCTCGAGGCGGTAGATCGTCCGCCATTCTTCGCCGCGGCCGAACCTGTGCACGAACTGCATGGCCTCGGCGATGCTCCGGGCGAGATTCGAGAACACGATTGCGATCGAGCGCCTGGCCTCGTGTCGCGACATCGAGACGCCGTACGAGCGGCGCAGGTTGATCATGCCGGCGCGCCTTTCTTCGCCCCAGAACACGAAGGCGATGAACCCATAGCGGCGCGCCAGCCAGCACGCCGGCCGCCAGGGAAGGAACCAGATCGGAGCGAGAACGATCGCGACCACGACCGCCGCCAACAGGTCGCGGACCGAAATGACGAGGTCGAGCAGCCGTCTGGCCATCACGAGCTCCGCTGCAGCGAGGCGATCGAGGCGAGAAATGCCAGGCCCGCGGCGGCCAGTCCGCACGCGTTTGCCGCCAGAGACGAAGCGGGCGTCAACAACGGCCGCGAGTAGAAATTCGCCAGGATGATCAGGGCGGCGAGCATCGCCGGAGCCAGCGACCACTCCAGCCACGTTGCGGCGTGCGGCGATGAGCCGCGCAGCGCGGTGACGGCATGGAACAGAAGCACGAGCACCACCACTGCCGAGATCAGACCGAAGGCCAGCCAGCGGGTGCCCATCGGCTGCGAAGGAAGAACGTGCGAGGAGATCGCTTCCGCGCGACCGGTAGCGATGGCGATGATCACGAGCATCGCACCTGCAGAGAAGGCGCCGCGAGTGCGCCGCCATCCGGCGATGAAGAACGCCGCGGCGCCCGCCACTGCGGCAGCGCCACGGGCGAGGTCGAAAAGTCGTGCCGGCGCGACTCGCACGACCACGAGCGTCGTCAGCACCGCACCCGCACCGAGGAGGACCGCCGCCGCCGTGGCAACCGGCCGGGAGCGGATCGCCTCACCCGGCGTCACGAACCCGCGGTCACGCAGACGCGGGAAGAACCAGAGGAGCAGAGCGGCCTGGACCGCGGGTGCAATCAGTCCGGTCAGGAAGGGCTCGAGCCGCGCGTCCACCGAGTGGAGGATGAGGACCGAGATCGCGACCGCGGCCGCCGTCTCGATCGCCAGGAGCATCAGCCAGAGCAGGAAGAATCGCTTCACGCGGCTGTCGACTCCATCCTCATCGCGGGAGCGGCGAGTGCGGCCAGGGCCTTGGCGCGCAGGTCCTCGAGCGCGATCGTGATCGCCCGCGCCATGGCATCGATCTCCTCTCGCGAGGCACCGCGGCGAACCACGAGCGGCTCGCCGACGACGATCGCCACCCGCGACCACGGCAGCGGAAGATAATGACCGGCCCAGCTTCGCGGAAAGGCGATCCGCCACCGTGCGGCCGCGGCCACCGGCACGATCGGCCTGCCGGTCAGTGCGGCGCATGCGGCGATGCCGGGCTTCGCTTCACCGGCCGGACCGACCGGCCCGTCCACCACGAACGCCGCCGGGCGATCGTTCCCTTCGAGCGCGTGGATCAGATCGCGGAGCGCGCCGAGGCCCTGATGAAGGCTCGAGCCGCGCACGAACCGGCATCCCAGCGCGGACGCGATTGCGACGGCCCAGTCGCCATCTGCGCTGGCGTCGACGAGAACCAGGAGATGGCGTCCTTCCGCGGCCGCGGCCACCGCGAGGAGGTCGCGCTCGCTGAACGCGAAGAGGCCGTTGCCGGCGACGAAGTCCGCACGATCGATCCAGCTTCCGTGCACCTGCATGCGCACGCGCAGCGATCGCAGCCAGAGTGCAAACAGGCGTCCGGCGGCGAGCGCGAACGGCCGGACCGCGGAGTGCAGACGCATCACGGCGCGTACCTCCCGATGGCGATGCTCGCGCACTGTCCTCCGAACGCAAACGAATTCGAAAGGGCCACGTCGATGGTCATGGTCCTGGCCCGATTGGGCACGAAATCGAGATCGCACTCCGGATCAGGATCCTCGAGGTTGATCGTCGGATGCGCGATGTTCTCGCGGATGGCCATGATCGTGGCGATCGCTTCCACCGCTCCGGCGGCCACGGTGAGATGGCCGATCATCGACTTCGTCGAGCTGACGGCCAGACCGGAAGCGTGGTCGCCGAACAGCTGGCGGATTGCGCGCGACTCGATGCGGTCGTTGAGCGGCGTCGAGGTTCCGTGGGCGTTGACGTAGTCGACATCGGCGGTGCTCAGCCCGGCCTGGTGGAGGGCACGCTTCATGGCCAGGGCCGCACCGATCCCGTCCGGATGCGGATCGGTGACGCGGAACGAATCGCAGGCCGAGCCGAAGCCGAGAAGCTCCGCGTAAATCTCCGCGCCGCGCCCGCGTGCGTGCTCCAGCTCCTCGAGCACGAGCACGCCGCTGCCCTCGCCGAGGACGAAGCCGTCGCGCGTCGCGCTGAATGGACGGCTGGCGCGTTCCGGGCAATCGTTGCGCGTCGAGAGCGCGTGCAGCAGACAGAACGAGGCCAGCCCCATCGGATAGATCTCCGAATCGGCGCCGCCGGCGATCACGACGTCGGCGTCGCCGCAGCGGATCCACCGAGCGCCGTCGCCCAGCGCCTGCGTCCCGGCAGCGCAGGCAGTCATCACCGCCATCACCGGGCCGCGAAATCCGAAGTGGCTGGCGACGAGGGCCGGCACCGAGCCCGGCGTCCTCCGCTCCGCAGGCCGCGGCTTGACCGAGCGCCGGAACTGTTCGCGAAAGGCCGTCCAGTCGAACTCTCCGTCGCCACCAAACCCGGCGGCGCACGAGGTGAAGACTTCCTCGTGGTCGTAGCTGCCGAAGCCGGCAGCGATGACGACGCCCGTGCGATCGAGGCCGGCCGGATCGAGCCGTGCGTCGGCGATGGCCTGGGCGGCCGCCGCGGTGGCGAAGCGGGTGATGCGGTCGAAGGTGCGCCAGCCGGCGGGCGGCTCGGTGCGCTCGGTCCATTCGAAATCGTCGATCTCGGCGGCAATGCGCGTCGGATACGAGCTGGTGGCGAAGCGGCGGATGGGGCGCACTGCCGAGCGACCTGCGGCGAGCGCGCTGGCGAAGCTCTTCACGTCGCGTCCGTTCGGCGCGATGACGCCGATTCCCGTCACGACCACCCGCCGGGTCATGACGCTCCGGCAGGGGCGGCGTCGACGCGCCTGCGCAGGTAGTCGACGATCGTGCTGACGGTGATGAGCCGCGGCAGGTTGGTCTTTCCGACCGGGCCCGGAAAGCGCTCCCAGGCGAAATCGGGCATCTTCCGGCGCAGGTCGTCCACGCCGCGCTCGATGGCCTCGGGGTCGTTTGCATCGATATCCATCGATCCGGCCCACAGCTCCTGCTCCGGGATGATCAGGTCGTACTCCGACTCCAGGCGGAAGACGATGTCGATGAAGTCGATGGACTCCGCACCGAGGTCGTCCATGAGGGAAGAATGCAGTTTCACTTCCCGAGGGTCCAGGCTGAGCGCCTCCGCCACGATGCCAATGACGCTCTTCTCGAGATCCTCGGGCAGAGGCTTCATGCCGCCACCCTTCCCTTGATCACGATCGACGCGGCCTGACCGAACGCACCGACGGAATTGACCAGGATCGTCCCGGGCGGCCTGCTGGCCGCAGCGACGGCCAGGGCCACGGGCGCCGATGCGGCGAGGGCGTGGCCGAGGAGCGAGCTGCATTCGAATCGGGAGGGCGCGTTGGTGAAGAGCGCATCGGCGGCCGCGTCGTCGAGATGGCGATGGCGCGGCGTAAAAACTGCCGCGTCGTAAACCGCGTCCACGTCCTCGCCGGCCGTGCCGGACTGATCGAGCGAACGCCGCGCGGCGGTGGCCAGATCGCCCTGGGCAGACGCGTAGCCGGTGATCTCGGCGATGATCCGGCCGCCGCGCGCCCGGGCGTGCCCGAGCTCCTCGACGACGAACGCCGCGGCACCCTCGCCGGGGACGAAGCGCGGCTCGCCGCCTTCGAAAAATCCCGACTCTTCGAACGAGGCGAACGCGAACGGAAGCACGCCGCTGTCGGCCGCGCCGGCGACCACGAGATCGGACTCGCCGCCGGCGATCCATCGGGCAGCTTCGCCGATGGCCTGCAGTCCGGCGATCCAGTCGGTGGTGATCGTGGAGTTCGGGCCGCGCGCTCCCAGCTGGATGGCCACGTGAGCGCTGGCCATGTTGGCCAGATTCACCAGGAGCCAGAGCGGATTGAGCCGGCGCAGGACGCGCCCGGCGAAGTAGTCGATGTCACGTGCGTCGCCCTCCTCCGGTCCGCCGAGAGCCCGTCCGACGTCCTCGGTCTGCACATCGGACCCGCTCGTTCCGATCACGACGCCTGCGGGCTCGACGGCCGCGGCATCGAGGCCTGCGTCCGCGACGGCCATGGCCGCAGCGGCGACGGCGAAGCGCGTTCTGCGGTCGGTCAGCTTCAGCGCCTTCGCCGGCCGAAACCAGGGGCGTGGATCGAAGACCAGGCATTCGCCGGCGAGCGTCTGCGTGAACGAGCTCGTCTCGAACGACCGCACCGGCCCGATGGCGCTCCGGCCGGCGGCGACGGCGGCGACCGATTGCGCGAGGTCGCCGTGCGGCGTGACCGCTCCCATTCCGGTGACGACGATGCGTCGAGTCATGGCTCCGTCCGTTTGGCGTTCCTTTCCAGAAGGCCCTCAACCATCTTCTGCAGCTGCTGGACGCGCGCTTCGAGATCGCGCACTCGCTCCCGGTATGCGGGAAGGTGAGGGAGAAAGGCCAGCATCCGCCCGGCGCGCTCGCGGGGAAGGGCAGGGCTGCCCAGCCACTCGCCTTCCGCGATATCGGAATGAACACCGCTCTTGGCCCCGATGACCACGCCCGCTCCGATGGTGACGTGATCGGCAATGCCGGACTGGCCGCCGATCATCACGCCGGGGCCCAGAGTGACGCTTCCTGCCACTCCGGCCTGGCCGATGAGCACGCATCCGGGACCGATCTGGCTGTTGTGGCCGATCTGCACGAGGTTGTCGATCTTGCTGCCCGCGCCGATGCGCGTCACCTCCAGGGTGGCGCGGTCGATCGCGCAGTTCGCACCGATCTCGACGTCGTCGCCGATCTCGACGAAGCCCACCTGAGGGATCTTCTCTCTGCCGTTCTCGCCCTCCACGAATCCGAAGCCGTCGCTGCCGATCACCGTGCCGGCGTGCACGACGACGCGCTTGCCGAGGCGCGATTGCGCGTAAATCGTGACGTTCGGGTGGATCACGCAATCGTCGCCGAGCACACTGCAGTCGCCGACGACGGCGTTGGCGTGAATGCGCACTCTGTCGCCGATGACGACGTGCTCGCCGATCCACGCACCCGCCGCGATGGATGCGGACTGGCCGATCGTTGCGCTCGGCGCCACGAATGCACGGGCGCTGACGCCAGCCGCGACGTCCTCCGAGCCGTTGAAGAGCGCCAGCAGCTGCGCCAGTTTCTTGCGCGGGTCGGACGTTCGAATGACATTCCGACGCGTGGTCGCGCAGTCGGCGGGGATGACCAGAGCCTCCGCGGTCGAGTTGTCGATGGCGTGGAAATGCCGGGCGTCGAAGACGACTGCGATCTCGCGCCTCCCGGCCTGCTCGATGCCGCGCACCCGTTCGACGATCCGCGAAGGATCACCGTCCACCACTCCTCCGATCGCATGAGCGATCTCTCCGAGCGTCTGCACCGTCACGCCGAGCCTCCTTCCAGAGCCACCGCGGGAAGATCCTGACACAGCGGCGCGCGCCGCAATCCCAGTTCTTCGACGAGATCGGCGATGCGCTGCACGCTGCCGTGGCCGTCCACGGCCGCGGAGACGCGGGACAGCCGTTCGGACATCGCGGCCAGGCGTTCGCGGTCAGCGAGCAGCTGTTTCGCCTCTTCCACGACGCGATCGGCCGAGAGCCGCTCCTGGCTGACCTCGGGAACCACGGGCCCCTCCAGGATCAGGTTCGGCAACGATATCGTCTCCGAATCCATCAACCCCAGGCGGATGGCCAGGCGCACGATCGACATCGTGATCCGCTGCACGCGATAGAGCACGATCATCGGCGTCCCGATGATCGAGGCCTCCAGCGTGGCCGTGCCGGAGGCCATCAGCAGAAGGTCGCTGGCGCGGATGGCAGCGTGGCTGTCGTGGACGAGGGCGATGTTTGCCGTGAGCCCGCGCCTGGCGATCTCTGCGGCGATGCGCGGCTCATCGGCGCGTTCCGCGATGGCCATGACGAATCGCATCGACGGATCGCTCTTCAACAACAGGGCTGCGGCGTCGAGCAGCAGGGGCGTGAGAATCTCCAGCTCGTGAACGCGGCTGCCCGGAAAGAGGCCGACCACCGCGCCGCCGGCGCCGAGTGAGGCCCGTGCCGCGTCGCGCTCGGCCGGAGTGGCGCGGCCCAGCCGGTCGGCGAGGTAATGTCCGATGAAGACCGTTCGCACGTGGCGTGAATAGACGCGTTGTTCGTCGGGGAACGATGCCGCCACGACGTCCCAGCTGCCGCTGAAGACGCGAGCCGCCGCTTTCCAGATCCAGACCTGCGGAGGGAAGACCGCGAGCGTGGGGATGCCCCGGGCGCGCAGCCAGCGTCCCAGGACGACGTTGAAGAGGTCGTTGGCGACGAGGATTGCCACATCGGGGCGGGCGCGGCGAATCTCCCGGCGCACCGCGGCGAACGCGCGCACCAGCGGCAGGATCGCGGAAAAGCTCTCGCTCACGCCGACGCGGCCGAGGTGGTTCGTCCTCGCCGCGACCGTCACTCCGGCGGCGCTCATTCGCGAGCCGCCCAGTCCCCACACGTGAACGGAGGGATCGCGGCGCAGCAGCTCCTCCGCGATCAGGGCACCGATGATGTCCCCCGACACTTCGCCGGCGCTCACCAGCACGTTCATTGTCTGCCGTCCGCGTACCTGAGAAGAGCCGCGACGGCGATGGCCTGCGCGGCCGCCACTCCGCAGCTGGCGAAGAGCCGTCCGGAGCTGATGTCCAGCACGCCGATCGCGGCGAACTGGATCACGACCGTCGTCAACATCAGGCCGCCAAACAGAATCGCCGTCGTGGAGAGCCACCTGCGCATGGGGATTTCCGTGGTGAGCGTGCCGGACGCCGCGGCGTTCAGACGTGACTGTGTACCTTCACCTGCCACAGCCCCACCGTCGCGAGCGCCAGAATGACAGCGAGAATGCCCCATTCCGAGAACGCCGGCACCGGGGTCGACGGAGCCAGCGTCGCCGGCGCGGAGACCGGGCCGAGCGCGGGCGACGAGAACACGTCCGGGTCCGGAACCCCGTCGCCGTCGAGGTCGAGCATGATCGAATCGGGTTTCCCGTCGCCGTTCGTGTCGGCGAGCGGAACCCAGACCTGTGGATTGGGACCGCCCGCGCCTGGCGTGAGAACGCTGCTGTTCGGGTTCACTCCGACGAGCGCGGCCTGCGACCACGGGATACTGATGAAGTCGGCAAAGCCGTCGCCGTTGACGTCGACGTAGACGAACGGCAGGGTGACGTTCAGGCCCGGTCCGGCCAGGGTGATGCCGTCGAAGATTCCGTCGCCGTTCTGGTCGACGAGCTGGCCGGTCCCGCTCTTCGGCGGTCCGACGCCGCTCTGCGTGTACGTGAAGGTGCTGGGGAAGGAGCCCGCGGCGGAGGTGCTGACTTTGCCCGGAGCATGACGAAAAGCGGAATAGCCGGTGATGGCGATCATCTGGAAGAGCCCACCGGGCGTCGTGCGGCAGATCGCCGTGTATTTCCCGGTGACGCTGTCGAGACCGCACAAATAGCCGTTGACCGGATCGACGCTCCAGGGAGTGTAGAGCGTGAGGTTCGTACCGCTGCGCGACGGAACGGCACAGGGACCGTCGGGCGTCGCCGTGGAAACGCCGTTGGTGTCTACCGTGGCTCCATTGTAGGGGCCTAACATGCCCGGGATCAGACTTTGACCGAAGGAGCAGGGGACCATGACGCCGGCGGCGAGACAGAGGGCAAGTGACAACAGCCTCGTGATCTTCATCGGGACCTCGCTTCGTTGGCCGATTGCGATTTTTCGACAGCATACCGCAGCCTTCCCAATCATGCTCGATGCGTCATTTCCGACTTGTGCGCGAAGAGTGACCGTGAAACCGTCGGGCATCGAAGTTCGACTCGATGATCCCGAGCGGAGCGCGAATTCAGTACCATTCGACCGATGCGCTTGAACGGTGAGTGCGGCGTGGTCGGCCGGTCGCTGCGGTCTGCAATGCGCCAGCGCGCCACGATGGCCATCGCCTGGCGCCCTCCCGCTGCCTCGGCATGATCCTCTTCTACTCGATCGCCATCGAGATCGTGGTGTGGATCGCTCTCGTTCCTCTCGAGATCGTGCGCATCGCCTTCGGGACATCGAAGTGGCGGACGCTGGCCGAGAGATTGGGACGCATCGACCCGAGCCCGGCTCCGTCAGGACCGCGGCTCCTCGCGCACGCCGTTTCCGCGGGGGAAATGAATGCCGCCTCCGCGATCGTGCACGAGCTCGCGGCACGCGGCTGGTCGTTCGCGATCAGCGCCGGCAACGAGGACGCGCGCCGGACTGCGCTCCGGATCCATCAACATCATCCTGAGGTCGAGCGCATCACGGCCTGGGCCTGGGACCGCCGCGGCGGCGTCGATCGATGGCTCGAAGCGATCAGACCCGACGCGGTGGTCGTGATCGAGACGGAGATCTGGCCGAACCTCTTCCTGGCGTGCCGGAGACGCGGCATTCCGCTGATCGTCGCCGGGGGTCGCATCGATCCGCCTGCCGCGCGGTGGTACCGGCTGTTCCGCCGCTTCTTCGCGCCCATCCTGGCGACGGCCGGAGCGATCCTCGCCGTCGATGAGGAAGAGAAGGCGCGCTATCTCGCGATCGGCGCGCCGTCGGAACGGGTGACGATCTCCGGCAGTCTGAAAGCCGATGCCTGCCTGATCGCGCACGACCGCTCCAGTCGCGGCTCACGTGCCGGAAAGGTGGTGGTTGCGGCCAGCACTCATCCGGGCGAGGAGAGGATCGTCATCGAGGCCTGTCGTGCTCTTTCCCCCGGGTCGGACCCGAAGATCGTGCTGGTGCCGCGGCATCCGCGCCGGGCGCGCGACGTCCGGCGGACCGTTGCTTCCCTCTGGCCGGCGGGGCGGGTGGAGGTGGTCGACCGCATGGGCGCGCTCTCCGCGATCTATGCGCAGGCGGACATTGCTGTCATCGGCGGCACCTTCGCCGGCGTCGGTGGCCACGACCTGTTCGAGCCGGCGCGCGCCGGCTGCGCGATCGTCGTCGGCCCGTGCGTCGATCGAGTTCGCGAGACCGCCCAGGGAATGCAGAGCGCCGGTGCGCTCCGGATGACGACCGCCCGCGATCTCGCAGCGACGATCGAGGAGCTTCTCCGGGACGGCGCGGAGCGTGACCGGCTGGCCGGAAACGCACGAGCGTTTGCCGTCGCCCGCAGCGGCGCGGCGGCGGCATGTGCCACCCGGATCGAGGAGCTGGCAGCGTCACGATTCCGGCCGCAGTCGTGACTTCCGTCAGGTACGATGCTGCCATGTCGGGGAGCGCCAAGAATCCCGTGCCCGGGCAGACGCTTTGCGAAGAGCCGCGGGACTTTTTCATGACTCTGCGCGACATCGCCTTCTGGATTCGAAGCGCGCGGACCGACGCCGCGCTGGCCAGGCTGCGGTCGAACGGAGCGTCGGCTGCGGCTTTCGATCAGCTCTACGCTGCCGGCAGCGATCCCTACGCCAGCGTGGCCCCGCAGTTCCGATACCAGCGCCGGAAATACCAGGCGCTCCTGTCCATGCTCCCGAAGCGGCCGTACAGGCGTGCTCTCGACGTGGGCTGCGGTCTGGGCGGTTTCACGCGCCTTCTCGCTCCCCACGCCGATCACGTTCTCGGCATCGACCTCTCGGCAGAGGCCGCGGCGCAGGCGCGATCGCTGTCGCAGGGCCAGCCGAACATCGAGTACGTCCAGGCGGACATCACCACGCTGGCCGAAGGCTCGCGGTTCGACCTCGTGGTTCTGGCGGACGTCCTTTACTACCTGTTGCCGCTCGACGATGGCGTGGTGGGCGCACTGGCTTCCAGGATCGCCGGCATCCTGGAGCCGGGCGGGCTGCTGCTCGTGGTCGATCACTTCTTCTTCGCAGTCGATCCGCCGTCGCGGATGACGCGGCGGATCCACGACATCTTTCGCGCCACTCCCGGCCTCGAGCCCGCGGCGGAGCGCCGCCGGGCCTTCTACCTGGCGACGCTGCTGGAGCGCGTTGCCTAGCGCTTGTTAGGCCGGGTGACGGGGTTCCGTCTCCGCCTGCTCAGAGGCTGAGCAGAAATAGAGAACGGTGCGAACTTACGCAACATGGAGGCGGATGAGGGGGCGGAGGCGACTTTCGCGTGGCGATCATTGAAGCCGTCCGCGGGGCGGGGACCGGTTGCACTGTCACCTGGGGCAAGGAAATCTGCGCACCGCGCGAAGAATCATCTGCTTAGTTCAGAGTGACGGGCTCGTTGCCCTGAGTCAGCGAGTCCGGATCACTGCCTGCGCCCGGATGAGTGGCCACCCGCCGTGGGTCTGCTGCCGCCGGACCGCGATGGGGAGCCACCACCGCCGGAGCGCTCGGCAGGACGCGGCGCTCGGGCGCCTGTCGACCCGCGATCACCGGATTCGCGCGGACTTTGCGCTTCCACGGAAGGACGATTCACGACCGGCGAAGCCACCTGCTGCCCGGGTGCTCTCGCGACCGGCGGGCCTCCGCGGATGTCGAGCCGTGGCTGGTACCAGTACGGGTCCCACAACTGCGGCGGGATGAAAGTCCCGTAGAACGGAAAGACGAGGGAGACCGGAGGATCGAACGTGAGGCAGCCGCCCTGGTCGGGCGGAGGAGTCTGCCCGGTCGTTTCGGGAGCTGGTGCGGCGGCCGGTTGGGACTGCGTCGACGTCGATGGTACCGCGTCCGTCGGAGCGGCGGTCTTCGCCTTTTCGAGCACGGCGTTGATGACTGGCTGCGACACGCCCGCGCTCGTCATGGCGATCATGTCGTCGGCGGTGACGGAGATGCGCTCGGGGCTGCTCTGGACGAACTCGATGATGGTCTCGTCGGCGACGTGCGATCGCGACATGCGGATGACGTCATCGATGAGGTTCGTCTGGATCGCGAACAATGGAGCGGCGCAGAAAAGAAAGAGCGCCAGGCAGAGCAGTCGTTTCATCGGCACCTCCGGACGAACGGGCCCGACGGTATTTGTGCGATCGGTGCGCCAGAGATGCTTCTCGTGTTTTCAGCACTTTGCGGCGGACCGGTGATTCCGGCCGGCCAGCGGGTATCTCCGTGGGAGGACAGTGCGTCACGGAAAGCGGTCATTCCTACGATCTTGGATTTGAGATTGATGATTGATGAACCGAAGACGGCCGCTGCGGTTCATCAATCATCAATCTCAGCTCCTAAATTCGTTCGAAGGTGGCAATTCCTTTGCGAGTATTCGCTGTGAAGTCGAGCTCACAATAGGAGGCTATTCGATGGGATACAACAAGTGGTTTGCGGCACGGTTCGCGATGGTCATCGCCTTCGTGCTGCTGGTCAGCTCAGCGCCTCGGCTATGTCTGGATGCGCGATGACGCGAGCGGCGCGGCGGTCAAGATCGACACCCGCCACCTCGACCCGCGGTACCGAATCAATGCTCATCGCGGTGACCACATTTCGGTGAACGGCTCGTGGGAGCGGCGCGACCTGTTCGACGCCATGCGCGTCGTGTTCTAACCCTTCGCGGTCATGCAGTCATGATGAAGGCCGGCTCGTCGCCGGCCTTCGTTGCTTAGACTTGAGACAGCGCAGTCGTCATCCCGCATGGCAATCGTCGAGGCTGCGCGTCTCCTTCTCCTGTTCCACAATCGCCGGCATCCAGGTCACGGAGCGACCCGAACTGATGTGCTAAGACTGTCGTCCGTGAGATCTCCGCCGCTGAGCCCGCCGGCTACGGCCGTGTCCGCCAGGAAGATGGCTCGGCGAGTGCTCCTTCTCATTGCCGTGAGAACCTCGATGATCCTGCTCTCCGGCTGGGTGGTCGGCGGGGCGCTCGTTTATGCGATGGGCGCGCACTCCGGGCCCGTGCTGCCGAAACCGGCAGACGGCTCCGCGCTCCAGTCGCCTGGTTCCGCGACGATGGTCATTCCGGTGGCCGGCGTCCGGCGCGAGGCGCTGCGCGACAGCTTCGAGGGCCGCCGCTCGGGCGGACGTACGCACGAGGCCATCGACATCCTGGCTCCGCGCGGCACTCCTGTGCTGGCAGCCGTCGACGGGAGCGTTCGCAAGCTCTTCACGAGCCGGGCCGGAGGACTGACGATCTACGAGTTCGACGTCGCATCGCGGCGCGTCTACTACTACGCGCACCTCGACCATTACCGCGACGGTCTGGCGGAGGGCGAGCAGCTCAGGCAGGGCGAGGTCATCGGATACGTCGGCACGACCGGAAACGCTCCGGCGAACACGCCGCACCTCCACTTCGCGATCGGCGTTCTTCCTCCGGGCGGCCAGTGGTGGAAGGGCGTTGCGGTCGATCCCTGGCCGGAGCTCGTCGCCCGCGGCGTGACCCTCCAGACCGGCGCCGCTGCCGCCGTACCGCTCGACGCCGCAGCGAAGTAAGGCGCCGCGCCGCCACCTCCGGCGGATCTCGTTCTGGCCAGCGGGTTGCACCTTTAACGCGTCGGGACCGAAGGAGCGCAAATGGCCGAAAGAGACACCATCAGAAGAGCGAGACGCGACAGGAGCGAAGGGAAGGCTCCCTCGACGCAGGCGGGGGAATTCGTTCGCGAGGAGATCGAGCACGTGCGGCAGGGGAAGCACGGCGCGCGCTCCACGAAGCAGGCCATCGCCATCGGTCTGTCGAAGGCGCGGCGCTCGGGAGTGGGAGTCTTCTCGCGCTCCGATCCGCGGGCCATCGCCCGGTCGCTGAAGCGTTCGGCCGAGCAGAGCCATCGCCGGAAGAGCGAACCGTTCCGCTCGGCGATGTCGATGCTGAGCTTCTACATCGACCGCGCCGGCAGGCAGCTCTCTGCGTCGCAGCGAAATCGGCTGGAACGCGCCAAGGACGAGCTGCGCGACCTCTACGGCCGCCCGCGACGAAAGAAGCGCTCCCGGAGTTAGCCGCCCCGTGTGGGGCAGGCTTTCCAGCCTGCCCTTCGCGTGCGCAGGCTTTCCAGCCTGCACGATGGGCGGCGGCTCACATGCGGCCGAGGTTCCGGACCACCGCGGTGATCAGGTCGGTGGGATCGAGAGGCTTCAGCAGCCAGTCGTCGAACAGGGTGTCCGCGTCGGGATTCGAGACTCCGGCACGCCGGAATGCCGTGAAGGCGATGACGCGCGCGCGTTGCAGGGCTCCCGTGCGCTGTCGTTCCCGCACCTCGCGGGCCAGCTCGAAGCCGTCCGACTCGGGGAGGGCGATGTCGGTCATGATCAGGTCGGGCTGCAGCCCGTTGACCACGTCGAGCGCCTCGGCCACCGAGGCCGTGGCCAGGACCGAGGCACCTGCGTGCGAGAGCATCGCGGTGACCACTTCGCGTGACTGGGCGTGATCGTCGACGAAGAGGATCTTGGCCCCGTCGAGGCGGATGCTGTTGCTCTTCTCACGAGCTTCCGCTTCGCGGGCGATCGGCAAAGGCGGTGCGACCGCATGCAGTGCAGCGATGGGGATGAGCACCTGAAAGCAGGTCCCTCCCTCCGGAAGGTTCTTCACGCCGACGCTTCCGCCGTGCAGCTCGGTGAGATTGCGCACGATCGTGAGGCCCAGGCCGAGCCCGCCGTGGCGGCGCGTCGAGGAGCTGTCGGCCTGTACGAACGGCTGGAAGATCGAGGGGAGGATTTCGGCGGGCACTCCCGGTCCGCGGTCTTCCACGCGGATGTCGAGATTCGATCCCGCGCGGCTCATGCGCAGAACCACCGGCCGGCCTTTGGGCGAGAACTTGATGGCGTTGGAGAGGAGATTCCAGATGACCTGTCGCAGGCGGTCGGCGTCGGCCGGCACCACGCCGATGTCGGGGGCGATGTCGGCGACGAGATCGATCTGCCTCGCTCGCGCCGCGGGGGTCAGGGCGGCCACGAGATCGGCGGCCAGCTTTTCCGGCTCCACCACGCTGATGTGAAGCTTCAGCTTCCCGGTCATCAGCCGCGACACGTCGAGCACGTCGTCGACGATGGTGGACTGAGCCAGGGAGCTCTCCAGAATCGAGTTCACCGCGGTTCGCGACTCCTCGGGTGAGAGATGGCCGTCAGCGAGCATGCGCGCCCATCCCATGATCGAGGTCATGGGCGTGCGCAGCTCGTGCGAGAGCGTCATCAGGAATTCATCCTTGGCGCGGTTGGTCTCGTCGGCGCGGACGCGCGCCTCGAGCAACGTGGACCGCTCTGCCTCGGCGCGCTCCTGGTCGGTGATGTCTCGGGTGATCTTGGCGTACCCGCGCAGACCTCCGCCCTCGTCCCACACGGCCGTGATGATGACGTCGGCCTTGAAACGCGTGCCGTCCTTTCGCACGCGCCATCCCACGTCTTCCACCCGTCCTTCTTCGACGGCGACGCGCAGCTCCTTTTCCGGTTTGGCGCGAGCGATGTCCTCGGGCGTGTAGAAAATCGAGAAGTGCTTGCCGATGATCTCGTCGGCCTTGTAGCCCTTGATTTTCTCGGCGCCGTTGTTCCAGGAGACGATGCGGCCGGCGGGATCGAGCATGAAGATGGCGTAGTCCTTCACGGATTCGACAAGGAGGCGGAATCGCTCTTCGCTTTCGCGCAGGTGCCGTTCCGCCTCGCGGCGCAGGGTCAGGTCGCGCGTGACCTTGGCGAAACCCACGAGCGTACCTTCGCGGTCGCGCAGCGCGGTGATGGTCACGTTGGCCCAGAAATGCGTGCCGTCCTTGCGGACTCGCCAGCCCTCGTCCTCGGTGCGGCCGAACGATCGCGCGTCCTCCAGATTGCGCTGCGGCCTTCCGTTCTCGAGGTCCTTGCGCGTGTAGAAGATCGAGAAATGGCGGCCGATGGCCTCGTCGGCCGTGTAGCCCTTGATTCGCTCGGCGCCGGCGTTCCACGAGACGATCTGGCCCGTCGGGTCGAGCATGAAGATCGAATAGTCCTTGACCGAATCGATCAGGAGCTTGTAAGGCACACCTTCCCGCTCGAGCTGATGGCGCTGGCGTGCGGCCCGCTGATCGCGGGCAATCGGAACGGGCTCTTTCATTTCGCGAGAGGACATCACCGGGCCGGAAATCACGAAGACGCATTGGGGCGATTGCAAGAGTCGTGACGACCGCGACTCTTCAGCCTGAATCAAGGGCGTTGAAGCAGGCCCAAGAGTGGGCAGGGACGCGCAGCAGTGCGCCCGAATCTCTGGTCGGGGCGCGGAAGTGACGGTCGAGGAAGTGACGAAGGTTGCGGACACGCTGCTGCACCTCCCTGCAGCGTAGAGAGCCTGAAGAAATCACGGCCTTTCTCCATGCCTTCCGCGCCATCGCCGTCGTCTTCGTGGCGATGGTCCCGTTCGTCTTTCTGCTTCGCCGGCCCCGCCACCAGAGCCGTGGCGCCGTGGCCGCGGAGTGACCGCAGTTGCCCTCCCGCCGGCGGATGCTTAACCTGTTCGCCTCGACATAACACGGACTCGGAGGGCGCATGCGACCGCTGGTCTTCGTCTGGCCTTATGCAGTCGTTTTCTGGCTGGTGCTGTTCTGGGCGTTCTCCGTCGAATTCATGATCGTCCAGCGGGGACGGCGCTCAGCCGCCGCTCCCGACTCGAAGGACGCCGGATCCATCCGCGTGATCATGATCGGGCAATTCCTGGGGATGTTGCTCGCCTTTCCGGCGGCGTCGCTCCGCCTCTTTCGTTTTCCCGCCGCTGCGCAGGTCCCGGCCTTCAGCGCCGGTGTCGCGCTTCTGATCGCCGCAAGCCTTCTTCGCCGGCACTGCTTCCGCATCCTGGGCGAGTACTTCACGGGGGATGTCCGCGCTCGCGCCGATCAGCCGGTCATCGACCGCGGCGCATACAGGTTCGTGCGCCATCCCTCGTACACCGCCGGCATCCTGATGTTCACCGGCATCGGCATCGCCCTCGGCAGCTGGGCCAGCGCAGTGATCCTGATCGCTGGTTCCTTCGCCGTGTACTCCTATCGAGTGTCGGTCGAGGAGCGCGCGCTGGTCGAGGCGATCGGCGAGCCCTACGCCGCGTTCATGAAGAGCCGCAAGCGATTCATCCCGTACATCGTTTGACTTGTCATCAGACGTTGGTTACGCGGTTGCGCGGTTACGGGGTCCCGCGGTGCATCGACGGATCGATCGCTTCGAACACCGCGCAACCGCGCAACCGCGTAACCGCGTAACCGCGCAACCGCCCATCACCCCGCCTCGTGTCCCTGACTACACGCCTGCGCGAGAACCGCCGCGTCCGTCGAAGCGAGATCACGCGATCCTTGTTTCTTCATGATGAGGCATCCCGTACCAGCAACTGCCAAAGTGCTACTCGCCGCTGCCTTTGTCTCCGCTGTCTCCTTCGCCTGCCGAGACGCAAACAGCTCGGCGACGGCGAGCAAGCGTGGCCGAGGTCTCGCGGTACGCACGTCCACGGTCGCCGCCCACGACGTCGTTTATAAGGTCAAGGCGCTCGGATCGCTGGAGCCGGAGGAACTGGTTCAGATCACGGCCGAGGTCAGCGGGGCGGCGAAGGAAGTGTCGTTTCAGGCCGGCGACCGCGTGTGGCCGGCGAAGGTTCTGGCACGCATCGACCCTGAGCGGTACCGGCTGCAGGTCGAGCAGGCCGTGGCCGCGCACCGGCGCGCGATCGCCGACTGGAAGCGCGCCCAATCCGATCTGGCGCGGCGCGACGAGCTCGCCAAGAGCCAGCTGGTGGCCGTCGAGGAGCTGAACCGTTCCCGCCAGGAGACCGAGCGTCTGGCGGCTGATGCGGCCGCGGCAGACGCCGCGCTGAAAATTGCGCAGCAGAATCTGGAACGCTCGTCCGTCCGTGCGCCGCGCGCCGGGCAGATCAACACGCGGACCATCGAGACCGGCCAGTTCGTGCAGGTCGGCACTCTCGTGGCGACGCTCCTCGATCCGCGCCGGCTGCGCCTTCGATTCAAGATCTCCGAATCGGAGTCGATGAAGGCGCAGGAAGGGCAGGTCGTGACCTTCCGCGTGGCGTCGCTCGGCGAAAAGGAGTTCGCGGCGCGCGTCTACCACGTCAACAAGGTCGCCGACCCGGCGACGCGCCAGGTCGAGGTGCTCGCCTGGGTCGACAACCCGGGCGATCTCAAGCCTGGATTTTTCGCCGAGGTCACTCTGGCGACGGGAACGAACAAGAACGCCGTGGTGGTCACCGAGAGCGCGATCCAGGCCAGCGAACGCGGTTTCGTCGTCTATGTCGTGGAGAACGGAAAAGCGAGGGAGCGCCCCGTCCAGATCGGACTGCGCACCGGTGGCGGAACCGTCGAGATCATCGGCGGGTTGAAGGCGGGGGAGACGATCGTGATCGAAGGCTCCGACCGTCTCTCCGA
Source organism: Acidobacteriota bacterium (assembly GCA_021781455.1). Taxonomy (GTDB): domain Bacteria; phylum Acidobacteriota; class Thermoanaerobaculia; order Gp7-AA8; family Gp7-AA8; genus JAJXWV01. The sequence goes on along the minus strand of JAJXWV010000078.1, from coordinate 49,027 downwards.
TGGAATCGACGTCGAGAGCGTCGACGCGAAGAGCGCCCGGCCGGCAAAGGCGGCGGCGGGGCGATGAGCGAATTTCACGGAGCGCCCGCCCCCGTCGAGGATCCCAAGACGATTGCCACGGGCATGACGCTGGCGGACATCTCCATCCGCAACCACGTTTTCGCCTGGATCCTGATGGTGGCCCTGATCGGCTTCGGCGTCCTCTGCTACACGGGATTCGGGACCGTCTTCCGCGGCCTCGGCATCAGCCAGAATCCCGACGTCGACTTCCCCATCGTCAACGTCGGCATCTCATGGCCGGGCGCTTCGCCCGAGATCATGGAGACCGACGTCGTCGACGTTCTCGAGGATTCGCTCTCGACGGTCGAAGGCGTGCAGCAGATGTCGTCCACCGCGCGCCAGGGCTCGGCGAACCTCACCCTGGAGTTCGACATCGGCCGCAACATCGACGCCGCCCTGCAGGACGTGCAGACGAAGGTCTCGCAGGCCGTACACGATCTTCCCCGCGAGATCGACCCGCCGTCGATCTCGAAGCGCAATCCCGAGGATCAGTCGATCATCAACCTGGCGCTGTCGGGTGACCGGTCGCCGATCTTCCTCGCCGACTACGTCCGCAACGTGATCCGCCCACAGCTGCAGATGATCGACGGGGTGGGCGAGATCCACGTCTTCGGCTTCCGCGACCGCAACGTGCGTGTCTGGTACGACGCGCCGCGGCTGGAGGCGCACGGGTTGACAGTCCTCGATGTCAACAACGCCATCGCCCGCGAGCATCAGGAAGTTCCGGCCGGCCGCATCGAAGGCGCAGCACGCGAGATGAACGTGCGCGCCCAGGGCGAGGCCATCGACATGGAGGCCTTCCGCAATCTGGTCGTCAGGTACGTCAACGGCGCGCCCGTCAGGCTCAAGGACGTCGCTGTCGTCGAAGACGGGCTGGAGGACCGGCGCCGCCTGATGCGGGCCATGGGCGAGACTTCGATCGGGTTTGGCATCACCAAGCTGCGCGGTGCGAACGCGGTGCAGGTGGGGCGCGACGTCAAGGAGAGGATGAAGGTCCTCCAGTCGCAGTTGCCGGAAGGGCTCAAGCTCAACATCAACTGGGACACCACCACCTTCATCGAGCGCTCCATCCACGAGATCCTCTTCACGCTGTTCCTGGCCGCGCTCCTGACGGGCTTCGTCTGCTGGCTGTTCCTCGGCTCGTGGTCGACGACGGTCAACATCCTGCTGGCCATTCCCACCTCGATTCTCGGCACGTTCATCGTCATTTACGCCTTCGGCTTCACGCTCAACACGTACACGGTGTTAGGCCTGACGCTCGTCGTCGGCATCGTCGTCGACGACGCCATCATGGTGCTGGAAAACATCTACCGGCACCGGGAGATGGGCGAGGGGAAGGTCAGGGCCGCCTCGGTGGGCGCGCGCGAGATCACCTTCGCCGCCGCGGCCACCACCCTGGCCATCGTCTCGATCTTCCTGCCGGTGGCTTTCATGAAAGGGATCATCGGGAAGTTCTTCTTCCAGTTCGGTGTGACCATCTCCGTGGCCGTGGCGCTCTCGCTGCTCGAGGCCCTCACTCTCGCACCGATGCGCTGCTCGCAGTTCCTGGAGATGGAGCACCGCGGCCGCGTCGGCCGCACCATGGACTCGCTCTTCAAGCGGCTGTCGGAGTTCTACCTCCGCGCACTCGAGCCCGTCCTGCGCCACCGCGGCTTGGTGCTCGCCGGATCGTTCGTCTTCTTCGTCCTCTCCCTCGGCACGATCTTCCTGCTGCGCCAGGAGTTCATGCCCAGCCAGGACATGAGCCGCTTCACCATCCGGTTCCAGACGCCGGTCGGGACGAGCCTCGACGCCACGGACCGCTATTTCCGGCAGATCGAGAAGTTCCTGGTTTCCCGACCTGAGGTCACGTTGTTTGCGGGAAGTGTGGGAGGCGGAAGTGACGTCAATTCCGGCCAGGCCTACGTGAACATGAAAGAGCCGCGCGACCGGCCGATCGACAAGAAGCTCGGCCGGCGCATGACGCAGCTCGAGTTCATGGACGTGGTGCGCAAGTACGCCAACACGATTCCCGGCGGTCGCGTCGTGCTGCAGGACATCTCCCAGACCGGCTTCAGCCCGTCGCGAGGCGGCGGATTCCCGATCGAGTTCAACGTGCGCGGTCCCGACTGGAACGTGCTGGCGAAGTCGGCGCGCGAGATCGCCGAGCGGATGCGGCAGTCGGGGCTGACCACCGACGTCGACACCGACTATCAGGTGGGCATGCCCGAAGTGCAGGTCGTTCCCGACCGCGACCGTGCGGCGGATCTCGGCGTGAGCATGAGCGCCATCGGCGAGACCGTGAACGCGGCCATCGGCGGCGCGCGCATCGGCAAGTTCAAGGACAAGGGGCGGCGCTTCGACATCCGCGGGCGGCTGCTGGCTCCGCAGCGCGAAAGGCCCGAGGACATTCAGCGCCTGCTGGTCAGGACGGGGAACGGCGAGCTGGTTCGTCTGGGCGAGCTGGTCCGGATCGACCAGGCGCCGACGCTGCAGGCTGTCACGCGCCGCGACCGTGAGCGAGCCATCACGATTTTCGCGAACGTCACTCCCGGCGCTTCGCAGGCCGCGGCCGTCGACAACTCGCTGGCCATCGCCCGGGCCGTGCTCCCCGACGGCTACCGCGCCGTGATCTCGGGCAGCACGAAAACCTTCCGCGACTCGTTCCAGTCCCTCTGGTTCGCGTTCGGCCTCGGCCTGCTGATCGCGTACATGGTGCTGGCCTCGCAGTTCAACTCTTTCTGGCACCCCGTCGTCGTGCTGCTGGCCCTGCCGTTTTCGATCAGCGGCGCTCTCTTTGCGCTCCTGCTGGGCAACCAGAGCCTCAACGTCTACAGCATGCTGGGGCTGATCCTGCTGGTGGGGATCGCGAAGAAGAACTCGATCATGCTGGTCGACTTCACGAATCAGATCCGCGGCAAGGGAGTGCCGCAGCACGAAGCGCTGCTGCAGGCTTGTCCGATCCGATTGCGGCCGATCCTGATGACGTCCATCGCCACGATCGCAGGGGCCATTCCTCCTGCGCTCGCGATCGGCCCCGGCGCCGAGGTGCAGCGGCCGATGGCCATGGCACTGATCGGCGGGATGGCCGTGTCCACGCTGCTGACGCTGTTCGTCGTGCCGGCGGGATACAGCCTCGTCGACGACGGCCTGGAGTGGCTGCGTGCCCGGCGGAGAAGGCGTGCCGGAGCGGACATCGTGATCAGGCCCGAGCCGTCGACGAGCGGCATGTGATCGTGAGATTTGCGCAGCCACGAAACCAGGGCAGGTAGGGACGCGCAGCAGCGCGTCCGCAACTCGCGTCATTTCTTGCCTCAGGTAGATCGTGAGGGTGGTTCTTCACGCATCGGCACCCGCGCTCCTGATGATCGGCGACAATGACGCGTGCAGAGGCATTTCATCGTTTTTGCCGGGGCGGCGGCGTTCTTCATTCCGCTGCTTCTCATCGCCGACAGGCGCGGTCTGATCCCGCAGCTGGCACTCGGCGCGGCCACCGCCGCATTCCTCTGGCTCTTCGCGCGGGGATCGAACGAAGCGAGCCGGATCGGTGCGGCGATCCTCATTGCCACGACGGGCGAGGTGCTCCTCTCGCTCGGCTGGGGACTCTACAGCTATCGCAACGCCCTGATCCCACTCTACGTGCCGTTCGGCCACGGCGTGTTCTATGCGCTCGCCGCCGAGAGCGCGAGGCAGCCGGCGCTCTGCCGACTGGAACGGCGGATCACCCGCGGCGTCCTCGTCGCCGGCAGCCTCATCGCTGCAGTCGGCTTCGCTGCGTTCAACGATCAGTGGGGCCTCGTCTGGTGGATCGCCGCGGCTGTCTGTGTGATGCGCTCGCGCAATCAGCTTCTTCTGTCGATGGCCTTCATCGCCACGATGCTTCTCGAATGGCTCGGCACGTCGATTGGCAACTGGCACTGGACTGCTCAAGTTCCGTTCGTGGGCCTGCACTCCGCCAATCCACCGAGCGGCGTCGGGCTTCTCTACGTGTTGCTCGACACGGTCACGATCGCAGTCTGTTCGCCGAGTGTTCTGCGGCGCGCTGCCGGCTCACGCGGCGTGTTGGCGAGCGGTGCGGCTCCGTTCCTCGATCAGAATCTCGATCTGGCGAGGAACTCATGAGTTTGGAGGTGTCTGACGCGACACGGCGCATCTCCACAAGGAATCGCCTCTCTCGTCGAACAGTGACCGGTGGCGCGGGTCACGGCCCTCTAGTGGCAAAGCTGACAGCGTGATCGCACTCCACAACACGTGGTCGATGATCCCGCTGATCGTCCGATTCGTCCTGGCGTCCACTACGCGCGCGCCGGCCCTCTTGCACGAACAGCCAACGGAGGCGACGGAATGCGGTCTGCCAGATCGGTCCCTGCGAGTTCCATGCTGCTGTTCTGCGCGGCCCTGACGCTCGACGCTGCGCCGATGCATCCGGTCGAGCGGCAGCTGCGCGACGAGTTCCCCTCCGTGCCAGTCCAGACTTCGGCGACATTCGAACCAGCCGTGGAGACGGTTGGCCGTGCTGTCGTGTCAGGCTTGCGCGCACACTTCGAGCAAGCTTCGTCAAGAGCTGATCTGCCCGGAATTCCCGACCCAACGGCACTCGCGGACGCCGCAACGACGCTGCACATAACCTGGCCCCGGTTCTACAAGGATCCTCTGGTCGTCACGCTCGGTAGCCAACGCGTTGTTCTGCGCGCTGTCGACGCCCGCGGCGCGCTGGCGGAGGCCACAAACGGAAAGCTGATCTATCAGGGCACGTACGGCTCGGTCGATGTTCTCGAAATTCCGGACAGCGGACGCAGCGAAGAGCTGCTCTTGCTGCATGACAAGAGCGCACCGCTCGTCTACGACTACGAAATCGTGGAGATGCGCGGGGTAAGCGCCGTGGTGATGGACGGAGGAGCCATCCGCTTTCTGCCCAAGACGAGTAAAGTTTCCACCACAATCGCGTCAGGGCGGTTCAGTCAGTTGCCCGCCATCCTGCAGATCGACCGGCCGTGGGTGGTCGATGCGGCGGGGCGGCGTTCCGAGTCACATGCGAAGTGGACGCTCGTCGGCGATGGAAAGGCCACGCAGACCCTTCGCATGACGCTGAGCACGGAGGGACTCGCATATCCGCTGGTCGTTGATCCATCGTTCAGCGTCACAGGAAGTCTTGGCACTGCAAGGGGGACCCATACGGCGACACTGCTGCCGAATGGGAAGGTCTTGATCGCCGGCGGATACGACGGCAACATCGAGCCATTGGCGTCGGCCGAGTTGTTCGACCCGGCAACCGGCACGTTCAGCGCCACCGGAAGCATGAGCGGGGCTCGGGCCTACCACACGGCAACGCTGCTGCCGAACGGGAAGGTGCTGATCGTCGGACAGTCGGCAGAACTGTACGACCCGGCGACAGGGACGTTCAGCGTCACCGGGACCATGGGCTTCAGCCGGGACCGCCATACGGCGACACTGCTGCCGAACGGGAAGGTCCTGATCGCTGGCGGGGAAGGAAGGACGGCGCTCTTGAAGTCGGCGGAGTTGTACGATCCGACGAGCGGCACGTTCAGCGCCACGGGAGACATGACCACATGGAGGTTCGAGCACACGGCAACGCTGCTTGCCAACGGGAAGGTGCTGATCTCCGGTGGGCAGGGTGCTGGTTACACAACCACTGTCCTGGCGTCGGCCGAGCTCTACGATCCGGCGAGCGGCACGTTCAGCGCCACGGGAAGCCTTGGCACGGCGCGGTATCTCCATTCGTCAACGTTGCTGGCGAACGGAAAGGTGCTGATCGCTGGTGGAAACGCCGCCAGCGGCTACGCCGGCCTGACCTCGGCTGAACTCTACGACCCTGAGTTGGGCACGTTCAGCAACACGGGAAGTCTCGCCATCGCGCGTTACTACGTGTCGGCGACGCTGCTGCCGAACGGTACAGTGCTCTTTGCCGGCGGCGTCAGGCTCGGCTCGCCCCTGACCTCGGCCGAACTGTATGACCCGGTAGGCGGAACGTTCAGCAACGCCGGAACTCTCGCGGGCGAGCGTGGTATTGCGACGGCGACCTTGTTGTCGAATGGGAAGGTGCTGATTGCCGGCGGGTCCTCCATATCGGCCGAGCTGTACGACCCGGCCGTGGGCGTGTTTGCGGGCACGGGAAGTCCCACTGCGGGCCGGCAGTATCCGACGATGACGATGCTGACGGACGGCAGAGTCCTGGTCGTCGGCGGTTTCGGCAGCGGCGGGTATCTCGCTTCGGCCGAGCTGTATGAACCGTCGACCGGGACATTCACGGCCACGGGTAGCCTGGCCACCGGACGCATCTCGCATACGGCGACGCTACTGACCGACGGGAAGGTTCTCGTTGCCGGCGGCATTGGCGCAACCGGGTACGCGACCTCGGCCGAACTGTACGACCCGTTCACCGGCTTGTTCACAGCGGGCGGAAGTCTCGCCACGGGCCGGCAGCTCCACACGGCGACGCTGTTGCCAAACGGGAATGTGCTCATTGCCGGCGGATACACAGACGTCTACCTGTCGTCGGCCGAGGTGTACGACTCGGTAAACCACACGTTCACAGCGACGGGCAGCCTGATCACAGCACGCGGCCACCACACCGCGACTCTGCTGCCGAACGGCAAGGTGCTCATTGCGAGCGGCTATGGTCCGGGGTACACGACATCGGCAGAGCTATACGATCCGGTGAGCGGGACGTTCACAGCCACAGGCAGTCTCGCGACGGCGCGGTATCTCCATACGGCGACGCTGCTGCCGAACGGGAAGGTGCTGATCGCCGGTGGAAGCGGCCCCGGCGGTTATCGGGCTTCGGCCGAGTTGTACGACCTGACGAGCGGCTCGTTCAGCAATACCGGAAACCTGGTCGAAGGACGCGGCAGCGGTACGGCGACGTTGCTCGCGAACGGCAAGGTGCTGTTCGCCGGCGGGGACGGAACCGCCGGACGCCTGTCGTCGGCCGAGTTGTACGACCCGGCAAGCGGGTTGTTCGCCGCCACTGGAAGTCTCGGCACGTCACGCGACGCCCACGGGGCGACGCTGCTGCCGAACGGGAAGGTACTCATTGCAGGTGGGAACACAGGCGACGGCTCCGTGACGGCCGAGCTCTACGACGCGGGTGCCGGCTTTGCCGATTCCATGCGCCCCGTCATCGTTGCCGTAGATTGGGGCTTTTCCCAGCCGGCTACGATCATGCTCTTCGGCAACGGCTTCCGCGGAGGCTTCGAATCGTCCAACGGTTCGTTCAACAGTTCCCCAACGAACTACCCCCTCCTCCAACTGCAGCGCGTGGACAACGACCAGACGCTGTTCGTCGGTCCGGGGGGGCCATGGAGCGATCAGTTCTTCCGCACGCCGCGGCTGGCGGGGCTCGCCAACGGCTGCTATCGCGCCACGATCGTTACGAACGCCATTCCGAGCATCCAGCGCCTCGTGCTGATCACAGGGAACGCCGCTCCCACGATCATCAGCATCAACCCGAGCAATGGCCGCGCGGCAGGAGGGGACCAGGTCACGATCACGGGCTACGCCCTCTCGGAGGCGAGCGTGACGATCGGCGGCAACGCAGCGGCGATGACGAGCACGATGGACACGACGGCGACGTTCACGACTCCTGCGCATGCGGTGGGCGCCGTGGACGTCGTCGTTGCTGGGAGTGGCGGCAGCGCCACAGCAGTGAATGGCTTCACGTACTACGCCCTCAATGCGCCAGCATCGCTCTCCGCCACGGCGACGAGCAGCTCGCAGGTGGATCTGACCTGGTCCACCGTCACCGATGCGACGGGTTACGAGGTCTGGCGAAGCTCACTCAACGGTCCATACACCCTCGTCTCCAGTCCTGCGGGAACGTCGGAAACCGACAGCGGGCTCGCCACAGACACGACCTATCTCTACAAGGTTCGCGCGACAGTCGCTGGCGGCACGTCGGCGTTCACGGCCATCGACCCCGCCACGACGACCGTCTTCGACGACGCCGTTCTCAGCGGTGTTTGGATCAAGGCTGTGCACATCACGCAACTGCGCACGGCAGTCAACGCGATGCGCGCGGCAGCCGGACTAGCGCCGGCCGCCTTCACGGATTCGACTCTCTCGGCGGGGAGCACGACGATCAAACGCCTGCACCTTACCGAGCTCCGCGCTGCACTCGATGGTGCACGATCGACAATCGGGCTACCCACACTCAGCTACACCGACGGCACCGTCTCGGCAACGCTCACGGTGATCAAGGCGGGACAGCTCACCGAGCTGCGAGCGGGAACGCAGTGACGACCGGAAATTCCTCTCCAGGACGACCGCCGGCTCTTTTTCCGGCGCGCCCCTTGCTGCGTTCGAAAGCATGAGTGACGAGAAACGGCCGACCGAAGACGACAAGACAATCGATGCCATTGTCGGATCCGAAGCTCTGGGCTACGAAGGGGCAGGGCGGGAGGAGCACAGTGGCGAGAATCCGCCACGGGATCCGGAGGACTTGCTCGACGAGCTCGCGGACAACGAACCTGAAGATCTCGAGTAATGTCCGCCCTCTTAGAAGTCCTGAGTGCTGAGTCCTGAGTGGGGCGACCTCAGGACTCAGGACTCAGCACTCGGTATGTCTCTCGCTTTCACGAGATTCGCGCGGCTGCTCTTCGCATTCACGCTTCTATGCAGCGCCACGGGCGCTCTCGCCGGTCCGCCTTTCCAGACTGACGACCCCGAACCGGTGCCGTATCGCCATTTCGAGGCCTATCTGTTCGGAACCGCCGATCGATCGGACGTCACGACAACGGCGTGGCCCGCGTTCGAGTTCAACGCCGGCTTCGCGCCGAACCTTCAATTCCACATCGTCGTGCCCGTCGCTGGTGTGAGTCCGGACGGTTCGCATGGCCTCGGCGACATCGAGCTCGGAATCAAGTACCGCTTCGTCGAAGAAACGAAGGTTCGGCCGCAGATCGGGGCTTTCCCGATGCTCGAGCTTCCGACCGGCAATGCTTCCCGCGGCCTCGGCAACGGCCACCTCTGGGCGAGGCTCCCGATCTGGCTTCAGAAGAGCAACGGACCATGGACGACCTATGGCGGCGGCGGATACGTGATCAACCGCGCGCCGGGGATGAAGGATGCGCCCTTCGCCGGGTGGCTCTTGCAGCGCCAGCTTTCGAACCGGCTGACGTTAGGCGGGGAAGTGTTCCATCAGGGGGCGCCGAGCATCGACTCGCGCGGGTCGACGCTGCTCGACGCCGGCGGCTACTACACGCTCCGCGGCACCCTCAGCCTGCTGTTCATGGGCGGCCACTCCGTCGCCGGCGAGCATCACACGGGTCAGCTACCTCGGCCTGTACTACACGTGGGGCACGCGCGATGCACCGAGTGCTTTGGATCTGTCGCAGGCCGACGGAGTGCAGATTCGCTGAGCGGTCTGGCCGCTTCGCCGGTCGCGTCTCCGGTCTTGGGCTAGTCGCGAGTGGAGCGCGGGTCTCCCGACCCGCAGTCGGCCGCGGTCTCCGCGGCCGACCTCGGCGATCGCCGCGCGAAAGTCGCCGGCGAGGGACCGCCGGCGACTGCGGAACGGAGTTCCGCTCTCCGTTTCACCACGCCATGTCGAGTGCCCGCGCCACGAAGCGGGCAATCGGCGTGATCGTGCGGCAGATGCCGGCGAAGCTGGAGATGAAATCGCGAGCGCGGAGCTCCTTGTCGGTCACGGAAATCGAGGCCACGAAGTCCCTGGGAACCACGCGGTTTCCGCGAACACGAGCAAACCCAAACCGCGGGGGTGGTGGATGGGCGGGGGCGGTGGAGCGCGGCGAAGAGTCTCTTACCGGGACGATGGTTAGGCGGGAGCGGATCGCGTGTGACAGCAGGCTCACCGCGATCGTGCAATTTTGAGACTCTTCGCCGCGCTGCGCCGCTCCACCCAACCACCCTTCCCCGCGGCTCCGCCGGCTCAGAGTGACGGGGGCGGCCCTGCCCTCAGCCGCTCACGACGTGATGTAGTTCTGCAGCTGCTCGATCGTGAACTTCTGGTCTTCGATGATCGCCTTCACCAGATCGCCGATCGAGACGACGCCGACGAGCTGTTTACCGTTGAGCACCGGGAGGTGGCGCACCCGCTGTTCGGTCATGATCGCCATGGCCTCGTGAATGTCGAGGTCGGGAGCGACGCAGGTGACGTGGTCGGTCATGATTTCCGAGGTCGGCGTCTGCCGGGCGATCCTTCCGGTGAGCGTGATCTTGCGCGCCACATCGCGCTCCGAGAGGATGCCCGCCAGGCCGTCTTCCGTGACGACGAGCAGAGCGCCCACCCCCTTCTCGTCCATCAGTTTCACGGCATCGTGCACGTTGTCGGTCGGGCGCACGGAAAACACGGTCGTCCCCTTTGCTTTCAGAACGTCGGAAAGGTTCTTCATCAGATCCTCCGTCGGGGCGTCAGGTCGTATTCAGTTGTACGGGTGGCATGATGATAGCGGCGTGCAATGGCGATGCACAAACCACGAAACACACGAAAGGGGTCAGAGCACGAGGCGCAGGCTCTCTCTCGTCTGTCCGCCTCATGCTCTCCATTGTTCGTGTATCTCGTGTTTTCCGCGGTCTCGTGATGCCTACCCGATCTCCAGCCAGTCGAACCACACCGGGTGCTCGCGCTTGTACCACTCGAGGACGGTGCGGATTGAATTCTGCTTCTCGATCGGCAGCACCTGCGGGTCGATGCGGTCGAAGTGCACGCGGATCATCTCGCCGTGGTGTTCGAGCGCCTGCGAGAGCATCGTCTGCAGCTCGTTGCGGATTCTGCCGGAGTCGGAGATCTTGACCGGCCGGCGGGTGTGATCGACGCCGGAGAAGAAGCGCACCAGCAGAGGGCTGAACACCTGGCGGGCCTGCTCGAGCGATTCCATGAGCCGCAGCGTGAACGTGATCTTCGACGACGCCCTGCGAGTGGCCAGGCGCGTCGTCACTTTGTAGACGCCGTCGCCGACCTGGACGACGCCGGGCGCGCCTGTGTACGGGTCATCGCACATGTAGCCCACGCTCGCCAGCACGCTCCAATCCTTCTCGGGAAGGAAATCATCCGCGCGGAGAACGCGCTTGCGCAGCGGGACGTTGGAGAGCTCGGCATCGCGGATGGCCTGCCGGTAGCGCTCGGCCATCTTCGCGTCGCCGCCGAAATCGCCATCGCCGGCCATGGCCCGCGCTTCGGCCGCGATCGGCAGCTCGAAGGTCGACGAGAAGACCTGCATGGTGGCGTCGACGTCGAGCACCTCGCACAGACTGGCCGCCTGCATTGCCTCGGCCGACGCGGCATAGCCGTCGCAGAGAAAGACGTGTGTCTGCCCGTTCGCTGCAAATGAGCCGACCAGGAATGTCGGCGCGTACGTCCCGGAGTCGGTGAAGACGGCGATGCCGGAGGGCGTCTTCCATCCGTCGTCGACGAGATTCACGCCCAGTGCCGTCCATTCGTCCCAGAGCGGCCGAAGCCGCGTCTCACGGCTCTTCCCGCGAAGGGTCCAGACGTGAATGTTCTCGCGGTGGATGCCGGGATAGGCTTTCTCGATGCACTCGACGACCTGTTTGCGCGGCGTCCGGTAATCGAGCAGCACCGACGCCGCCTCGGCGGCGGCAGTCACGCGTCGCGGCACGGTCAGGCAGCCGATGTACGACTCGTACGGCCGCGCCATCTTCAGCGGCGAGTCGAACAGGTGCAACACCGTCATCGGCCCGGTCGCCTTTCCTTCGGCGAAGCGCGATGTGCACTCCAGCGTGTCGACCGCCGCGCCCCACAGCGTGATGCCGCGATTCTTCAGCCATCCGTGGAACTGCTCGAACGTGTGTCCCGGCTCGTTGAGCAGCCGGCGCACCCGGCGATCGACGGTCTTCGCCACTTCGGGACGAGCGTAGACGCGGCCGAATCCGAGGAGCGGGTTGGCCCCCATCTCCGGGGTCTCCCCCGCTTTCGGCATGAGCCCTTCGCCCAGCGACACCATGATGGCGTGGTTTTCCGGAAGCGTGCGGGTGAGGCTCCACAGCCCTTCGCTCATCGCGTAGGCGCTGATGGCGTCAGCCGACTTCTTGAACTGGTTGTAGGTCACCTTGTCTTTGCCCGCTCCAGCTCCGAAATCGCCGAAGAGGCGTGTGCCGAGGGCGGTGGCGGCGGAGGTCATGGCCAGGCAGCGGGCGATGCCGCGCGGCGTGAAGGTGACGGCGGAGACGGGACCGTCCTGCGCGCGCTCCACCTCCACGTCTTCGAGCCAGAGGTGAAAACGCAGCAGGAGCGGCCGCGTGTCGAACGCCCACTGGGCGATGAGATTTCGCTTGTCGTTCATGGCGGGTTCAAAAGGGATCAGAGGCCGGAGGAGGAGGGCAGTCTCCATTCGGCCGCGGTGCGAACCCGCTGATTCTAAGGCGCATTGACGCTCAGGCGAACATGAAGAGCGCGCCCTCGGAATGCCGGTCGCCGTTTGGTGCATCCATTTCGGCTACGCATGGCAAAGCGGCAGCAAGGCGCCGCACTCCAGAGTGCTTCGCGCAGGAGCACGGCCTCTGGCGGAGCGCGGAGCAAGAACACCTGATATCGTTATCTCTGAATCACGGCATTCCCGCTGGAAAAGTGGTAATTGAGCAGCAATCACGCAGTCGCTTCGATGACTCGGTATCGGGTCTGAACACGAACGCTCTGGCCCGGTCCCCTCTCGCCCCGCGACCGCACATCGGCCATCTCACCCGAACGATAGGAGGAGCGTTCCATGAACACGTTGTGGATCGTGGTCATCGCGGTGATCGTCATCTATGTGGCCTACAACTACTACGCGCGTCGAATCGACCGAAGCGTCATCCAGACCGACGTCAAACGCGCAACGCCGGCCACCATGTACATGGACGGTGTCGACTTCATGCCGACGAGCAAGAACGTCCTCTACGGCTACCACTTCAAGTCGATTGCCGCGGCAGGGCCCATCGTCGGGGTCATCACCGCGGCGAACATCTGGGGATGGTTTCCCTCGCTGCTGTGGCTGGTCATCGGGGTCAGCTTCATCGGCTGGGTCAGCGATTACTCGGCCATCATGGTTGCCGTCCGCAACGACGGAAACAGCCTGAGTGCGATCTCGCACAAACTCATCGCTCCGCGCACCCGGACGATTCTCTTCGTCTTCATCTTTTTCTATCTGATGCTGCTGGCCGGAGCGTTCGTCGGAATCCTGGCGGCCATCCTTTCGGCCCGTCCCGACGTTCCTCTGGGGATCATCATGCTGGCTCTCATGGGCCTGCTCGCGGGCCAGATGATGTACCGGTGGAAGATGGACCTGATCGTCGTCACCGGGATCGTCGTGGCGGTGACGCTCGCGGCCATGGCCGTCGGTCCGATGGGGCAGCACAAGGACGCCAACGGTGCCCTTGTGCAGGGGCCGGTCGGCCGCGCCATCGCCGGCTTGAATGCCACGGTGGACAAGATCTCGGACAAACAACCTCTCATCAGCATCGTTGATCCCACGAACTCCGATCCGCGCGTCCCGGTCCCGGGCAAGGACGGCAAGCGGCCGACCACGTCTGCCTACGACGCGGCGACCGGACTGGTGAAGACGCTTCCGAACTATCTCCTGTGGATGCTGTTCCTGTTCGTCTTCTCGTACATGGGCGCGAACATGCCCATCTGGCGTTTCGCGCAGCCGGTCAACTACATCGGATTCTGGGTGATGCTCATTACGATCGTTCTGAGCGCCATCGGTGCTCTCGTCGCACCGCTGACCGGGGTGGTGGACTCGGCCGGGAACACGATCGGCGCCTTTGCTCTGGCCGCTGTGAAGAACCTCGGGTTCGCCTGGCCGCAGGCCGGAGCGGCGTGGCAGCCGCTGTGGCCGATGCTGTTCGTGACGATCGCCTGTGGCGCGATCTCCGGCTGGCATGCTCTGGTCGGATCGGTCGGCACCGCCCGGCAGCTCGAGTACGAGACCGATGGCCTTCCGGTCGGCGCCGGCTCGATGTTCGGCGAGTACACGCTGGCCCTTCTCTCGCTGATGGCAGTCTCCATCGCGGGTGCGGGCGGTGGTGGCGGCCGTTTCGCAGCAGGCGTCGGCAAACTGATCTACGCCGGCACGTTCACGGTCATCCCCGAGGTCTTCGGCACGGCCCTGGGGTTCGGTGCCTTCGTCATGATCGTGCTCACCGTGACGCAGCTGGTCTTCCGCGTCATGCGCGTGACGCTGACCGAATGGGTCGGCGAGACGATTCCTCTCGTCCGCAACATGCACGTCTCGAGCATCATCTCGATGCTGCTCACCATGGCCCTGGTGCTCACCGGGACGTGGGTGTACCTGTGGCAGATGTTCGGCGCCTCGAATCAGCTCATGGCGGCGCTGAGCCTGCTGGTGGTCTCGGTCTGGCTGAAGTCGGAGAAGCGGAATCCGAGTTACGCCCTCTATCCGATGCTGTTCATGTACTTCACCACGTTGTTCGCCACGATCGTCACGGCTCGAAATCTCTATGTGACCATCGCCGCGAATCCGAAGATGAGCGGGCTTCCGGTGGCCGGTGCCTGGGCCATGATCGTGGTCGCGGCGCTGCTGCTGGTCGCGGCAATCGTGATCGGGTGGGATGGATTGAAGGCCTATCGGCGCTACTCCGCGACGCCGGCAGTCCCGGCGCCAGCGGCCCCGGTGCACGCATGAGGAGAAGGGGCGCCTAACAGCGTGCCGCGGTCTCGCCGAGGGCACGCAGAGTACCGAAGAACTCCGCCGCAGGGGCGGAGGCGGGGGGAAGATCGACATGAAGCTGCAGGTGGGGCTCGGCGCGACGGACGGAGAGGCGGCGCACCGTCATTCCGCCTTCGCGTGCGAGCCCGAGGAGGGCGTCGGCGATGGCCATCCCTCCTTCGAGCTTGTAGTAGAGGGGCAGGTCGCCGGCGCGCTTCGGCTCGCGCAGGGTCCATCGTTCGGCGGTGGTCCGGGAGCGGGCCTCGCGCCCCGACCAGCTGGCGGGGTCGAATGCCTCGAGATCGACGACCGGCGTCGTTCCGAGGCGAGCCCGGAAGATCAGGGTGTCGCGCCGGCCCCGCAGGCGAGATGGGCCCCAGATCCACGGCACGTCTCTCGGCTCGAGGAATACCACCAGCGTCACCTGATCGAACGGTTTCCTGGCCTGGCCGATCACCATCTCCACGGACGTAGTGCCGAGCCAGCGCACTGTGGTGCGCTCGCCGACAAGCGGGAGCCCATCCTGCAGCCAGCGCAGGACGGCGTTTCCCCTGCGGACGTTCCAGATGCTGCCGACGGCGAACCAGCCCATGACAACAGCCACGACGATGATCACGGCCGCATTCACCGTCGTCCTCCGGGAGGCAGCGGTCCGGCGGTGAAGCACGGGAGCTGGATGAAGGCGTTCCGCGAATTCCTGTATGGCATGTTCGGATACGAGACCGCGCAGCAGGCCCTGGAGATACGCGCCTCAATGGAGCGGCTCTTCATCCTCGTCACCTTCGGCGACATGATCGGCGTGCCCGTCATGCCACCCTATTATGCCCTTCGTCTGCTTCCGTATGTCGCCGGCTCAGTCAAGGGCTGGAAACGGCGGATGCTTCGCGAACACCAATTGGGAGACGAACACGAACATCACCTTCACGGTGTGTAAGGCCAAAGGAGACAGCAGTGACAGACAAGAAATTGGAAAGGCCCGGCGGCTTCAAGGGATTATGGAGCGGCTTCAAGGAAACCATTTACGGCATGTCGGCACACGACATGAGCCGAGCCGCCCTACGGACACGCGCCTCCATGGAGCACCTGTTCATCCTCATCACCATGGGCGACATGCTCGGAATCCCCATTCTCCCTCCTTATTACAGCCTCAGGTTGCTGCCCTATGTCGTCCCGCAGATTGCGACATGGAAGCGCCGGATGCTCCGCGAGAAGGACGTATCCGATGCCATGTTCTAACGCGCGAGAAAACGAAGGCATTAGGACATAGAGAGTGAGGACTCAATGGGGATGAAAGAGGTTTTTCAACAGAACCCCGATCGTCGCTACATCATGTTCGGCGGCAAGGGAGGTCTCGGCAAGACCACTTTCTCGGCCGCCACGGCCTACTGGCTCGCCGCGCAGGGCAAGAAGGTCCTGGTCTTCTCGGTCGACCCGCAGGCGTCGCTCACCGATATCTTCCAGCGCGACATCTTCGGAAAAGGCCCCGTGAAAATCATGGAGAACCTCTGGGCCCAGGAGATCGACGCCGACTCGCACATCAAGGCGTACCAGGAGGAGATTCGGGCGAAGATCCGCGACCGCTACGGCCTCCCGTCAGTGCCGGAGGAGATCGAGCATTACATCCAGGCGGCCAGTGCAGAACCGGCCATGGAGGAGAGCGCGATTTTCGACGCCGTGGTGGACGTCGTGGTCGAGGGCAGCTATGACTACTACATCTACGACCTCGTTCCTCTCGGCCACGCTCTGTATTACCTGAGCATGGCCAAGGTTTACGACGAGTGGATCAACAAGGTGACCAAGCTGCGCGAGGACATGCGCGAGTACGAAGAGATGGTCAGCCGTCTCAAGAGAGAAAAACAGACGGAACAGGACGAGATCCTCAATGAGCTCGTTTACATCAAGGGACGGATCAATGCCTCGTCCTCCATTCTTACGGACAAGGCGAAGACGGCT
This sequence comes from Acidobacteriota bacterium, assembly GCA_021781455.1. GTDB lineage: Bacteria > Acidobacteriota > Thermoanaerobaculia > Gp7-AA8 > Gp7-AA8 > JAJXWV01. The sequence goes on along the minus strand of JAJXWV010000078.1, from coordinate 32,390 downwards.
TTCTTCTTCGTGGTCGTGCCCGAGGACATGATCATCATCGACACTCAGAAGGCGGCAAAGCTGTTCGCGCAGTTCGACGTCCCCATTGGGGGCTATGTGGTGAATCGCGTCATTCCCCACGAGTTGCTCAAACAGTCCATCCCCGACTATCTGCGCAATCGCATCCTGATGCAGGACAAGTACCTCGACACCATCCGCGCGACGTTCGGCAACGACGTTCTGGCCTACGTTCCGGAACTGGAGCGCGACGTCACCGGCCTGCCGATGATCGAGAAACTCGCCGGAATCATGTATGGCGAGGCGCTCGTCACGGCCCGCTAACGGGGGAGGGTAAGACCATGCCCGACATTCAGACATCCATGCGCGATTACCTGAAGGCGCACGGCAATCTCAAGTTCGTCTTCTTCGGGGGCAAGGGCGGCGTCGGAAAGACGGTCTTCGCCGCGGCCACCGCGGTCTGGCTGGCCAGGCAGGGACGCCGGACGATGCTCGCCTCGACCAACCCGGTCCACAGCCTCACCAGTCTTCTCGGTCAGAACGTCCTCGGCAAACACACAGCTGTGGACGGAGTGCCCAACCTCTGGGCCTACGAGATCGAGACCAAGGACACGATCGAGCGCTCGAAGACCGAGATTCGCGAAAAGATCCAGTGGTTCCTCAAATTCGCGGACATCTCCACCAAGGCCGAAGACTTCGTCGCCTCGGCCACAATGAACCCGGCCTTCGAGGAGTCGGCGATGTTCGAGAACATGATCGATCTCATGTTCAAGAACGAGTACGACGTCTATGTCTTCGACACTGCTCCCACGGCGAACGCACGCCGTCTTCTCGGGATGTCGAAGGTCTACTCGCTCTGGGTCAACAAGATGCTCAAGAGCCGCGAGGAGGCGAGAACCCTGCGCGAATTGCTCTCCTTCACCAAGAAGAAGCAGCAGGATCCCCTCATGGACTACCTGGTCTCCTTCCGCGACCGCATGGAGCACGGTCGCGTGCTGCTCACGGATCCCGAGAAGACCTCGTTCTTCTTCGTCGCGCTGCCGGAAGCGCTTCCGATCGCCGTCATCACGCGCTTCATCCAGTGGTTCCACGATTTCGGGATTCCGGTGGGAGGCGTCCTGGTCAACATGCTCATCGACAAGAGCTCACTCGACGCGCAATCCGCGGACTTCGTCAAGAATCGCGTGACCATGCAGGAAGAGCACATGCGCACCGTGTGGCAGAAGTTCGACGGAAGCGTCCGCGCCATCGTGCCGCTGTACGAGACCGAGATTCGAGGCCTGCCGATGCTGCAGCGGCTCGCCGACGCGATGTTCGTCTGAAATCCTGCCGGCACCTTCTCCCCCGTTGCGCGCGGGGGAGAAGGGTCTTCAATCCCGGAAAGAACACGTGGACGACAGGTTCTCAGCCTGTCCGTCGTCACAAGTGCTTCGGTCAATCGCCGCCGGACGAAACTGCGAACGATTTCAGGCGGAACGAGGAGCTCTGGAAGTTCGGGTCCGTCGATGTGAGGCCTCCGATCATTGCCGGGCCGAACGCTCCCTGCAGAGTGTTCGAGGTACCGTCGGTGATGATCACGAGCCCGCTCAGCCCGCCGGCACCACCGATCCTCACCGCAGGCAGGAGCAGGCCGATGAGGACGCCGTCGAGTATGTTGCCGTTCGGGGCCGTAAAGGTGATCGGTCCCGACCACGACTGATTCTTCGGATCGGCCGATGCGAGCGGAGAGAAGAAACCAGTGCTGCGGCCGTTGAGCTGATTGCTGCCGCCCTCAACGGGCCGCACACTGCCGTCACAGAAACCGGCCAGCTCGATGGCAGAGACCACGTTCCCGTTGGTGAGAGGAGTCGTGCTCCTGACGATTCCGAGGTCGCCGTTGAGGTTGACCGAGGAATTGCTGTTAGGCGCGGCCGAGGTGAGCATGGCCAGACTCACGCCCGGCAGCTTCGAGAGGTTTTCGCCGGCGAGGCCGAGTTGCAGGTCGCGCTGAACGGCCGGCAGCAGCTCTCCGAGTGCGCCGGTGGTGTCCGCTCCCTGGGCGCTGACGATCTCGGCGGGACTGACAAAGCCGTCGCCGTTGAGGTCCAGCCGGTGAAAGACGTCGCTGACGGCGTGATTGCCCTGCAGCGCGGGAACGACCTGCTTCAGAGCATCGGGCATCTGCGCCAGCAGCATGGCAATGCTGTGAGCGGCCTCGCTGTTGACGGCCGCGAACATCCGGCGGCGGCCCATGTCGGATTTCGGATTCGGCCCGCAAACCACCCGATTGCCCTGATCGATCTGACAATCGACGGAGGCGGTCACACCCGGAGCCGCCGGCGTGCCGGTGGCGAGGAACCGCGTCTCGTTGCCGTTGATCGCGAACTCGTAGCCGCCGTTCTGATTGTTCGGAAACTGGTCGGAGAGCCCGAGGCTGTCGAACGAGCTGGCATACGTGCGATGCGTCGCGAAGTACTTCATCTCGGCGTTCGCGATGGTGCGCAGGTTGTTCGAGCAGCCGGCGCGGTTGGCCGCCTCGCGTACCTTCTGCACCGCCGGCAGCAGCAGCCCGATCAGGATGGCGATGACGGCGATGACCACCAGCAGCTCGACCAGCGTGAAGCCGTCCTGGCCCGAACAGCGGCCTGCCGCGGGGCGCTTGTTACTGAGATGGTTTCCTCCCGTTGACGGAATCGTGAATCCTCTACGCATGGGCAAAAGACCTCCTTGGTTGACTGGGTCGTCGGAACGCGACACGCACACGCGCGTCGTCACGGGGATAAAAGAAAAGGGGGCGGTACGCCCCCTTTTTTGTGCCTCCTGGCCGGATTGTGCTTTGCGCAGCAACCTAGGGCGCGAATCCGCCGCATTCCGTGACCGGGATCACGAGCGCCATCAGATCGTCACAGCCCTGCGGCCGAGCAGGGCCAGCACTCCCGTCGATCCCTCGGCCCGCGCGGTGAACAGGAGCGCGACCATCGCGGGAGTGAACACTCCCAGCATGATCACGAGCATCCGGAGCGCTCCGGGAATGAGCCCTGTCAGCGTTCCGGCGGTGATGAAAAACGACCAGGTGACCGCGAACGTCAGCGCGAAGAACGCGACGAGCGTGCGCGCCGAGGTCTGCGGAGCGGGCGGCATGGAGGGTTTCTGCGTCTCCTGATGCCCCGGGTTTTCGATCGTCTATTGCGACCCGGGCGGATTCCTGGACTTGCCGGGAGCTTGCTTCGATTCTGGAAGCGCGGAGGGAGGAGCGTTGAGGTACGGATCGCTGGCGAGGGTGGCGGCCGGTTCCTGAACGACGACACCGAGTGCCTTCAAGGCCTTCTTCGCCTCCTCTCCCGCCAGCGGGAAGAGGCAGCGGTCGTCCCAGATCTTCTGGTAGCGGTCGATGGCGCCCTGCTTGTTGCCGGTGCCGGCTCGACGTCTGGCCTCGGTGATGTCGTGGTACATCGCTTCATTGCGGGCGCTGAGCTCGTCCGCCACCATCTGCTCGACTGCGGGCTGGCGGAGAGCGCCTCCCACGTTCTCCACGCGCCGGACCACGTTGCCATGTCGGTCGGTCAGGACGGCCATCGGCAGCCTGCCTGCCGCGCCGAGCTTCGCGGCCATGGCCTCGTTGTCCGGAACGACCGCCTCGAGCGCGACGCAGCTCGCGGAATCTGCGATGAGAGCGCGCGAGGTCAGCAGTGGAGAGCGCTCCATCTCTTCGCTCGAGGCCGGAAGCCAGTAGAGGACGAGCGGCGTGGTGATCGGCAGCGTCGCTCCCTTCTCGATGTACAGCCACGGAGCTAGATCCGACTCCGGGTCGCCCGTTCCCGGTGCCGACCGGCTTCGTTGCCCGACTCCGCGCCTTGACTGGGCGAACGCCGGCAGTGCGAGGAGCAGGGCGACCCCGAGCACGGATAGCTTTTTCACGAAGAGGGATCTGGACATGTCGTTAAGACGCCGGCGGCGTGTCGATGTTTCGCGAGCACACCCCGGGCCTCATAGCGAAGAACGACGGGACCGCGATTCTGTTGAAGGGGACACGGTTTCGTCACACGCGGCATGTCTGCGGATGAGGAGATCGCGAGACGACAATCAACCACAGAGGCACAGAGCACACAGAGAAATCGCTGAGTCCTCTGTTCGCTCTGTGCCCCTGTGGTTCGGAGCTCTATCGCGGGGGAATGGCGAAGATCTCCTGCTGCGCGCCGCTGGTACGGGAGAACGTCGCGCTGAAGAAACTGTTGGGCGAAACGACACCCGTGTAGTGCAGTGACATGAATGACGTAGGGAGAGTGGCGGTCGTGACGCCGGGATACTGTCCCGAAGCAAACGAAGCGGCGAGGCTCTGCCGGTCGCCGATCTGCGCGCTCATGTTGGTATCGATCCGGCGAGTGTCCGCTCTCATGCTCTGAGGGAGCGCCGAGGCGAAGGGAGGGGAGAACAGCGAATTGCTCTTCTCCGCGGAGGCGAAGAACCAGGCCCGGTCGGGGACGATCGTGCCGCCCAGAGTGGCGTTGTAGCGGTTCAACGATCCGCTGGTGCCGGTCGCGAACGGCATCTGCGATCTCGACATCCCGATGCCGAAAGAGCCCGAAAACCGGTCGCTGTGCTTCGTGATGACATTGAGCTCTCCGCCCGAGACGCGGCCGAACTCGTCGGGAGCGGCGACAGCGGCGTCCGGCGCGCTCGCCGGCGTTACCGCACTCTGGGCGAAGGCGACCGCGGCGATCGCTTGCGAGAGAAACAGGGCGGCCAACACGCGTTTCGACACCATGAGATCCTCCGTCGTGCGATGCGATTGTAATCCCGTCCAGAACCGCGGGCACGGCGCCGAGCGGAGCTCATCCGTTCAGCGCGGCGGGACGGGAATGCTGTCCCTTTACAAACGGACCGTCCGCGGGTTCATGTCCTGAGCGCCGGATTGACTGGCCGGCGCGAAACGTTTCCCGGGGAATGCTTTCCGCCAGCGGCTGAGACCCTTGGCGCCAGCGAGGCATCGGCGCTTCCTGAGCGTGTTTTTGGGTCTCGATGGCCCGAACGCCAAGGCGTTGGAAGGTCGGCGGCGTGATGATGTAGTCCGTCTCCGCGCAAAAAAAAGCGGCCGGCGCTGTGGCGCGCCGGCCGCTGAATGCGTTCACGAAGTCACGTCAGTACGACCGGTGACGCCGGTAATGCCGGTAGTGGCGCCTCGCGGTTCGATACGTGTGATGTTTAGCCTGCGAGTGACGCGCGGCCTGGACGCCGTTGCCGATCGCGGCGCCGGCGATCATCCCGGGAGGGCCGAGCACTGCGCCGGCCGCTGCGCCGATGACCGCGCCGCGGGTACGGCTATGCGGCTTCGACCACTGGTTTGCGAATGCGCTTCCGGCCGTCAGCAACAGGCTCGAGCTGAGCACGACAGCACCAATCTTATGCATGATTCCTGATGTCATTGTCCTGACCTCCTGGCATGAGTCATTGCGAAGGGGATACCAGGCTACTGCCCATGTAAGTCATTTCTAATAAGCATCTTACGTGGTGTCATGCTGTCGCGCTCGTTGCGAGGCGTCGGAGGCGCCGCCGCCGCGATCTGCTGAGCCTGTCAGGCCGGCGTCCGCCCGCCGGAGTCGCGCCGTGCACACCAAGCGCGCGACAGATGACCCTGGTATGCCGGGCACTCCGTACCCTCAATTTCTACGGCGGCGGTGCCGCCTGTTCCTTATTGCATTGACATCAATAGGATGGGAGCCAATATTTGCCACAGAGGTTGCGACCGGCGTCATGAGCGCACTTCCGAAAGACATCGAAGGCCGGGCCAACGGCCCTGATCGCGCGGCCCTGTGCCGCAACAACGGCGCGGCCCTGATGTGCGCGAAGCTTGCTCCCTACCGCGCCGCGGCCACCGACCTCGGCTTTACTCTGCTGATGCGCGACTGCTCGGATGCGTCACAAGGGAGCCGGCGCTGCGTTGACACGTTCGTCCATCCGTCGGGCATCTGGCTGGACCTCGTCGGGAACCTCGACGCGGCGCTGTCGTTCGGCCCGATCCTGGCGAAGTTCCGCTCGTGGACGATCGACGACGCCGAGCTCGTCGAGGTCGCCACCGTGGCTGCGACGCCGCTGTGGCGTACGCGGGCGCTGCAGAAGGCCGTCGCCCTTCTCGAGCGACTGTTCGATCCTGAGGTTCGGACCCATCCGTTGCGGTCCGCCAGCGACCTCGAAGCCGAACTGGCGCGCCACCAGTCGATCCTTCGCCGCGATGGACTCACTCCTCTGATCGCAGCCGGCGATCCGATGAATCAGCGCTCACGCTGGCAGCAGATCGTGCGGTCGCGCCTGCAGCTCGTCGCGCCGCCTTGAGCGCGACCGCAGCGGTCACTTCATCGGACGAGCCGCCGTGAGCTCATCGTTGCTCCTGCTCGAATCGGTCAGGTCTACTCGTCGGCGGTCCGGAGCGAGGCGCTCCAGACGCCGTCGGCGTCGCGCCTGACCGCGACCTGCCACGGCTGGCAGCATACCGGACAGTCCTGCACGAATTCCTGACGGCTCCCGCCGTCTTCATCGATGCCCAGTTCGACGAGCTCCCCGCAGTAGGGACAGCTCATGGGGAGAGTTGCAGGCATGGGGGAGTGGAGCCGCCGCCGCGCGGGCCCGGCTGGACACGGCCGGGATGTCTCCGCGCGGCGGCGTGGCGGGCTACTTCTTCTTGGGGTCCTTTTTCGGTTTCTTCTTTTCCTTATGCTGACTGGTGCCTTTGGCCATCATTGCCTCCTTACAGCTCTGCTCGATGGTGCGGGCCAGTTGTTCGCGCGTGATGACGACACGCGTGTGCCCGCAGAAATGGTAACGCAGACGGCGCCGTCGGATTTGTGATTTGAGATTGATGATTGATGAACCGAAGTCCAAAATCCGCTTCGGTTCATCAATCATCAATCTCAAATCTCAGATCGGGTGATTCACTCCTTGCGCTCGAAACAGGCGCGCTTCATGGCGCAGACGTGCGGGTGCGCGAATTCGCCGTCGGGACCGGCCGCCTCCATGGTCGCCAGGCACCAGTACGTGGCCGTCGACGATTCGCCGCTCGTCCACGGAAGCCATTCATCGCCCGACGGCAGGGGTTGCTCGCTCTTCGTGCGCAGCAGACGACAGACAGGTTCACTCACGATGCCGCCTCCAGGATGGTTCTGCGGATGATGGTCTCGAGGACCGCGACTTTGTATCCGTTCCAGGCGAGCGGTTTCGCATCCGCGACAGCCGCTGCTGCGGCGCGCCTCGCCGCGGCCTCGTCGATGGCGCGCCCGGTCAGCGCGGCTTCGGCGGGTTTCGATCTCCAGGGAGTGGCGGCCACCGCGCCGAGGACGACCGAGGCGCGCTGGACGACTCCGCTGGAAATCTGCAGCGCCACCGCCACGCCGGCGAGCGGCCAATCGGCGCTCTCCTTTTCCTTCTGTTTGAAGTAGGCGGAGCGGGTGCCGGGCGGTGGTGCCGGGACGCGGATGGCCGTCAGGAGCTCGTCGCGGTGCAGGTCGGTCTCGCGCGTGGGATCGGTCTCCGGCCCGACGTAGAACGTGGAGATCGGAACCTTTCGCGTTCCTTTGGCGCTGGTCAGGTCGAGAACGGCGTCAAAGGCGGTCAGAGGAACGGCGAGGTCGGACGGATGCACCATCGCGCAGAGGTCGTTGCCGAAGATGGCGTGATAGCGGTTCGCTCCGTCCTGCGCGAAGCATCCCTGGCCGCCCTTGCGCAGGCAATCGAAATCGCGTTCGCGGAAGTACCAGCAGCGCGGCCGCTGCAGCAGGTTGCCCCCTGCCGTGGCCACATTGCGGATCTGGGGCGTGGCGGCGGCGCGCGCCGCATCGGCGATGGCCCGATACGAATCGCGGAGCGGCTCATGCGCGGCCACGGTGGCCAGGGTGGTGGTCGGCCCGATCGTCAGGCCGGAGGCGTCGATCTCCACGCCGTCCAATTCCGAGATAGTACGTATGTTGACTATCCGCTTCGGCGAGGAGAGGCCTTCCTTCATCCGGTCCAGCAGGTCGATCCCGCCGGCTTTCACCTGGCGTCCTTCACCGAGCTGGGCCAGAGCCTCGGCCACCGTCGTTGCGCTCACGTATTCGAAGCGATCCATGGTCAGCTCCTCACGGTGCGCAGTGCACTGAGCACGCGGTCAGGGGTCATCGGCAGCTCCAGCATGCGCACGCCGAGGGCGTTGTGGACGGCGTTGGCCACGGCCGCGGCCGTCGGAATCGTGGCGGGCTCGCCGATGCCGCCGGCGTCGGTCGAAGTGCGGCCGATGTATTCCTCGAGCAGGTGAACGTCGATGACCGGCGTTTCGCGCGAGCCGGCGATCTTGTACATCTCCAGGTTCGGATTGACCATCAGCCCGGCGTTCGCGTCGAGCGTGCGGTCCTCGAACAGGGCATACGAGATTCCCTGGATGATGCCGCCCTTGATCTGGCTCTCGATGGTGAGCGGGTTCATCGGACGCGCGCAGTCGTGCACCGCCACCACCCGCTCCACCTTGATCGCGCCGGTTCCCGTGTCGACGGCCACCTGGGCGAACTGGACGCCGCCGTAGATCTCCAGGCCCATTCCGGAGGTCTGACCGGGCGGCAGGGGCGGGGTGCCGTAATCCTCGCTTCGGCGCGCGCGAACGGCGATCTGGTCGGGGCCGATCTTCGCCGCCGCCTCGCGCAGGGAGATGCTGCGCGAGGGGTCGCTCTTGACCACCACGCGTCCTTCGCGCAGGTCGAGATGGGCAGGATCCGCCTTCAGCAGCGGAGCGGCGACCTCGAGGAGTTGCGTGCGCACGCCGTGAGCGGCGTTGCGCGCCGGGGGCGTGATCGAGCCCGTGGTCAGGCTGCCGCCCGACGAGGGTCCGGCGGGGAAGGAGGTGTCGCCGATCCTGACGATGACCCCGCGCGGATCGATGCCCAGCTCTTCGGCCACGACCTGCGCGAGGACGGTACGGATGCCGGTGCCGATGTCCTGGACGGCGCTGACGATCTCCACCGACCCTTCGCGGTCCAGCCGCACTTCGCAGGCGGAGTCGAGCCGCACGAAGCGGTACCAGATCGACTGCGCGGCGCCGATGCCGCGCCGGATGGTTCCCTTGTCGGCGCCCGGCTTGTGGCGGGCAGACCAGCCGATCATCTCGGCGCCGATGCGCCGTTCCTCGCGGCGGGCGGCGTTGCTGTCGTTGAGGTCGCGCAGTCGCAGAGGGTCGATGCCGAGCTTCTCGGCCACTGCATCGATCGACTGTTCGAGCGCGAAGCAACCCTGCGGATGGCCGGGAGCGCGCATGGCCGCCGACGGGCCGGCGTGCGTGAACACGTCCGCTTCTTCGGTCTCGACGTTCGGGCAGTCGTACATGTTCTGCGCGGGGCCGGCGCTGCCGGCGCCGCCGCCCACGCCGCCGGTGCCGTAACTCGACAGGTGAATGGCCGTCAGCTTGCCGTCTCTGGTTGCGCCGAGGCGGAGGTGCTGGACGGAGCTGGGGCGGTTGCCGGTGCAGCGCTGCTCCTCGCGCCGATCGAGCATCAGGCGGACCGGCCTGCCCGCCTTTTTCGAGAGATGAAGGGCGAGCACGCCATACGGTCCCATTCCGAGCTTCGAGCCGAAGCCGCCGCCCATGTACTCGGTGATGATGCGGATGCGGGCCTTGGGGATTCCGAACACCTCGGCGAGCTCGTCGCGAAAGGCGACCGTGGCCTGCGTGGATGCGTAGACGATCGCGGAGCCGGGCTGCCAGTCGGCGACGACGCCGTGAGTCTCGAGCGTGGCGTGCGTCTGGACCTGCGTGCGATAGGTGTGGTCGACGACGACGGGGGAATTGGCGAGAGCGTCGAGGGCGTCTCCGGCGGGCTTGCCGCGCGGTCCTCGCTTCACCGGACCGCGGACATTGCCCTTGCGCGGCACCTTGTCGTCGGGATTCGGCGGATAGACGAGCGGAGCATCGGCGGCGCGTGCAGACTCGACGTCGACGACGAAGGGGAGCGGCTCCCAGGCGATCCGCACCAGGCGCGCGGCCTCGTCGGCCGCCGCCTGCGAGACGGCAGCGACGGCGGCGACCGGCTGTCCGGCATAACGGACGATGGGATCCTTCTCGTAGCGATCGAGCACGTGCACGGCGCGCACTCCAGGACAGGCCGCAGCGGCCGCGGTGTCGATCGAGGCGATGCGCGCGTGCGGATGCGGCGAGGTGATCATCCGCGCGTAGAGCATGCCCGGCAGCCGGATGTCGGCTGTGTATCGGGCCGCGCCGGTGACGATGCGGGCGCCGTCGATGCGCGGAACGCGCTTGCCGACGACGTGGAGATCGCTGTTAGGCGGCAGCGGTGGCGGATCGTTGGCTGGGACTTCCCGCTGCGTCGTGGTGAGCCTCGATCCCGCGATCCCGACGGTCAGCGTCTCGGGGCGGGTCTTCCTGCTTGTTTCTTCGGTCATGATCGGTCACTCCTCGATGTCTGGAGCGCAGAGGGCGGAGCGCAAGTCTTTGGCAAAGCGCACTAGCTACCTGCGATCTGGCTAGCCTTCCGCTTCTTCGCCGCGGCCAGAGTGGCCTCGAAGACCTGCGGGTAGACCGCGCAGCGGCAGAGGTTGCCGCTCACGGCCTCCTTCACGTCGTCGAGCGTGGGATCGGGATTCCGCTCCAGCAGCGCCGCCGCGGTCATCACCATGCCGGGAGTGCAGAAGCCGCACTGCATGGCGTCCTTTTCGATGAAGGCCTCCTGCACCGGGTGCAGCTTGTCGCCCGTGGCCAGACCCTCGATCGTCGTGATCTTCCTGCCGGCGGCGTCGATCGCCAGGGTCATGCAGGAGGCCACCGGAAGGCCGTCGATCCAGACCGTGCATCCCGAGCAGGCGCCGCGATCGCAGACCACCTTCGTGCCGGTCAGATCGAGCTCGTCGCGCAAGGCGGCGGCGAGGGTGGTGCGCGGCTCGACGAGAACGGTGCGCTCGGAACCGTTCACGTGGAGCGCCAGTTCCGTGCGGCCGGGGCCGTAGACCGGAGGACCGGTGATCTGCGCGGTCGCCTCACGCACCGTGAGGACCGCCGAGTCGAGCAGCGCCGTGGCGGCGGCGGCGCTCCCCGCGCCCTTGAGGAATCCGCGGCGGGAAACTCCCTTGGTGGAATCCGACATGAGGACCTCCGATCGGACGATGGAATGCACGTCCATGGTTCGCCCGTGGCGCGGTCGAGGTCGTAACGATCGTCACCAGCCGATGCGATGCGGTGACGAGTGCTGAGTCCTGAGTGCTGAGTGCTGAGTGCTGAGTCCTGAGTGCTATCACTGCTGTGCGCTGCCGCATTCGCATAGGCGGCAAAGCCGCCGCCAGAATTTAGCGGCGGCCGTCAGGCCGCCGGAATAAGCAATCGCACCCAGCGTACGAGGGCACGAAGTGTCCGACAGCAGTCTGGAGGAACAGACACGAGGATCTGTCGCGTGCTTCGCGCGCTCGGACCAAGGGCTGTCTGAGCGGGCGGCGGCCTGACGGCCGCCGCTAAATTGTGTCGGCGGCTACGCCGCCTCGAATCTTCACCGCGACACGAGCACGACCACCGTGCGCGGCGTGACGGCGACCTTGCCATCCGGCACGACTGGCTGCTGGCCCGGCTCGCAGATGTCATGCGGCGACGGCAGAGAGGTGTCGACGAAGCGATGCCACGAGCGCTTTCCGGGTTTCGGCAATTCGAAGTCGAGGGTCTCGTCCGACATGTTGAGGATGACGTGCAGGTCCAGGTCGTTCCCCTCGCCGCCCATGGTGTAGGAGAGCACGCGGGACCACGGGTCGTGCCATCCGGGACTGCCGAGCGCACAGCCGTGCCAGGCGATGTCGGGAAGACCGCGCTCGTTGACGCGACCGGTGAAGAACGAGAGGCGCTTGAGGGGCACCTGCTGTCTGCGGAAGGCGATCATGTGGCTGAAGAAGCGGAAGACGTCGGAGTGTTCGTTCAACAGTCGCCAGTCGAACCAGCTGGTCTCGTTGTCCTGGCAGTAACCGTTGTTGTTCCCGTGCTGGGTCCGGCGGATCTCGTCTCCGCCGAGGATCATGGGCACGCCTTCGGACAGCAGCAGGATGGCCGCGAAGTTCTTCACCTGCCGGTTGCGCAGGGCTTCGACGGCAGGATCCTCGGTCGGCCCTTCGACTCCGCAGTTCCAGCTGCAGTTCTCGTTGACTCCGTCGCGGCTGTCCTCGCCGTTGGCCTCATTGTGCTTGTCGTTGTAGCTGACGAGGTCATTGAGCGTGAAGCCGTCGTGGCAGGTGATGAAGTTGACGCTGTTTGCAGGCGCGCGACCGTTCTGCTGGTAGAGATCGGAGCTCCCGGCAATGCGCGTGGCCACCTCGCCGACGATACCGGGCTGGCCGGCCACGAAGCGCCTGATGGCGTCGCGATAGCGGCCGTTCCACTCGCCCCAGCGCAACCCCGGGAAGTAGCCGATCTGGTAAAGGCCGGCCGCGTCCCACGCTTCGGCGATGACTTTCGTGTCCGCCAGGGCCTCGTCGAACTCGATGCGCCAGATGATGGGCGGGTGGGCCATGGGGGCGCCGTCTTCACCGCGGGAGAGGATCGATCCCTCGTCGAAGCGGAAGCCGTCCACGTGCATGTCGCGCGTCCAGAACTCCAGGCTCTCGGCGATCAGTTTCTGCACGAGCGGGTGATTGCAGTTCATCGTGTTGCCGCAGCCGCTGTAATCCATGTAGTAAGCGCGGTTCAACGGCGAGAGGTGGTAGTAGATGGAGTTGGCGAAGCCCTTGTAGTTGATGGTCGGCCCGAGGTGGTTGCCTTCGCTGGTGTGGTTGAAGACGACGTCGAGGATGACTTCGATGCCGGCCTTATGCAGGGCCTTGACCATGTCGCGGAACTCGTCGAGCTGGCCGCCGGCCTCCGAAGAGACGCAGTAGTTGCTGGTGGGCGCGAAGAATCCGATGGTGCTGTAGCCCCAGTAGTTGGTGAGGGGAGTGCCGTCGGGCGCCAGGCGGAGGATCTCCTTCTCGTCGTACTCCATGATCGGGAGCAGCTCCACGGCGGTGATGCCGAGCTCTCGCAGATAAGGAATCTTCTCGATCACGCCGCGAAAGGTTCCGGGATGGGCGATGCGCGCCGATCGCGTGAAGCCGCGGACGTGCATCTCGTAGATGATCGATTCGCGCATGGGGCGGTCCAGCGGACGATCGCCCTCCCAGTCGTAGGAGCCGGCGTCGATGACCACGCTGCGCATCGAGGTGGCGACGTTGTCGTCCATGCTGCAGGCGTCTCCGCGGACCCAGAGCGTGTTGCTATTGCCGAAGGACCACGGGTCGATCAGGACCTTGTTGCGGTTGAAGCGATGGCCCGCTTCCGGCGACCACTCCCCTTCGACGCGATAGGCGTAATGGGCGCCGGCCTTCAGCCCGGCCACGTGGCAATGCCAGAAGCCGTACGAGCGGTTCTGCACCGGGTCGAGGCGGATCGTCTGGTACGGCTGCGGCGAATCGTGCCCCTCGAAGAGCAGCAGCTCGACTCCCGTGGCGTTCTGGGAGAAGACTGAGAAGTTGACGCCCTGCCGATCGACACGCGCGCCGAGAGGGTGAGGATGTCCGGCCCCGACGGCGTGCTGACGCGGCGGGGCTTCCGTCCTGAGCGCATGATCAGGGACGGGACTCATTTCAGTCGTGGTCATCGTCGTCTCCTTTGAAGGTCGCAGGTCTCGGGTCTCAGGTCGCGGGTCTCGACTCTCAGGTCGCAGGTCTCAGTTCGCAGCTCGCCGGAGAGGAAACCTGCGATCTGCGATCTGTGATCTGCGATCTCGTTCAGGCGTTTGCGCCGACGATCCGGATGAAATTCGCTACGAGCATCGGGTCGTAGAACGTTTGGGCCCTGGCCTTCAGGACTTCCATGGCCGCGGTGCGGCTGACCGAGGTCTGATACGGCCGCGTCGCGCACATGCCGTCGTAGGCATCGGCGATGGCCGTCATGCGACTGGCCAGGTGCGGACTGTGACGCCCGCGGATGAGCGGGTAGTTGGGCCGGCCGTCATGCCGGAGATGGTGCTCGAACGCCACGATGATGCTCAGCGGCGGCGCTCCCTCCATCTGCAACAGGTACGACGCTCCCTCGGATGGATGGCTCATCATGACCTTCCACTCGTCGTCGTCCAGCTTGCCGGCTTTGTTCAGAATGCTCGGCGGAATCGACATCTTGCCGATGTCGTGGAGGAGGCCGGCCATGCCGAAGGCGTGCAGCATGGGCCCCCAGATCCCGAGTGAGCGGGCCTGGGCGAGGACCAGCAGCGAAACGTTGATGGCGTTGACGAACGTGTACTCGTCGAGCTCTCTCAATCTCGCCAGCGGCAACATGGCCCGGGCCGTGGACCCCACCGAATCGATCAGGCTCCACACCAGCTCTTCCAGCTGATCGACGGGAAGCTTTCGTTCCACGCGAAAGCGCGCCCAGGCCTCTCGCATGAGCTCGAACTGCGTGACGAGGTCCTGCCGCAGCTCTTCGTCCTTCGGTTTCTCGTCCATGACCAGGTGAACGGTGCCGAGCTGGACGTGCGTGGACGACTCCAGCGCTTCTCCCGTGGCCAGGCCGGTGACCAGGTGCATGATCTCCTGCTCATCGGCGCCCGGCAGGAGTGCCAGGCTCTCCACTCCACGCTGCTTCAGCACCCCGATGAATTCGCGGACCGGAAGTGTCGTTTCGCGGATCACCTGGTTGGCTGCCAGCAGGTCGTCGCCGACGAGCAGATACGAGGCCGCTTCCTCCCCCGTGGTCTGCAGCGCTTCTCGAAAGGCCTGCAGAACCTCCAGGATGGCGTGCTGCACACGTGGGTGATTCGGCGGATACAGTGCCACCATGTTGATGGCCGCGGCGATGATGCTGGCGAGGCGTTCCATGGCTCAGCTGTTCCTCATCCGCGAACAGATCTCGCGCACATGACCGTCAGACGACTTGAGCCCGGACTCCACGAGTGGCTTCCGCGCTTCCGGCGGATATCCGGCGAGCGACTGCCAGGCCGCATAGCGTTCCTCCCGCGGCGGCCAGGGGAGGAAAGAGAAAGTGAAGAACTTCTGCATCGCCGCGAGGGCACGCGGATCGCCGATTTCGCCGAGTGCGCTGATGACCTTGACGCGCAACGGCCGCCTGGCGCCGAGGTAATCGTGGTCCTGGATGATCCGCAGGAGTGGGTCGACGGCTTCTTTGATGGCGTAGTTTCCGGCCAGTGCGACCGCGGTCTGTCCGACCTTCGGATCGGTGTCGTTGAAGAGGTTGTCCAGGAGAGTCGGCGGGACGTTCGCGTCCATGGCGAAAAGACTCTTCAGCGCCTCCATCCTCACGCGAAGATCGGAATGGCGCGCCAGCCTGCGTATCTCGGGCAGCGAGGTCTGGTCCTTCACCGCACGGAGCAGCACGATCATGTTCCGCACGACGTACCATCGCTCGTCGTTCAGATAGGCGATCACCTGAGGGACGATCGACGTCCCCTGCGCGGCGATGTAGTTCAAGAGCCGCCGTCGTCGTGAGCGGTTGCTCTCCAGTGCCAGTTTTTCCAGGAAGCTCTGGCGCGCATGAACGTCAAGCGCGGCGATCAGCCGCTGCATCTTCGTGAGGCCTTCGTCCGACGCACCCGTGGCCTGCTCGACGATCAGGTCGCTGATGCGGCGGAGCGATGCGTGCGCGGCGGTCTTCACTTCCTCGTCTGGAGTCGACGTCGCCACTCCGAGAAGGCGCTGCACCACGATCCCGAGATGGTCGTATTCCTCGGCTGCCAGAAGGGGCGGGAAGATTCCTTCCAGATGGGCCAGAGTCGTCGCGGGCGGTGCCGTCGTGTCACGGCCCACCAGGAGGAGGAGCAGCACGTCCAAGAAGTGCCGCAGGATCTCGACATTCGCGGCCGGATCGATGCGGTCGCCGGCCGGCTCGATTCCCTGCATCGCTTCGGGTGGAACGATTGGAATCTCGACCGAGATCCTCTTCAACGTCACATCGTGCTCGGTGGGGTTGAATCGAGCGACGTCGTCTTCACCGAACAAACGAATGACATCCGCGAGCACTTCTTTCGATGCCGCCTGGGTCCGCGAGGCCTCCGTCGTCGACATCGAATGCAGCAGCGTCAGCGACTGATTGGACAGCTTGTCCATCGAGGAGAGATAGCGAAGGGCGTCGAGCACTTCGTCGTTCGGAAGCTCACTCGCGAAATCGCGCAGGAGCGCCGCCGAGCCGTCGTCCGAGGCCAGCGCCTCGGCGATGGCCCGGATCAGCGGACGCCGGAGCTGCTCCGGCAGGCTGCGCAGCAACTGCACCGCCTGCTCCAGCGAGTTCTGCTTTTTCTGCCCCGTCATCGTGGCAATGTGGTGGCCGACGGTCTGAAAGAAAAAGCGGTGGAAGGCCTCTTCGCTGCGCTCGCGCAACTGAATTCCGGAGCTGGCCTGCGCATCGACCGGCCTGGCCTGTTCCTCGGGCGTCGCTGCGTACTCCGCGATCATCTTCGCCAGCTTGTCGGCCGAAGTGATGTGCGGCGGCAGGTCGCGCAATGTCGCCGAGAACTGCTGATTGTTCAGGAGCGCCCTCAGCACTTCGTCCCACAGCGAACGTTCTTCTTCCTTCTCCGGATGTTCCCTCACTCCGTCCGTGACCTGGACGGTGCCGTAACTGACCGGCTGCAGGTTGATGTTGATCACCCCGTTGGCGGTCAGCTCCTCCCAGAGCACGCGCCTCGGATCAACGGGGCCGCCCGTGCCGAGAAGGCGCAGGAACGTTTCGATCTCCTGCATGTTGGTGTCGGCTCCGAGGCGCAGCACGGCCACTCCGCGGGAGTAGAGCGCCTGGGCGAGCTTCCGGGCGCCGGCGGAGGTGATGTCGAGGGCGCCGTAGACGAGCGCATCGGCGCCCACGCCGAGAACGACTTCGCCGGCCGGTCCGCGAAGTTCGGCCAGCCGTTGATTGAGCGCCTGGAGCGAGGTGACGACCTCGGGATGGCCGGGCGGGTAGGCGGCGAGCTTTTTCCAGGCGCGCGAAAGCGCAGCAATGAACTCGACGATCTGGATCCCGGCGGACGTGGACGACATTGATTGAGGATGCTAGACGCTTTCCACCGCTCCGGTCATCGTGGGGACAAACTGACGTGTGCCCCCCGTGTGGGACAGGCTTTCCAGCCTGTCCTCAGAGGCCCCCCGGGTGGGACAGGCGGCGACGCTGCTATTCGGGCTGGATCACCTTGAGCGAGGAGCGATCGCGCACGCCGGCCGTCGTCAGAATCGAGCGAAGGGTCGTGGTTGCGTCGACGGTGTTGTCGACCTGGGCCATTCGAGGGTCCGGAGATCGACATCCTCAACATACCGGACGGTCCCGACGTGCAACCGGTGCTCCCTCCGCCGGAGCCACCACCACTGCCGCCGATGATGCCCGATCTGCCCGGCCTGTCCCCGGTGCGTCCCGACAAGACGCGCGACGACTCCTGAAGAATCAGTGCGCCGCGATGCGGCCGCCGGCTCGATTCTCGGTCAGGCACGACCGGACCAGCTCGCGCAGGTCGCCGGCCTCGAACGGCTTCGGCAGGAGTCCCGAGATTCCGAAGGCCACGGCTCGGGCGATGTCGGGGCCGCGCCGGCCGCTGACCACGATCACCGGAATCTGGCGCAGACGCTCGTCCTCGGTGCGCTTCTGCAGGACGTCCCAGCCGGAGAGATCGGGCATGATCAGGTCGAGAACCAGGGCGTCCACCCGTTGCTTCCGGAGGATCTCCAGGGTCTCCCGCCCGTCGTGGGCCTCCTCGATTTCGTAATCGTCGCCGGCGAGGCAGTGCACGATGAGCTTTCGCATCGGCGCGTCGTCTTCGGCAATGAGGACGCGGCGGCGGTTGCTCGCCGAGGCTTCTTTCGGCGTCCCTTCGCGCGAGCTCTCCACTGCCGTTGCGGCCAGACGAAGCTCGATCTCGCCGGCCGCCGACTGCGCGAGCCTGCCGATCAGGCGGATCTCCGGCTCCGACCAGTGCCGCGGCCGGACGTCGACGACGATGAACGAGCCGAGGGCGATTCCGCGAACGACGAGAGGCGCACCGAGAAAGGCCTGCGCATGGAAGTCGCCGAGCAGAGGATCGGAGACGATCCCCGCCGCATGGATGTCATCGATGGCCACCGCAGCCGGAGAGCGTATCGCCCGCTGCAGAAGGCCTTCGCCCCCGACGTCAGCATGCGGCGCCGCAACGCCTCCAATGACACTTCCGTAGAACCCGTGCCCTTCCCCGGCCAGGTAGATCAGCGCGCCCGGCGCATCGAGAAGCCTCGAGGCCATCCGGGTCAGCCGGTCGAAGGCTTCGCCGTTCGCAGGTCCGAGAAGGTGCGCCTCGCGCAAAAGGTCGAGTCGGCTTGGATTTTGAATTTTGACTGCGGTGGATGACGCCATCCGGCGGCCTCCCGAAATCTCCGAGAGCATCTCTCGTGCCGGTGGGCGGGGATTTTGAAAAGAGAACCACCAACGGGTCGCACCACAAGGAGAAACAGCGATGTCTTTTGAAGACGACGCCGCCGCCACCGGAATCGAGGGGCTCGACCGGATCCTGAATGGCGGCTTTCCGCGCAATCACATTTACCTCGTCCAGGGCGACCCCGGCGTCGGCAAGACGACGCTCTCCCTGCAGTTTCTGCTCGAGGGAGCGAGGAACGGCGAGCGGGGTCTGTACATCACCATGTCGGAATCGGAACGCGACCTGCGGGCCGTGGCCCGATCGCACGGATGGAATCTCGATCCCATCCAGATCGTCGAGCAGCTGGTCGGAGAGGACGAGCTGGCCGAGGAAGACTCCACGATTTTCCAGGCCTCGGAGATCGAGCTCGGTCCGGCGGTCAAGAAGATGCTCGACGCCATCGACGAGGCCGCGCCCGACCGGGTGGTGCTCGACTCGCTCTCCGAGATTCGTCTGCTGGCGCAGAGCTCTCTGCGCTACCGGAAGCAGATCCTGGCCCTGAAGCAGTTCTTCGATTCCCGCAGGATCACGGCGCTGCTGCTCGACGACCGCACCTCCGACGTGAAGGACATGCAGCTGCAGAGCGTCCCTCACGGCGTGCTGGAGATGGAGCGCTTCACTCCGAATTACGGCATGGCCCGCCGGCGGCTGCAGATGGTGAAAGTGCGCGGACTGAAGTTCCGCGCCGGCTACCACGATTTCAACATCATCACCGGGGGCATCGTCGTTTACCCGCGCCTGGTGGCGGCGGAGTCGCGCATGCGCGTCATGCAGAGCTTCGTCTCCAGCGGGATCCCGGAAGTCGACTCGCTTCTCGGCGGCGGCCTCGACCGCGGCACCAGCACGCTGATCATGGGTCCGGCCGGATCGGGGAAGTCGGCGCTGGCCACTCAGTACGCGGTGGCGGCGGCACAGCGCGGCGAGGGCGCGGCCTTCTTCACGTTCGACGAGAGCCTGACCACGCTGTTCAATCGCTCCGACGCCATCGGCTACAACCTGACCGAGCTCGTGGCGGCAGGAAAGATCATGGTGCAGCAGGTCGATCCGGCGGAGCTGCAGCCGGGCGAGTTCGCGCAACTGGTTCGCGAGGCCGTCGAGCATCACGACGTGCGCGTCCTGATCATCGACAGCCTGAACGGCTATCTCAATGCCATGCCCGAGGAGAAGTACCTCCTTCTCCACCTGCACGAGCTGCTGGCGTTTCTCGGACAGCACGGCATCGCCACGATTCTCGTGTTCGCGCAGCACGGTCTTCTCGGTAGCCAGATGATGACGACCGTGGACATCAGCTATCTGGCCGACTCCGTGGTTCTTCTCCGGTATTTCGAAGCGCAGGGGCAGGTCCGGAAGGCGATTTCGGTGATCAAGAAGCGGAGCGGCGCTCACGAGACCTCGATTCGCGAGCTGCAGATCACCGCGCACGGGATCAAGATCGGCTCGGCGCTCACGCGATTCCGCGGCGTCCTTTCCGGCACGCCGGTCATCGAAGAAGTGAACCCGCCGTTAGGGATGGGCGCGCCTTGAGCATCGGGGGAGAAAGAGCCGCGCCATGATCGAACAGGCGGTCCACTCTTCGCCCGCACTGATCTGCACTCCGGTCCGTCGTGACGCGGAGCTGTTGAAGGGGGTGCTGCAGGCCGCGGGCGTGGCGTCCGGCGAAGTGCCGCACGTTTCGCAGCTGGAGCGGGGGCTGGGGAACGAATCCCTGGCGCTTCTGACGACCGAGGAAGTCCTCGTTCCGCCGGTGGTGCGGACGCTGCGCAGCTTCATCGACGACCAGCCCTTGTGGTCCGACTTCCCGATCGTGATCTTTACTGGGCCCGATTCGGATCACCGCTATCTGCGCCGGCTCGAGGAGCTCGGGCCGCGCGCCAACGTCACGCTGGTCGACCGGCCGGTGCGAATGAAGAGCGTGGTGAGCATCGTTCAGGCGGTGGCCAGGGCCCGGACGCGTCAATACGAGATCCGCGACCTTCTGGCCAAGCTCGAGGACCGCATCACCGAGCGCGACCGCTTCCTGGCGATCCTGGGGCACGAGCTGCGCAATCCGTTAGGCGCGATCGTCCTGGCCGCGCAGATGGTCGATCCCCTGACGGCCACCCTCGATGCCCAGCATGCCGAGCGCATCGAGCGGCAGGCCCACCATCTCTCCAGTCTGGTCGACGATCTGCTCGACCTGTCGCGCATCACCACCGGGAAGATCGCCTTGAAGCTCGGCCTGCTCGAGCTCAGCTCCGTGGTCCGGCAATGTGTGGAGTCGCAGCAGGGCGACAGCTCCCGGCGCGAGATCGGCCTCAGCTTCCAGGCCGCCGACGAGCCTCTGGTCGTGCACGCGGATGCCTTGCGCGTCGAGCAGATCATCACGAACCTGATCACCAACGCTCTCAAGTACACCACCGCCGGCGGTCGCATCGCGGTCCGGACGGAAAAGCGCGAGGGGAAGGCGGCCATCGTGGTCTCGGATACCGGCGTGGGCATCTCGCGGCAGCGCATCGACTCGATCTTCGAGTTGTTCAGCCAGGCCGAGAACGCCATCGGACGCGCTCAGGGAGGCATGGGCATCGGGTTGCATCTCGTGCGGACTCTCGTGCAGCTTCACGGCGGAGAGGTCGAGGCTCGAAGCCCGGGGCTGGACCAGGGGAGCACCTTCACGGTCACCCTTCCGCTGGCGGAAGAACAGGCGGTCCTGCCGGCGGCGGCGCCCTCGCGGCCGACGGCGGCGGAGCTCGTCTGCGCCACCCGGCGCATCGTCATCGTCGACGACAACGCCGACATCCGCGACCTGCTGCAGCTCAAGCTCAAGAAGCTCGGGCACCTCGTGGAAACGGCCTCGGACGGCCACAGCGGGTTGCGCCGGATCACGGAGAGCCGTCCCGACGTGGCCATCATCGACATCGGCATGCCCGGCCTCGACGGTTACGAAGTGGCGCGGCGCGTGCGGGAGGACCTGTCCGATCCGATCCTGCTGATCGCGCTGACCGGGTTCGGCCAGGCCGACGACAAGGACAAGGCCACGGCGGCCGGTTTCGACGCGCATCTCACGAAGCCGATCCGCGTGGAGGAGCTGCAGCAGATCTTCGTCAGGAGATTCAACATCGATGTGGAAGCGACGGCATGAGTCCTCGACGGTGACTCACCGTGACGAGCCAGGAGCGTCGAGAAGAGGAGATCGCGTTGCGGCAGGCGGTGCTGATTGTCGACGACAATCCCGACTTCTGCGGGGTGGCAGCATCCATTCTCCGCAATGAGGGTTTTGTCGTGGACGAAGTGTCGGATGCGCGCCTGGCCATCGCGCGGCTGAGGACGATCGCCTATGCCGTGGTGGTCGTTGAGCCGAGCCCGGTCGCCGGATTCGCGCCCGTGTTCGATTTCCTGGCGGGATCGGAAGACGCACTGCAGCACGTCGTGGCGGCGACCACGGAAAACGACGACGATCTCGTGCAGCGCCTCGATGATGCCGGTGTCTTTCGCGTTCTGCACAAGCCGTTTGCGCGTAAGGCGCTCAGCGACGCCGTGCGCGACTGCGCGCGGAACGCACGACCATTGCGCCCATGACCACGAGTCCCAGAGGTCCCGTCAGTCCCAGAGGTCCCGTCGAATGGGAAACATGGGACAGATGGGACCTCTGAGACCTCTGGGACCTATCGCTCACTTCACTTCCTCACGCTGCCCTCGCGGATCTCGATCGACCTCCCTCTCGATTCCTGCCGCTTCGGTGCATCGAAGATGATGTTGAGAACGCCGTTCTCGAACAGGGCGCTGGCGCTCTCGGCGTTGATCCCCTCGGGAAGCGGGATCGATCGCAGGAAGCTGCCGTAGCTGCGCTCGGTCCATCCGCCTTCCTCATCGCGCTGCTCACGCCGGCGCTCGCCGTGGATGGTCAGGACGTCGTCCTTGAGGTCGATCTTCACGTCGTCCTTCTTCAGGCCCGGCAGATCGGCACAGATGTGTATCTTGCCGTCCTTCTCGTACATCTCGATCTGCGGCGACCAGACGGCACGCTCCATCTCGTCGAACCCGCGCTCGAAGCTGAGGGACGGAAACAGGCTGCCGCGGAGGCCGAGGTTGTCGAAGAAACGGTCCATCTCGCTGCGGAGCGAGCGCGTGAGCCCGAACGGATCTAACGGGCTCAACGCCCGCGCCTCGCGCCGCGCCGGAATTCGCCGTCCCTCGTCGGAACGTCCGGATTGCTCGCGCTGCAGCGGCTGTGCTCGCTCGATGTCACCTCTGCCACTTCGTTCGTCTCTCGTTTGTGCCATGACTTTTTCTCCTTTTGGTCGTTGGATCTCGGGCCAGTCACCAGCAGCGTGCAAGAGGCGATCCGCGGCAAGAGGAAATGAACCGGGCCGATCTCTTGCTCACAACGATGAAAGGAGACGCAGCCGACGATGAATCGCGCACTCGTGATCGTCGATGTTCAGAACGACTTCATGCCCGGTGGTGCGTTGCCGACCGTGCGTGGAAACGAGGTCGTCCCGGTCATCAACCGCCTGCAGCCGCAGTTCGGGCTGGTCGTGGCCACGCAGGACTGGCATCCCGCGAACCACGGCAGCTTCGCCTCCAACCACCCCGGCAGGAAACCGGGAGAAGTCATCGACCTCGCGGGTCTCGAGCAGATCCTCTGGCCCGATCACTGCGTTCAGGGGACGAAAGGCGCAGAGCTTCATCCCGATCTCGTCCGCTCGCGGATCCAGTGGATCGTGCGCAAAGGGACCGATCCCTCGATCGACAGCTACAGCGCTTTCTTCGACAACGGCCGCCGCAAGTCGACAGGGCTGGAAGACGAGCTGCGGAAGAACGGAGTCAGCGACGTCTATCTCTGCGGTCTGGCCACCGACTACTGCGTGCTCTGGTCGGCGGGTGACGCGGTGAGGCTGGGCTTCCGCACGCACGTGATCCGCGACGCCTGCCGCGGCGTGGAGCTCGAACGGGGAGACATCGAGCGCGCCTTCGACGAGATGCGCTCCGCGGGCGTGGACGTGGTCACGAGCCGCGACCTGCCCGCGCCGGCGCGACTTGACGACACCGGTCTCGAGCTTCCCTCGTAGCTACACGTCAGGCCCGCCGTCCTTCGTCCTGGCGTTGTTCGTCGCGCGGGCGGATTTCGGCGGTCGCATCTTTCGGCTCGACTGCGCCGCCGGCCGACTGCCACGCCTCCAACCCGCCGTGCAGCGCATGCACGTCCTTGAACCCCGCACGAATCAGCACCTGCGCCACACGGGCGCTTGATCCTTCGTTCGGTCACGTGCAGTAGGTGATGATGCCGCCGCGGTCCTTCGGAACGCGCGACAGGAACTCATCGGCGCGCTCCGGCGATACTCGGAACGCTCCCCGGATCTTCACTTCGGAGCCGTTCCACGCCTTTTCGCTTCGACTGTCCACGAAGACGATCGGCTCACGCCGGTCGAGGCGTGCCCTGACCTCGTCGACCGTCACGCGATTGACCGGAGTCTCCTCGGAATTCGTCACCGCTCGAGTCTGGTCCATCGTCTCCTCCTTCTCTAACAGCACAGCAACTCTCGTGCATGGACTGCGGCCGCCGCGGACAGCTATGTCCGCTCTCCACACCCGGAGGTGACGGACGCGGCTGTTAGGGGGCGGGACCGTCGTTAGCATCGGTCCATGAAGAGACGAGCCTGGATTTCCCGGCGCTGCTCGTTGCGCTTACGATGGCAGGGTGTGCCTCAACAGGCCTTCAGTCGCCTCCTCCGAAGGGCGCCGGCTTCCGATACTCGGTCTACGGTCCCCCGCATGACCCCGGACCGGAATACTGGGCGCGCACCGGAGTCGAAATGGCGAAGCATTTCGACGGCGCCGTCCCCGAAGCGATCTGGATCGTGGGCAAGAAGAACGGGAACGGCATTCTCCTCAACTTTCCTGTGACGGCACGCGATCCTCTCATCACCGGTTCTTCCGAGGACGCCAACGAGGCTGCGCTGGCGCGCTTCGATCGCCTCGGCTACCGCGTCTGGCTGCAGGTCGAGCCCTCGCATGCTTCAGTCGAGGAGCTCATCGACGTCGTGCTGAGCCGCTACGGAGGCCATCGCTCGGTGCAGGGCTTCGGTATCGACGTGGAGTGGTACCGCTCCAGCACGCCCGACGCCGGCGATCCGGTCAGCGACGAGCAGGCGCGGGCGTGGGTCCGTGCGATCCGCCGCCACGGCTCGAACTACAGGCTCTTCCTGAAGCACTGGCTCGTCGAGAAGATGCCGCCGGCCGAGCGCGACGGCATTGTGTTCATCAACGACGGGCAGATCTTTCCCGATCTCGATTCGATGGTTAAAGAATTTTCCGCGTGGGGCCACGCACTCGCGCCGGCGCCCGTCGCCTTCCAGATCGGGTACAGAGCGGACCGCCCCTGGTGGATCCGATTCGACGATCCTCCGCAGAAAATCGGCCAGGCCCTGCTGGGCGCCGTGCCGAACACCGAAGCGATCTTCTGGGTCGATTTCACGCTGATGGAGGTCTTCCCGCCGCCCGTCCGTCCTGCGCCGGCCTCGCCAACGCCTCTCGCCGAGCGGCTCGGATATCCGGCAGGCACGAAGCTCCTCATCGTTCATGCCGACGATCTCGGCATGGCGCACTCCGTCAACGCGGCATCGACCAGGGCGCTTACCGGCGGGCTCGTGAGCTCGGCCAGCATCATGGTCCCCTGTACCTCATTCGAGGAGATCGCCGCATGGGCGCGCCAGCACCCCGACGCCGACCTCGGCGTGCACCTGACCCTGACCGCCGAATGGAAGGGATATCGATGGGGTGGAGTGCTGCCGAAGGCGGACGTCCGTTCGCTGCTGGACGCGAGCGGCAACTTCTACGCGACCGAGGACCAGGCCGCCGCGCATGCCGACGTGCGGGAAGCAGAGGCCGAGGTGCGCGCGCAGATCGAAAAACTGCGCGAAGCGGGCGTTAGGCCGACGCACCTCGACGCGCACATGCGCACGCTTCACTTGAACGCGGCGCTGTTCGGAATGCTCCTGCGCGTTTCGCGGGAGTGGAGGATTCCGGCGGCCATCCCGGCGGCCTTCCTCGAGGATCCGTCGCTTGGTCCGCTCATCACCGCGGACGACGTGGTCATCGACCGCTTCGTGACGATCGGCCCCGAGGTCGCGCCCGAAGGATGGGGGGACTTCTACGCCGGCGTGATCCGCAAGCTCGAGCCAGGAGTGACGGAGCTCATCGTGCACATCGCATACGACGACGAGGAGATGCGGTCCGTCACGGTCGATCACCCGAACTGGGGCTCGGCCTGGCGCCAGCGCGATTTCGACTTCCTGACGAGCGACGCCTTCCGCGACCTGCTCCAGGTCAACGGCGTGAAGCTCGTGACCTGGCGTGAGATCGGAAGAGTGATGGCGCAGGAGAGCCGGCCGACCTTGTAGCCGGGCGAAGTGCTGAGTGCTGAATGTCCCGCGATCCCGGCGCGGAATCCCGCATGGCGCCCCCTCATCCGCCTTCGGCACCTTCTCCCCCGCTCCGCTGCTGACGGCACCACACTTCGCGCGGTTGGCCGCGGGGGAGAAGGTCCTCGATGTTCGTTCTCGCGAGAAAGCAAGAATGGAGACCCTTCTCCCCCGCGTCGGAGTTCTCAGATCATGCACTCGCGGATTCCAGAGCGGGGGAGAAGGTGCCGAAGGCGGATGAGGGGGCGGGTTCGCCTTCTCAATTCTCAATTCTCAATTCTCAATTCTCAATTCTCAATTCTCAATTCTCAATTCTCAATTCTCCCGTAGTACCCTCCCATTGCCAGCGACAGGAGGCGATTGTGAACGTCAAGCACTACAAGAAACGCCTGCTCGACATGGAGAAGACCCTCTCTTCCCACACGCGGCGGGAGATCGAAGACAGCCGTGGGCACTTCATCGATTCCGCGCACGACGTCGGTGATTCCAGCGTGGCCGATGTCGCCGCCGACGATGATTTCACCCAGGCGGAGCTCGATCTGACGATCCTCCAACAGGTGCGAGAGGCGCTCAGCCGCATCGACGCCGGGACATTCGGAAAATGTCTCGTGGACGGCGGGCCGATCGAGGCCAAACGGCTCGAGGCCGTCCCCTGGGCGCCGTACTGCCTCAAGCATCAGGGACTGATCGAGGCTGCAGCACACCCGGAAACCCGGACGCGCTGAGAGGCTGCGGGCGGCGAAACGCGGGCAGATCATCCCGGTGGCGCGCTGCCCTCCGGACAGCCCGCGCGGACTCGAACCAGGGGGGCACACGCTCGTTAAGGCGATTCTGTAACGCTCCCGTGTCGCGATTGCAACATTGTGTTACGAAAAAGAAGCAAATTCTGACATTCTGAGACTCTTCGTCTTCATGTAACCTCGCACGAAGTATCAGCGATCGCTGAAGTATCAGCGATCACCAACGACTGAAGCGACGTAGTCAGGGTTGCAATCGCCGGCCGGCGTACGCAACCCGGGCTGCGTCCGCCCCTCCGGAGAGCCACCACAGGTCGTTTCGGTCTCGGGCACGGAGGCCCGCGGTCGATGAGCACTTCCTGGTGGATCTTCTCGAGCGCTCCCGCAGACTCGCCGGTCCTGGCGTTCGTCACCACGATCCACTGCTCGATCACCGTCCTGCGCAAGTACCGGCCGCTCGGCGAATCGAACCTGCTCCTCTTCCCGTCGCTGTTCTTCGTGGCCTCGCCGTGGTTTCTCTCCACGCCGGCGTGGCTTGGCATCGCCATCGCCTCACACCTGGCCTGGTTCATCGCCTGCGAGAAGCTGATTCCGCCGCGGCCGTCTTTGGCAGCGCATGCGAAGCCCGCAGGGGTGCCGCGCGCGACCGCGCAAGCGGTGACGCAATCACACACCATCGCGCCCGTGCCGGTTGCCCAACCTGCACCGGCCCCGACGCCGACGCCGCGCCCCGCGCGAAAACAGTTTCGCGAGGTTCCCGTGCTCGCGGTGCATGACGAAACGCCGGAGATCCGCACGTTCCGGTTCGCGCGTCCCGCCGGTTTCGCTTTCGAGCCTGGGCAGTTCCTGATGGTGAAAGCGGAGGTTGACGGCAAGCCGCTGATCCGCTGCTACTCGATCAGCTCTCCTCCCTCGGCGACCGGCTATCTCGAGATCTCGGTGAGGAAGCAAGGGAGGATGTCGCGATTTCTCCACGGCAACGTGCGTCCCGGTTCGGCACTGAGCGTCAGCGAGCCGGGAGGGAAGTTCGTCTATCCGAGCGGCCGCGCGCCGATCGTTCTGCTCGCGGGCGGCATCGGGATCACACCGCTCCTCAGCATGCTGCGGCACGCGCTCGAGAGCGATCCACAGCGCTCCGTCACACTGATCCTCTCGGCCCGCAAGAAGGAGCTCGTCCCGTTCCGCGATCTGCTGGCGGTGCTCGCAGCACGGCATCCTCGCTTCCGTCTCGCGATCACCCTCAGCGGCGGTTGCGACACCGTCGAATTCCTCTCCGGCCGCATCGACGGGGCGATGCTCACGAAGCTCGTCGATTCCGTCGCCGATTCCGTTTACCTGATCTGCGGCCCCGCCGCGATGATCGAGGAGATGAGTAAGGCGCTGGCCTCGCTCGGGGTGGCGCCGGAGCAGATCCACTTCGAGAAGTTCGAATCGGCGAGCGCGTGCGCCGAGCTTCGCAGCCCGCAACCCGCGATCCCGGCAGCGACAGTCGCGCCGCAGATCGCCGCCGCCGCACGGGCGGGCGGCAGCGACAACGGCAACGGCAACGGCAACGGCAACGGCAACGGCAACGGCAACGGGCATGACGCGGCGAAGCCTTTGTGCGTCCGGCTGCAGCGGCGCGGCCGTCTCGTTCCCGTTCTCCAGGGGCAGTCGATCCTCGACGCGGTTGAGGTCGCCGGGGAAGAGCTTCCCTCGCTCTGCCGCGAAGGCGTTTGCGGCACGTGCAGGGTCCGACTGACCGAGGGGGATGTGGAAGGCGACTTCGAAGCAGTGGATGCGCGCGAGCGCGCCGCGGGAGTCGTGCTGGCCTGCGTTGCCCGCCCGGTCACGAACTGCGTGGTGGACGCATGAGCGGAGCGACGATGCCGGAAGTGGGCGCGCGACGCGTCTCTCGGGCGCCGGCTGCGGCGAAGAAGGAGCGACTGTTCTCGTCGAGTGGCCTCCTGAACTCGCTCGCACTGGCGGCATTGGCCGGTCTCGCTGTGGCGTCATGGCTGCTCTTCGCGCGTGGCGGATGGGAGTACTACCGGACGCCTCTGGCCGTCCGCGGCTATCTGGCTGCGCATCGATTTCTCCGCCCGTCCGGTCCCGGTGGAAACGTCCTCGGCATCGTGGGGACGCTCTTCATGTTCATGACCCTGCTCTACGTCGCCCGCAAGAGGATGAAGATCCTGCGAAACAGCGGCTCCATACTGGGCTGGCTCGAGTTTCACGTGTTCTGTGGGCTGTTCGGGCCGATCCTGATCACGTTCCACACCTCCTTCAAGTTCAACGGCCTCATTTCCGTCGCGTACTGGTCGATGGTTCTCGTGGTGCTCTCGGGATTCGTCGGCCGCTATCTGTTCGTCCGCATTCCCAAGACGATTCGAGGGCAGGAGCTGTCGCGGAACGAGATCGAAGAGCGCGTCAGCGAGCTGAAGGCGCGCCTCGCGGAATCGACGATTCCGGTGAGCCTGCTCCTGAAGATCGAAGAGGCGGAGCGCGCGGCCGTCGAAGGGGCCGGCCAGCAGCGGACGTTCCTGCAGCTGATCGGAAGCGAGCTGCAGGCGCGGCGGCGGACGGCGGCGCTGCGGAAGGAGATCAGGCAATCGGGCCTGAATCGCGCGCTCCTCCACGAGACGCTCGACGTCGTGCACGAGCGCGCGATCCTGTTGCAGCGGATCGCGAGGCTGAAGAGAACGCGGCAGCTCTTTCAGGTCTGGCACGTCTTCCATCGCCCGCTGGTGTGGTTGATGTTCGCGATTTTCTTCATCCACCTCGGCGTGGCGGTCTATTTCGGCTACACGGTTTTCGGGAGATAGCGAGAAATGTCGATGCGGCTGCCCCAACCAGGTCATTCGCGGCTGCGCACAGGAGCGCTCCTCCTGTGGGGCCTGCTGGCGATCGGAACCGCGCGCACCGGTGCAGCGCAACTGGGGCAGCTGATCTCGCCGGGCCCTCTCTCGAAGGCCCACGCCGGTCTGGAGGGAATCGCGAATTGCGACAAGTGCCATGAGCAGGGAAAGAAGGTCTCCGCGCCGCGCTGCCTCTCGTGCCATAAGGCCGTGGCCGAGCGCATCGCACAGCAGAAGGGCATGCATCGCGACGTGAAGGGCGACTGCACGGGATGCCACATCGAGCACGCCGGGCGCGACGCCGACATCCGCCATTTCGACACGAGAGCATTCGATCACCGGGCTGAAACGGGATTCGTGCTCGACGGCCGCCACGCAGCGATCACCACGCAATGCGCGAGCTGCCACAAGACGCGCTCATTCCTCGGTTTGAGCCCTGCCTGCGCGTCGTGCCATGCCGATCCTCACAAAGGCCGGCTCGGCTCCGACTGTGCCCGTTGCCACTCCGTTGCGGTGCCGTTCGAGAACACGCGGAATCTGTTCGATCACTCGAAGACCGCCTTTCCGCTCGAAGGCGCACACCGCACCGTCGAGTGCGCGAAGTGCCACGTCAATCAGCTCTACAAGGGCATCAGGTTCCAGAGCTGCACCGACTGTCACAGGAATCCTCATCGGGAGTCTTTTGGGGCCGATTGCCGGTCATGCCACAACGTGGCGAGCTGGAACGTGGCGCGATTCGATCATGCCAGGACCGGGGCGCCCCTTGTCGGAAAGCATGCCTTGCTCGCGTGCGCGCAGTGCCATGTCAAGCCTGCGATGCAGGCGAAAATCCGCATGACTCCGTGCGCCGGCTGCCACAAGGACCCCCATCATGGCGAGTTCAAACAGGACTGTGCTGCGTGCCACAGGGAGACCGGATTCAAGTCGGCGGGATTCGATCATCTCGAGCGCACCGGCTTCGCGCTGGCCGGCAAGCACGCCGCGCTCGTCTGCTCCGGTTGTCATAAGCGGGCCGCGTCGCGGGCGAGCGTGGAATTCCGCGGATTGAGGCGGGAGTGCGCGTCGTGTCATGCGGATGCTCACAAAGGGCAGCTGGGGACAGCGTGCGAGAAGTGTCATACGCCGGCCACGTTCCGTGTGACCTCGTTCACGCATCCTCGTTTCCCGGAGTTCTACGGCGGGCGACACGCGAACCTCGGCTGCGATCAATGCCACAAGGGCGCAGTGAACGTGAAGGGGCTCGCCGCAGTCCGGACGCGTGTTTACAGAAACCTCTCCACTGACTGCGTTACGTGCCATCGCGACGTGCACCTCGGTCAGTTCCCGCAGTGCACGAGCTGCCATTCGATCGAGGCCGCGAAGTTTGCGCCGGTGCGCTTCCAGCACGACCGCACCGCCTTCGCGCTCACAGGCCGGCATCAGGGTCTCGAGTGCAAGGCATGCCACAAGATCGAAAGCGGAACGTTCCCGGGCGGCAAGGGGAGCGCGGTCCGATTCCACGGCCTCGCGGCGCAGTGCGCCTCCTGCCACAAGGACGTCCATCTGGGACAGCTGGGAGCGAAGTGCGACAGCTGCCACACGACGGCGACCTTCGCGCTCACGAGCTATCGCCACAAGGCGCTGACCGCGTTCTTCCGAGGCAAGCATGCGGTCATCAACTGCCACGACTGCCACAAACGGGCCGAGGGGGTGTTCCCGGCGGGACGCGGCATCGCGGTGAGGTTCACCGGAATCGGCACGAATTGCGCCGCCTGCCACCAGGATCCGCATCAGGGACAGCTCGGCGCCTCGTGCGGAAGCTGTCACGCGGTCGATGCCGCATGGAAGAACGCGAATCGCGCCTTCCACAAGGCCGGCCTCTTTCCGCTCGAAGGGAGGCATTTGTCGGTGGCCTGCGCCAGCTGCCACTGGAACGGCGTCATCAAAGGTACGCCTAACACCTGCTACGACTGCCACTGGGTTCGCCGCCAGGACGACATCTACAAGACGAGACTCGGAAACCAGTGCGAGACCTGCCACCGGCCGTTCTCCTGGGCGGCAGTCACTTTCGATCACGCCGCGCGCACGGGATTCGCGCTGAATGCTGCCCATCGCGGACTGTCCTGCGAGCGCTGCCACTCCGGCCAGCTGTTCACGCAGGCGACGTCGGCGTGCTCGTCGTGCCACATGAAGGATTACCAGGCCACCGCGAATCCGAGCCATCAGGCCGCCGGTTTCCCGCTGTCCTGTCAGACGTGCCACCGCGCCTCAGACTCAACGTGGCACCAGGCGCACTTCGACCATTCGACGTTCCCCCTCGCCGGAGCCCACTCGGCACAGGTGTGCGCCGCGTGCCATGGAAACGGAGTCTTCAAAGGAACCCCGCGCGAGTGTGCCGCATGCCATAAGGCCGACTACGACCGTTCCGTGAACCCAAATCATGCCGCCGCTGGATTCAGCACCGCGTGCGAGACCTGCCACGAGTTCGCGGACGCGACCTGGAATCAGGCCAGGTACGCACACACGGCCTGGCCGCTGCTGGGCGCGCACTCATCGGTGGCCTGCTCGACCTGCCACAAGAACAGCGTCTTCCACGGATTGGCGTCGGATTGCGTGTCGTGCCATCGAAGCAATTACGACTCGGCGACGAACCCGCCGCACGCCGCAGCGGGATTCCCGCTGAGCTGCGAGCCGTGTCACAAAGTTGCCGACGCATCTTGGCAGCAGGGGCAGTTCGACCACTCGTCGTTCCCGCTGGCGGGAATGCACACCACTCAGGCCTGCGCCGCCTGCCACAAAAACAACATCTTCAAGGGCACACCCCGGACATGTTCCGGCTGCCATCAGACCGACTTCAACAATACGAAGAATCCCAATCACGCCGCGGCAGGGTTCTCGAACAGCTGTGAGTCGTGCCATAAGTTCAGCGATGCCTCGTGGCAGCAGGGAGTGTTCACGCACTCGACATTCCCCCTGGCGGGCGCGCACGCGGTTGCGGTCTGCGCGGCGTGCCATGCGAACGGGGTCTACGCCGGTACC
>JAJXWV010000077.1:111301-224854 GCA_021781455.1 Acidobacteriota bacterium | reverse complement strand
TCCGCAAGCAGATCAACGAACCCCAAATCTCGCCGCCCCCCTTTGCCACAACACCATTCCAACTCGTCGCTGCTGCTAACGCCTAGCCACCAGACGTCCAAACTCCAGGGCGGCCGTCAGGCCGCCGTCCGCTCAGCCCAACCAGGCGTCCGAGCACGCGAAGCGCGCGACAGATCCTTCTGTCTGTTCCTTCGGCTCTTCTGTCGGGCACTTCGTGCCCTCGTACTCTGATGCGATTGATTGTTCCGGCGGCCTGACGGCCGCCGCTAAATTCTTTCGGCGGCTACGCCGCCTGGAAAGCTCGCAGCGTCGCGATCTGGCGAAGAGATCGCGACCTGATTTCGGCAGGAGCGGCTGAGATCGTGCTCCGGGGCTCGCGAATCAAGGTAGCATTTCACCTGCGATCTGCGATCTCAAGTCATGCCACGCGTCATCGGACCAATCGCCCACGGGATCATCGATTACGCCATCGTGATCATGCTGGCGGCCGGTCCGAGCGTGGCCGGATTCCGCGGCAGACTGGCCGTCTTTGCCTACCTGATCGCGTTCGCACTCTTCGCACTGACCGCGCTCACGCGTTTTCCGCTCGGTATTTCGAAGAGGGTCGGGTTTCCGGTGCATGGCGCGATCGAACTGCTCATCGCGCTGCTGATGATCGCGCTCCCGTTTCTTGCCAACTTCGCGGCCGGCGTGAACTCGCGGAACTTCTTCATCGCCGCCGGCGTCTTGATCGCGATCATCTGGGTTCTGACCGACTACCGGGGCCGGCGCGAGCGTGTCGCGGGTCGCGCGTAGGACGAGGGCTGGCTCTCC
Organism: Acidobacteriota bacterium; assembly: GCA_021781455.1. Taxonomy (GTDB): domain Bacteria; phylum Acidobacteriota; class Thermoanaerobaculia; order Gp7-AA8; family Gp7-AA8; genus JAJXWV01. The sequence goes on along the minus strand of JAJXWV010000077.1, from coordinate 224,041 downwards.
TACCCGTAGGCTCAGGCTATTTCTTCTTCGACGAAGAGCTCTTCTTCGCACGCGAAGAGCGTGACTTCGAGCTGGACGACCTCTTCGATCCGCTTGCTTTCTTCGACGAGCTGCTCGATTTCTTAGACGAGCTTCGCGACTTCGACGACGACTTGCGCGACGGTACCTTGCCACCCGCGCGCCGCGCCTCGGAAATGCCGATGGCCACAGCCTGCTTCCGGCTCTTCACTTTCCTGCCGGAGCGGCCGCTCTTCAACTGTCCTTCACCGTACTCGTGCATCACCTTCGAGACCTTTTTCCGGGCCTTTGATCCATACATCGCCATTGCACAAAACCTCCGGCCGCAATTTGTGCAAATGGCGAGCCCGGGGAGCAGATCGCAGGCGGGTCAGCGCGACTGCACCGACTCTCGTCGTGATGGGTGGAAGGGTGAGGTCACATTGCGTGACGCCACGACAGTCCGCGCTGATCTACCTGCGATCTACTGCACCTAGTGGCCTGTATTGGTTGAATTGGTACCAGTGGCGCCGGGATCGGCGACGTGAGCGAGGCGCGCCGACGCAGGCATAGCGGTGACTATGCTGAGGAGGCGCAACGAAGCTCACGGCGTCGAGACCAAGCCAAGTGGTACCAATTCAGCCGATACAGGCCACTAGTCGACGTACGTGCTCCGCGCCAGCACGACGGCGCCGCGACGGGCGACGTTCACCTCGATCGTGTGCACGCCGGTCGTCTTCAGCGCGGGCTTGCGGACTTCGAGCTCGTAGTGGCCCTGAAGCGTGCGCTCGAGCCGGTTCACGGCGAGCTGCGGGAAAAGGTACGAGCTTTCGTAAAAGCCGCCGGTATCGGCCGAGACCTGGCCGAGGCCGACGGCGAGCGAGTGCCAGTCCGCCTGCGTGATGTCGATCGAAAAGACGCTCACCCGCGACGATTCGAGCGAGCGCTTGGCGATCAGGTACTCGCGGCCCATGGAAACGCGCCCGCCCGACAGCTTCCCCAGTCCCCAGCCGAAGAGGAGAAGCGATTTCGGCCCGGGGATCGGGCGCAGAGCGTTTCCGACCACGAACAGTGCGCGCTCCGGCGAGGAGACCTCTTTCATTTCTTCCCGGTCGAGCCGGCGCGCCAGGGAAGGCATCGGAACCACCGGTGGCGGCGGCGGGTCGTCGATGGCCAGCGCGTCGCGCATGGCCTGTCGGATCTGGTCCTTGTCGTCGCTGAAGTCCAGCCGGAATTTCAGGTGCGAGTCGTAGGAGAAGACGGCCACGCGATCCTCGGGCTCGAGAGAGTCGATGATCTGGTCGGCGTAGCTCATGATCTTGACCTGGCCCTGCAGCCGCTGCTGCTGGCGCGCGAAGTCGGTCTGGAAGAAGAAGATCAGCAATCGCCCCGGCGGCGCGGGCACGTCCATGGACTCGTTGACCGCAACCTGGGGTTTGTCGATTCCGGCGATCTCGCGGGCTGCGGCGGTCTCCGGAATCCAGTCGGCCGACTCGACTCTGGCCGGCACGCCGTCCACGCGCACGTCGAAGTCCTTCGCCGTGAGGCCGAGGATCGGTTCACCGCTGGGGAGCGTGGCACGGGCATCGACGATGATGCGCTCGACCGTGATGGTCTCCTGGGCCCTGGGGATTTGCTGCGGCGGAGCGACGGCGGCGGCGAGGGCGAGGAGGAGGGGGAGCATTGAATGGGATTGTAAATCTACGTGGGTCACCCGGTTGCCGGGTCACCGCGTCACCAGGAGTAGACCTTCCCGGTGACCCGGTGACCCGGTGACCCGGTGACCCGGTGACCCGGTGACCCACGCTCCGAATGACATAATTGCGCCGCCATGAGAATTCGCTTTTCCATCGCGCTTCTCTTCCTCGCCGCCTCCGCCTTCGCCGCTGGTTTTGACGATTTCTTCCTCGACAAGACCATGCGCGTCGACTACTTCCACACCGGAAACCACGGCGAGGAGATCATCGCCCTCGACCGCGTCGTCTCCGACGGGCCGTGGCCGGGCAGCCGCACGCAGCTCATCGACCGTTCCAACCTGGGCAAGTACTACGTCGAGGTGGTGGACCGGGCCACGAACCAGGCGATTTACTCGCGCGGATTCGCGTCCGTGTACGGCGAGTGGGAGACGACGGAAGAAGCGAAGGAACGCGCCGGCACGTTCGAAGAGTCGGTCCGCTTCCCATGGCCGAAGCACCCCGTGCAGGTCGTGCTGAAAAAGCGCGACGCCCAGAACGCCTTCCAGCAGATCTGGTCGACGGTGATCGACCCGAGCTCGCGGTTCGTCAACAAGGCCGACCTCAAGCCGCTGGGGAAGGTATGGACCGTGTTCGAGAACGGCCCGGCATCGGAGAAGGTCGACATCCTGGTCATCGGCGAGGGTTACACCGAGTCCGAGCTGCCGAAGTTCCACAAGGATGTGCAGCGACTGGTGGGGAAGCTGTTCGACACCGAGCCCTTCAAGTCGCGCAAGAAGGACTTCAACGTCCGCGCCATCGACCTGCCGTCCGCACAGAGCGGCGTGCACCGCCCGCGCACCAGCGACGATCGACGAACCGCTGTCGGCGCGCAGTACAACATCTTCGATTCCGAGCGTTACGTCCTGACCCTCGACGACCGCGCCCTGCGCGACGTCGCCTCGGCCGCTCCGTACGACTTCCTGGAGATCCTCGTCAACGAGAAGCAGTACGGCGGCGGCGGGATCTTCAATGACCAGGCCACCGCGGCGGTCGATACCGGATTCGCCGAGTACGTCTTCGTGCACGAGTTCGGGCACCACTTCGCCGGCCTCGGCGACGAGTACTACACCTCTCCCGTGTCGTATCAGACCGGCGCGGGCACTCATCCCGAGCCGTGGGAGCCGAACCTCACCGCGGACGGCGCTCATCCGAAGTGGGCCGACATGGCCGACGCGAACGTTCCCCTGCCGACACCGTGGGACAAGGCGGAATTCGAGAAGCACAGCCGCGAGTACCAGGCCGAACGCGTCCGCCTGCGCAACGCGAACGTGCCCGAGTCGGAGATGGACAAGCTGTTCCGCAGCGAGCAGGCGTGGGAAACGCAGTTCCTCGGCTCGCAGAAGTACGCCGGGAAGGTGGGCGCGTTCGAGGGCGCCGGCTACGAAGCGACAGGCCTCTATCGACCGGAAGCCGACTGCATCATGTTCACCCGCGACGAGGTCGGCTTCTGCCGCGTCTGCCAGCGCGCCATCAACCGGATCGTGGACATGTACTCGAAATGAGCAGCTCCGTCACTCTGAGCCGGTCGGTGTGGGGCAGGCTTTCCAGCCTGCCCTCCTTGGCGGGCTGGAAAGTCCGCTCCACACGAGCGGGTGGGCGAAGCCGGCGGAGCAGGACCCGTCACTCTGAGCCGGCGGAGCCGCGGGCGGCGGGGTGGCGCGCGGCAGAGCGCGGCGAAGAGTCTCCAGATTGCACGATCGCGGTGAGTCGACTTTCAAGGCAAGACTCCACGATGCGCGCATTTTGAGACTCTTCGCCGCGCTACGCCGCTCCGCCCGACCGCCCTTCCCCGCGGCTCCGCTGGCTCAGAGTGACGGTGACACGGCTCCGCCGGCTCAGAGTGACGGTGATACGGTTCTAGGCTGACGCGCTGTTAGGTCTACGGTGCATCCACTGCCACCTCGCTCGCCGCGCGCAAAATCGCCTCGGCAATGCCGCTGTAGTTTCCGGCGAAGTGGTGGGAGCCGTGCTCGCGGATGATCGTGGCCATCTGCGGGTCGAGGGCGTGGCAGAGCGAGTCCTTTTCCTTTTCGCCGTAGAAACAGAGGATGCGGTAGTCGCGCAGCTTCTCCATCTCCGGCAGGACGGCGAACTGCGGCTCCTTCGGGTGATAGAACGGGATCCAGCTGGGGTGATAGCGGAAATCGATGGTCGGCTCGAGGCCGAGGAGGGCCACGACGTCGATGGATCCGCGGACCTCGGCGGGAAGTCTGCTGAGCATGAACGGCAGAATGTCGGCGCCGCGCGAATAGCCGATTACCAGGACGCGATCGCATTTCCAGAGCGCTTTGTAGAAGCGGATCGTTCGTTCCAGCGCGCAGGCCGACTCATCGGCACTGCGCGTGGTGCGGTAGTAGTCGGGCGTGATGAAGCCGACCACCGGGATGCCTTCGGCGCGGAATCGATTCGTGACCCGCACGTCGATCCGCCGCCAGCCGCCGTCGCCCGTGAGCATGATGGCGAAGCGATGATGCTTCGCGGTCACGCGGTTGGCCGGCAATTCGATCAACGGGATTCCGCGCACGTCCGCATTGTCACTGCAGCGCTCAGCCGGTGCATTGGGGAATGCGGCAACCGCGGCGAGCAGCAGAATGACGGGCAGCAGACGATTCACTGCAGCGCCTCGAGAATGATCTGCGCCAGCTTGTCGTAGCCGCCGTCGAAATGGTGCGCGCCTTTCAGCGTGACCACCTTCACGTGCGGCATGGTCAGCCCGTTGCAGAGTGATTCGCGATCGTCCTCGCCCCAGATGCAGACCGTCTTCTGGTCGATGCGCTCGAGCTCCGGCTTCACAGGAAGACCTCGATTCGAGTCGCGCATCCAATCCACCACGTGAAACTCGAACTCGGCATTCGGACTGGGAGAGAGGAGCGCCAGCAGACGCACCTTCGACCTGGTCTCGACCGACAGACGGCTGGTCATGGCCGGCAGAACGTCGGCGCCCCGCGAATAGCCGATGAGCACCACGCGCGACTTCTGCCAGCGCGCCAGATAGGTGTCGATGATCGACTGCAGATCTCTCGACGCCGTGTCCGGCGTCTTCTTCGACCAGAAGTATTGAAGCGAGTTCAGTCCGACGACCGGCATTCCCGCGGCGGCGAGGTTCTTCGAGATCGCCTTGTCGATGGCAGCCCAGCCGCCGTCGCCGGAAACGAAGACGACCAGCGTATCGGAGCCCGGCTGCGCCGCGGGCACTTCGACGAGCGGAAGCTGTTCGGCGAAGACGGCCGTGCTGAAGAACAACGCGACGAGAATCAGAAGAGATCGCTTCATGAGCCGGCCGTTAGAACAGATGATGACCGTTCTCTCATCCCAGTTTGCCGTGTGGTGTGACGGACGTGACAGGCGCGCGGCACGAAGGATGACCGGGGGGCAGGCTGGAAAGCCTGCCCTACACGGAGGGGGGTCACTTCGCGAAGACGCCGCGCAGGCCGCCGGAGATCAGGGTGGCGAGGTTCGTCAGGATGCGCGGCAGAGCCAGGCCGCCCGGCGAGGCGAGATAGGTCGGCTCCCAGACCGGGTCGAATTTGTCCTTGTACTGACGCAGCCCCTGGAAGTTGTAGAAGTTCTCGCCGAAGCGATAGGTGAGGGCACCCACGCGGGTCCACATCGGAGCGATGGAGCGGTTTTCCAGGCCGGAGAGCGGGGCCATGCCGAGGTTGAACCAGCGATAGCCGGCGTCATGCCCCCAGGTCATCATCTGCACGAACATGTAGTCCATGACGCCGCTGGGAGCGTCGATGGCCTGGCGCATGAGGTCAACGGAGACCTCTTCGCCGTGGGCGGAGGTCCAGACGTTGGCGAAGGCGACGATGCGATCGTCTTTCCGCACCACGGCCACCGGGAAGCGCTTCACGTAATCCTCGGCGAAGAATCCGAGGGAGAAGCCTTTCTCGCGGGTTTTCTTCTCGCTCAACCAGGCGTCGGAGATCGCGCGCAACTCGGGGAGGATCGGCGGAACGCGATCGCAGGGGATCAGCTCGAACGAGCACTGTTCCTCTTCGACGCGGCCGATCATCTTGCGCATCCACTTGCGCGAGCCGCCTGCCAGCGAGAAATCCTCCAGCGGCACACGGGCTTCTTCGCCGATCTTGAGCAAAGTCAGGCCGACGTCGAGGTAGAGATGGAGGTTCGAGCGCTGGACTTCGTAGAACACCGCCCAGCCCGCGTGGACGTCGCAGATCTCGCGGAACTTCCAGATCAGGTCCTGCTTTTCCTCGTCCGCTCCCACCGGGTCGCCCATGGCAATCCAGCTGCGGCCCTCCACGCCGTACATGATGAAGGCCTTGCCGTCCTCGCCGAAGAGCAGTGCTTTGTCGCCGAGCAGCGCCAGGTTGGTCTGGCTGTTTCGATCGGTGCCGACCACGGCTGCGGCGCGGTCGAGATCCGCGGTTGTCGGCACCTCGGCGTGAGGAGTCGCCGGCCGGAGCAGCCGCTGGATGGCGAAGATCAGCATCAGGCCGACCACGCCGACCGAGGCGCGGAGGAAGCGCGGTGCGTCGGCGCGGAACTGAAAACGCCACCAGAGGTCGTTCGAGTACTCGACGTGCTTGTAGCTGAAGAAGCCCAGCCACGCGGCGGAGATCAGGACCAGGCCGATGGCCACGATCCAGCCCGGGCCAAAGCTCTCGTTGAGAAAAGTTCCCTTGCGGTAGAAGTGACGGCGTGAGCTGACCAGGCCGAAGAGCATCGTGCCGAGGATCAGCGCCTCTTCGTAATCGAAGCCCTTGAAGAGCTGGAACACGATGCCTGCGCTCAGCACGATGACGGTGAGCTGATAGGCAGCGTCGAGCCGCCGCTGCAGGCCGCGGGCGAGGACGAGGAGCGCCGCACCGGCAATGCTGCCGAGAAAATGGGAGAGCTCGACGATCGGCAGCGGAACGAACAGATGCTGCCAGTGCCGCCGTCCGGCGAGAGTGGGCGTAGCGCCCGAGAACAGCAGCACCGCGCCGCCGACGAAGACCGCGAAGGCCATCAGCTGCGGTGCGATGCCCGGCGTCCAGCGGCCGAAGATCTTCGCCACGCGCGCCACGCCCTCGCGCTTCTCCACGATCTCGTGTGCCGCCAGCAGGATCGTGGCGAGGATCAGCGGCAGCAGGTAGTAGACGACGCGGAAAGCGACGAGCGAGCCGAGGATCGCCGCGGCCGGGTAGAACGGCGCGAGAAAGATCAGGATGATCGCTTCGAACACACCGAGGCCGCCGGGAAGGTTCGAGGCCACGCCGGCGATCTGTGCGAGGAGAAAGATCCCCACGAAATGAATGAATCCCGTGGGGAGCTCGTCGGGAAGGAGGATGTAGAGGACCGCTGCGGCCACGATCCAGTCGGCCGCGGATACGAGGATCTGCGCGATCAGCAGCCGCGGCTGCGGCAGCTCGAACTCCCATTGCCGGATGCGTACCGGCTGCTTGCGCACGACCACCCAGGTCAGGTAGGCCAGCGCCGGCAGCAGCAGGACGAAACCGAGGACCTGGATCGAATTGAATGGGAGGTGAATGGCGTGTGGAACGTGGGGCGGCGCGAAGATGAACAGCGATCCGCCCACGAGCACGAAGCCGAGCCAGAAGGTGATGGTGTAGAAGGCGATGACCTTCGCGATCTGCACCGCGCTGAGGCGCCAGGCGTTGTAGAGCCGGTAGCGCAGCGACCCGCCGACGATGCCCGAGAGTCCGACGTTGTTGTTGAACGCGTAGCCGATGAACGAGGCCAGCGCGATCTTTCGGTACGGCAGCGGGTGGCGGATGTAGCGGAAGGCCAGGGTGTCGTACCCGGTCATCAGGAAATAGCCGAGGAGCGTGAGCACGATCGAGATGGCCACCTGAATCGCCGGAATCGATTCGAGGTAGCGCATGACGTCGCGCCAGTGATACTGCGCCAGGGTGTTCTGCAGCACCCGCAGGGCGACCGCGAACACCGCGATCATGAGCAGCGGGCGCAGGAACGGCCAGAGCCGTTTCACGCGAGGCATCCGGCCGCATTGTATGCGGATCGTGAGAGGGCTCGAATGAAGCGGGTAGCGTGTAGGAGAACCGACGTTGGGTCGGCCTACCCGCTACGCGCTCGTCAGCGCGTCCCCGCGCCGACGGAGCCGTGCGGGTGAGGCTCGACGCGGATGGAGATGTTGCTGGCGGGGATCGGTTGCGCCAGTCCGTCGCGGCGTACCCACACCACGAGCGTGTAGACGCCCGGACCGTCGTTGAAGGGCACGCTGAACGAGAAGCTGCGGTCGTTGGCGACGGTGAAGTCGCCCTTCCGGCCGTCGGCATACTCCTCGCGGATCTCGTAGAGAGTGGCGCCTCTGCGCTCGTAGTACGTGCGCAGCCGCGGCACATAATCGTGCCGTCGTGCCGGCAGGCTGTAGGTGTTGATCGTGTTCGCGGCGGCTGCGGTGATGGGTTGCGGCATCGGCTCGTAATGCACGCTGATCGCCTCGATGCGATAAGGAGCGAGCGGCTTGCCGGACGCGACCACGGGCTCGCCGAGGTTGACCGTGCGCGGGAGAGGCCAGTTCCAGCTGACGTAACGGCGGATGAATTCCTGTGTGACCCGGAACTCCCCGCCTTCCCACGCCAGGCCGATTCCGACGTGCGTGGCGAACGGGTCGAGAATGGCCCGGCGATGGCCGTCCTGCGGGGGCCGCTCGCTCATCATGGCCCGCTCGCTGCGGAGGATCATCTCGTACAGGGCGCGGTCGCTGAAGCGGTAGTTGCCCGACCAGGCCGCGGCGTTTTCGCTCAAGCCGTCATTGCCGCCGCCGAAGGAATAGCGCATGTACGGCAGCAGCCCGTCCACAGTGACATGGCCGCTGGTGTGGTTGCGGATCTGCTCGCGGCAGTACTGGTCGGCGATGATCGAAGCCTGCGGATCGAGCTGTACGGGGTGGAGGCCGTGCGCGACGCGGTCGCGGTTGATCACGTGCAGATACTCGTCACGAAGCGTCAGGCGGGTCTCGTCGCTCGGTCCTTCGCCCTGTGCCAGCGGAAGCACCAGCAGCAGCGCGGAGACTGCGAGGACGGTGACGAACAGGCGTCGCATGCGTTTGCTCAATTTTTCAGTTTATCCCTGAATTCAGAGTGCTGAGTGCTGAGTGCTGAGTCCTGAGTCCCCCCACTCAGCACTCAGCACTCAGCACTCAGCACTCCAGGACTCACGATCGGAACGGCAGCTCGATCTCCACCCTCAGTCCGGGATGCAGATTCTCGGCTCGCACGGTTCCGCCGTGCTCCTCGATCGCCTTTCGGGCGATGGCCAGGCCCAATCCTGTGCCGGTCGATTTGGTCGAGAAGTACGGGTCGAAGATCTTGGGGAGGAGCTCCGGCGGGACGCCCGGCCCGCTGTCCTCGACCGAGATGATGACCTTGGAGTCGACGGTGGTGCTGCCGAGGCGGACGCGTCCCTCTGGAGCTGCCTGCAGGGCGTTCTCGATCAGATTGGCGATGGCGCCGCGCAGCAGGCGTTCGTCGCCGGAGTAGTTCTGGGGTGTGGAGGGAGCGATGTCGGCGCGGAAGTCGATGCCGCGTTCGGTGCTGGTGGCGTAGTCGACGGCCAGGTCGGTGAGGAGACGCCTCAGGTCGAGCGGCTTCGGCTGGATGTGCCGAAGCGAGGCGTAGTCGCCGAATTCCTTCGACGTTTCCCGCAGCGTCACCACCTGGCGGAGGATGTTGTCGACGCCGCTGCGGACGGCCTCGGGCAGCTGCGGATCATCGCGCTCGGCCACGGCGCGGAGATGCTCGGCAGTCAGCTGGATCGGGGTGAGCGGGTTCTTGATCTCGTGGGCCACCTGACGGGCCATCTCGCCCCAGGCCTCGAGGCGGTTCGACCTCAGGATCTCCGTCACGTCCTCCGCGATCAGCATTTCCTCTTCGCTGTCGGGCAGCGGGACGATGGAGATGCGGTAGGCGCGGAGATTGCCGTCGATGTTGATTTCGACTTCGAGGGCTTCGGCGCGCCGGCGGCGGTGCCTGGCCAGGAAGTCGCTGAGCTGAGTGAAGCGAGGCCGGAACGGCTCGGTCGAAGTCTCCTCGCCGATGGCGAAGAGCTTGCGGGCGGCGAGATTGGTGGCCGCGACGTGAAGCGAGCCGTCGAGGACGACTACGGCGGCAGCGATGTTCTCGAGGAGTGTCTGCAGGCGGTCGCGCTCGTGGCGCAGCTCGTCCTGCTGGCGGCGGAGGGACTGGGCCATGTCGCGAAAGGTGGTGACCAGCAGCCCCAGATCGGGGTCATTGGGCACGGCCATCCGGACGTCGAAGTCGCCGCGGGCCACACCGCGGGCGCCGCCGACGAGGCTCTGCACGGGCCGGGTGACGGTGCTGGCGATGCGGAAGGCCACGGCCACCGCGCCGAGGGTGATGAAGACCAGGAGCATGTAGATGTTGGTGGCCAGCTCGTTGACCTGGTCCTCGATCTGGCGGCCCTGCACGATGAAGGGAAGGGCCAGGGTGTAGTTGCGTCCGGGGACGAGGTTGATGGGGCTGTAGATCTCGATGTACTGCGAGTTGCCCGATTCGCGGCGGGCTCGGAACAGCGGTTTCCCGCCTAACACGATCGACGAATAGACGTCGCCGGGCAGCCGCTCCGATTCGATGTGCGCGGCGAAGAGGTCGCGACGGCTGGAGGCGATGAGGGTCTGGTCGCGATAGAGGTGGAGGTCGTGCCCGATGACCCGCGCCAGCCAGGCCAGGATGTCGTCGTCGAGCACCTGCTCGGGCGGCGCGGAACTGCTGGAGGCGAGGTAATCCTCGATGACCCGCTGCGCGGCGTTGAGCGCGGTCTGGCCGCGGTCCACGTACTCGGCTTCCAGCCGGCCGGCCAGATACGTCCGCACGAACAGCACGAACACGATCAGCGGCAGGATGACCACGGCGGACACGTAGAGCGACGTGCGGGCCCGGAAATCGAGCCCGCGCGGTGCTCGCAGCAGCGCCCCGATCCTCGGCAGCGACCGCACGAGGATGACCATCAGCGTCGCGGCAATCGCCCAGATGGCCACGCCTCCCGCCCGCCGGACCTGCTGGGGAGGCGTAGCCGTCGGCAACGGGAATGCGTACAGGGCATTGTCGGTGCGCCGCAGGTACACCGTCGTGGCATCGCCGGCCGCACCGTGGACCCACATGCCGGTGCCGGGTCTCAGCCGGGCCATGTACCAGAGCGCGCTCTGCGGCAGGCGGATGTTCGCGCCGTGGGAGTTGCCGGCCTTGTCGTAGACCGCGGGCTCGCGTTGGGCGTGCAGGCCGGTGGCGAGGTCTTCCGCATCCGATTCGAAAAAGTCGCGGTAGACATCGGCGAAGGAGGTGGCGCCCGGATCGGCGGGATTGACGACGTGCACGCTGCCGAAGGCGATCGTCGTTCCCCAGGCCGTCACGTCGAAATCGTGGTGGAGCAGAACCCGCGTCAGGCTGCCGACCTGCAGCACCTCGTGGCCGGCGGTGTTCTTCTCCGTGAATTGCGGCAGGCCCACGCCGAACCGGCTGATGGGGTTCTGGGTGATCTCGTCGGTGATCGTGATGACGGCCGGTATGCGCCACTTCGACAGATCGGAGCGCAGCCAGAGCGCGTACGCCAGGTCGTCGAGGTTCATGTGCCGGTAGTCGTCGGGCAGGATCGTGCTCAGGTCGGTGCGGGTGAACTCGTTGTGGAGCGTGTCGTCGATCATCGTCCGCAGCTGCCCCGCTTCGCCGGTCACCAGCGGCGCGTAGGTGTCGGCGATGAACCTCGCTGCGCTGATGCGCTCGAACATCTGAATGGGCGCGAAGACGACGGCCACCACGAGAAGGGCGAACACTGCTGCGCGGAGCCAGCGCTCGGAGGTGAGGCCGCAGATGACGATTCCGGCGAGCGACGCCAGGGCGATGCAGAGATAAGCTCGCCCGGTCGTCCGTCCGATCGCATAGCCGAGGAGAAGAATCGGCACCAGGACCGCGGCCGCGCTGACGAGCGAGCTCCGTCGAGGCGACTGGTGGGTCATCAACTTCAGGAGCACGAAGGAGAACAGCAGGATCGCGGTCAGCAGCAGCGCCTGGGCCGTCGAAGTCGGAAGCACGTGATCGGGGATCGACGAGATGCGTGAGTTGTCGACGAGGTTGCGCGTCAGTTTCAGGAATCCGTAGGAAGCGATGATCGCCACGAGCGCGCGCAGCCAGATCGGAATCCGTCGCAGCGGCTCGGTCAGGACGAAGGCGACGGCCATCAGGGCCGCCGCCGTGAGCATCAGGTCGAAGGGTGACTTGCTGAAGGGCCCCAGGAGCTTCGATGCGTAAACGTCGAAATGGAAGATGCGCAGGGGATCGTCCGCGGCGTGAAAGCCGAGCATCGCCACGCGAGCCAGGACGATCAGCGCCACGGCGGCGGTCTGGCGAAAGAGGGGACGGCGGCCGTCGCCGGTCATGACGAAGGCGAGCACGATCAACAGGCCGGTGGTCAGCAGCAGCGCGGCGATGTTCTGCCCTTCCTCGCTCATGCGATTCAGGACGTCGGTCCTGGTGCGCAGCTGCAGATCGGCCCACAGCGTGGCGTCGGGCCGCCGCTCCACGATCTCGCGGATGCTTCCCGGCGCCTGGCGGAGGAAGCCGCCGTGGAGCGTCGACGAGAGGGTCCAGACGTCGTTCGGATGAAGCGCCGAAGAGGGCGCGGGCTCGTTGGGGATTCGCGCAAAGGCCTCCACCATGGCGTTGCCGCGCAGGGGCCGGGTGCGGATGACGTAGAGGCTGGTGGCGTCGAACTGGTAACTCCGGGCCGTGTCGGCGCGCAGCTCCTCGCCCCACCAGGCCACCGGCTCGTTGGCCGCGTCGAGGACGCGTGCGCCGCGTCCCGGCATCCCCGTCTCCCTGTGCAGGATCGCGAAGAGCTGGGCCCGGGTGAGCTGGGGCGACCCGTCGATCACTGCGGCGAGCCGCTGGGCGGTGGCGTCGAGCTGCTGTTCGATCGACGCCACTGCCCCACGCATGCGGCGCGCGTCCTCGACGGCATGCTGCGATGACCGCGCCGCAAACGAGCGCGAGACTTCCGCTACACGCCAGAGGGTCGTCAGGTCGGCGATGCCCACGAGGAGCAGCACGACGGCGGCGATCCGCGGCTGCACGCGGCGGGAGAGAACGAGCGCCAGAAGGGCCGCCGCGATGACCGCGATGGAGACCGGCAGCGCCGCGGCGTCGCGCGGCACAAAAATGCGAATCGCCGTCGCCACCGCGACGGCGATCCAGGCCAGACGGGTTCGCTCTAACAGCGTGTGCGCCATCGACATGGCAGGACCGAGCACCGGGTGCTCAGCACCGAGTGTCGTCGCCACTCAGTGCTCAGCACTCAGTGCTCGGCACTCCGGCACTTCACTTACCGGCCGACGTCACCGACAGCAGCGACCAGTGGTCCGTTTTCCACTGCAGCCGGATGTAGAGGTCGCGCGTCGCCGCTTTCCCGCCGACGTTGATCGTCCAGCGGCCCTGGAGCTGATACTGCCCTTCGTTCTTTCCGCCGCGGCCGTTGGTCTGCTCGAACGCCGACGGCTTCACGGAGTTGAAGAGACTGTCGAGGAGGTACTGTGCCTGATCGCGTCCGAACGGACGCGGCTCTCCGCTCTGCTTCACGAGCCCCGGGAACTGCAGCACGACCTGATCGCCCGAATCGATTCCAGCGACGATTGCCTGGGTGTCGCCACTTCCGAAGCCGCGGTTCAGGTTCGACAAGGCCTGGTCGAGATCTTTGTACTGCGCCGCGGCGACGAGCGGAACCAGCATCAGCCCGAGCGCCAATGCGAATCGCGTCCAGATTCTCATGGTCATCCTCTCCATGCTGACCGTAACGGGTCCTTGCGGGTGTTTATTCTAGTCTAATCAGTCACTTACGTGCGACCCCGAGAGGTCGTTCTGTCCTGCGGTCAGGACGGTCTCGCGCGCAGGAGTGCGGACGTCCCGTCCGCAACCGCGGGACGTCTCGTCCCGCGGTGATGCGTCATCAGCGCAGGACGAGACGTCCGGCGCATGCGGGCGGGACGCCCGCACTCCGGTCACTCCAACGCCAGTCCGCGGCGCCTTGCTTCCTCGATGAAGTCGCGTGGCAACGGTGCGTGGACGCACAGCCTCTGATTCGTTCCGGGATGGGTGAGCTCGAGCTCGCTTGCGTGCAGCATCGGGCGCCCCTCGGTGCGCTCGCCGTAGAGCCAGTCTCCGACGAGCGGATGGTCGATCGCGGCGAGATGGACGCGGATCTGGTGGGTTCGGCCGGTCTCCAGCACGACGGTCAGGAAGGTCGCGTCACGAGCGGACTCGACCGGCTCGATGTGCGTCACGGCGCGCTTCCCGTCGTCGCGGACGGCGAACTTGATCGCACCGACTCGCGCGATCGGCGCATCGACCGTCTGCTTCTGGGCGAGCTCGCCCACGCAAAGCGCCGCGTAACGCTTTCGGATGCGCTTCTTCTCGAACTGCCGCGTCAGCTTCACGTTGTGCTTCGACGTCTTCGAAAAGAAGATCACGCCGCTGGTCCCGCGGTCGAGCCGTTGCAGCAGGTGCACCGGCCGGCCGAGGTGCTCGTTCACCAGGTCGAGCAGCAGCGGCTCGTCCGGATCGTAGCCGCGCTGCACCACGAGCAGCGGCGGCTTGTTGACGAAGATCAGGTCGTCGTCTTCGTAGAGGATGTCGAGCATCAGATCGCAGGTCGCAGATCGCAGATCGCAGGTGGGGCAGGCTGATCGCGGCAATCGCATCCGCCTGCGATCTGCGATCTGCCATCTGCGATCTACGAATACAGCAGGTACTCCTTCCGCTCCTTCCGGAACGTCTTCTCGTCCTCGGTCCAGCTTGCGATCCAGGAGTCGAGCGATTCGGGGTTGGAGTCTGTGAGCGCATCGCGGAACCTGGACGTGCCGACCAGTTGCTCGAGAGCCTGGCGTTCGTCGGTCGGCTCGTACTCGTAGGATTCGCCTCGCCATGAGAAGTCGAACTTCCCTTCGCGTCCGAGGTCGTACAGGACTTTCATGGCCACGACGCCGGTGAGGTATGGCTGGATCTCGTCGCGATCGCTGACGTGAAGCTGCACGCCGCCGCAGATCTGTCCGGCGGCCTTCTGGAATGTCGGCTGAAAGTACTGCGCACGAAAGCCGACGCCCGGTAGCTTGAACGAGTTGAGGCGCTCGGCGAGCTCGAACGCGTCGAGCCCGGGCGCTCCGAACAGCTCGAACGGAATGGTGGTGCCGCGGCCCTCGCTGACGTTCGTCGCTTCGATCAGGCACAGGCCGGGGTAAACGCAGGCGGTGTCGATCGTGGGCATGTTCGGCGACGGCGGCACCCACGGCAGGTCGGTCTCGTCCCACCACAGCTTGCGCTTCCAGCCGTTCATCTCGACGACCTCCAGCTCGCACGCATAGCTCTCGTCGTGTGCGGCGTAGAAGAGGGCCAGCTCGCCGATGGTCATGCCATGTCTCGGCGGGATGTTGAACTGGCCGACGAAGCTGTGCCATCGCGGATCGTCGAAGAGGTTTCCTTCGACCCCGATGCCGTTGATGGGGTTCGGGCGGTCGAGCACGAGCACTTTCGTGCCGGTGCGCCGTGCCACGGCCATGCAGTTGGCCATCGTGTTCACGAAGGTGTAGTAGCGCGATCCGACGTCCTGAAGATCGACGACGAGGACTTCGACGTCTTTGAGCTGCTCGTCCGTCGGCGAGAGTTTCGCCTTCGCGGCAGCGAGCTCCGACTTCCACTGCCGGATGCCCTCGTCGGAGTGCTCCGCCGGCTGCTTCGGGTAATCGTGATAGAGCGAGACGATCTCTACGCCGGTCTGCTTGTCGATCGCCGCGGCCGTCCCCTCCATGTCCTGGGCCACGGCCCAGAATCCGTGCTCGGGACCGAAGATGCGCACCAGATCGCACGGCATGGCCGCGACGCAGTCGACGGTGCGCAGGAGATCGTGAGTCACCGCGGCGTGATGGCTCAGCACCGCCACGCGTTTTCGGCGGAGCATTTTGGGGCTCTTGAGAAGTTTCTCGATGCCGAGCCGGACCGCCTGTTTTTTCATGGATGGCGCTCGATTCTTTCGCCGCCGAGGAGGTCCAGAGCGTGCGGGACCAGATGCAGAACGCTCTCGAGATTCTCGACGGCCCCTTTCGTGCTGCCGGGGAGATTGATGACCAGAGCCGCTCCGCGCGTGGCAGCCTGGGCGCGCGACAGCGGTGCCATGGGCGTCTTTTCCAGCGACCGCAATCTCATCAGCTCACCGAATCCCGGAACGATGCGGTCGCACACCCGCATCGTGGCCTCGGGCGTGATATCCCTCGGTGCGATGCCGGTACCTCCGGTGGTGACGACCAGGCGTGCGCCGGCCGCGGTGGCTTGCTCGATGGCCGCAGCAATCGAGTCGAGCTCGTCGGCGACGACGATGATGCGATCGACCTCGAAGCCGGCCTTCATCAACGCGTCGCGAACCGCCGGACCGGAGCGATCTTCGCGCTCGCCGCGAATCGCCGAGTCGCTGCAGGTAATGACCCGTGCCCGGAACACGGCCGCGATTCTATCGCCCGGCTGCCGTTCGAAGTGTAGGGACGCCGTGTAGGGACGCCGTGTAGGGACGCGCAGCAGCGCGTCCGCAACTCCGGGATGGTGTAAGGCGACGAGAGCTGCGGACGCGCTGCTGCGCGTCCCTACGGACAGCCGTCTGCGACCTCGCCGACTTCTCGTATGATTCAGCGCCGTCTGGAGCGCAGTCGCTGCCCGCACCGGATCCACCCGCATCTGCGGTCTGCCGTCTGCGGTCTGCGGTCTGCGGTCTGTGGTCTGCGGTCTGATTCTATGAAGCGCACCGATTTTTCATATGACCTGTCGCCGGAGCGCATCGCGCAGGAGCCGCGCGAGCGCGGCCGGTCCCGCATGATGGTTGTGACTCCGCGCGACGGAGCGGCGGTCCTCGAGCACACGAGCTTTGCGTCATTTCCCGAGCAACTCGACCGCGACGACGTTCTGGTCATCAATGACACGCGGGTCATCCCGGCCCGGCTCTACGCCGAGCCGAAGGGAGCCATGAAGTCGCGGATCGAGTTCCTGCTGACGCGACAGCTCGACGCCATGACGTGGGAGTCGTGGTGCAAACCGGCCCGGCGCGTGCGCGAGGGCGACTGCGTCCGCTTCTCGCCGGCCCTCGAGGCGAAGGTGCTCGAGAAGCGCGGCGACGGGACGGTGGTGATCCGGTTCCGGGGCGATGCCGCCGAGATCGAGCGCGTGGGCGTGCCGCCGCTGCCGCCGTACATCGTCCGCGATGCTCCGCGGGAGAGCGATCGAGAGTCGTACCAGACCGTCTATGCCGCCTCGCGGGGCGCCATCGCCGCGCCGACCGCAGGGCTGCACTTCACCAACGAAATCCTCGACCGTGTGGCCGCGCGCGGCGTGGGCATCATCCGCATCACGCTGCACGTCGGCATCGGCACGTTCAAGCCGGTGAAGGTCGACGACATCGCCGAGCACCGCATGGATGCCGAGCGCTACGAGATCACGCCGGCCGCCGCGGCGGCGCTCAATGCCGCCCTCGATGGCCGGCGCGCGATCGCCGCCGTCGGAACGACCTGCGTGCGCACCCTGGAGAGCGCCATTCGGGAAGGGAAGGGACGCTTCGAAGCGGGAACGCGCGAGACTTCGATCTTCATCACGCCCGGATTCGAGTTCCGCGCCGTCGATCGACTCCTGACCAACTTCCATCTGCCGGAGTCGACGTTGCTGATGCTCGTCTCCGCGTTCGCCGGAATGGAGACGATGCGCCAGGCCTACGCCGCCGCCATTCGCGAGCGTTACTTCTTCTACAGCTACGGCGACTGCATGTTCATTCGGAACCGCGGGACGTGGTGAACGAAGTGCTGAGTGCTGAGTGCTGAGTACTGAGTAAGAGCACCGAGTCAGCCACTCAGTACTCAGCACTCAGTACTCAGCACTCAGTACTCAGCACTCAGTACTCAGCACTCAGCACTCGTCACCAGTAGGACGTCGTCACCGTGCAGTCGCCGAGCACGACGGCCTGACAGGCGAGGCGTTCGTCGGGATCGAGATTGGAGCGCTGACTGACGCGCCTCTCGATGGCGGTCGGCGGGCTGAGCTTGTCGGCTCCTTCGGCGATCGTGACGCGGCACCGTGCGCAAACTCCGACGCCGCCGCAGGAGTTACCGAGCGGCGCCCCGACCCGGCGTGCGGCATCGAGGATCGTTTCGTCCGGCCGTGTGGCGGCCGTCAGTGCCAGTGGTTTAAACGTGACGAGCATGGTCGCGGTTGCGCGGTTGCGCGGTTACGCGGTGAATACCGGATCGTCGGGTTCGGAAACCGCGGAACCGCGGAACCGTGCAACCGCGGACCCCGCAACCCCGCAACCGATATGACCACCCGCTTACAGTTTCTTTACAACGACTTGGCCCTCACCCCAGAAACTTCTGCGAGTCCCCTGCGTCTATTAGTGCAGACGGAGGACACGCCATGAATACTACAGGGACCAACGAACTGCGGATCGCAGAAGAGATCGTGAGCGTGTTGCCCGCCGGCAGCTGGATGCGCCTCTGCTCGGATGAACGCGACACGATCCGCTACGCCGTGCGCGTCGCGCAGCTGCCGCTGCGCTCGGTGATCCTGAACCGGGCCTCGCTGCGGCGGCTGATGTCGGATCCGGCCGGGGCGGTGAAGGTGGAGTACCTGCAGCGCGAGCTCCGCGAAGCAGCGGCGCATCGGCCCGAGTTCCGCTACCCGCGGGTCGTGGAGCACCCTGCGCCCGCATCCGAGGCGGGAGCGCCCTCGCACCAAGCGTCGGTCTCATAGCGCAATAACAAACTAAACGAAGGTCTATTGACGGTTCGACCGACGTAATGGTGGTATCATGCCACCATGGCAGTCGATCTGGACGACCTCGATCTTCGTATCCTCGACCTGCTGGTGCGCGACGGCCGCACGCCCGCCTCGCAGATCGCCGACGAGGTCGGGCTCTCGCGTCCGGCGGTGGCCGAGCGCATCGAGAAGCTCGAGCGCCAGGGCGTCATCCGCGGCACCACGGCCGTGATCGAGCCCGCCGCCCTCGGCCGGACCATCACCGCCTTCGTCGCCGCACGCGGAGCGACGCTGTCGGCAAGAGCATGGCAGACGTTCCGCGGCATCATGCGCGGAGATGAGGTCCTCGAAGTGCACACCGTCGCCGGAGACGACTGCTACCTGCTGAAAGTGCGCACCGGTTCGATCGGCTCGCTCAACGCCCTGGTTGCGAAGCTGACCTCGCCGCCGCTGTCGCTGGCCACGCGAACCACCATCGTGATGCAGACCCACTGCGAAAAAGTGGGCGGCATCATGCTCGGCGAGGAGAAGCGATGAAGCCCGGCCGCGGCCTGGCCTATGCCGCGTTCGCCACGGTGTGCGTGGTCTGGGGGACGACCTACCTCGCCATCCGGATCGCCGTCGAGACCATTCCCCCGCTGTTGCTGACCGGTATCCGCTATACCGCGGCCGGGCTGATCATGCTGGGCCTGGCGAGGATGCGCCGGGAGTCATTCCCGCGCGATCTCCGCACTCTCGCCAATCTGGTCCTGATCGGAACGCTCATGGCCGGCGTCGGCAATCTCGCTGTCGTCATCGCCGAGCAGTGGGTGCCGAGCGGCATGGCCGCACTGCTCGTGGCCACCGCGCCGTTCTGGGCCACACTCATCGAACGTCTGCACGCGAACGGAGAGCGCATCGACAGGCGGAGCGCCGTCGGGATGCTCGTCGGATTCACCGGAGTGGGTCTGCTGGTGACGCCCAGCGGTTCCGCCGGTCACCTGGACAAACACTTTCTGATCGGCGCGGTGATCATGCAGCTCGGCTCGATCGGATGGCAGTGGGGCACGGCCCGGGCGAAGTACTCGATCCGCGGCGTTCCCTTCGTGACGTCGATCGGCCTGCAGATGTTCTTCGGCGGTCTGATCTGCGACGCAGTCGGCCTGGCCATCGGCGAAGGCTCGCGCTTCGTGGTGAACGTTCGCACCGGCACGGCGCTCATCTACCTGGCGCTGTTCGGCTCCGTGCTCGCGTACAGCGCGTACATCTATGCCGTCGGCCACATCCCGACGGCGCAGATGACGCTGTACGCGTATGTGAATCCTCTCGTGGCCGTGCTCCTCGGCTGGCTCGTCCTGTCGGAGCGCCTGACGGTCGTCTCGATCATGGCCATGGTCGTGATTCTGGCCGGCGTCGCGATCGTGCAGACCTCCACGATTCGCAGACGCGGCGCCGTGCGACCGGAGGACGGGATCGAAGAACAGCACGCCGCGTGACGGACTCGAGTCCCGAGTTCCCGGGTGTGGGGCAGGCTTTCCAGCCTGCCCTCCGAGCGCGGGCTGGAAAGTCTGCGCCACACCGCCGATCCAAAGCGAACACGCGACGTGATCCAGGCTTACAATCGCGCGCCATGCCGACCGCTGCTCCTCCCATTCGTCCGGTGACGCTGGACGAGATCCTCGCTGCGCGCGACCGGATTCGAAACACGATCACGCGCACTCCGCTGGTCAGGCTACGTCACGACGCCGATCGGCCGGAGATCTGGCTCAAGCTCGAAAACCTGCAGCCGATCAACGCCTTCAAGCTGCGCGGCGCCGCGAACGCCGTGGCCCTCCTCTCCGCCGAAGAGCGGAGCAGGGGCGTGTGGACGATCAGCGCGGGCAACGCCGGTCAGGGGGTGGCCTTCGCCGCGCGCCTGGCCGGCATTCCCTGCACAGTCGTAGCGATCGAGACCGCTGCCGACACGAAGCTCGAGCGCATGCGCAACCTCGGTGCGCACATCGTCAAGGCACCCTTCGACGCCTGCTGGCAGGCCATGGAGGAGCGCCAGTTCCCCGGCGTGGAAGGAACGTTCGTTCATCCGTTCGACGACCACAACTTCATTGCCGGGAACGCCACCCTCGGCCTGGAAGTGCTCGAAGACCTGCCCAACGTCTCCGCGATCATCGCGGCCATCGGCGGCGGCGGCCTCCTCACCGGCATCGGCAGCGCCATGCGCGCGCTCGCGCCGCAGGTGAAGGTCCTCGGGGCCGAGCCGGAGACGGCCGCGCCCGGCGCCCTGTCGTTCGAAAAGGGATCGCCCCAGGTCTTCGAGAAATGGCAGTACTCCTTCGTCGACGGTGCCGGAGGAAAGAGCATCTTTCCCCGCATGTGGGAGCGGATGAAGGGCGTGGTGGACGGGTCGATCGTGGTGACGCTCGATCAGGTCAAGGGTGCCATGCGAATCGTTGCCGAAAAGTCTCGCGTCATCGCCGAGGGTGCGGGAGCACTGTCGGTGGCAGCCGCATTGACCGGCCGAGCCGGCGACGGACCGATCGTGGCCGTGATCTCAGGCGGCAACATCGACCTGAAGAAGTTCGCCGAGCTGATCGGCGTCGGCGGGAATTGAAAATTGAAAATTGAAAATTGAAAACCACCCTGGAACACAGGCTCTCAGCCTGTCCCCAGTCGTTTTTTCAATTTTCAATTTTCAATTTTCAATTGCCCCTCACTTCACCGTCGCCAGCGGCTGAAGCGTAGCCGGCGGGTTCGGCCAATCGTGGCGGTCCTGCAGTGAATTGATGGGCACTTGCACCACAGGGATGATCATCCCGGCCACCTTGGCCTTCTGTGCCGTCGCGGTCTCACGGACGACGCTTCCAGGGATGCGAACCTTCGTCTGCTTCGGGTCGATCGTGACCGTGCCGTCCGACTTCAAAATCAGGCCGCCGATGATGATGTCAGAGTTCGGGGGTGCGTTCTCGATCGGGAGAATCGCCTCGGGCACACCTGGCGCGCTGAAGGCGATGCGCACGTTTCCGGGCGGGACGTCCAGAAGAATGAACGCACCGTTCTCAGCGATGCCCCCTGAGACGTACGGCGCGTTGTCGATCCAGACGTTCGCCGCCTGAAACGCCGCAGCCCGCCGGGCAGCCTCGGTTTCCACCGTCCGGAACGAGCTCGCCGGTGCGCCGGTGTCGATGTCCGCAATCCATCCCCGGACGCTGATCGGTTCTTTGCTCAAGGCCTGGTAGCCGGCCGGTCTCGGCTCGCCCCCGCAGGCGACGAGAAAAAGGGCGGCGATCAGAAGCATCCTCGATGTCATGCGAAGAGCGTATCGCACCTGAGGCCCGAGGCACGAGGCACGCCTGCGATCTGCGCCCTGCGATCTCCGCTCTGCGCTCTGCGCTCCGGAACTGCGATAATGCACCGGCCCTCGAATGAAGATGCCACGACTCCTTCCTGCCGCGACTCTCGCCCTTTTCGTCATCACTTCGATGGTTCTGGCCCAGTCGCCGGGACAGGCCACGCTTCGCACGTCTTCGGGCGATCACCCCCTGACCGTCGTCCGCGACCAGGGGCAGGTCCTGTTCTCTGCCGAGGACGTCATGGCGGCGCTCGGTGGCACCGTGGCCCCCGACAGCACGGGATTCAAGGTCACGCTGAACAACACCGCCGCGGTCTTCGGGCCGGACAGCCGTTTCGCCGTGGTGCGCGACGAGCTGATCGAAATGCCCGTGGCTCCCAGCACCATCGACGGCAAGCCGTTCGTGGCCTGGCAGTTCTTCGACGGCTTCCTCAGCCGGGCCTCCGGCCTGCAGGTCGTCTGGGATCCGGGAAAACGAGTGCTGCAGGTCTCGGCGCAACAGCACAACGTCGTCACCGCACAACTGTCGCTTGCGAACGTGCAGGGGATCTCTAAGATTGTCGTGACCCTCAGCGCGCCGGTCGATTACGCCATCGTGAAGGAGACCGATGGCTACACGATCCAGTTCAAGTCGCCCATCCGTCCCCCTTACGCGGAGCAGACTCACGATGATCCGAATGTCGCCAGGACGACATTCACCGCAAACGACCTGGCCATCCAGCTGAAGTCGCCGGACGTCGTCGGCGATGCCTACCGGCTCGACAACCCCTTCCGCATCGTGCTCGACCTGCGGAAGGGCGCTGCTGCAGCGCCCGGTACTCCGGTCGTGGCCCCTTCGGTCAGCAGGCCCATCGAACGCCCCGGCATCCACACGATCGTCATCGATCCGGGCCATGGGGGAAAGGACGTGGGAGCCATGGGGCCGGCGGGCACCCTCGAAAAGGACGCCACTCTCGATCTGTGCCGCCGCCTGGCGGTGGTGCTTGCGGCGAAGACCGGCGCGCGCGTGGTCCTGACGCGCGAGGACGACAGCCTGGTCTCGCTCGACCAGCGCACGGCTCTGGCAAACCAGTACAAAGCCGATCTCTTCCTCTCCGTGCACATGAACGCAGCGGTCGTAAAGGGCGCGCGCGGATCGGAGACCTACTTCCTTTCCGCTGATGCGTCCGACGAGCTGGCGAAGAAGGCGGCCGACATCGAGAACGAGTCGGCCCGGACCGCCGCCGCGCCGCAGACCACCACTTCGAATGACCTGAAGCTGATCCTCTGGGATCTCGCGCAACAGGAGTACCTCCAGGAGTCGAGCCGCTTCGCGTCGGACATCCAGGAAGAGATGAATGCCATCACCGGCGTGCAGGGCCGCGGGGTGAAGCAGGCTCCGTTCAAGGTGCTGGTGGGCGCGACGATGCCGGCCGCCCTGGTGGAAGTGGCGTTCATCTCGAATCCCGAGGAAGAGAGCAAGCTCAAGGACGAGAAGTTCGTGACCTCCGTCATCGATGCGCTCACGCGGGCCGTAGTCCGTTACAAGACCGACTACGAGACGCGGATCGGAGTGATCCAGCCCGCTCGACCGGCTGTGAAGCCGGCTCCGACGGTGCCCGGAGCGCCCCTTCCAGCCACGGGCACGGCGAAGGCGGGGCAGTAGTGCGCCGGGCGTTTTGTGTAGCGCTCGCGCTGCTGATGCTCGCCGCCGCGTGCAAAGAGCGAAAGCCCCGCCCGCGGAATCTCAATGCTGAAAACCAGGTCGCTCCCCGGGTCATCCGGCTCTACTACGAATCACCCGATCTGTTGCTGGTTCCGGAGCTGCGGAACGTGCAGCTCCCACAGAGTCCCGCCGGCGCGATGTCGGTCGTCGCTCGTGAGCTGCTGAAGGGATCGGCAAACGCCGGAGTTCCCAGGCTTCTGCCGGCGGACACGGTGGTGCGCGGGGCTTTTCTCCTGCCCGACGGAACGGCGTTCGTCGATCTGGGCGGCCCGACCCTGACCAGCGGATGGCCGGCCGGAAGTCACGAAGAGCTGATGGCGGTCTACTCGATCGTCCAGACGATCACGTCGAACTTCGCCGAGGCGAAACGGGTGCGCATCCTCCTCAACGGTGCGCCGGCCGAAACGCTGGCCGGCCACATCGCGCTGGATCGTTCGCTGACGCCGAACAGTTCGCTCGTCGATTCGCGCGCTCCGTGACGGCCGAGCGAGCTCGGACGTAGGCGTGCGACGAAGAGCAGGCGCAGCGGTCACGCATTTGCGTGACACGCAACACGTTGCTCACGGGCTGGGAACGGCGAGGATTGCCCCGTTCATTCGAGTCCTTCCTCAACACCCCCCAACCGGCAGCCGATCTGCTCTGGACTAGACCGAACAGCTGTTTTGTCTTACATTGGTGCGGTACGAAAGCAGTCGGTATCTCGTGGCTGTTCAATGGGTTGTCACACTGTTGTAACATTGGGAAACTTTTCACAATCTGTGCGATAATGCATCCAACAATGAGAACAGGTTTACTGGATGGGCAGGCGCGAGCCGCTTTCTGTTGTACCAGCCTGCCTCTGTTTTTCCGCCTCTTGAATTCTGCTTTGAATCTTACCGATCCCACACCTCATCCCTGAGCGACTCGCACCGAATCCCATCCAGTAGGTTCACCAAGACCCCGCCGGAAGGCGGGGTCGCTGTTTTTTGGGAGTCCTGAGTCCTGAGTGCTGAGTCTGAGAGATCTGCATTCGGCAGGACCGCTGGTCCGGCGCGGTCCACTCAGGACTCAGCACTCAGGACTCAGGACTCGTCACCAGGGCCGCCAGCGCCTGCTCGACCACCAGCCTCGCGTCGGCGTTGAAGCTCAGCGCGCGAATCGCGGACATCAGGGCGTCGGCAGCGGCGAGCAGCCGCTCACGCGGAATTGCCTCCCGGATCGCGGCGAGCTTCCTGGCGTCGACCGCCTGTGAGTCGTCGAGCGCCGCAGCATCACAGAAGATCCCGGCCACCAGCGCCATGGCGTCCTTCGCATCATCAGAGGCGGAGATGGTCGCGGCCAGTGACAGCAGGGCCGCGGAGTCGCCGCGGGTGGCGAAACGGTGGAGCGCCTCGAGGGCTTGTGCGGCAAGAGCGTCGCGCTCTTCGTCCGACGCGAACATCGACACCTGGCGGATGCGGGTGGCCTGCAGATCTGCTCCGATCGGGCGCTGTTCTTCGTTGCCGACGTAGATCGACTGCGAGCGCGAGCGGATGGTCGGCAGCAGGAGATCCGGCGAACGGGTGATGAGGATGAATGTCGTGTCACGGACCGGCTCCTCGAGCGTCTTGAGGAGCGCGTTCGATCCGCCGGCGCTGAGCGCGTCTGCGGGATCGACGATGAATACCTTGTTGCGCCCTTCGTAGGGCCTCAGCGAGGCCTCGTTGACCACGTCGCGGATCTGTTCGATGGAGATGAGCTTGCGCTCGCCCGAGACTTCGACGAAGTGCACGTCCGGATGAAGGCGACGGTCGATGCGCTGACAGGCGGTGCAGGCGTCGCCGGTCGTGCCGTTGAGGCAATTGAGCGCCTTGGCCACACGAACAGCCGTGGAGCGCAGCAGATCGAGCGCCGGACCATGCACGATGATGGCGTGGTGGAGCTCGGCGCGCCGGGCGGTGTCGAGCAGAAGAGAGGTGGCTGTGCTCATGCGGCGAGCTGCGGCGCGCGCGCCGTCAGCGCGCTCATCATCCGCTCGAAGACCTCTTCCACGGTTCCGTTCGCGTCGACGACCGCGAAGCGCGCGGGCTCCGCCTCGGCCAGAGCCAGATATCCCTCGCGTACGCGGCGGTGAAACTTCAGATCCTCCGCTTCGAATCGCCCCTCGTCCGTCGTGGCGGTGGCGTTCCGCGACCGGGCCCGCTTCACGCCCACTTCCTCGGGCAGGTCGAACACCACCGTCAGATCGGGGCGCAACGAGCCCGTGGCCCAGTCGTTCAGCATCCGCAGCTGATCGAGGTTCAGGCGGCGGCCGAAGCCCTGGTAAGCGAGCGTGGCGTCGGTGAAGCGGTCGCACAGTACGACCTGCCCGCGCTCGAGCGCCGGCCGGATCACCTCCACGACGTTCTGTCGGCGTGAGGCCGCGAACAGGAACAGCTCCGCGACGGGATCGAGCTCCGAGGTGGTGTCGAGAAGGATCGCCCGGATCCGGTCAGCGGACGGTGTGCCGCCCGGTTCTTTGGTCATGATGGCGTTTCCGAGCCGTTGCGCGAGCTTCTGCATCTGCGTCGTTTTCCCGGAGCCCTCGATGCCTTCGAAGGTGATGAACACGGGCGGGATTCTATCGAATTGAGAATTGAGAATTGAGAAAACGGCACGTTCTCAATTCTCAATTCTCAATTCTTCCAGCCCGTCCCTCAGCCCGCGCAGGTAGTGTTCCCGCATCAGGGTCTCGAAGACCTCGTTCTTCGCGAAGAGGCGGAAGCGCTCGCCGCGGCGCGCTTTCCTGCGGAGCCGCAACAGCTGCGTTTCGTCGGCGAGCGTGCGCGTCTCGAGCTCGTGGACGCCGAGGAAGTGGGCGAGCTCAGGATGCTTGCCGTAGAAGATGGCACCCGATTTTCCCACCGTGTACTGCCGTCGGGCGAACGAGTCGACGGTCATCGGGTGGTAGTGGCGGGTGACGGCGCGGGCGTCGTAGCGGATCTTCAGGCCGAGAGCATCGAGGCGATAGGCAAGCTCGATGTCTTCCCAGGCGGCCGCAGGAAAGATCGTGTCGAAGGGATGCGCCGCGAGCAGCGCGCGGTCGATCGAGATGTTCGACGTGTAGAAGAAGTTGAAGGGGACGATGGCGCCGTCCTCGATGAGCTTGTAGCCGAACTGCAGGCCGTAGTCGTTGATGTAGTCCATGAACGCGGTGACGCGCTCGCCGGGCGGCCAGCCGGTGAAACCGAGACAGGCCAGCATCGAATCGTCGTTCGACTGGACGTGAACGCGTGCGTGCTCGGCCAGAAATTGCGGCTCGGGAACGGTGTCGTCGCCGATGAAGACCACGAACTTTCCCTGGGCCAGCGACACGCCGTGGTTGCGGGCGCGTCCGGGGCCGCCGTTCGGCTGTGAGCGGAACATCAGCGGAGGAAGCGCCTGGCGCCGTTCCTGGGTCCGTCTTTCGAGCGCCGCGCGCGTGTCGTCGCTCGACCCGTCGTCGATGACGATGACCTCCGTCTCCGGCGCCCCGCTCTGCGCGTCGAGCGCGTCGAGAACGCGCAGGAGCATGTCGAGTCGGTTGTAGGTCGGGACGACGACGCTGAAATAGGGGCCCATCGGGCCGCGGATTGTAGACTGCTTTTCCATGCGCACTACACTCCTGATCCTGGCTGCACTCATGGCGACATCTGCAAACGCTCAAGACCGCCCGCGCATCCGAGACCTCGGCGTCGCGATCGGCATCCTGCCGACGGGGGCGCTCAACGCCATTACGGACGTGGCGGGGGTTCGCGTCGGTCAGGTCACGCTCATTCGCGGCGAAAACGTGCGCAGCGGAGTGACGGCAATCCTCCCGCACGGCGGCAATCTCTTTCGCGAGAAGGTGCCGGCGGCGATCTTCGTGGGCAACGGATTCGGCAAGCTGGCTGGTTCGACGCAGGTCGACGAGCTCGGCGAGATCGAGACTCCGATCGTGCTGACCTCCACGCTGAACGTCCCCCGCGTCGCCGATGCGGTGATCGACTACATGCTCGCTCTGCCGGGCAACGAGGATGTGCGGTCGATCAACCCGGTCGTCGGCGAGACCAACGACGGGACGCTCAACGACATCCGATCGCGGCCGGTCGGGCGGGACGAGGTCTTCGAGGCGCTGCGCAGCGCGAAGGGTGGGCCCGTCGCGGAAGGCTCCGTCGGCGCCGGTACCGGCACGATCGCTTTCGGATTCAAGGGCGGCATCGGCACGTCGTCGCGCAAGCTTCCTCAGAGCCTCGGCGGCTGGACGGTGGGTGTGCTCGTGCAGACGAATTTCGGAGGCGTGCTGCAGATTGCCGGCGTGCCGGTCGGGCAGGAGTTAGGGCAGTACTACCTGAAAGACGAGACGGCGTCGTCCTCCGGGCGGGTGGGCCTGCCCGCTGCCCGCTCCCCGCTGCCCGCTGTCGATGGCTCCTGCATGATCGTGATCGCCACCGACGCGCCCCTCGGCGCTCGAAACCTGAAGCGCATCGCCGCGCGCGGCATCATGGGGCTGGCCAGGACCGGCGCCGCGGGATCGAACGGGAGCGGAGACTACGCGATCGCCTTCTCCACGAGTCGCAGCGGTGCGCTGCTGGCAAACGAGGCCCTCTCACCGCTGTTTCTGGCCGCCATCGAGGCGACGGAAGAGGCGATCGACAACTCGCTGACCAGAGCCACCACCATGACCGGGAATGGACGCACCGTCGAAGCGCTTCCGATCGACAGACTCCGTGCCACCCTGAGGAAGTACGGCAGGTAGAACCATGTCCCTTTTCTTCGGCCTTCTGTTCGGATCCATCGGCGGCGTGTACTTCGTGTACGGCAAGCGCACGACCAACCTGCCCTACCTCATTTCCGGGGTTCTCCTGGCGATCTATCCGTACTTTTTCGACAGCGCCTGGGCGGTCGCACTGATCGGAGTCGTGCTCCTCGCGGTGCCGGTGCTCATCGCCCGCGGTCTCATCTGAGGCAAAGGCTTAGGCTGGTCCGGCACTTGCTCACTCCGCCAGCAACGGAGGACTCATGGCCGCGAATGGACTGATCTGGTTTCTCATCATCGGACTGATTGCGGGATGGCTGGCCGGCCGCGTGATGCGTGGCGGCGGATACGGATTGATCGGCGACCTCATCGTCGGCGTCATCGGCGCGCTCGTCGGCGGCTGGTTGTTCGGCATGCTGGGGATCGGCGGGGGCGGCCTGATCTGGTCTCTGATCAGCGCGTTCGTCGGCGCGGTGATCCTGATCTGGCTGTTGCGCGTGATTCGGCGCGCCTGACGCTAGGCGCTGGTGCCGCCGTCGACTGCCAGCACCTGTCCGGTGATGGCACTGGCCTCGTCGGAGATGAGGAAGGCGATGGCGGCGGCGACTTCGGCCGGCGTGATGATCCGCCGGATCGGGATCTCGCGGATCATGGCCTTGCGCACGTCTGGATCGAGGTCGGCGGTCATGTCGGTTTCCACGAGCCCCGGCGCGACGCAGTTGACGCGGATGCCGCTGCGGGCCAGCTCGCGTGCGATGCTGCGGCTCATGGCGATGACGCCGCCCTTGGCCGCCGAATAGTTCGCCTGTCCGACGACGCCGTGCAATCCGGAGAGGGAAACGACGTTCACGATGGCGCCGCCTCGCTGCTGCATCATCAGTGGCACCACGGCCTGAGTCATCGACCATACGCCGCTGAGGTCCGTGTCCACGACGTCGTTCCACTGCTCCTCACGCATGTTGTAGAGCAGCGCGTCTTCGCGGATTCCGGCGTTGTTGATCAGGGCATCGATCGACCCGAAGCGCTCCCGCACGATCTCCACGAGCTTGCGGTTCGACGCGTGGTCGCGAACGTCGCACTCATAGGAAGCGATCTGCGGCCGGTTCGGCCCCAGCTTGGCCGTCGCTTCCTGCTCGAAGGTCAACGCCGCATCGATGGACTGGTTGTACGTGAACGCCACCGCCCACCCATCGTTGATCAGGCGCATCGCCGTAACGCGCCCGATGCCACGTGATCCGCCGGTGATCAGCGCCGTTTTGGACATGCGCGGCGCAGTTTACCTCTCGATCATGCGGACTTCGGAGCGCGGACGTCCTCCTCTGATCGTTTTCTCGCAGCGCCGGAGATCTTCCACCGCCGGACGAGACGTCCGGCGGTTGCGGACGAGACGTCCGCACTCCAATATGGCTCTTCGCTTCAGCCGCGAGATCCCGTTGGGCCGGCCGCAGATCGCCATTCCGCTCGAGTACACCGTGGCGAAATAGGAGTCCGCCGGCTCAGAGTGACGGTAACGGGGCTCGGCCGGCTCAGAGTGACGGGGAATGGGCCAGCGACGCCGCGATCGAGCGGAAGATCCCCAGGCCGTCGGCGTTGCCCAGCAGCGCCTCGGAACAGCGCTCCGGATGCGGCATCATCCCGACGACGTTGCGCTCGCGGTTGCACACGCCGGCGATGTTGCGCGACGAGCCGT
Organism: Acidobacteriota bacterium; assembly: GCA_021781455.1. GTDB lineage: Bacteria > Acidobacteriota > Thermoanaerobaculia > Gp7-AA8 > Gp7-AA8 > JAJXWV01. Next base: position 194,096 of record JAJXWV010000077.1, on the reverse strand, counting down.
TCGGGTTCGCCTCCGCCGTCAGCCGCCCCTCGTCATCGCAGTAGCGGAAGACGATCTGGCGATTGTGCTCCAGCTCGTCCAGCACCGCCGCTTCGGCGAAGTAGTTGCCTTCACCGTGGGCGATCGGCGTGCGGAGGATTTGTCCCGCGGTCAGCTGACTCGTGAACGGCGTGTCGGTCTGCTCGGCGCGGATGAAGACGTCCCGCCCGAGGAAACGGAGGTGCTGGTTGCGCATCAGAGCGCCGGGCAGGAGACCGACCTCGGTCAGCACCTGAAACCCGTTGCAGATGCCGAGCACCAGCCCGCCGCCGGCCGCGTGGCGCCGGATCGGTTCCATGATCGGAGCAAATTTCGCCAGCGCTCCGGCGCGAAGGTAGTCGCCGTATGCGAAGCCGCCGGGGATGATCACGCAGTCGGCGCCTTTGAGGTCGGTGTCCTTGTGCCAGAGGAACTCCGCCTGGGCGCCGATGAGGGTGCTGGTGACGTGCATGGCGTCGTGGTCGCAGTTCGAGCCGGGGAGGATGACGATGCCGAATTTCATGTCTGCTCAGTGTACCGAAGTGCTGAGTACTGAGTGCTGAGTACTGAGTGCTGAGTACTGAGTGCATGCCCCTCGTCACTCAGTACTCAGTACTCAGCACTCAGTACTCAGTACTCAGCACTCGTTCATCGCGCCAGCGCCGCGTGCGGCACTTTGTAGATCGTCAGGAATCCTGCGCGCTCGGTGGTGACGAGGGTGTTGCTGGCGCGGTCGAAGGCGACGGCGTACGCATCGACGCCGTAGAGCGATGCCGGTGTGATGTGCGATGCCGATCCGGTGAACGCGCCGCTGCTGTTGCACCGGCGCTCCGCGAACAGGATCAGGTTGCCCGTCGCGGCGGTCACGATCTGCGGACCGCTGCCCTCGGGCAGGCAGATGCGCTCGCTGTTCACGAGATCGCCGAAGTCGATGGACATGCGCATGGCGCCGTCGGTGCCGGCGGTCATGGTCTTGGGCGGCCTCGACATCACCCGTTTGTCGAAGAGGTGTTCGGGGCTGATGGCCACCAGGGCGCGGTCACCGGCGGCGAAGAGAGCGCCGGTGATGCGATCGGTGGTCTGCAGCGGATCGCGGGCGATCTCGCGAAAGTCCGCGGTGTCGTACAGCGCGACGCTCGTCGCTTTGGTGTTGCCGAAATCCTCGCTGCCGACTACGGCGAGCATCGAGCCGTCGTTGCTCGCGGCGATGGCCATCGGTTCGGGATCGGTGAGCGTGTGAATCTCGTTCTCGCCGTTTGCGTCGTAGACGTGCACGCTGCGGCCGAGGACGTAGAGGTAGCGGCCCTTCGGACCGGGAATGATGTCGCGGATCGGCTCGCCTTCGATGGTGATTTCGCGGAGGACCGCCAGGTCGGGAAGCGCCAGGATCGAGGCGCTCTCGTCACTGCCGTTGGCGATGTAGAGCCGCGTGCCCTCGCGGTTCGTGCGCATGGTGACGAGCTCTTTCGTGGAGGCGATGGCGGCCGAGTCGAGAACGATCTTGCGGAGGATCGCTCCGTTCTTCGGATCGACGGCGATCACCGCCTGCGGCTTGGCCAGGCCGACGTAGAGGGTGCCGTCGTTGCCGATGGCGACGCCGTGAGGATCGCCTTCGATCGACCAGCGCCGCACGATTTTCTGATCGCGTGAGGGAACGACGGCCAGCGGAGCTATTTCGGCGGCTGCCAGTGCGGATGCCGCGGATAAGGCGAGCAGCACGAGACGTGCGATCCTACCCCTCGAGTGTGTAGGAGAAGGTTTCGATGACCGTGTTCGCGAGGAGCCGTTCGCACATTTGCCGAACTTGTGATTCGACTTGATCTCGTGACTGCCCACCGTCCGCAAGCGTTATCTTGAACAGTTTGCCGACCCTGACATCTTCCACGCCCCCGAATCCAAGCGAGCTCAGCGAATGTTGGATCGCCTTTCCCTGAGGGTCGAGGACGGACGGTTTGAGCTCGACGACGACGACGGCTTTCATGGCTGTGGATTCTAAGCCAGAGCGCTAGGGGACAGAGCGCGGAGCGCAGATGGCGAAGCGCGGGGGGAGAGGTGCAGGAACGAAACGGAAAACACGGGTCATCCCTTTCGCCACCTGCGCTCTGCGACCTGCGCTCTAAAAAAGCGGCATCTGGGCGAAGGGAGCGATCCTGGCCGGTCGGGGCGCTGCCCGCCTCTCGATCGCGAAGACGCCGGTCGGCTCGAACTGCCGGGCGATCCCGAGATCGAGCCGGGCCCCCTGGCGATCGAGCAGCGCGGCGGCCATCTCGCGTACGATCGACTCGTGGTTGTTTTTCTGTGACAAGTGGATCAGGCAGAGCGTCTTGAGCTCCGAATCAATCAGTTTCTGCACCGCGGCCAGCGAGTCGTCGTTCGAAAGGTGACCGAAGCGGGACATGATGCGACGCTTGAGCGACCACGGATAGCTGCCCATGCGCAACATGTCGAGGTCGTGGTTGGACTCGAAGAAGAGGCCGTCGCAGCGGCGGAGGTGCTCGATGACGGGGTCGTCGACGCAGCCGAGGTCGCTGGCCAGGCCGATGCGCGTGCCGTCGCGCGACTCGACGACGAAGCAGGCCGGATCGGTGGCATCGTGCAGCGTCCTGCGGGCGTGCACGTTCAGGTCGCCGATCGAGAACGTGGAGTTGTTCTCGAAGACGACGACCTTCGTTTCTGAGGTATCGATGCTCGAGCCGTCGAGCGTGCCGCGCGTGAGGTAGATGGGAATGCGGTACTTCCGGGCGATGCGCTCGGCGCCGCGGATGTGGTCGTGATGCTCGTGAGTGAGGACGACGGCGCGGAGCGATTCGGCTTCGCGCCCGATGATCTCCAGCCGTTTCCGGGTCTCCCGCGGGCCGAATCCGGCGTCGATGAGGATGCTCGTTCCGTCGCTCTCGAAGTAGTAGGAATTGCCCGCGCTGCCCGATCCGAGTGGAGCGACGATCATCGCGATCAAGATACGGCACTCGTCACGTGAATGGAAGGCGGGTCACCGGGTCACCGAGTCACCGGGTCACCGGGTCACCAAGTCACCGGATGCGGTCAACCTGGTGACCCGGTGACCTGGCGACCGGGACAGCGCCTCATGCCTCATCCCTCGAATAGAATGCGCCGCGAATGAAAGAGCGCTTCGTCGTCGAAGGCGGCCGGAGGCTGGAAGGATCGATCCGGCCAGGCGGGAACAAGAATGCCGCCCTGCCGATCCTGGCGGCCTGCCTGCTGACGGATGAGGCGGTCGTCCTTCGCAATCTGCCCGACATCCAGGATGTCCGGGTCATGCTCGAGATCCTAAAGGGGATCGGCGCTTCGGTCGAGCGGCTCGCAGAGAACGTGGTCCGCGTCCAGGCGAAGGGGGAGATTTCCTCGACGCCTGACGGAGCCCTGTCGAGGCAGATCCGCGCCTCGATCCTGCTGGCCGGACCTCTGCTGGCCCGCTGCGGCGCGGCCGTGGTCGCCAAACCCGGCGGTGACGCCATCGGCCGCAGGCGCGTCGACACGCACCTGATGGCCCTGGAGTCCCTGGGCGCGCAGATCGAAGTCTCGGCCTACGACTACCGCATGAGCGTCCGCGCGCTCCGCGGCCGGAAGATGTTTCTCGACGAGGCTTCCGTCACGGCCACGGAGAACGCCATCATGGCCGCGGCCCTCGCGGAAGGGGAGACGCTCATCTACAACGCGGCTGCCGAGCCGCACGTCCAGGACTTGTGCCGGTTTCTCAACCTCCTGGGTGCGCACATCGAAGGCATCGCCACGAACTCGCTGACCATTCGCGGGGTGGAGTCGCTGCACGGCGGGGACTTTCACATTCCCAGCGATCACATCGAGGTCGGGTCTTACATCGGACTGGCCGCCGTCACGCGCAGCGAGCTCCTGATCGAGGACGCCGTCCCGGAGCACATGTACGCGGTGCGGCACATGCTCGAAAAGCTGGGCGTGGACGTGAGGATCGAAGGTGACAACATCCGCGTGCCGCGCGAGCAGGAGCTTCGGGTGCGCTACGACATCGGCGCGGCCGTGCCGAAGATCGACGACGGGCCCTGGCCGCTGTTCCCGGCCGACCTTCTGTCCATCATGGTGGTCGTGGCCACCCAGGCCGAAGGGACGGCCATGATCTTCGAGAAGATGTTCGAGTCGCGCCTGTTCTTCACGGACAAGCTGATCTCCATGGGAGCGCGGATCATCCTCTGCGATCCGCACCGCGCCATCATCGTCGGCGGCAACCGGCTGCAGGGCGCGGAGATCTCCAGTCCCGACATCCGCGCCGGCATGGCCCTGCTGCTGGCGGCGCTCTGCGCCAAGGGCGAGAGCATCATCCACAACATTCACCAGATCGACCGCGGCTACGAGCGCATCGAGGAACGGCTCAACGCGCTCGGCGCCCGCATCCGCCGCGAGGAAGACCGGTAGGCGGAACGATGAGGGATGAACGATGAACGAAACCCCGGCGCCCTCGCTCATCGACTCATTCCTCGTGCTGCCCCGTGACCGCTCGCTGCCGCTCGGCCGCCCGCCCCTGGTCATGGGCATCATCAACGTGACGCCGGACTCTTTTTCGGACGGCGGCCTGCACTTCGACCGCGGCGCGGCCGTGGACACGGCCATGCGCATGATCTCCGACGGGGCCGCGGCCATCGACGTCGGCGGCGAGTCGACACGTCCGGGAGCGAAGGATGTCCCGGTCGAAGAGGAGTGCCGGCGCGTCATCCCGGTCATCGAAGACATCCGCCGGCGCAGTGACGTGGCCATCTCCGTCGATACGCGTCACGCCTCGGTCGCCGAAGCGGCGCTCGATGCCGGTGCCGACATCGTGAACGACGTCAGCGCCTTGGGCGACGATCCGGACATGTGCGCAGTGGTGGCTCGGCGCGGCATCCCGGTGATCCTCATGCACATGCGCGGCACTCCGGAGACGATGCAGAAGCTCGCGCTGTACGACGACGTCGTCTCCGACGTTTTCAGTGAGCTCTCGGCACATCGCCGGGATGCGATCTCGGCCGGCATCCGCGCCGGGAACATCCTGGTCGACCCCGGAATCGGCTTCGCCAAGACCTACGAGCACAATCTCGAGCTGCTGGCCCGCTGCGGCGAGCTGAGGAGACTCGGACCGGTTGTCGTCGGTGCGTCGCGCAAGGCCTTCATCGGCCACCTCACCGGGCGTGAAGCGGGGCCGGAGCGCATGGCCGGCTCGCTGGCTGCGGTCGCGGCAGCGCATCGCGGCGGTGCCGCCATCGTCCGGGTGCACGACGTCCGCGAGACCGTCGATTTCCTGCGCGTCCTCGGCGCCATCGAAGCGAAGGACCCGACACCCGACACCCGACGCCTGACACCCGGCCGGGAGGGGGCAGCGTGAACGTCTTCGACCGCCTGCTGATGCTGCAGCTCACCTGGCGCGATGCCGTCGATATCATCGTCGTGGCGGTGATCATCTATTCGATCCTGGCGCTGCTCCGCGGCACGCGGGCCATGCAGGTCTCCATCGGACTGATGATCCTCGGCTCGACCTTCTTCATCGCCCGGGCCTTGGAGCTGCCGGCGCTCGAGGCCATCTCGCGCGAGATTCTTTTTTACCTGCCGTTCGCGGTGATCGTCCTCTTCCAGGCTGAGATCCGACGGGGGCTGGCGCGAATGGGAGCCAATCCGCTGGCGGCCGCATTCCGTCGCCATCACAACGAAGTACCGGTCGAGACCATCGTGAACGCCTGCGAGATCCTGGCCTCCCGGCGCATCGGCGCACTCATCGCCATCGAGGGCGGCCAGACACTTCGCGCCTTCGAGGACGGAGCGAAGCCCGTCGATGCTCTGGTCAGCTCCGAGCTTCTGGTCAGCATCTTCACGCCCGGAGGTCCGCTGCACGACGGTGCGGCGATCATCCGCGGGCCGCGCATCGCAGCCGCAGGCGCCTTTCTGCCGCTGACCGACAAGGCCGATGCGGCGCTGGCCCACGGCACGCGCCATCGCGCTGCCCTCGGCCTGAGCGAGGAGAGCGACGCCCTGGTCATCGTCGTTTCGGAAGAGAACGGCTCCATCGCCGTCGCCGCCGAAGAAAAGCTGACCGAGAATCTCACGCGCCAGTCGCTGCTCGAGCTGATGACCGGCCGCCTCAGGGAGAAACGATGAACAGTCACCGGTCGTCGAATCTCGGCCTGAAACTGGTGGCGCTCTTCCTGGCGGTAGTGCTGTGGTGGTTCGTCTCCGCACCGCGTCGTGAACCCGTGTACGAGCGCGCGTTTCCGGCGCCGCTCTCGATCGTTCGCCTGCCGCGCGACCTCGTCATCACGACCCAGCTGCCTGATACCGTGACCGTGCGGCTTCGCGGCCGCGCCTCGGATCTCCGCTCTGTACCCTCGCAGAACCTCGAAGTGATCCTCGATCTCAACTGGGCGCAGCCGGGCGATGCCACGATCACTCTGCGTCCCCAGGCCATCAACAATGTTCCACCGAATGCGGAGGCTCTCTCCATCGAGCCGAACAAGCTGCGTTTCCGCATCGAGCAGCTGCGGCAGCGGGTCGTGAGAATTCGTCCTTTCCTGGTCGGCCAGGTGCCGGAGAGCGTGGTGGCCGGCGAGCCGACGGTCGCGCCAGACGAAGCGCTCATTTCCGGGCCGACCTCCCAGATTCGCAACACGGTCGAGGTGGCCACCGAGCGAATCATCATGACCGGCCGCTCGGAGACGTTCACCCAGAACGTGGCGGTGGTCTCCGATTCACCGCTCGTTCGCGTCATCCAGCCGCTCACCGTCGCCGTGACTGTGCCGGTCCTGCCGAAGGTCGGGCCCGCTCCGTCGGGCGATACGACCGGCTCGGAAAACGAACCGGCGGCGACCGCCACGACCAGCCCGACTCGAACAAAAAGAAAGAAACAATGAGATCTCTCTTTGGAACGGACGGAATCCGCGGCAAGGCGCGGCAGTATCCCCTCGACACTGCCACGATGATCGCCCTCGGCGAAGCGCTCGCCCACCGGCTCCGCGGCGAAGGATTGAACGGAAACGGCGGAGCGAAGCGACCCGACACTCCTCGCGTCCTGTTGGGCATGGACACTCGCGAATCGGGCCCCGAGATCGCCGGCGCTCTCGCGGACGGAGTGGCCCGGGGTGGCGGCGAGGCCGTCCTCGTCGGCGTGATCCCGACTCCGGGAGTGGCCTACCTCTGCCGTACGTCCGACGCTGTCGCCGGAATCTCGATCTCCGCCTCGCACAATCCGTTCGAGGACAACGGCGTGAAGATCTTCGGCCATGATGGCATGAAGATCCCTGATTCGGTCGAGGAGCAGATCGAGGACGAGTTGCGCGAGCTGCGGCGCGAGGACGCCGATGCCCCGGACGAGCCGCTGCCGGACAGGCCGGATCTCGTCGAGCAGTACGAACGCTTCCTGGCCTCGGGCGTGAAGGCGAATGCGCTGGCGGGCAAGCGCGTCGTCCTCGATGCCGGCAACGGCGCCGCATATCGCATCGCGCCCGAGGTCTTCCGCCGCGTCGGCGCGGACGTCGTCGTGATCAACGACCGGCCGAACGGCCGGAACATCAATGAAAACTGCGGGGCCCTTCATCCCGAAACGCTGGCGCGGACCGTCGTCGCGCAACGAGCCGACTTCGGGGTTGCCTTCGACGGTGACGCCGATCGAGCGATCTTCGCCGATGACAAAGGCCGCATTCGCGACGGCGACGAGATCATCTATCTGTGGGCCCAGCACCTGCGGCGCGATGGCCGCCTGGCCGCAAACCGCATCGTCACCACGGTGATGTCGAATTTCGGTTTCGAGAAGCAGCTCGCGGCCGACGGCGTCGAGCTCGACCGCGCGCAGGTCGGCGACAAGTACGTGCTCGAGCTGATGCTGGCCAACGGTGCGGTGATCGGCGGCGAACAATCGGGCCACATCATCGACCTGACCGTACACACGACCGGCGACGGCATCCACACGGCGCTCGTCTTCGGCGAGATCCTCGCCGAGTCGCCGCGACGCTTCTCCGATCTGAAGACCTTCGAGCCGATGCCCCAGCTGCTTCTGAACGAGAAGGTCAGCTCGAAGCCGCCGCTCGAGACTCTTCCCGGTTATCAGGCCGCCCTGAGCCGCGCTCAGTCGGCGCTCGGCAAGCGAGGCCGCATTCTCGTGCGTTACTCCGGCACCGAAAACCTGGTGCGCGTCATGGTTGAAGGTGAGGACGAAAGACAGATCCGGGCCATCGCGGAGGAACTGCGAGATGCGCTGCGGGATGAAATCGGGGCTGGTGTGACGTAAGTTGCGGCGGTTCAGTCGGATAGCTCGACACGGCGCCGTGGAATCAGGACCGCGTCACCGAGGCATACCCATTTATCCGCAAATAGTTGTCGCGAAATGCCTCGCCATGCAGCACGCAACACTGGAAGAACGGTTGAGCCGCTGCTATATTGCGCCATCCAATTTTCCAGCGGGTTTCGCGGGAGAGAAGAATGGCGAAGGTGCAGGCGAAAAAGGCGGCCGCGGCCGCAAAGAAGAGCTCGGCAAAAAAGGCACACCCAAAGAGTGTGTCGGCAGGTAAGCCGGCAAAAAAGGCACCTAAGAAGCCGCTGTCCCCGGCGAAACGAGCTGCAAAGCCGGCCAAAGCGTCCAAGGGGTCCAAGGCGAAGGTCAGCAAGCCGATCAAGCCGGCCGCGAGGCCTGCGAAAGCGGCGAAGCCTGTGAAGCCGGCAGCAGCGCGGCCGGCCAAGGCTTCAGCCAAACCGGCGCACGCTGAAACCGGTAAGCGGCCCGCAAAGGCGGCCAAGGGCGTGGCGAAAGCCGCCGCAGTTGCGGCGGTACTCCCCGTGGCCGCGAAAGCTGCCAAGGCGCAGGGCGAGGCGGACAAGAAACGATCGCGCCGCGCACGTCCGCGCATTGCGTCGGCTGGTGGTGCCGTGGCCAACTGGTTCGTCCAGGAGAAGCCGCGTCCCTCCTCGTTCATCCCGGCGCCGCCGCGCGCCGAAGCGCCTTCGCTCGTTGCCGCACCTCCGGCGTCATCTGATCGGCTGATCCGTCCGGAAGATCTTTCGCCGCACAGCGCCGTGCGCACGGTTCCGGTGCGCATCGACGTCGAGCAGGGTGGTGGCCGGGTATTCATCGCGGTCAGTCCGATCGAGGTCACGCTCCGGCCGGCCGAAGGAATCGAGTGGGACTTCCGCTATCTCGGCGGCGCGGACGTCATCGTCGACGAGTTGATCATCGAGTTCGATCGTCCGTCGCCGTTCGGCACGGCCACGTTCCGCTCCAAACGCCCGGGCGCGGCGCGTCCGCACCGTCAGCTCTCCGGTGGCGCCGCCAACAACTCCGCAGGCAAGCGCTTTCAGTACACGATCCGCGCGATGAATGCCTTCAAGACGGAGCTGGCCACGGCGCGGCCGTCGGTGCACATCCTGCTGGCGTAGGGAACGCTGAATTCAGGATCTCAGATTGATGATTTATGAACCGATGAGGCACTTCCTCTTCGGTTCATAAATCATCAATCTCAAATCTCAATTAGCGGCGCGGTGAACCTACCGCGCTGCGACCTTTCGTTCGTCGTTCATCCCGTGCTGTTCCTGCAGGGCGGCGATGGTGCTGATGCCTTCGCGGAGCGAGCGGATGCCGTCGACGCACGCGGTGGCGGCGGACAGCGTGGTGATGCAGGTGATCCCCAGCTGCAGCGCGGTCTTGCGGATGTAAGTGTCGTCGACGAACGCCGATTTTCCGAGCGGAGTGTTGATGACCAGCTTGACCTCGCGGTTGATCATGCGGTCCAGGACGTTAGGCCGCGGGCCCTCGTGCACCTTGTGGGCGATCCCCACTTCCACGCCGTGCTTGATCAGGAACTCGCGGGTGCCTGAAGTGGCGATGAGCTTGAACCCGAGGTGGGCGAGATCGCGGGCCAGCTGCACGACCAGCGGGCGCTTGTCGTTGTCGTTGACGGAGATGAAGGCCGTCCCTTCCAGTGGCAGCCGCACGCCCGCGCCTAACAAGGCCTTCGCGTAGGCCTCGCCGAAGCTCGGAGACGATCCCATCACTTCGCCCGTCGATTTCATCTCCGGACCGAGGACCGTATCTTCGCGCGGAAAACGGTTGAAGGGGAAGACCGGTGCTTTCACGAAGTACCCTTCCACACGAGGCTCGCCGGTGATGCCGATCTCGCGCAGGGTCATCCCGGCCATGACCTTGGCGGCCATCTTGGCGAACGGAACCCCGGTGGCCTTCGAGACGTACGGTACGGTTCGCGAGGCTCGTGGATTCACTTCCAGCACGTAGAGGTCGCCGAGGAAGATTGCGTACTGCACGTTCATCAGCCCCACCACCGTCAGCTCGCGAGCGAGCTCGATGGTGCGGCGGCGGATCTTGTCCTGATCGCGCTGGGTGATGATGTACGGCGGAATCACGGTCGTCGAATCGCCGGAGTGAATCCCCGCCTCCTCGATGTGCTGCATGACGCCGGCGATGACCACGTCATGCCCGTCGGCTATGGCGTCGACGTCGATCTCGATGGCGTCCTCCAGGAAGCGGTCGATCAGGATCGGATGTCCCGGCGCCGCTTCGACGGCGGTCTGCATGTAGCCGCGGAGGTACTCCTCGTCGTACACGATGGCCATGGCCCGGCCGCCGAGGACGTACGACGGGCGGACGATCACGGGGTAACCGATGCGCCGGGCCACGTTGACCGCCTCATTCTCTTCCACCGCGGTGCCGTGCGCCGGCACGAGGATGTGGTGCCTGCGGACGAACTCGCCGAAGCGCTCGCGGTCTTCCGCGACGTCGATCGAGTCGACCGAGGTGCCCCACATCGGCACGCCCGCCTCTTCCAGGGACTTGGCCAGTTTCAGGGGCGTCTGGCCGCCGAACTGCACGATCAGCCCTTCCGGTTTTTCGAGGTCGACGATCTCCAGCACGTCCTCGAGGGTCAGCGGCTCGAAGTACAGCCGGTCCGACGTGTCGTAGTCGGTGGAGACCGTCTCCGGGTTGCAGTTGACCATGATGGTCTCGAAGCCGATCTCCCGCAGCGCGAAGGAAGCGTGCACGCAGCAGGTGTCGAACTCGATGCCCTGGCCGATGCGGTTGGGGCCCGAGCCGAGGATGATCACTTTTCGTCGATCGGTCGGCGCAGCTTCGTTCTCCACTTCGTACGTCGAGTAGAGGTACGGCGTGCTCGCTTCGAACTCGGCAGCGCAGGTGTCGACCCGCTTGTACACCGGCCGGACGCCGAGGAGTTGGCGCTCATCGCGCACCTGCTTCTCGCTGCGTCGGGTCAGCGTCGCGATCTGGCGGTCGGAGAAACCGTTGCGCTTCCAGGTGCGCATGTCGTCGGCGCTCGGAAACGCGCCGATCTCCCGCTCCATCGCGATCAGGTTTCGGATCTGGCGGAGGAACCACGGGTCGATCGCCGAAAGCTCGTAGATCTCCTCGACCGTCATCCCGGCGCGGAAGGCGTCACCGATCGCGAAGATGCGCTCCGGCGTGGGCGTGCGCAGCAGCTCGGGAAGGTCCTCGCGAGGCGTGCCCCGCGTCTCCATCCCGTTCACGCCGATCTCGAGCGAGCGCAGCCCCTTCTGCAGGGCCTCGTTGAACGTGCGCCCGATGGCCATCGCTTCGCCGACCGACTGCATGGAGAAGCTCAGCGTGTGGGCCGAGTTCGGGAACTTCTCGAACGAGAAGCGCGGGATCTTCACGACCACGTAGTCGATCGACGGCTCGAACGAAGCCGGCGTTTTCTTCGTGATGTCGTTCGGGATTTCGTCGAGCGTGTATCCGGCCGCGAGCTTGGCCGCGAATTTCGCGATCGGGAATCCGGTGGCCTTCGAAGCAAGCGCCGACGACCGCGACACGCGCGGGTTCATCTCGATGGCCAGCCGCCGCCCGGTCTGCGGATGCACCGAGAACTGGATGTTCGACCCGCCGGTTTCCACGCCGATCTCGCGGATGATGCGCTTGGCCTCGTCGCGCATGGCCTGGTACTCGCCGTTGGTCAGCGTCTGCTGCGGCGCCACGGTGACGGAATCGCCCGTGTGCACGCCCATCGGATCGAAGTTCTCGATCGAGCAGACGATGATCACGTTGTCGGCCTTGTCGCGCATCACCTCCAGCTCGAACTCCTTCCAGCCGATCACCGACTCCTCGACCAGGACGCGGTGAACCGGAGAGAGGTCGAGCCCGCGCGCCACAATTCTGCGGAGCTCTTCGACGTTGTAGGCGATGCCGCCGCCCTGCCCGCCGAGCGTGAAGGAGGGGCGGATGACCAGCGGGTATCCGATCTCCACTCCGGTGCGTTCGGCGTCTTCGACGCTTCCGGCGTAACCCGATCGCGCGGTCTCGACGCCGATCCGCGCCATCGCCTCCTTGAACAGTTGCCGGTCCTCGGCGGTCCTGATGGCCTCGTAGTTCGCGCCGATCAGTTCCACGCCGTGCCGCTCCAGCGCGCCGTTCTCGTACAGCGCCATGGCCAGGTTGATGCCGGTCTGGCCGCCCACCGTCGGAAGGATGGCGTCTGGCTTTTCGCGCTCGATGATGCGCTCGAGAGTCTCGGGCGTGAGTGGCTCGATGTAGGTCCGGTCCGCGAATTCCGGATCGGTCATGATCGTGGCGGGATTGGAATTGACGAGGATGACGCGGTATCCCTCGTCCTTGAGCGCCTTACAGGCCTGAGTGCCGGAATAGTCGAATTCGACCGCCTGTCCGATGACAATGGGGCCGGATCCGATGATGAGGATCGAGTGGAGGTCGGTGCGTTTGGGCATTGCGCGCGGGGATAATAACCGAGTGCTGAGTACTGCGGAGTCCTGAGTCCTGAGTCCTGAGTCCTGAGTGTCGAGATGTGAATCTCGAGTTCCCGGACGACATTCCTTCGACTCAGTACTCAGCACTCAGTACTCAGCACTTCTGAACTCAGGACTCAGCACTCAGGACTCAGGACTCACGATGCGCTTCGTCGAATGGGATTCCCTGGATGTCCGCGTCAGCGGCGAGAAGCTGAATGCGCTCGTCAGGGAGATGCGCGTCCCTCCGATCGAGCGCCTGGAGCTCCGATTCTTCAACGGCCTGCTGCGCATCGAAGGGTCGATCCGCAAGATCATCAGCGTGCCGTTCTGCGTCGAGGTCACGGAGATGCTCGCCAGCGGCACGACCGTCCGAGTCCCCGTGCAAAGCGCCTCGGCCTTCGGCGGCATTCCCGTTCCGCGGTTCCTCTTCACCCTGGCGAAGAATCAGATCCCCCGCGACCTGATGCACTACGAGGAGCCGTCCACCTTCGTCGTTTCGCTGGATCGCTTCTTGCCGTCATTCGTCACTGCAGACGTCCGGAAAATATGGATCATCGACGGAGGTCTGGCGGTTTCGCTCGGCACAGGTGGTGCCGACCTGCCGCGACCGACCGCGGTCCTGAGTCCTGAGTGACTCAGATTCAGCTCAGCACTCAGGACTCAGGACTCAGGACTAACCCGAGGGAGGTTCCCGATGGAAGGAATCGAAAACCCGCCAGCGGTCCGCGATGAAGACGTCCTGCGCGACCTTCGCCACGCGGAAGAAGAAGGATTCGACGGGCAGCGGGCGCGGCGCTTCTATGACCGCCTGCGGACGTCGATCCAGCGGTACGTCGAACGGAGGGGAAAGGCGGTCGGGAAGACGGCCGAGTTCCTGCTGCTCGTGCCCGATGTCTTCGTGCTGCTGTGGCGCCTGACGACCGATTCTCGAGTCAGCGGCAAGAACAAGGTCCTCCTCGGCAGCGGGATCGCCTACTACATCCTGCCGTTCGATCTGATCCCCGAGGCGATCGTCGGTCCGATCGGGTACCTCGATGATCTGGTGCTCGGTGTCTACATCCTGAACAAGGTCATGAGCGACACCGATCCGGAGATCGTTCGCCAGCACTGGAGCGGCAGCGAAGACGTGCTCGCGACGATCCGGAAAGTGCTCGATGCGGCCGACAACCTGGTCGGGAGCAAGCTCGTGGCGCGGATCAAGAGGCTGGTGAAGTAGCGCCACCGCCCGCCCGGGTGCCGGTGTCGGGTCCCACCAGCGACCACCGCCCCCCGAAACCCGACAGCCGCCGCCCGACACCCGAGACCCAACACCTGCCACCCGAGTGGTCGGGTGGAAAAATGTGGACAAAAGTGGCTACGGGTGGTAGAACTCACGCTGAATCGGACATCAATCGTGGACGTCAATCTGCTCATGGGGCATGCCCCGGCCAGGGTCGACGAAAAAGGCCGGCTGAAGATCCCCGCCGGGTTCCGGAAAGTCATCGAGGAGCGGTATGGCCTCGATTGCTTCACCACCTCGATGGACGGCGAGCACGCCATCGTCTATCCGATGCCGGTCTGGCTCGACCTGCAGGCCCGCCTCGCCAAAGTGCCATCGGCCTCCCTCGCGAAAAAGAAGTACGCGCAGCGCCTCGCCTACTACGGGCAGGCCGGAACCATCGACGCGCAGGGGCGGCTGCTGGTCCCAACCATCCTCCGCGAAGAAGCCGGCATCGCCGACGACGTGGTCGTCCTCGGCGAGACCGATCACCTGGTGGTCTGGAACGAAGAACGGATCAAGCGTCAGCTCGCCGATATGCCGCTGACGCCGGATGAGCTGAAGGAGCTCGAGCTCCATGGAGTCTAGGTTGCGAGGTTCCGAGGTTGCGAGGTTTCGAGGCGGGCGGTTGGAACCTCGTGACCTCGCAACCTCGTGACCTCGCAACCATGAAACACGAACCAGTTCTTTTAAACGAGATCCTCGCAGCCTTGAAGCCGGTCCCGGAAGACGGCGTCCTGATCGACGCCACCGTCGGGCTCGGTGGCCATGCGGATGCGCTTTTGGAAGCGAATCCGAAGGCGCGGCTGATCGGGATCGACCGTGATCCGGAGGCGCTCGCGCGCAGCCGGGAGCGGCTGGTGAGGTTCGGTGAGCGCGTGACGCTGGTTCGCGGCCGTCACGAGATGCTCTTTGACATTCTGAAGCAGCACGACATCGAGCATGCGGCCGGCATCGTGGCCGACCTCGGCGTCTCCTCGATGCAGCTCGACGATGCGGCGCGGGGATTCTCGTTCCGCTACGACGCGCCGCTGGACATGCGGATGGGATCCGAGGGGACGACGGCGGCCGATCTGGTCAACTCGCTCGATGAGGTCGACCTGGCGCGCATCCTTCGCGAATACGGCGAAGAGCCGATGGCGAAACGGATCGCGCGTGCGATCGTCAGCGCCAGAGCGGGCACGCCGATCGAAACGACGACGCAGCTCGCGGAGATCATCCGCAGTGTGAAGCGATCGAAGCCGCACGAGATCGATCCCGCCACGCTGACGTTCCAGGCGTTGCGCATCGCGGTCAACGAGGAGCTCGTCGAGCTCGGACGCTTCATCGTCGACGCCGTGGCGGTGCTCGGGCCGGGCGCGCGGATCGCCGTGATCTCGTTCCACTCGCTCGAGGATCGCATCGTCAAGCGGATCTTCCGCAAGCTCGAAGGCCAGTGCGTCTGTCCGCCGGGCATGCCGGTGTGCGGATGCGGCGCGCAGCAGGTGGTGAAGGTGCTGACCGGCAGGCCGGTGACTGCTTCAAAGGATGAGATCGATCGCAATCCGCGGTCGCGCAGCGCGAAGCTGCGAATCGCGGAGAAGTTGTGAGGGGCTGTTGGCTGTCGGCTCCTTGTTCCCGGGCAAGGATGGGTGGGTGGTGGGCCTGGGAGCGGGGAGCTGAGAGTCAAGAGCTCTTGCCCGAAGTCAACGGACAAGGGTGAAGGTTGGGGAAGGGTTGGGCGTGAGTGCAGTGGCGGGTGCGCGGGAGGGGTGGAGCGCGGGGTGTGGGTGTAAGCGGATGGCCCTCGTCGTTGCGCGTGTAGGCAGATCTTCACCCTTGTTCGTTGGCTTCGCGTATTCATCCCGGCATGTACTACACGCAGAAGAAACCGATCGAGAACGCTCATATCGTTCGGGAGCGCGACCGCCAGCGTTTTCGTGAGCTGCTGGCTGTCCTCTCGCTGGGCATCCCCATCGGTCTTTTCCTTCTGCTCTTCACCTGGCAGAACCTCGAGGTGATCCGCCTCGGCCGCCAGGCCACCCAACTCCAGCAGAAACGAAAGCAGATCGAGGACTCCAACAAGGCGCTGCAGCTCGAGCTCGATCGACTGACCTCGCTCGGCGCGGTGGAGCGGAAGGCCTCCGCCCTCGGCTTCGAGACCACCGATCCGCGAGCGATCGTGATGGTCACGGAAGGCGCCGACGCTCGCGAGAACGAACAGTCGAGACCCTTCTCCCCGCCGCAGCAGGGAGAAGGTGGCCGAAGGCCGGATGAGGGGCCTGACAAAGTAGTCGTGGCCGAGGGAGCGAGGCCATGAGCACCTCGCACAAGCGCCTGCTGCAGATCTTCGCGTTCCTCGCGGCGTGGGCGTTCATCGTCGTCGCGCGCCTGGTGCAGATCCAGATCGTGAGGCACGACGAGTACATGGTCCGCGCGCTGCGCCAGCAGGAACGGACGATCACGCTGACTCCGGTTCGCGGCTCGATCATGGACGCGCGCGGCCGGGTGCTCGCCGAGAGCATCTCGGCCGAATCGGTCTACGCCGATCCTCAGGTGGTCGCCGATGCGAAAGCGGCCGCGAAGGCGCTCGCCGCGGTTCCCGGCATCGACGCGACCGCGAAAGAAATCGAAGAGAAGCTCTCGTCGGGTGGCGGGTTCGTCTGGGTAGCGCGGCAGCTTCCCCTGCCGGTCGCGGCGCGGGTCAGGCAGCTGAAGATCAACGGCGTCTACTTTCTCGAGGAGCACCGGCGCTCGTATCCCCGCGGAACGCTGGCCGCGAACGTGATCGGCTACGTCGGTGTCGACGGCCAGGGGCTGGCCGGGATCGAGCACTCCTTCGACAGCTATGTCCGCGGCCATGCGGGCAAGGTGACGGTGCTTCGCGACGCGCGCCGCGGCGCGTATCTGGTCGGGGCGGAGGGTGCGAACAGGCCGGCCGACGGCAAGGACGTCGTCCTGACCATCGACTCGGTCATCCAGTTCATCACGGAGCGCGCGCTGTCGCGGGCGATCGAGAAATACCGCGCCTCGGGCGGCTCGGCGATCGTCATGGATCCGCGCGACGGATCGATCCTGGCCATGGCCTCGCTGCCGACCTTCGATCCGAACCGCTTCGGCGATTTCCCGCCCGCCTCCTGGCGTAACCGCAACGTGCAGGACATGTACGAGCCGGGTTCGACCTTCAAGATCGTCACGGCCTCGGCGGGTCTGGAGGAAGGCGTGGTCACCCCTTCGCAGATTCTCGATTGCGGTGACGGCACCTTCCAGATCGGCAACAACTTCATCCACGAGCACGGCGGGAATCACTACGGGCTGATCAGCTTCGAGGAAGTGATGATGCACTCCTCGAACATCGGCGCTCTCCAGGTCGGCCTGGCCCTCGGTCCCCAGCGCTTCTACGACTACATCCGCCGCTTCGGCTTCGGAAAACGGACGGGCATTCAGCTGCCGGGCGAGACGGCCGGCCTGGTGCGCCGCACCGACAAATGGTCGGCGCTTTCGAACGCGGAGATGTCGATCGGCCAGGAGGTGGGCGTCACGCCGCTGCAGCTGGCGCGGGCCGTGGCGACGGTGGCCAACGGCGGTGTGCGCGTGGAGCCGCGGATCGTCGATCGCGTGATCGACGCGGAAGGCCAGACGGTCTATCAGCCGCAGCGTGCCGCGCCAGTCCGCGTGATCAGCGAGAAAACCGCCGCGGTTCTCAACGAGATTCTCAAGGCGGTCGTCGCGCGCGGCACAGGCGTGAACGCCGCCCTGGCCGACCAGATCGTGGCCGGCAAGACGGGGACGGCCCAGGTGGCGATGCGCGGCGGTTACTCGCCGGACCGCTTCATCGCTTCGTTCGCCGGTTACGTGCCGGCCGACCGGCCGCGGCTGGTGATCCTGGTCGTGGTCGACGAACCGCGGTTGTCGCAGTATGGCGGCACCGTCGCCGCGCCGGCGTTCCGCGAGATCGCCGAGGCCACCCTTCGATACCTCGGGGTAGCGCCGTCGATTCCTGCCCGTTCCCTCGCTCTTCCCGTTGCGCAGCTGGCTGCATTTTCGCAAGAGCCTGCCCACAGCGAACGAGCGGTGAGCGGCGAGGTGCGGACGGGCGTGCCCGACCTCCGCGGCCTCGACGCCCGGGCGGCGATCGCGCGTGCGACCGCGGCCGGCCTGCTCGTGAGGGCGGTCGGGAGCGGAGTGGTCCAGTCACAAATCCCCATTGCGGGCGAAGCTTTGCCGACCGATCGTCGAATCGTGCTGAATTTATCGTTGGATCCTGCGCCGGCCATGAGCCCATCTTCGACAGCAGTCGCGCCGGTGGCGCGGTTGCGCGGTTACGCGGTTACGCGGTTGCGCGGTGAGCGGGGCTCGGAGACTGCGGAACCGCGCAACCCCGCAACCGCGCTACCGGCAGGGGCGGGCGGGCGATGAAGCTGCGCGACCTGCTCCGCGACGTGCCCGTGCGCGGCATCACCGGCAAGGCCGATGTCGAGATCGGCGCGGTCGTCGCTGATTCGCGGCTGGCCGCCAAAGGCTCCCTGTTCGTGGCCATCGCCGGATTCCAGACCAACGGCGCGAGGTTCGCCGACCAGGCGCTCAGCAGGGGCGCCGTCGCCGTAGTGGCGGAGCCCGGCGCGATCTCCCGGCCGGGCGATGCCAGGATCACCCGCGTCGAAGTCGACGACAGCCGCGCCGCGCTCGCTCTGATTGCAGCGAACTTCTACGGCCGTCCTGCTGCAGAGCTCGCGCTGGTCGGCGTCACCGGTACGTCGGGCAAGACCACCACCACGAAGATGATCGAGTCGATCTTCGACGCCGCCGGTGTTCCGGTCGGCCTGGTGGGGACGATCGAGTACCGCGCCGGCGAAGAACGGCTGACCGCCGATCGCACCACCCCCGACTCAGTCACGCTTCAGCAGTGGTTCCGCAAGATGGTCGACGCCGGCGTGACGCGCGCGGTCATGGAAGTGTCGTCCCATGCGCTGGCGCTGAAGCGGACCTACGGCATCCACTTCGCCGCGGCCGTCTTCACGAACCTTTCTCGGGACCACTTCGACTTCCACAAGGATTTCGAGGATTACTTCGCGGCGAAGCGGATTCTGTTCGATCAGATCGATCAGAGCCGGAAGAGCGCCATCGTCAACATCGACGACGAGTACGGACGGCGCATCGCCACGGAGCTGGTCTCGGCGGCGGTTTCGTTCGGCCGTTCCGCGGGGGCGGAGATCCGGCCCGCCGACGACTTCGAGATCAGCATCGGTGGATTGCACGGCCGGGTGCGCACACCGTGGGGCGACGTGCGTGTCGATTCCGTCCTCCTCGGCCTTCCGAATCTCTACAACTGGCTCGGTGCGATCGGTGCCGCGCTGGCCATCGGCGTGCCGCTGAACGTCGTCGAAGCGGGCGTGCGCAACCTGCAGTCGGTGCGCGGCCGCTTCGAGCGCGTCGGAGACGGCGAAGGGCCGACGATCATCGTCGACTACGCCCACAAGCCGGACGCGCTCGACAAGCTGCTCCGCGCCGTGCACGACCTCGCGCACGGACAGCGCATCGTCCTGCTCTTCGGCTGCGGCGGTGACCGGGACAAGGGAAAGCGGCCGCAGATGGGCGAGATCGCCGGAAAGCTCGCCGACTACACCATTCTCACCAGCGACAATCCTCGAAGCGAGCAGCCCGAGAAGATCCTCGACGAGATCGAGAACGGCATCCGTTCGGTGGACGGCGCCCGCTACGCGCGGATCGCCGACCGGCGCCAGGCCATTGCCACCGCCGTGGCCAGCGCCAGCCCGGACGACGTGGTGGTCATCGCCGGCAAAGGACACGAGAGCTATCAGGTCGTCGGCGATCAGATCAACCACTTCGACGATCGCGAAGAAGCCGAGCTCGCTCTGAAAAAGAGAAACGAAAAAGGCATTCCAAAAAAGAGTTGAAATTGATGTTGATATCAGTGATGAAATCGTCTTATGATTCGTGCGACCGGGGAAGGTGTCCTGTTCCGGCTCCGTCGTTTCGGCTTCGCGTGGGTGCGTGGATGGTCATCGTCAGGCAGTCCCTTGGGGAAGGGGACGATGGCCGGGGAAGAAGCGCGGCGGAGCCGGATCAGGCCACCTTTCACCAGCGGGTAGCGGGTAGCGGGCAGCGTGTAGGCCCACCCCGCCTTTCCTGCCCGCTACCCCGCCTCTCCTACCCGCTACCCAGCCTCTCCTACCCGCTACCCGCTACTCGCTACCCGCTCGAGAGGTGCTCATGCCGCGCCTGACCATCAGCGAACTGGCGCGCATGAGCGGCGGACGCGTGGTCCAGGGCGGCGATACCGTCGTGGAATCGGTGGTCATCGATTCGCGCGAAGTGAAGCCCGACTCCGTGTTCTTCGCCATCAGGGGCGAGCGCCTCGACGGCCATCAGTTCGTGCCGCAGGCGCTGGAGAGCGGCCGCGCCGCGGTCGTCTCGCGCGTTCCCGAGCCCATCCCGCCCGGCAAGGCCATCGTCGAGGTCCCCGACACCACCGCTGCGCTCCAGCAGCTGGCGCGCGCGATCCGCGAGCGCTACGACTTTCTCCTGATCGGCGTCACCGGCTCCGCCGGCAAGACCACCACCAAGGAGATGATCGCGACGCTGATCGGCACCGAGCGGCGCACGTTCAAGTCGTGGGGCAACTTCAACAACCTCATCGGCTGCCCGCTGTGCATCGACAACACGCCCGATGACGCCGAGGTCGTGGTCAGCGAGATGGGGATGAACCACAAGGGCGAGATCGCTCTACTGGCCGGCCTGACGCATCCCGACGTCGGCGTCTACACGAACATCGGGCCGGTGCACATCGAGTTCTTCGGAACCGTCGAGAAGATCGCCGAGGCCAAGCGCGAGCTGCTCGAGAACGTGAAGCCCGGCGGGACGATCGTGGTCAACGCCGACAACGAGCACGTGGTGAGGATCAGCCGCGGCTTCGACGGCCGCATCGTCACCTACGGCATCGACCACGCCGCCCACTACCACGGCACGAAGATCCGTGAGCGAGGGCTCCTCGGCACATCCGTTACCGTCGAAGCAGAAGGGTCGCCGCACGAATTCGACCTCCTCCTTCCCGGCCGGCACAATCTCGAGAATCTGCTCGCGGCGGTGGCCACGGCTCGCGCGATCGGAATCAGCTGGTCAGGCATCGAGCGCGGCATCGCCCTCATTCAGCCCGCCTATCACCGCGGCGTGGTCTCGCAGTTCCGCGGCGCGACGATCTACGACGACACCTACAACTCCAATCCCTACGCTCTCTCCCGCGCCCTGCAACTGATGGCGCAGGCGGACGTGAAGGGCCGGCGCATCGCGGTCATCGGCGACATGCTCGAGCTCGGCGAGCGCGAGCTCGACTACCACCGCGAGGCAGGGCAGGCCATCTCGCCGTCGGTGGACGTGGTCATCGGCGTGGGCCGCCGCGCCGAGTCCCTGCTCGACGGGGCGCGCCAGGCGGGCCTCTCCAACGGCCAGCTGCATCACTTTCCCGACGCGGAATCGGCGGGGCGGTTTCTCGTCGAGTTCGTCCGCCCGGGCGATCTGGTGCTGCTCAAGGCCTCGCGCGGTGTCGGACTGGACAAGGCCGTGGCCATGCTGAAGGAGAGCGAGTGATGTCGACTGTCGATCGCTTCGGTTGCCGAGTCGCCGGGTCACCGAGTCACCGGGTGCGGGAAACACGGCAACCTGGTGACCCGGTGACCAGGCAACCGGCTGGAGCGGTCGCATCCGCCGTCCGCTGCCTGCCTTCTTCCGTCTGTGTCCGGGAGGAACAGCCGTAATGCTCTACTACCTCCTCTATCCGCTCCGCGACGTAATCGTCGGATTCAACGTCTTCCGCTACATCACCTTCCGGACGGCGTTCGCAGCGCTCACGGCGCTCTTGATCTCGTTCATCCTCGGGCCGTGGCTGATCGAGCGCATGCGCCGGATCAAGCTCGGCCAGTTCATCCGCGAAGAGGGGCCGAAGTCTCATCAGATGAAGGCCGGCACGCCCACCATGGGCGGCATCCTCATCAACGTGGCCATCCTGATCCCGACGATCCTGTGGGCCGACATCCTCAACCCGTACATCTGGATCATTCTTTTCGTGACCTTTGCCTACGCCACGATCGGTTTCATCGACGATTACCGCAAGCTCGCCAGGAAGCAGAACCAGGGATTGACGGCGAAGGAGAAGTTCACCGCCCAGTTCGGCGTGGCACTGCTGGCCGGACTGGCGATCGCCTACCTGCCGAGCATCCACAACAACTACTCGACGGTGCTGACGTTCCCGTTCTTTGCGCGCGTGGTGCTGAACCTTGGCGTGCTCTACATCCCGTTCATCATGATCATCATGGTCGGGGCATCGAATGCGGTGAACCTGACCGACGGCCTGGACGGGCTGGCCATCGGCTCGACGCTGATCGCCGCGGCGACCTACTCCGTGCTGACGTACGCGGCGGGGCATTTCCGCATCGCCGATTACCTGCGCATCGCCTGGGTCCCGCAGACCGGCGAGCTGGCCGTGTTCTGCGGGGCGATGGTGGGAGCGTCGCTGGGCTTCCTCTGGTTCAACGCCCATCCCGCCGAGATCTTCATGGGCGACGTCGGCTCGCTCGCGTTAGGCGGAGCGATCGGCTGCCTGGCCGTGATGATCAAGCAGGAAATCCTGCTGGTCCTGGTGGGCGGCTTGTTCGTCATCGAGGCCCTGTCCGTGATCCTGCAGGTGGCCTCGTTCAAGCTGACCGGGCGGCGGATCTTCAAGATGTCGCCGATTCACCACCACTTCGAGCTTTCGGGCTGGAGAGAAACGAAGGTCGTCGTCCGCTTCTGGATCATCGCCATCATCTTCGCGATGATCAGTCTGGCGACGTTGAAATTGAGATGAGACGGTTGCGGGGTTGCGCAGTTCCGCGGTTGCGCGGTGGAGAGATCCCCGCCGTGACCGCGGAACCGCGGAACCGCGGAACCGCGTAACCATGAAGAAGACACTCGTCATCGGAGCAGGCAAATCCGGCGTCGCCGCGGCGAACCATCTCGCGGAGCGGGGCACGCCGGTGGTCCTGGCCGACAGCAAGCCGCAGCCGGAGCTCCCGTACGAGCTCGACGGCCGCGTCGAGCGCGCCTTCGGCCGCGAGGACACAGGTCTGCTCGACGACGTCGGTGAGATCGTCCTGAGCCCTGGTGTGCCGGCGGGCCTTCCGCTGCTCGAGGAGGCGGGCGCGCGCGGCATCCGGGTGATCGGCGAGATCGAGCTGGCCTACCACGCCATTGTCGCGACGCCCTTCAGCCCGGCCTCGCAGATCATCGCTGTCACCGGATCCAACGGGAAGTCCACGACGACCGCGCTCATCGGCGAGATCCTCAAGGTGGCCGGTCGCCAGCCCATCGTGGCCGGCAACATCGGCGAGCCGCTGATCCGCTCGATCGACTTCGAGAAGCCGCGGACCTACGTGCTCGAGCTCTCGTCGTTTCAGCTGGAGACCGTCGACACATTTCGCGCGAACGTCGCTTTGCTCCTCAACGTCACGCCCGATCACATGGACCGCTATCCGAACTTCGACGCCTACGCGGCGGCGAAGTACCGCATCTTTCGCAATCAGGAGCTCGGCGACACGGCGATCGTCAATGCCGACGAGCGGCGGCGCGTGCCTCGCCGGTCGACGGTGCGGGTGTGGCGATTCTCGTCGGCCGTGCACGTCGACAACGGTGCCTTTCTCGATGGCGACCAGCTCGTGATCCGCACCGATGGAAACGAGCGCCGCATCCCGCGAGCGTCGCTGAAGCTGCCCGGAGTGGCCAACGCCGAGAACGCGCTGGCGGCATGGCTGGCGGCACGGGCCGTCGGCGTCGACGACGTCGACGTACAGATCGCCTTCGGCACCTTCGCCGGTCTGCCGCACCGCATGGTGCTGGTCCGCGAGCGCGACGGCGTGCGCTGGATCAACGACTCCAAGGGGACCAACGTCGACGCAACGCTCAAGTCGCTGGAGAGTTTCTCTCCGTCGAGTGTGTGGCTCATCCTCGGCGGTAAAGACAAGGCCGGCGAGTTCGAGCGTATGCGCGATCTGGTCGCCGAAAAAACCCGCGCCGTCCTGACCATCGGCAAGGCCGCCGGGCGCATCGCCCAGGCCCTCGACGGCGCGGCCACGATCGTCCCTCTCCACGACATGGAGCACGCCGTCCGCTGGGCAGCCGAGCACGCGAAGGACGGAGACACCGTCCTGCTCTCGCCCGCCTGCGCCAGCTTCGACCAGTACCGCAACTTCGAGCATCGAGGGGAGCGTTTTGAGGAACTGGTGAGGAGTCTATGAGCCACCGGGTTGCGAGGTTGCGAGGTGTCAGTACGCCCCACCACCGCGGAACCGCGCAACCGCGAAACCGCGCAACCCGGGAACAAGTCCGCAATGAGTAAGAAACTCTCATACGACACCTGGCTCTTCGGCGCCGCCATGCTGATCGTCGTGATCGGCCTGGTGATGATCTACAGCGCCTCGGCGATCATCGCGACGCAGAAGTTCGGCGCCGGGAATCCCTACTACTTCCTCACGCGCCAGTGCACCTGGCTCATTGCCGGCGGCGCGCTCATGGTCGTGCTCATGCACGTCGATTTCCACCGTTTCGCCGACCGCCGCTTCATTTACACCGTCATGGGCGGGGTGCTGCTGGCCCTGATCGTGGCGCTCTTCGAAACGCCGATCAACGGGACGCATCGCTGGATCGTGCTGCGGCACTTCCAGCTGCAGCCGTCGGAGTTTGCCAAGCCGGTGGTCGTGCTGTTCCTGGCGGATTACCTGGCGCGCCGCGAGGATCGCATCAACGAGCTCACCACGACGCTGCTGCCGCTGGGCTCGGTGCTGGCGCTGGTGGCCGGGCTGATTCTGCTCGAGCCGGATTTCGGAACGGCCACGACCGTCGTGCTCGTCGCTGCGGGGATGGTCTTCGCGGCGGGGATCGCCTGGCGGCGCGTGGCGCTCTTTTCGCTCGCTCTGATCCCGGCGGGTGTGGCGCTGGTTCTCGGGGCGGCGTATCGCCGCGACCGGCTGTTTACATTTCTCAATCCCGAGGCCGATCCACTGGGGAAGGGTTTCCAGGCGATGCAGTCGCTGATCGCCGTCGGCACGGGCGGGCTGAGGGGGCTGGGGATCGGCAACGGCAGGCAGAAGCTGTTCTTCCTGCCCGAGCCGCACACGGATTTCATCTTTTCGATCATCGGCGAGGAGCTGGGGCTGGTGGGGGCGCTGCTTCTGATCTCGGCGTTCGCGTTCCTGGCGTGGCGCGGCTTCCGGGTGGCGCGGTACAGCCAGGAGCGTTTCGCGTTCTTCGCGGCCATCGGATTCACGCTGATGATCAGTGTGCAGGCGCTGATCAACATCAGCGTCGCGCTCTGCCTGCTGCCGACCAAGGGCCTGCCCCTGCCGCTGGTGAGCTACGGCGGGTCATCTCTGATCGCGAGCCTCATCGCGGTGGGGGCACTTCTGAATCTGTCGCAACAATCGAGTTGACCATGAGGGCGGGCGAGATGGGCGTGAACGGAACAGATCGCAGATGGCAGATCGCAGATCGCAGGGGAGGCCACACCTGCGATCTGCGATCTGCCATCTGCGATCCGGGAGGGCGGTGGCATGCCTGACACCCTCATGATCGCGGGTGGTGGGACGGGTGGGCACATCTACCCGGCCATCGCCATTGCCCGGGAGTTCGTCGCGCGGGGAAGCGAGCGGAGGGTCGTCTTCGTCGGCACCGAGTACGGTCTTGAAAAGACGATCGTTCCGAAGGCGGGGTTCGAGATCCACTTCATCTCGGCGGGCGGGCTGAAGGGCAAGGGCCCGGTGGAACTCGTGAAGAACCTGCTCCGCCTGCCGGTTGGACTCGTTCAGGCGTGGCGGCTCATCGGGACGCTCAGGCCGGACGTTGTGGCAGGCGTCGGCGGCTATTCGACGGGGCCGGTGCTTCTGGCAGCGAGACTCCGCGGCGTCCCGACGACGATCCACGAGCTCGACGCATTTCCGGGTCTGGCCAATCGCATCCTGGCGAGATTCGTCAGGGGTGTGACCGTCGGCTTCGCGGATGCGCTGCCGCGGCTGAAGCGGCCCGACGGCGTCGTCACCGGAGATCCGGTGCGGAGGGAGTTCCTCGAGGCACCGGACCGCCGGGCGCCAGCCGCAGAGGGGCGTCGTCGCCTGCTTCTGTTCGGCGGATCGCAGGGCTCGCACGCGCTCAACGAGGCCATGACCGGCGCGCTGCTGTTCCTGGCGCGGCTCCGCGATCGCCTCGAGATCACGCACCAGACCGGGCCGCGCGAGTTGGAACAGGTGAAGGCGGCCTACCGCGCCTCGGCGTTCGCGAATGCGCGCGTCGTGCCTTACATCGATCCGATCGTCGACGAGATCGCATCGGCGGACCTGGTGGTCAGCCGGGCCGGGGCCATGACTCTGGGTGAGCTCGCCGCGGTCGGGCGTGCGGCGATCCTGGTTCCCTTCGCCGCGGCCGCGAGCAATCACCAGGAGATGAATGCACGTGTGGTGGAGAGAGCCGGCGGCGCGATCGTCATCACCGAAGCGCGGCTCACTCCGGAGCGCCTGGCCGCCGCAATCTCCGAGATCGCCGTCGACCCGGAACGGGCCCGGCGGATGGGGGTGGCGGCGAAGTCGCTCTCCACTCCCGATGCAACGAAAAAGATTGTCGATTACATCGACTCGTTACGGAGAAACTAATTGCGTTGTCCTCTAGGCAAACTTAAACTTTCATATTAAGACGCCACGTTCAGAATGAATTTTGATGACATTAAATCGATCCACTTCGTCGGCATCGGCGGGATCGGCATGAGCGGCATCGCGGAAGTCCTGGCGGCGTCGGGCTTCACCGTCTCCGGATGCGACCTCAAGGCCTCCGATGCCACCGATCTGCTCCGGAGCCGCGGCGTCTCCGTCGTCCTCGGCCATGACCCCGTTCATCTCGCGGGAATCGACCTCGTCGTCGTCACCGCGGCCGTCCGCGGCGAGAACCGCGAGATCGACGCGGCCCACGCCTCGGGCCTCCCCGTCCTCCGCCGCAGCGAGATGCTCGGCGAGATCGTCAACCGCAAGCGCGCCGTCGGCGTCGCCGGCACGCATGGCAAGACCACCACCACCGCCATGGTGGCCACGATCCTGGAGGAGGCTGGTCTCGATCCCACCGTCCTGGTCGGCGGCATGGTCCGCAACTTCGGCACGAACGCGAAAGTCGGGCGCGGCGAGCTGCTGGTCGTGGAGGCCGACGAGTACGACCGCACCTTCCATCACCTTCGCCCCGAGGTGGCCGTGGTCACGAACATCGAAGCAGACCACCTCGAGTACTACGGCACCTTCGAGAACATCGTGGAAGCCTTCCGCGTCTATCTGCAAGGCGTCCGCCCCGGCGGGGCGGTCATCGGCTGCATCGACGATCCGGCCGTGGCCGACGTGCTGGACAGCCTGGACTCGGCGAAGGTGCGCGTGGTCCGCTACGGCCTCGATGCGGGCGCCGACGTGACGGCGAAGGGCATCACCTTCGACGAGCGCGGCTCTTCGTTCGAGGTGCCGGGCGCCGGCTTCTTCAAGCTCTTCGTCCCCGGCCTGCACAACGTGCGCAACGCCCTGGCGGCCATCGCGGCCGGCCTCGAGCTCCACGTCGAGGTGCCGGTCATCGCCGCGGCGCTGGCCAAGTACCTCGGCGTGAACCGCCGCTTCCAGATCCTCGGCGACTACACGGGCGCGCTGATCGTCGACGACTACGCGCACCATCCCACCGAGATCCGCGCCACCATCGCCGCAGCGCGGAGCGGATATCCGCACCGCCGCGTGGTGGCGCTCTTCCAGCCGCACCTCTATTCGAGGACGCGCGACTTCGCCGCCGAATTCGCAAGCGCGCTCTCGACGGCCGACGTGGCCATCGTGGCTCCGATCTACGCGGCGCGCGAGAAGCCGATGGAGGGTATCTCCGCGCGCCTGATCGCGGAGAAGCAGACGGGGATCGAGTTCCTCGACCGCAGCAACAACGAGATCTACAACGAGATGCGCCGGCGTCTCGACCCGAACGACATCTTCATCACCATGGGCGCCGGCGACGTCAACGAGATCGCCGAGATGCTGGTGCGGGCCGAGTCCGGTGGAGGCGCGGCGTGAGCACGAGCTTCGAGTCGACGCAGCGCTTCCACCGCCCATCCGACGTCGGGCGCGTGCGCCGTAATCAGCGGCGCATTCAGCTGACACGCGCCCTGGCCATCGCCCGGAACGTCGTCTTCGTGGCCGCGGTCGCGCTCTTCGGCCTGTGGCTCTACCGGCACACGCAGTCCGACGCGCGGTTTGCGGTCAAGCACATCGAGATCGCGGGCTTCGTGCACACGCCCCGCTCGGCCATCGAGTCGATCGCCCGCAACTACGTCGGAGCGAACCTCTTCCGGATCGACATCGACCGCGTGCAGCGCGACCTCGACTCCATCTCCTGGATCCGCCGCATCAGCATCGAGAAGAAGCTCCCCGACACGCTGCGCATCAAGATCACCGAGCGCACGCCCGCGGCGCTGCTCGAGACCGGCGGCGCGATCCGCTACGTGGACGACACGGGCACCGTCATCGCCGACCTCTCGCCCTCGGTCGGCGACAAGGACCTGCCGCTGATCACCAACGCCGCCGGCCCGGAGCTGGAGCGCACCATGGCCCTGCTCGCTTCGCTGCGGCAGAGCGATCCGGCGCTCTATTCGCGGATCGCCCAGCTGCAGCCGGTGGCGCCGCGCGGGTTCGCCATCTTCGACCGCGGCCTGGGGGCATACGTCTACGCCAATGCGGAAGACATCGCGCCGAAGTGGCGCCAGTTGTACGCCATCGCCGAGGCCGAGCAGTTCGGCCACGCCGGCATCGAGTACGCGGACCTCCGATTCGGCGGCCGCATCATCGTCAAACCACTGAGGACGCTCGCGGCCGCGACACCGCTGCCGCCGGCCACCAGCACCGTGCAGATCACGAACTGAGCGCGCGAAGGGATTCCTCGCGCATCGAAGGAGATGCCAATGCCAAGGACCGAAGAAAACTACATCGTGGCGCTCGACATCGGGACGTCGAAGGTCTGCGTGCTGGTCGGCGAGATCAACGACCGCAACCAGATCGAGATCATCGGCAAGGGAACCTCGCCGATGAAGGGGACCCGGCGGGGCAACATCATCAACCTCGACCAGGCCATTGACGCCGTGAAGAAGGCCGTGGACGAGGCCGAGGTCATGGCCGGCCTGCAGATCGAGTCGGTGTACGTCGGCGTGGCCGGCGATCACATCCGCTCGGTCAATTCCCGGGGCGTGGTCTCGGTGATGGGAAAGCGCAAGGAGATCTCGCGGGACGACATCGATCGCGTCATCGAGGCCTCCAAGTCGATCAACATCCCGGCGGAGCTGGAACTGCTGCACGTCATCCCCCGCGAGTTCGTGGTCGACGGCCAGGACGGCATCCATGACCCTCAGGGAATGACGGCCACCCGCCTGGAGGCGAACGTCCACATCGTCACCGGCGCGCGGACGCACAACCAGAACGTGCTCACCTGCGTGAACAAGGCCGGCATCGCCGTGCAGGAGCTCGTCCTCGAGCAGCTGGCCGCCGCCGAGGCAGTGCTCACCCAGGACGAGCGCGAGATGGGCGTCCTGCTCATGGACCTCGGCGCCGGCACGACCGATTACGCAGTGTTCCTGGAAGGGAACGTCGTCCATACGAACGTGCTGCCGGTCGGCGCGGGCCATTTCACGAGCGACATCAGCGTGGTCCTGCGCACACCGATGGAGGACGCCGAGCGGATCAAGAAGCGCTACGGCTGCGCGCTGGCCTCGCTGGTCACCGAGGATGATCCCATCGAGGTGCCGACCGTCGGCGGACGGGCGCCGAAGATCCTCACCAAGCAGGAGCTGACCGGAATCCTCGAGCCGCGGGCCGCAGAGATCGCCAAGCTCGTCTACCGCGATCTGGAGAAGGTAGGGCTGGAGAAGGAGATCCGTTCGGGCGTCGTGGTGGTGGGCGGCGGCGCGGAGATGGACGGGGTCGTGGAGATGGTCGAGCAGATCTTCGATCAGCAGGCGCGCAAGGGCGTGCCGCGCGGTCTGGGCGGCCTGGCCGACACGGTCAACGGGCCGGAGTGGGCTGCAGCCGCGGGCCTGCTGCTGTGGGGTTTCCGCCATCAGGCCAAGAGGAGCCGTCAGCCGCGGCGCGGACTGGCGCGGGTGGCGGACACGATGAAGCAGTGGTTTGCGTCGAGCTAGAAGGAACAGACGGCAGACCACGGACCGCAGACCGCAGAGAGTTCCGCGTCCACGGTCCCGACCTGCGGTCTGTGGTCTGTGGTCTGTGGTCTGTGGTCTGTGGTCTGTGGTCTGTGGTCTGTGGTCTGCGGTCTGACACGTAAATAGTTGTTCGAAAACTAGCCAGAAATTGGTACCATTCCGGGAGACGGTTAATGATTACATTTGACGAGAAGTCTGGCGATCCGAAGCTGACGGTCACGATGGACGACGAACAGCTCACCGCCAAGATCAAAGTCATCGGGGTTGGTGGGGGTGGTGGGAACGCCGTCAACCGCATGATTCAGGCCGGCATCCGGGGCGTGGAGTTCATGATCACGAACACCGACGTCCAGGCCATGCGGCACTCGCTGGCGCCGATCAAGATTCAGATCGGCGGCAAGCTCACCAAGGGCCTCGGCGCCGGCGCGAATCCCGAAGTCGGCAAGCAGGCCGCGCTGGAGGACACCGACCGGATCCTGGAGGCGCTCAGCGGCGCGGACATGATCTTCATCACCACCGGCATGGGCGGTGGGACCGGCACCGGCGCCGCTCCGATCATCGCCTCGCTGGCGGCGGAGCTGGGCGCGCTGACCGTGGCCGTGGTCACCAAGCCGTTCGCCTTCGAAGGGAAGCGCCGGCGCGTCCAGGCCGAGCAGGGGATCCGGGCCTTGCGCGACACGGTGGACACCCTCATCACGATTCCGAACGAGCGGCTGTTGAACTTCGTCGAGCGCGGCACCTCGCTCAACGACGCCTTCAAGATGGCCGACGACATCCTGCGGCAGGCCGTGCAGGGCATCTCCGATCTGATCACCGTCCCCGGCGAGATCAACCTCGACTTCGCGGACGTGAAGACGATCATGCACGGCATGGGCATGGCCCTGATGGGCACGGGCGTGTCGAGCGGGGAGCATCGCGCGGTGGAAGCGGCGCAGCGCGCCATCTCCTCGCCGCTGCTCGAAGAGGCCTCCATCGAAGGCGCCAAGGGCGTGCTGATCAACGTCACCGGCGGCAGCGACATGACGCTCTTCGAGGTCCATGAAGCGGCCTCGATCATCCAGGAAGCGGCGGACGAGGAGGCGAACATCATCTTCGGCACCGTCATCGACCCGGCCATGAAGGACGAGGTCAAGGTCACGGTGATCGCGACCGGTTTCGACTCCGCCACCAAGGGATTTCTGAACACCCGCGGCGAGCAGCTCTCGGCACCGGCGGCAGCGCGCGGCGCGGCGGCGGCTCCCGCGATTCCGTATCGGCCTTTCGCGCCGAGAGACCTGGCCGGCCAGCACGAGGTGACGCAGGAAGCGCCGGCGCCGCCTCAGATCGGCGCGGAGGGGGAGATCTACGATCCCCCGTTTTTTCGAAAGGGATCCACACGGACCGACGGCAGCGGCGGGTTCGGGCCGATGGCGTCGAGTGATTTCGGCAATGACCTCGATATTCCGACGGTGATTCGCAATCTCAGCGACTAGGACGACAACCACGAAACAACGAGCGGGTAGCGGGTGGCGTGTAGTGAGCAGGGCCGAAAGGGCTCCTGCCCGCTACACGCCACACGCTACCCGCTGCTGTTAGGCGCACCCCTCCTGTGCGCCGGGCGGTCCTGGGGAGAGGGACCCGGGACCATCTGCTCCGGGGGCGCGGTTCTTCCGACCGCGCCCCCGTTCTTTCGACTACGGAATCTGCAGCGCGCGGTAGGACGAGAACGGACGGCCCTGGCGCGTCGGTGTGGTCACGTACATCCGGATCCACTGGCCGCTCTTGAAGCTGTCGAGCAGACGGCGGAACTGGTCGACGCTGGTGACCTTCTGTCCCTGAAGCTCAGTGATGACGTCGCCTTCGCTGAACCCGGCCTCACCGGCTGCGGAGACGTCGCGGACACCGGTCACGAGCACGCCCGTGATGTTGTCCGGAAGCCCGTACTGCTGGCGGAGACCCGCCGTGAGGTCCTGGACCGACAGTCCGAGCTTGTCATGCGCCGGAGCGGTCGCCCCTGGCGTCGTCTCTTCTGCCTGCGCGACGTCGGGCGGACGCTCGGCGGTCTTGGCCGTGACGACCATGTGCCGGCCGTTCCGGATGAGACCGATCTTCACCTCCGTCCCTACCGGCAGGTAGGAGATGTAGTCGATGAGCTGGCGGTTGTTCTGGATCGTGCGTCCGTCGATGTCGACGATGACGTCACCGTGCTGGATCCCGGCGCGATCGGCGGGCTTGCCCGGCTCGACCATCTGCACGAGCGCTCCACGAGCCGCCGGCAGATTGAAGGCCTTCTGCTCGTTCTCGCCCACTTCGGTGATCTGCATCCCGAGGTAGCCGCGAACGACCTTGCCCTGCTTCAGCTGCGGCAGCAGGCGCTTGGCGGTGTTGATCGGCGTGGCGAAGCCGATGCCCTGAGCTCCGCCGCCGCGGATGGCCGTGTTGATGCCGACGACCTCGCCGTTGATGTTGAGCAGCGGGCCGCCGGAATTGCCGAAGTTGATGGCGGCGTCGGTCTGGATGAAGTTCTCGAAGGATCGGGTCTCCTCGCTGAGGCCGAGGGCGCGCCCCTTGGCGGAGATGACGCCGACGGTCAGCGTGTTCTCGAACTGGTAGGGATTGCCGATGGCGATCGCCCAGTCACCGTTGCGAGCGCGGTCGGAGTCGCCGAGGGGAACGGTGGGAAGCGGATGGCCGACGTCGATCTTCAGAAGGGCGATGTCGGTCGAAGGATCGCGGCCGATGATCTTGGCGTCGACCGTCTCTCCGCCGTTGCCGTTCTCGTCCGCGCCGTAGTGGACCTGCACCTTGGAGGCGCCTTCCACCACGTGGTTGTTGGTGAGGATGTATCCGTCGGGCGAGATGATGAATCCCGACCCGCCGGCGCGCTGCTCGGTCTGGTCATCGGGATTGCTCGGCGTCTGCGGCTGGCCTCGTCGCGGCATCCGCGGGTTGCGCTGCCCCGGCCCCTGCTGGTTCGGCCCGAAGAAGAAATCGAACGGGTCCATGCCGCCGAAGCCGAATCCGTGCGGATTGGCCGGGACGTTCACGATCTCGGTGGACGTGATGGAAACCACGGCGGGCATCACGCGGGCGGCCACGTCGGCGAACGACGGGATGGTCATCGTCGTGATGGGTCCCTGGGGGGAGGGCACCGTGGTGATCTGCTGCGCGTGCGACGTCCGGATCATTCCGAGATCCGCGCTGATGAGGACGCCAAACGCAACCGAGGCGATGATGATCGCCATGGTCGACAACAAGCGTTTCGTGGACTGACTCATACTCATAAGTTTCCTGACTCCTCTTGGCTCACTCTGCTGTTGGGAAGCCGGCCGTGCCGTGCGAATTCGGGTGGGAACTTCAACCTCGACGCCGCGGAAATCGCGTGCACCCGTGGTGCCAGCGTAGCGCAACCGGCCATATCCGTTGAGACGAAGTTCCCAAAATTACGTTACGCGGGTCGATGAGCGTACGGAGTTCGTCACAGTTTGTTGAAGAGTCGCCGTCGGAAAGACCTGATCGGACGGGGAGGTGGGGGGGGGTGCGGGGTTGCGGGGTTGCGGGGTCGCGAGGTTGCGGGGTCGCGAGGTCACGAGGTCACGAGGTCACGAGGTGTGCGGGCTGCGCGCAAATCCCTCGGCCGAACACCTCGCAACCTCGCAACCTCGGAACCCGCAACAAAAAGGCCCCGCTTCCGCGAGGCCCTTGTTGATTCGCGTCAAGGAGACCGCTCAGATCACAGAACGACGGCCCACGATGAGGCGATAGATGAACAGCAGAATGATCGCGCCGACGATCGACCCGATCCAGCCCGCGGTCTGCTCCGGCCGGCCTAACAACGTTGAGGCGAGAAAGCCCCCGATGAACGAGCCGGCGATGCCGATCAGGATCGTCACGATCCAGCCGCCGGGATCCCTTCCGGGCATGAGGAACTTGGCGATGGCGCCGACAATCAGTCCGAAAATCAGCCATCCGATGATGTTCATTCATTTCCTCCAGTCGATGCCGGCGTCCTCGCGCCGGACACCTCCAATTGAGCAACGGCGGTGCCAGACAGAGCCGGAGAGGATGAACGTGGCAGGCGGAGCCGTGGGGACATTGCGGATTGCGCATTGCGGATTGAGCCAATCCCGTCACTCTGAGCCGGCGGAGCCGCAGGGAAGGAGGTTGGGTGGAGCGGCGCAGCGCGGCGAAGAGTCTCAAGCTTCCCAATCGTCCCGGTAAGAGACTCTTCGCCGCGCTCCACCGCTCCCGCCCAACCACCACCCCCGCGGTTGCGCCGGCTCAGAGTGACGGGACTGCGGTTTCGCCGGCTCAGGATCAGGATGACGGATCCTCGCAATTCGCAATTTCCACTTCCCAATCCGCAATTCGCAATGGTCTACAATCCGCGCCCAAACTGACGGAGGACATCTGCCCATGTCTGCAAACCTGATCGATTACCGGGTGGAGAAGGGCGTGGCGATCTTCGAATTGAATGATCCGCCCGCGAACACTTACACCTACGAGATGAACCGCGAGCTCGACGAGTGCATCCTGCGCGCTCGCATGGACGACGACGTGCACGTCATCGTGATGCGCGGAGCGGGGGACAAGTTCTTCTCCGCCGGCGCGAACATCAAGATGCTTTCCGAGGTCACGCCGCAGTTCAAGTACTACTTCTGCCTGCATGCGAACGAGACGCTGAACCGGCTCGAGCAGACGCCGAAGCTGGTCATCGCGGCCATGAACGGCCACACCGTCGGCGGCGGTCTGGAGATCGCCATGGCCGCCGACATCCGCATCGCCAAAGAGGGCGCAGGCAAAGTCGGACTGCCCGAAGTCACGCTCGGTGTGCTTCCGGGAACGGGCGGCACGCAGCGGCTCTCGCGCATCGTCGGCAAGTCGAAGGCCATCGAGCTGATGGTCGAAGGCACCCTCTTCGACTTCGAAGTGGCCCGCGACCTCGGCATCGTCAACTACATCTGGCCGGCCGAAGAAGGCGGCAAGACGTGGTGGGACCGGGTCATGGAGTACGCCTGCAGTTTCTGCCCGCCGAACAAGGCCTCCCGAGCGGTCGGACGGATCAAGCGCGCCGTGCAGACCGGCTGGGAGATCCCGTTCGAGAGCGCGCTGGCCGTCGAGCGCGAACTGCAGCAGCAGCTCTTCCAGAGCGCCGACGCCAAAGAAGGGCTCGGCGCGTACAACTCGAAGCGCAAGCCGAGCTTTGCCGGGAAGTAGGGGGGGGGCGAGACCGCAGACCGCAGACCGCAGACCGCAGAGGTTGGTTGCGCCTTCCTGCGGTCTGCGGTCCGCGGTCTGCGGTCTGCGGTCCACTTTGTTACCATCCCACCTTCTGGGAGATCACATTCACATGCGATACCGCTCATTGCACGGAACGGACTTGAGGGTTTCCGAGCTCGGCTTCGGGACCTGGACGGTGACCACCGGATGGTGGGGCAGCTACACCGACGCGCAGGCGCAGGACCTCATCCGCGCCGCGCTCGACCGCGGCGTCAACTACATCGACACGGCCGACGCGTACGGCAACGGCCGCGGCGAGACGGTGCTGCAACCGATCCTGCGGGAACACGCCGACACGGTGGTCGGCACCAAGTTCGGCTACGACTTCTACAACCATCCCGAGCGGCCCCGCGGCCAGCGCGAGCTTCCGCAGAACATGAGCCCGGAGTTCGTGCGCTTTGCCTGCGAGCAATCGCTGAAGCGCCTCGGCCGCGATCACATCGACATTTACCAGCCTCACAACCCGCGCGTGGTGCAGCTGCTCGAGGACGAGCACTGGGAAACGCTCGAGGCGCTCAAGCGCGAAGGAAAGATCCGCTCCTACGGCCCGTCGCTCGGGCCGGCCATCGGCTGGCGCGATGAGGGCATCTACGCCAACGCCGTCCGCAAGGCGCCGGTGACCCAGATGATCTTCAACATCCTCGAGCAGGACCCCGGCCGCGAGTTCATCCTGGCCGCGGAGACGGCAGAGGAAGGGCGGACGTACGCGGGAGCCGAGGAGGCCCGGCGCGGTGAGACGCACAAGAAGCTCTGCGAGCCGACCGCGTCGTATGACCCGTCGTTCCGTTCGTGGAAGACGCCGGCTCTGGCTCGCGGCGGGCCGCAGTTCCTCATCCGGGTCACGCACTCCTCCGGAATGCTGGAGGGGAAGTACACGATGGAGACGAAATTCGACGAGAGCGACCACCGCTCGCACCGCCCGCGGGCGTGGCTCATCGAAGGGCTGCAGAAGATCGAGCGCCTGACTCCCTTCTGCGAGCAGCGCGGCGTCAGCATCGGGCAGCTGGCGATGCTCTGGCTCTACGCGCATCCGTCGATCCTCTCGGCGCTGCCGAACATCTACAACCTCGAGCAGCTCGAGGAGTTCGCCGGGGCCTCGGCCTACGACCCGCTGAACGACGCCGAGATGGAAGAGATCCACGACCTCTATCTCCACAACTTCGACATCACGCCGTACGTGGAGTCGGCGGTCGGCGCCTAGGAGTGCGGGCGTCCCGCCCGCAGCCGCGGGACGTCCCGTCCCGCGGTCTTCCAAAGCGCCGGACGGGGCGTCCGTCGTCGGCGGACGAGACGTCCGCACCCCAATTCACGTTTGCGCTAGCATCGATCGCCATGACCGCAACCGCAGAAAGCACGGGATTCCGCAACCAGCTCTTCATCAACGGCGAGTTCGTCGACGCGAAAGCAGGACAGACATTCACCACCGTCAATCCCGCGACCGAGGAGGCGATCACGAAGGTCGCCTCGGCGGGCGTGGAGGACGTCGACGCCGCAGTGCGCGCCGCGCGTGCGCAGATGGAACCGGGCAGCGAGTGGCAGAAGATGAAGCCGCGCGATCGCGGCAAGATCCTCTTCCGCCTCGCGGAGATGCTGGGCGCACGAGCCGAGGAGATCGGTCGGATCGAGACCATCGACAACGGCAAACCGATCTTCGAGTCACAGTTCGTCGACACTCCGGCCGCGGCGGAGTGCCTCGACTACTTTGCCGGCTGGGCCGGAAAAGTGACGGGCGAGACGATCCCCATCGCCGAGAACGCCTTCACGTACACGCTGCGCGAGCCGGTCGGCGTCGTCGGCGCGATCACGCCGTGGAACTTCCCGCTGATGCTTGCCGTCTGGAAGATCGCTCCGGCGCTGGCCTGCGGGAACACCGTCGTCCTCAAGCCCGCGGAGAACACCTCGCTGTCGATTCTGAAATTCGCGGAGTACACCCGCGAGTGCGGCCTTCCCGCCGGCGTTCTGAACATCGTGCCGGGGCCGGGAAAGGTGACCGGCACCGCCATCGCCGATCATCCCGGCGTCGACGCCATCGCCTTCACCGGATCGACGGAAGTAGGCAAGGCGCTGATGGCTCGCGCCGCGAAGACGCTCAAGAAAGTGTCGCTGGAGCTCGGCGGCAAGTCGCCGAACGTCGTCTTCGCCGACGCCGATCTCGATGCCGCGGCGCGCGGCGCGCTGAACGCGATCTTCTACGGCAAGGGCGAAGTCTGCGCAGCAGGCTCGCGTCTGCTCGTCGAAGACTCCGTCCACGACGAGCTGCTGGCGAAGGTGTCGGAACGCGCCTCCAGGATGGTCGCCGGTGATCCGCTCCATCCGAAGACGCGCCTCGGCGCGATCGTCTCGAAGGTGCAGATGGACACGGTCTTGCGCTACATCGAGTCGGGGAAGAACGAGGGCGCAAAGCTCGTCATCGGCGGCGAGCGCACCGACATCGGCACCGGCAAGGGCTACTTCGTGAAGCCGACGATCTTCGACGACGTCGATCCGAAGATGACCATCGCCCGCGAGGAGATCTTTGGACCGGTGCTGGCCACGATCCGCTTCTCCGACGCGAACGATGCCGTCGAGAAGGCGAACGGCACCATGTACGGTCTGGCCGCCGCGGTCTGGACGCGCGACATCTCCAAGGCTCATCGCATCGCCCGCGCCATCAAGGCCGGTACGGTCTGGATCAACACGTACAACCTCTACGACCCGGCCCTGCCGTTCGGCGGCTTCAAGGAGTCCGGCTTCGGCCGCGACCAGGGCCGCGACGCGCTGGAGAAGTACACGCAGACGAAGAGCGTTTGGGTGAATTTGTAGAGCGCAGATGGCAGACCACGGACCGCAGACCGCAGGTGGGTGCCACCTGCGCTCCGGTGCTGGCAGAGGTAATGCACCCGCCTGCCACGACGTGCCAAACAGAGCTCTGATCGCAATCGCGGCTGCCCTCTCTTTCGCCTTTCTCGCCTGTGCTCCGAAGACCGAGAACGTCACCCGCGGCACCACTCCGGCCGGCGGCGACATCCTGGTCGGCGAGTTCGGCTCGCTCACGGGAGCCCAGGAGACGTTCGGTACCTCCACACACGACGGAATCATGATGGCCATCGACGAGATCAACGAGAAAGGTGGCGTGAACGGCCGGAAGATCAAGATCATCACCGAGGACGACGAGTCGAACCCGGACGAAGCGGCAAACGCCGTGACGAAGCTGATCTCCGAGAACAAGGTCGTCGCCCTTCTCGGCGAGGTGGCCTCGTCGGCTTCCCTGGCTGCGGCTCCGATCGCCCAGGCCGATCACGTTCCGATGATCACGCCCTCCTCCACGAATCCCGGGGTCACGAAGAAGGGCGACTGCATCTTCCGCATGTGTTTCACCGACGAGGAGCAGGGGCAGGCCCTGGCGGAGTTCATCGCGAAGAACCTCGGCGCCAGGCGCGTGGCCATGCTGACGGACGTCAGGAGCGACGACTCGAAGGGACTGGGACGCGTGTTCGAGCAGCGCTACACGAAGCTGGGCGGCCGGATCGTGGCGCGCGCGAGCTACACCAGCGACGACAGCGACTTCCGCCCGCAGCTCACGAGCATCAAGCCGTCGAACCCGGAGGTGCTGTTCGTACCGGGGTACTACACGAACATCGGACCGATCGCCCGGCAGGCGCGAGAGCTCGGCATCACGGTGCCGCTGGCGGGTGGCGCCGGCTGGGAATCGCCGAAGCTGATCGAGATCGGCGGCAAGGCGCTCGACGGCTGCTACTACTCGAACCACTATTTCGTGGACGATTCGGCGGCCATCGTGCGCAACTTCGTCGACAAGTACAGGCAGCGATTCGGCGTGAAACCCGACTCGATGGCGGCTCTGGGATACGACGCCGCGAGGGTTCTGGCCGACGCGATGCGGCGCGCAAAGAAGCCCGATGGCTCCTCGCTGCGCGATGCCATTGCGGCCACGAAGAATTTCCCGGGCGTAACGGGCACGATCACGCTCGGTCCTGATCGCAATCCCGTCGGCAAGAAGGTCGTCATCGAGGAGATCCGGAACGGGCAGCTGAGGCGGCCGCCGTCGCTCTGAGCCGGTCGGCCCTCCGTCACTCCGAGCCGGCGGAGCGCGGCGAAGAGTCTCCAGCCGGCCAATCGTCCCGGTAAGAGATCCTTCGCCGCGCTTCACTGCTCCCGCCATCCACCACCCCCGCGGTTCCGCCGGCTCAGGATGACGGGGGCACGGTTGCGCCGGCTCAGGATTAGGATGACGGAGGGCGCCTAACCCGCGCGCAACATCGAGTCCAGTTGACACTCGTCACCAGCGCCGCCTGGAAATTGCACTCAAATTGCCCAAGTCGGCTAAAGTCCAACCCACGGAACGAAGGAGGATGTATGCATCGATCTGTCATCGCGGTGCTGCTCATGGGGTTCCTCGCTGCACCGTTACTGGCTCAGACGCCCACAGCGAAGGACCGCGTCGCGCAGCAGGAGCTCGCCAACCTCAATGAGGCGCAGGCGGCTCTGAAGGTGGCCGAACAGAACGGCGCCATGCAGTACGCGAAGAGTCTTTATGACGAAGCGGCCGCCCGCCTGCAATTCGCGCAGCAGAACTGGAACGCGCCGAAAAGCAGCACGCGGGAACAGTCGCGCCTCTGGGCCATCGAGGCGCTCTGGGCCTCCCGCGCAGCACTGGCCAAGTCACGATGGATCGGCACCAACGCCGCCATCACCTCTCTGCAGAACGACATCAACCGCTTCGGCGGTAAGGCCACGGTGAACCTGGTCGAGGAATCGCCCACCATCGACCTGAACCGCGGCTCGACGTCGAAGGAGCGCATCGCCTACGCCCAGGGCATCGTCGATGCGGCCAAGGCCGCCGGCGGCGACCAGGTCGCGCCGGACGATCTCAAGACCGCACAGGAGTACCTCGGGTCCGCACGGAAGATCGCCCGCGGAGCCGGCAACAGCGACAGCGCCGACTATCTTGCCTACGTCTCCGAAATGATGGCGCGCCGCGCCTACTACACCGCCCGCGGCAACAGCGCCACGACACAGCTGGCGCCGCTGCAGCTCCAGCGCACGCAGCTCGCTCAGGCGGAAAGCGAGCGCCAGGCCGCGGCAGAACGCGCGCAGCGCGAAGAGGCGCAGCGCCAGGCCGCCGCACTTCAGGCGCAGCTCGCCCAGGAGCAGGCCAGTCGCCAGGCCCAGCAGGCCCAGCTCGACCAGCTCCGGCAGCAGATCCTGGCGAGCCAGCAGGCCGCCCAGGCCCGGATCGAGCAGGACCGGACCGCGCGCACCCTCGCCGAACAACAGGTCGACCAGGCCTACACGCGTTACGAAAATGCCCTGGCCAGCGGCAACGCTTCGGATGTCGACTCCGCACGCCGCCAGTTGGAAGACCAGCAGATCGCCCTCCGAGCGATCCAGGCGCGTGAACAGGCGAACGTCGACTCGCTCTCCAGCCAGGTCGACAGCCTCCGCAATCAGCTGCAAACCTCGCAGCAGTCGGGCGCGCTCGCGCCGGACGTCCTCGCGCAGCGCCAGCAGGAGCTCATTGCCCAGCAACAGCAACTCGACGCCCTGCGCCGCGAGCGCGACGCCGACCTGAGCATGCGCACCCGGATCGATCAGCAGAATCAGGCCGCCATTGCGGCCGCTCAGCAGCGCCGAGCGCAGGCTGAGGCACAGGCGCAGCAGATGCAGCAGCAGATTCAGCAGGCCCAGCAGGCTGCCCAACAGGCCACCGCAGCCGCGCAGCAGGCCCAGCAGCAGGCCGCCCAGGCCCAGCAGCAGGCCCAGTTGCAGGCCCAGCAGGCCCAGCAGCAGGCTGCCGAGCTCGAGAAAGCCCGTCAGCAGCTGGCTCAGCGCGACGCCGAAATGAAGCAGATGCAGATGCAGCAGGAGCTGGCCCGCCTGGCGGCCACGAAGAAAACCGATCGCGGCTTCATCGTCACGCTGCCGGGCATCTTCTTCGACACCGGCAAGACCGCGCTCAAGGAAGGCGCAAAGAATACCCTGCAGAAGATCGCTGCGCGCCTCAAGGACGACAGCAACGTCAAGGTCGCGGTCGAGGGACACACCGACAACGTCGGCACGTCGGAGAAGAACATGGAGCTCTCCGACAAGCGCGCTCAGGCGGTTCGCGACTACCTCGTCGCCCAGGGAATCCCGGCGGATCGCGTCACGGCCGTCGGCAAGGGCGAGAGTGAGCCCATTGCCACGAACAAGACCGCGGCCGGACGGCAGCAGAACCGGCGCGTGGAGCTGATCATCACCCAGTAGCCTCTCCCAGTCCTGGGTCCTGAGTGCTGAGTCCTGAGTGCGCGATGCCTCTCAGGACTCAGCACTCAGGACTCAGGACTCAAATCCCGCCGTGCCAGCGGCCTGATCCCTTAAACTCTTGCGGTGCTCGAGCGTCGCGGCGGCAGGCTGATCGCCGTTTTAGGGGTGACCTTCGGTCTGGCCGTGACGATCGGCAACACGATCGGCGCCGGAATTCTCCGCACGCCTGGCGAGATCGCCGAGCACCTGCCGACCTTCTGGGCCTTTGCTTCCATCTGGATCATCGGTGGGCTCTACGCTCTGCTCGGGTCGAATGCCCTGGCCGAGCTCGGCGCGATG
This sequence comes from Acidobacteriota bacterium, assembly GCA_021781455.1. Classification (GTDB taxonomy): domain Bacteria; phylum Acidobacteriota; class Thermoanaerobaculia; order Gp7-AA8; family Gp7-AA8; genus JAJXWV01. The sequence goes on along the minus strand of JAJXWV010000077.1, from coordinate 152,013 downwards.
ACGCCCCGCTCCGGCGGCCAGTACGTCTTCGTCCGGCGCGCGCTGGGCGACTACCCCGGCTTCATCGTCGGCTGGAGCGACTGGATCTCCACCTGCGGTTCCTCCGCGGCCATGGCCATCGTCATCGCCGAGTACTCGATCGTGCTCTTTCCGAGGCTGCGCATCATCGAGGCCGTCGCCCTGGCCGTGGTGGCGGTGTTCACGCTCGTCCAGTGGTTCGGGGTCCGCTCCGGAGCGGCAACGCAGGACCTGACCAGTCTCCTGAAGGTGGCCGCGTTGCTCGTGCTGATCGTGGCCTGCTTCTCCCTCGGCAGTCGCAATCCGATGCACAGCGCGTTCGAGACCGAGCGCGAAGGATCGCTGCTGGTGGCATTCGTTCTTTCGCTGCAGGCTGTGATCTACACGTACGACGGCTGGTCGGCGGTGGTCTACTTTTCGGAAGAGGTGAAGAAGCCGGGTCGCGACATCCCCCGCTCGATGTTCGGCGGCGTGCTCATGGTGATTGCCATCTACCTGCTGCTGAACGTCGCCTTTCTGCGCGTCGTCCCTCTCGGGTCGATGGCCGGGAACAAGCTCGCGGCCGGCGTCGTGGCGCGTTACCTGTTCGGCCCCCACGGCGACACGATCCTGCGCAGCCTCATGGTGGTGGCGCTCTTCAGCGCCGTGAACTCCAGCATCCTGATGGCTCCGCGAGTCCTCTATGCGATGAGCCAGGACCGGCTCTTCTGGCGCGGCGCCCGCGAGGTCAACGCCGGCGGCACCCCTGACGTGGCCCTGCTGTTCAGCAGCGCGCTGGCGGCGGTCTTCATCGTCACGGGGACCTTCGAGAACGTGATCGCCAAACTGGCCTTCTTCTTCGTGGCCAACTACGCGCTGTCGTTCCTTTCGCTGTTCGTCCTCCGCAGACGCGAGCCCGATGTACCGCGGCCGTTCCGCAGCTGGGGTCACCCGTACACGACCGGGCTTGCCTTGCTCGCTTCCGTCGCCTTCCTGGGCGGAGCGATCGCCGCCGATCCACGCGACAGCATCTGGGCGCTGGCTCTTCTGGCGCTCAGTGTGCCGATGTTCCTGGTCATGCGATGGCGGACCAGGCGGACGGATATCTAGGATCTGAGATTGATGATTTATGAACCGATGACCGGGGGGGTTGAGATCTGAGATTGATGATTGATGAACCGAAGACTGTCAATCCTCTCTGCGGTTCATCAATCATCAATGATCCGACGGCGTCCTGCGGGCCATGTCGAATGTCTGCCGCCATCGCGCCGGCCCGGTGGCCCACGACAGCGGACAGCGTCCCGTCCTGCAGTGCGGCTACCACGGCTGGACGCACGCACTCGACGGCCGCCTGCTCAACGCACCGGAGATGGACAGCATCGAGAACTTCGATCGCGCATCATGCGTCTCGCGATCACGGTTCCACCGCCCAGCCCATGATGAAATTGCAGGGGGTCCTTCGCCGTCCTCCGCCGCTCCACCGACCCGCCACCCCCGCGGCTCCGGCGGCTCAGGATGACGGAGTGGAAGTTCGTGACGATCGCGCCCATGGCGGCCTTGCCGCGAGGACACGCGCGTAGACGGGGCAGTCCTCGACGTGCGCGCCGGGCAGGTAGCCGGTGCTCAGCAGGAACTCGCCGGTGATCTCGCCGCCCGTGAAGACGAACTCCGATTTGAACAGCCGGACCCAGTCGCTCTTCGGCCGCGGATGCTGCGCATCGAGCCATCGCGCGAAGGAACCGTGTTTCTTCTGCAGTTTCACGATGCGCCGCGCGTTTTCGACCGCTGCTTCGATCTTCAGGCGGTTGCGGATGATGTCCGCGTTCCCCATCAGCCGCTCCCGTCGCGTCGGAGTGAAGCGCGCCACGCGCTCGATCGCGAAACCGTCGAACGCTTCGCGGAACGCCTCGCGCTTTTTGAGAATCGTCAGCCACGACAGCCCGGCCTGGTTGATCTCCAGCACGAGGCGTTCGAAGAGACGGTCGTCGTCGCGCAATGGGAATCCGTATTCGGTGTCGTGATACGGCCCGTGCAGCGGATGTCCGGGTGCGACGGCGCAATAGGTCATCGGTCTCAGCTCCTCGTCTATGTTGCCACGCGGCGGCAAAGACGAGGAGCGCGAAGTTCTCGGCGGCTCCCGCCGCGGCTGGCCAGGCGGCGTAGCCGCCGCAAGAATTTAGCGGCGGCCGTTAGGCCGCCGAAACGGGTGATCGCGTCAGCCGTCGAGGGCACGGAGTGCCCGACAGAAGGCTGGTTCCTGGTGTCTGTCGCGCGCTTCGCGCGCTCAGACGCTGCGTTGGACCGATCGGACGACGGCCTGACGGCCGCCGCTACTGTAAATTGAGTCGGCGGCTCCGCCGCCTCATCACGCCTCGAAGCCAAGGATTCTCACCGCCCTGGACGACGCGCTCTCAGCCTGTCCTTCTTCTGCGCGAATGTTCGCTTCGAGAGGGTGCAGTGATCGTGAACGGCGGGGCTGCGTCGTTGCAGAGGGAACTGCTGAGGGGGCGCTGCGGAGTTGCTCTTCGATTGGCCGGTCGTCCGTCAGGCCGGTTCGTCGATGAGGATCACGGTTTCGGCGCTAGTCGGCAACGAGCTCGGACCAGGGAAGCTTGCGAACGGCGAGGACTTTCTCGTCGATCTCAACCTGGGTCGCCTTGTCGGGAAGCACGCGGCGGAGGTATTCGACTTCCGTCGAGACCAGCTTGTTGTGCTTCGGGAGGAGGCGGGTGGCAGCGTTCTGGAGGTTGCGCTCGGAAACCGTGATGAGCTTTTTGGCCTTCTGAATCGGAATTCTGTCGCTCATGATGATTACCAACGACCATTGTAGGCTGAGATGTTCCTAAAGATGAGGCGTTTGCTGTTTTCGTGTCATTGAGATCCGCGCAATTGGTACCATTTTCCCCATGAGTCACAGCGAGGAGTTCATCGCCGCCGTGAGCGCGGGCGAGACCGCCCGTGTGTCGCGATTGATTGACGTGAACCCTTCGGTGGTCCGCGCCGTGGACGGCAACGGCGTGGGTGCGATCCTCACCGCGATCTATCACGGTCACGCGCCTCTCGGGCGGCTGCTGGCCGAGCGCGGCGCGCCGGCGGGCTTTTTCGAGGCGTGCGCGCGCGGCGATCTCGAAGCCGTGCGCGGCATGATCGCCGGCGACCGCTCGCTGCTGGTCCGACACAGCGTGGACGGATTCGCACCGATCGGCTTCGCCACGTTTTTCGGCCATCCCGAGGTGGACCGGTTTCTGCTCGATTCGGGCGCGGACATCCACCAGCAGTCGAGCAATGCCATGCGCGTCGGCGCGGTGCACGCCGCTGCGGCGGTCGGTGATCACGACATGATGGAGCTCCTGCTCAGCCGCGGGGCCAATCCAGATGCGCGACAACAGATGGAGTACACGCCTCTGCACACGGCCGCCGGCCGTGGCGACATGCGCATGGCCACGCTGCTCCTGAATCACGGCGCGCACGGCGATGCCGCCGGGAGCGACGGCAAGACGTCGGCGGAGGTGGCTCGCGAGCACGGGCATGGAACGTTTGCGGAGTGGCTGGCGTCATACCAGCCTGAAGCCTGACCAGTCCGCGCCCCGCCCGCCCAGATTCCTCGCTGACGCTCGGAATGACAGAACTGCAGCGACTCAGGACTCAGGACTCAGCACTCAGCACTCAGCACTCAGCACTCAGCACTCAGCACTCAGCACTCAGCACTCGTCTACCCCTCGTGGCGCGAGAAGATCAGCGTGGCGTTCGTGCCGCCGAAGCCGAAGGAGTTCGACATGGCGTGCACGAGGTCGAAGGGGCGGGCCTTGTTCGGCACGTAGTCGAGGTCGCACGCGGGATCGGGGACCTCGTAGTTGATCGTCGGTGGGAGGATGCGGTTGGTGATGGCCAGCGCCGTGATGGCCGACTCCAGTCCGCCGGCGGCGCCGAGGAGATGGCCGGTCATCGACTTCGTGGAGCTGATGGCGAGCCTGTAGGCATGGTCGCCGAAGACGCGCTTGATGGCGATGGTCTCGATCTTGTCGCCGACCGGCGTTGAAGTTCCGTGGGCGTTGATGTACTGGATGTCAGTCGGCTGCAGCTTCGCGTCCTTGAGCGCGCGCTGCATGACTCGCATCATCCCGCCGCCGTCTTCCGACGGTGAGGTGATGTGAAAGGCGTCGCTGGACATGCCGTAGCCGGTGATCTCGGCGTAGATCTTCGCGCCGCGCGCGAGGGCGTGCTCGCGTTCCTCGAGGATGAGAATGCCGGCGCCCTCGCCCATGACGAAGCCGTCGCGGCCTGCGTCCCACGGGCGTGAGGCGCGCTGCGGCTCGTCATTGCGCGTCGACAGGGCGCGCATGGCCGAGAATCCGCCTACGGCCAGCGGGGTGATGACCGCCTCACTGCCGCCGGCGAACATCATGTCGGCCTCGTCGTGCTGGATGATCTTGAAGGCATCGCCGATCGCGTGCGATCCGGTCGCGCAGGCCGTGGCCGGCGCGGAGCTCGGCCCCTGGGCGTTGAAGCGGATGGAAATGTGCCCGCCCGCGAGGTTCACGATGAGTCCGGGGATGAAGAACGGCGACATGCGCGACGGCCCCTTTTCCAGGAGCTTGCGATGCGTCTCTTCGATCAGCGGAAGCCCGCCGATGCCCGATCCGATGATCACGCCGACGCGGTCGGGGTCTTCCTTCTTGAGGTCCAGCGCGGAGTCGTCGATGGCCATCTGCGCAGCGGCGATCGCGTAATGGATGAAGGTGTCGGACTTCTTGACTTCCTTCTTCTCGATCCACTTCTCAGGATCGAACCCGCGCACCTCACCGGCAATGCGGCAGGCGTAGGCACTGGCGTCGAACTTGGTGATCGGTCCGATGCCGGAGCGGCCTTCGATGAGCCCCTGCCAGGTCGGCTCGTTGCCGATCCCGAGCGGGGAGATCATGCCCAGGCCGGTGATGACCACTCGTCGTCTGGTCAAGAAGGCTCCTCAAAACAAGTGCTGAGTACCGGGTACCGGTCCTGAGCTCGCCCTGCGGATCACTCAGTACCTGGTGCTCAGTACTCAGCACTAAAAAAGACGCGGCGCTGCTTTATTGCGCCTTGGTGTGCTTTTCGATGTAGTCGACGGCGTCCTTGACCTTGCGGATCTTCTCGGCCTCGTCGTCGGAGATCTCGACGCCGAACTCCTCTTCGAACGCCATGATCAGCTCGACGGTGTCGAGCGAATCGGCGCCAAGGTCCTCGACGAACGAAGCGTCCGGAGTGACCTCGTCCGCGTCTACGCCGAGTTGCTCGACGATGATTGACTTGACCCTATCCTCTACCGACATCGGTATCTCCTCCTGAAATGAAAAACGGGGGTTCTGAAATGCAGGGTGCGTTTTAGCACAAGTTGCTGGCTGGCGAGAACAAGGGGGCTCGAGATCGCAGATGGCAGATCGCAGGCGAGATTCCGATCTGCTGCCGCCGCCCTGCGATCTGCCATCGGCCATCTCCCATCTGCGATCTCCCAAGAATGAACGCTTGGCAATCCCGGTTTCGCTCGGCGGACGTCTGCCCTCGTCCGCTACACTCGTCCTCATGCGCAGATTCTTCGCCCTGATTCTGATGATCGGCCTGGCCGTGGCGGCCTGGTTCGGCGCGCGGTGGTTCGCGCACCGCGGAGAAGTGAAGGCTACGATCGTCTTCGACGACGCCTCCTCGCTTCGCCGCGGCGACCCGGTCGTCGCAGATGACGTCGTGGTCGGCCGGGTCGTCGGCATCGACAAGGTCGACGGCCGTGATGCCGTGACGGTGCGGCTGGCCCGCGACCACCGGCGGGCCATCGTCACCGACTCCCTCTTCTCGGCCGACAAGCACGAGCTCCAGGTCAGCAACACGTTCGCCGTCGGCCCTCCCGTCGACGACGGCGCCATCCTCTACGCTCGCGAGGACAAGATCAGCCGCTGGCTGGCGAAGCACGGCGCCGCGGTCAAGCCGCTGCTCGACAAGGCCCGGGCCAGGGCGGACGCGATCATCGACGAGAACGACTTCGCCAGCTGGTCGGCGAAAGTGCCGGAGTGGAAAAAAGAAGGTGCGCAGTCGTTGCAGCAGCACCTCGACGAGGCGCGCAGGCGTGTGGCGAAGGCAGAGGCCGATCTTCGCGCCTCCAATCACGCCGACGAAGCGAAGAAGCTCAAGGAACGGTTCGAAAAATGGATCGACGACGTGACCCGGTGAAGCGCATCTTCACCTACGAGGAAGCGGCCGGGCTCCTGCCGGCCGTGCAGCAGCTCACCAGCGACGCGGTTGCCGAGCTCGAAAAGCTCGCCGAACGACAGGAGCCGAACGAGCCCGAGGAGATCGACCCGGAGTACGAAGCGATCGTCGGCCGCTGGGCCGAAGCGGTCATGAAGCTCGGCATCGAAGTGAAGGGCCTCTGGCTCATCGACTTCGACTGCGGCAGCGGTTACTACTGCTGGAAGCATCCCGAGCCCGCGCTGCAGTACTTCCACGGATACGAAGAGGGGTTTTCGGGGCGGGTGAAGTTGAATTGACCGGGTTACGCGGTTCCGCGGTTGCGGGGTTCCGCGGTGTTCGGTGCTCATCTTTCCTCCTCCACCGCGCAACCGCGCAACCGCGCAACCGCGGAACCGCGCAACCTCGTAACTCCCTCTCGAAACGAACGTCATGCCCTTGAAAGCGATCGCATTCGACCTCTGGGAAACTCTGATCACCGACACGCCGGAGATTTCGCTGGCGCAGCAGCAGCTTCGTCTGCGGCGGCTGGAGGAGATTCTGGCCGCCCGCGGGCTCGCCGCCGCAGCGGAGCGCATTCATCGCGCCTACCGCGACATGTGGCACCGCTGCCAGGAGCTGTACTGGTCGAGCGATATCGACATTCCCTGCCGGCGCCAGATCGAGCACTTCCTCGAGGAGCTCGGGATCGAGCCGTCAACCTTCGACGAGCCGTTGCTCGAGGAGCTCGAGCACGCTTACGCCCGCGCCGCGCTCGATGTCCTCCCCAACATCGTTCCCGGCGCTCAGGACGTGCTGCGGGCGATCCGGGCCCGCGAGCTCTCGGTCGGTCTGATCAGCAACACAGGCCGCACGCCCGGTTACGTGCTTCGGGATGTCCTCAGCCGCCTCGACCTGGCGAGCTCGATCGACGCCATGGTGTTCTCCAACGAGCACGGGGAGTGCAAGCCGCGGCCGTCCATCTTCGAGCATCTCCGCAGCGCCCTCGGCGTCCGCTACGACGAGATGCTCTTCGTCGGCGACAACCTCTACGTCGACGTCTACGGCGCACAACAGTGCGGTATGCGCGCGGTGCACTTCATCCCGGCGCTGCGCGGCACGGCTGTCGCTCCGCCGGTCGCTCACGATCTGGACATCGTTGCTGACGCGACCATCACGAACCTCGACGAGCTGCCTTCGGTGATCGCGCAGTTCGAAGCGGGTAGCGGGTAGCGGGTAGCGGGTAGGCCCTCCCTACCCGCTACCCGCTACCCGCTTCTATGCTGCACGCTGTTTGCACGGCGGCGCAGCGAGAAAGGTATCCTTCGGCCCGATGACGTTTCGACGTTCCTCCCTGATCGCGTTCGCACTGATCTTCCTCATCACAGCCGCTCCCCATGATGTCTGGGCCGCAAAGAAGCGGCGCCGGAGCGTCAGGCGCCGCGCCGTGGCCGCCGTTCCCGCCGAAGTGGCGAGAGGCACGACCCTGCCGGAGAGGCTGCAGTCGCTGCTCAACGGCACCGTGGCGCGCAACTCCGAAGTCAGTGTCCAGGTGGTGGAGCTCGACAACGGCACCGTGGTGGCGGAGAAGAACCCGCATCAACCGCTTGCGCCGGCCTCGAACATGAAGCTCTTCACGACGGCGGCCGCGATCGACATCCTTCATCCCGACTTCAAGGTGCTGACCACCGTCTACATCAGCGGCAAAGTGGATCCGACCGGCACGCTCGACGGCGACGTCAAGATCGTCGGACACGGTGATCCCACCATCGGCGGCCGATTCCATGACGGCCACGCCACGGCTGTCATCGACGAGTGGGCCACGGACCTCAAGCGTGCCGGAGTGAAGACGATCAAGGGAAACCTGATCTTCGAGTACGGCTACATGGACACGGAGTACATCCATCCGACCTGGCCTGTCGACCAGCTCGTCAACTGGTACGAGGCGCCGGTCTCTGCCTTCTCGATGCAGGAGGGTTGCATTCAGGTGCGGGTGTTGCCCAGCCGCTACGGCAAGCGCTGCGTCGTCCAGCTCGAGCCGCCGACGAGCTTCGTGAAGGTCGACAACACCTGCGTCACCGGCCGCGGCCTGCCGTTCATCACGCGCATCCGCAACACCAACGACGTCGTGGTGCGCGGCGGAGTGCCTTCGCGCTCGGGGCCGACCGAAGTGTTCGTCACCGTCGAGGAGCCGATCCAGTACTTCGCCACGGTCACCAACGAGACCTTCGCCCGCAACGGCATCAAGGTCCTCGGTCACATCGTCGTTACACCTCGTGATCCACGCCCGGACTGGCAGCCCGTGGCCCAGCACGCGACGCCGCTGGAGATCCTCGTCTACGTGATCAACAAGAAGAGCCAGAACACCTACGCCGAACAGGTCGTGAAGATGATCGGCGCCGAGACACGGCACGAAGGCTCGTGGAAAGAGGGGACGGGCGAGGTCACGGAATGGCTGACCACGAAGCTCGGCGTTCCCGCCGATGAGTTCCACCAGGCCGACGGCTCCGGGATGTCGCGCCAGAACCGCGCCTCCGCCAACGCCTTCATCCATCTTCTTCGCTACATGTGGAGCACGCCCTACCGCGAGGTCTTCGTCAGCTCCTTGCCGTATTCCGGCGATCCCGACGCGAAATTCGGGCATCGTCTTCGCGCCGCGCCCTACGCGCGGCAGGTCTACGCCAAGACGGGCTACATCGTCGGGGTGGTCGGGCTGTCCGGATACGTGCACGCACAGAGCGGAAAGATCTACGCGTTCTCGTTCCTGTTCAACAACTACCACGTCGGCGTCTATGCGGTGTACCAGCTGCAGGACCAGATGCTGAAGGAGATCATCACGCGGGGGTGAGTCTGTCATCCCGAGCGCTCGAATCGCGCAGGCGCGACACCGGAGAGAAGAAACGTTCGATCGTTCCCCCTCTCCCCGCCGCAGCGGGGAGAGGGCCGGGGTGAGGGGTCGGGGCCTCGTTCAAAAGGAGATCCCCTCATCCGCCTTCGGCACCTTCTCCCCGCTGCGGCGGGGAGAAGGGCAACGAACGCCAGAGCCCGCACAAACACTGGGAGTTTCTTGGAAGCTCGAGCGAGGGATGACATCGGGGTGATCGGCGGTTCATGCATAATGCCGAACTTCAAATTTCAACTGGAAAGCACGAGCCATGAATCGCGACAACCTTTTCTTCACGGCCTGCGGCCTCGCTCTCGGACTGATCGTCGGCAGCTTCATCATCGGGCCGAAGCTCGCCAGCTCGCACCTCGCCGGACGCGATGCCGCCGCGGCGGCCGGAATCGGCGTCGCCACGGCTGATGCGGCGCCCTCCGGCGCCGAGGCTGCGGTCAACGCCATGCCTGGAAGCCCGATGGCCGGGGCGAACGCGCCGATGGCGGCGGTGCTGCAGCGCCTCAACACGCTCAAGCAGCAGGCGGCCGCGAATCCGAACGATCCCGATCCGCTCGTCCAGCTCGGCGACATGTACATGGACGTCGCGAAATACCCGCAGGCCATCGGCTATCTCGAGCACGCCCTCAGCTTGCGTGAGGATGCCAGCGTCCGCACGGACCTCGGCATCTGCTACAAGCAATCGGGGCAGTCGGAGAAGGCTCTGGCCGCGTTCGAGCAGGTCGAGCGCGAGCAGCCGTCCCAGTGGCAGGCTACCTACAACGCCGCACTGGTGCTCGCCGAAACGCATCGCTACGACCAGGCCCGCACGCGCCTGGCGACGCTCGATCAGATGCAGCCCGGCAATCCCGATGTCGCCAAGCTGCGCGACGCGATCAACGCCGCCAAGTGACACCCGTTCCGGGCCACGAAAGCGGTGTCACCGTCATTCTGAGCCGGCGCAACCGCGGGGGTGGCGGTTGGGCGGGAGCGGTGGAGCGCGGCTCTCTTACCGGGACGATTAGCCGGCGGGAATGGATCGCGCGTGACAGCTGGCTCACCGCGATCGTGCAATTTTGAGACTCTTCGCCGCGCTGCGCCGCTCCACCCACCCATCCACCCCGCGGCTGCGCCGGCTCAGAGTGATGGGGGCCGCGGCTCCGCCAGCTCCGAGTGACGGAAGCCCTATCGTCGCATCTGCTGGCTCGATGGCGCGACCTGCAAGGTGAACACTCCCTGCGGGCTGCGAAGCGTGGCCACCGCCTGGAAGCCGGGAAACTCGACCACCGTGCCGATGATCTCGGCCTTGTGGTCGCTCATGAACAGCCGCACTGCATCGGTCGCGTCCTCGGCCTCGCAGGTGTGAAAGGACACGGGGATGTGCCCGCCCGAAATCGGACGGCCATTCGTGTCGGTGAGGTGCCGCTGTTCGATCGAAAATCGCATTGCTCGCACCGGGCCGCGGCGCAGTCCCGGTTCCGGCGTGCAATTTCGGTGCAACGGGCTTGTTTTATACTCAAATTCAGAGGCCGATATGAGCGACGAACGTGTATTGCGAGACGGTGTTCCGGTCATTGGACGTGTTGACATCCATGAGTTCGATCGCCACGAGCCTCTGCCGTCGGATCGCTTCGCCGAGGCGCCTCAGCTCGCCCTCACGTTCGACGATGTGCTGCTGAAGCCGGCCAAATCGGAGATCCATCCCAACTTCGTCGACGTCGGCACGCGCATCACGCGCGACATCCGCCTCAACATCCCCATCCTCTCCGCCTCGATGGACACGGTCACCGAAGCGCGGCTGGCCATCGCCATGGCTCAGCAGGGCGGCCTGGGCGTGATCCACAAGAACATGTCCATCGAGCGGCAGGCTGAAGAGGTCGACAAGGTCAAGAGGTCGGAAGCGGGGATGATCGTCGACCCGGTCACGATGAGGCCGTGGCAGACCATCGCCGAGGCCATGAGCGTGATGGAGAAGTACAAGATCTCGGGCGTTCCGGTGACGGACGCGAACGGCAGGCTCGTCGGAATTCTCACGAACCGCGACCTCCGATTCGAAACGCGCTTCGACCTGCCGATCTCCGACCGGATGACGAAAGAAGATCTCATCACGGTCCCGGTGGGCACGACGCTCGAGCAGGCCCGCGATGTTCTCCATCATCACCGTATCGAGAAGCTGCTCGTCGTCGACGGTCATGGCGACCTCAAGGGCCTGATCACCGTGAAGGACATTCAGAAGGCGCGGCAGTATCCGTTCGCGGCGAAGGACTCGCTGGGGCGGCTGCGTTGCGGTGCCGCGATCGGAGTAGGCCGCGACGGGCTGGACCGTGCGCGTGCGCTCATCGACGCCAAGGTGGACGTCGTCGTCATCGACTCGTCGCATGCGCACTCGACCGGCGTCATGGACACCATCCGGCAGTTCAAGAAGCTCTATCCTGACACGGCCATGATTGCCGGCAACGTGGCCACGTACGAGGGCGCGAAAGACCTGATCGAGCTCGGCGTCGATGCGGTGAAGGTCGGTATCGGGCCGGGATCGATCTGTACGACGCGCGTCGTGGCCGGCGCGGGCGTTCCGCAGATCACCGCCATCATGGAGTGTGCACGCGCCGCCGAGAAGTACGACGTGCCGATCATCAGCGACGGCGGGATCAAGTTCTCCGGCGACATCACCAAGGCCATCGCCGCGGGGGCGCACTGCGTGATGATCGGATCGCTCTTCGCCGGCACCGACGAGGCGCCGGGCGAAACGATCCTCTACCAGGGGCGGACGTACAAGGCGTACCGCGGCATGGGCTCGATCGGCGCGATGCAGCAGGGATCGAAGGACCGCTATTTCCAGGAAGAGACCGAGGACGCGGGCAAGCTCGTTCCCGAGGGCATTGAGGGCAAGGTTCCGTACAAGGGATCGCTCAGCGCGATGATCCCGCAGCTCGTCGGCGGCCTGCGCTCGGGAATGGGTCTGACCGGATCGAAGAACATCGAAGAGCTGCGCACGAAGGCCCAGTTCGTCCGCATCACCGTAGCCGGCCTTCGCGAGTCTCACGCCCACGACGTCGTGATCACCAAGGAAGCGCCGAACTACCGCATCGAGACCGGCGGGGACTGAGCAGATCCCTGGAGCACCGGCTTTCAGCCGCTCGTTTCTCGAGAACGGGCGGCCACCGGGTCGCCGTTTCGATTGGGCTCCGGCGCGCGTCATCCACACTTCGCTCTGTGCTGACAACGACCTCCTCGTGGCCGGAGTTATGGCAAAAGAGCGACATGAACGCGCTGCTCTTTCGTGTCCTCGCTCTGGCCGCCGCTCTTCTAGTCGGTCTCTCGTCCACATGAATCCCGAGGGAGGGTGCTACGTGAGCTCGTATTCCTACGCGGATTTCTTTCCTGGCTTCACGCTCCCGTTGCAGCGGAGTGCGCAGGACGCGCCATGGTTCGGCAGCGTGGACGTGACCTCATCGCTGAAACAGCTGAAGCAGGGCAATACGACTACGGTGCGCATCGTCCCGGGTGGCGCGGATCCCGACACGCGCATCTGGGCGATGATCAGCATCACGAACAACGAGACGCAGCAGGTCACAATCATTTCCCCGCAGTGATCAATTGGACGGTCCAGGCGTGGACGCACCCGCGATTGACGCGGTCGGTCCTCAGGGCACCCGTTTCGACGTGACGAACTCGTATGCGAGCTTCAACACGTCGGAGAGCTCTTCGCGCGTCAGCTTCGACAGCCGCACCAGCATCGCCGGATAGGGACGGTAATGATCCGTGAGGTAGAACGCCTCCGGATTCGCGCTCATCAGCATCTCGCGCTCGTCGAATCCGATCTTGATGGCGATCGATTCGCCGTCTTCCTTCAGCCGGAGGAGAAATTTCTTCTTCGCCTTCAATGACGGAGTGCCGTAGGAGGTCGACTCCTCGACCTTCCTCATCGCCAGGCCGAGCTTGACGACGGTGTCCCAGGTGGTGCCCTTCTTCTTCATGTGGTGTTCGGATTGTAGTCAGATCGCAGATAGCAGATGGCAGATCGCAGGTGAAGCCGATCGAAAACTCCGTTATCGTGCACAGGCCGGGCGCAGAAGGTGCAACCCGCACCTGCGATCTGCGATCTGCGATCTGCGATCTGAAATGACGAACTGGAACGACATCGACCTCGCCACCGTGCCGCTCGTCCCCGATTTTTCGGTCGAGCTCCGCGAGATGGAGGATGCCGGCAAGATCGTGCACTTCGTGAGCCCCACGCACGGCGAGCTGGCCTGGTTTCCCGGCTGGGAAAACGCCGATCGCGATCTGCGGCACTTCACTGCCGCCGACGTCCCGATGGGCTCGATCGACGAGCCGTTCGACGATCGCGACGAAGGATGGCGCATCGTCATCTTCGAGCAGGGCGGCTTCGTTTACATCTTCGAGGACGACCGCCCGGCCGGCACGCGCTTCCCGCGCCGCTACCGCGTGGCGCGCGACCGCTACTTCTTCGCCTGGGCCGCCGTCATGCACCAGTTCAATCCGCCGATGTCGCTCGACGACTTGTTCAACGCGGGCGATGCGTGAACGAAGTACTGAGTACTGAGTGCTGAGTACTGAGTGCTGAGTACTGAGTAGTCGTCTTGTCCAAATTTGGGCTGTGAAATCCCACCAGATCGCACGCACGCTCAAGAGGCGGCATCGCCGCCATAAGAATTTAGTGGCGGCCGTGAGGTCGCCGGAGCAAGTGAAGGCAACAGCGTACGAGGGCACGAAGTGTCCGACAGAAGGCCACGGAAACAGACGATCTGTCGCGCGCTCGGACGCTGGGTTAGGCCGATCGGACGGCGGCCTGACGGCCGCCGCTAAATGATGTCGGCGGATCCACCGCCTCGACAATTCCCGATTGGCGACTTGAATAGGAGAGTGGAACGACTCAGTACTCAGCCCTCAGTGCTCAGCACTCTTCAGTTTCGCCTCGCGCGGCGGTAGCATCGCGGCCCGTCATGGTCATCCCGATGTACGACTCCGAAAACCGCGCACTCGCCCACCGGATCGTCGATGCGATGTTCGACCACGTCGCGGGCGTCGCTTCCTCGCCGGTGGTGGAGTGGAAGACCCCCGATGAGCTTCGCCAGTTGCTCAAGCTCGACGCGCCTCCCGCCGCTGCGCTCGATCTCGTCGCCCTGCTCGCCCGCTACGCGAATCACCTCCACCACCCGTCGTACATGGGCCACCAGGTCTGCCCGCCGTTTCCCACCGCGGTGATCGCCGATCTCGTGGTCTCGACCCTGAACCAGTCGACCGCGGTCTGGGAGATGAGCCCCGCCGCGACGATCATCGAGAAAGAAGTCATCCGCTGGCTGGCCGATCGTGCGGGGTATCCGGCCGAAGCGGAAGGAACCGCCGTTTCCGGCGGGTCGGCGGCGAACCTGACCGCACTCCTGGCAGCTCGAGCCCATTGGCTTCACAGCAGCCGCGGAGAGCGGCCCGTCGTCATCGCTTCTGCCGATGCGCATTACTCGATCGGCCGGGCCGCCGCGATCATGGGCATCGCCGCGGAAGACGTGCTGAAGGTTCCGACCGATGACGCCCACCGCATGGACCTAGACGTCCTCCGCGAGATGATCGAGGAAACCGAGGAGAGCGACGCCTCGATCCTGGCCATCGTGGCGACCGCGGGATCGACCGCCACCGCGGCATTCGACGACCTGATGGCCGTTGCCGATCTGCGCGACCGCCATCGGACCTGGTTGCACGTCGACGCGGCGCACGGTGCGTCCGTGCTGCTCAGCGACTCGCTCCGCCATCTCGTGCGAGGTCTCGACCGCGCCGACTCGTTCGCGTGGGATCCGCACAAGATGCTCTGGATGCCGCTGTCGCTGGGTGTCGTCCTCGTGCGCGACGGCAACTGGCTGCGCCGGGCGTTCGACGCCGACGCTCCCTACCTCTTCCACGCCGATCGTGCCTCCGACAACCTCGGCGAAATTACGATCCAGTGCTCGAAGCGCGCCGATGCCATCAAGCTCTGGTTCACGTTGAGGCTTCACGGCACGGCGCCGTTCACCGAAGCGCTGGAGAAGGTCACGGCCGTGACGCGGCACCTCTACGAGCGCGTGCGCGATTCCGAGGACTTCGAGGCCATGCACGAGCCGGAGTTCAACATTTTTTGTTTTCGCTACCGGGGCAGCGACGAGCTCAACGCCCGGATCCGCGAGCGCCTCATCCGCAGCGGCGAAGCGTGGATCACCTCCACGATCCTCAAGGGGCGGCGCGTGCTGCGCGTCACGATGATCAATCCGGCGACGGAGCGGTCGCACGCCGACGCCATGCTGGAGAGCGTGCGGCGGATGGCGCGGGAGATTGCGTCTTGAACACGGCGCTTCCGGCTATTTCGTGGGTGACATCTACACGATGACGGCGCGTCGGCCAGAGATAGGCGATCCCCCATGAGGCAGCTGAATTGTTCGAGATGCAGCTAGTGGCCTGTATTGGTTGAATTGGTACCAGTGGCGCCGGGATCGGCGACGTGAGCGAGGCGCGCCGACGCAGGCATAGCGGTGACTATGCTGAGGAGGCGCAACGAAGCTCACGGCGTCGAGACCAAGCCAGGTGGTACCAATTCAGCCGATACAGGCCACTAGCTCGCATGTTTTCTTACCACAGAGCACACAGAGAGCACTGAAAGTTCATCGCGCAGGCGTCTCCGTGTTCTCTGTGGCTGAGAAAACCCGTCCCCGGCGCCGACAGTCGAACAGCCTACCCAATGAAGTTCTCGAAGAGCCAGAATTGAGAAAAGGCGGTCCTCATGCTCCGCATCGTCCTCGTCGAACCTCGTGAAGCCGGCAATGTCGGTGCCGCTGCGCGGGTGATGAAGAACTTCGGGTTCGAGGAGCTCTGCATCGCCGGACGGCATCCCGAGCTGCAGCCGCTGTCGACGTGGTGGGCCAGCGGTGCGGAGGACGTCGTGCAGCGGGCGCGCTTCGCACCGACGCTGGTCGAGGCGATCGCCGACGCGCACGTCACCGTCGCCACGACGTCGCTGCGCGGACGGACGACCTCCGCCCAGCTGGCACCGTTCGACGTCGCGGCGCTACACGCGTCGCTGCGGAGCGACCAGACGCTGGCGCTCGTCTTCGGGCGCGAGGACAGCGGCCTCACCGCCGATGAGATCGCCGTCTGCCAGAAGACCGCGGCCATCCCCACGAATGCGAAGTTCCCGACCATGAACCTCGCTCAGGCCGTGGGGATCTTCTGCTTCGCCGCCTCGACGATCGAGCCCGCGCCGCGAAGCCGCGACCTGGCGGAAGCGGGACTGGTCGAGCGGCTGCACGAACGTGCGCAGGCGCTGCTGGTCGACATCGGTTTTCTGCACCCGAACAATCCCGACAGGATTTACGACGATGTGCGCGCGATCGCCGGCCGCGCCGAGCTCGACACGCGGGAGGCCACGATCCTGCTCGGCATCCTCAGGCAGATCGAGTGGAAGGTGAAGCACTGACGCCTGTCGCGCAATTCGCGATTCGGTCACCGCTTGGCTGCGTGGGGAACGGGGCGCGTCTCGTGATCGTGATTGAGGCACTCGCCGATGATCTCGATGAAGCGGTCCAGGTCGAACGGCTTCAGGATCGAGGCGCAGACCGCGTCGGCCGGAATCTTTTCCACGCCGCGCTTGCCTGCGGCCGTGAAGACGACGATGTGCGGACGCCGCCCCGCATAGCTCTCGCGGATTTTTTCGATGAACTCGAATCCGTTGAGCCGGGGCATCATCAGGTCGAGGAGGATGAGGTCGTAGCCGCCACCGTCGCGCTGCAGCTTCTCGAGCCCGGCTGCTCCGTCCTCGGCCAACTCCACGTCGAACTTCATCCGCCTGAGCACCGCCTGCAGAAGGATGCGGATGGCGAGGTCATCGTCGATGACCAGGATCCTGCGGCCCGTTCCATCCAGTTTGCCCACCGACATCGACACTCTCTCGCTCTCCCATTATGCGAAACTCATACCGAGCTGAGGCATTCATTCGACAGGATTTAACGTACCGTTGCGCCTCACGGAAGATGCTTCCCGTACGTCAAACGGCTTCTCAGTCATGATTTATTCATTCCGGCCCTGGGTCAGGCGGGCGGGGCTGTCCATCGTCCTCGTTGCGGGAAGCGCAACGGCGGCCATGATTGCCTGGCTTCTGCTCGACCCGAGCGCGCGCTTCGGCTGGCTGGGCGAGCGCGCGGTCTGGCTATACGTCGGGACGCTCTGGATCGGAGGGCTCAAGGTGTGGCTGGGGACGCTGCGCCCGGTCGCCCAGCTCGGCCAAGAATCGATCGTTCTCCGGCCGCTTCACAACCTGAGGCAGAGGACGATCGCCTGGACGGCGATTCGAGGGACTGAACAGATGATCGGCGGCGATCGGATGATCGTCTACTACGACACCCCGCGCGGCATGCGCTTCGTCGCCTTGAATCTCAATCTCGTGAAGGGCCGTCGCGACTTCCTCGCCCAGCTCGACGCCCGGCTGCGGCTGATGGGCTTCGTGGAGAAGGCGGTGGGGCGGTCGCGGTATCTGACGCGCAGTTGAGGAGCGACCGCGAGACGATCCCCCGTCACCCTGAACCGCTCGGTGTGGGGCAGGCTTTCCAGCATGCCCTCCCTGGCGGGCCGGAAAGCTTGCCCCACACCAGGAGAAGCGTGGCGAAGGTCTCCAGCGGACCAATCGTCCCGGTAAGAGACTCTTCGCCGCGCTCCACCGCTCCCGCCCGTCCGCCGCCCACGCGGTTGCGCCGGCTCAGAGTGACGGGGCCCGCGGTTTCGCCGGCTCAGGATGACGGGGAGCGGCAGATGCCTCGCGATAAACTTGGAGTGCGGTGGACGCCAAAAAAGAGATCGACAAGCTCCGCACCGAGCTCGATCGGCATAACCGGCTCTACTACGCCGGAGAGCCGGAGATCAGCGACTATGACTTCGACCAGAAGCTCCGACGACTGCAGGAGCTGGAGGCTGCGCATCCGGAGCTGTTCGACCCGAACTCTCCCACGCAGCGCGTAGGCGGCGAGAAGATCGAGTCCTTCAAGAGCGTCGTCCACGATCCGCCGATGCTCTCCATCGAAAACGCCTACTCCGTCGAAGAGCTCCACGAATGGGACGAGCGTGTGAAGCGCGGCCTCGGCATCGACCAGGTCGAATACGAGGCCGAGCTCAAGATCGACGGAGTGTCGATTGACCTGCTCTACGAGAACGGGCACCTCGCGCGCGCGGCGACCCGCGGCGACGGCGTGCGGGGTGACGATGTCACGCCGAACGTGCGCACGGTTCGCGCGTTGCCGCTCAGGCTGGAGACGAGGGTCAAGCGTCTCGAAGTTCGCGGCGAGATCTACATCTCCAAGAAAGACTTCGAGAAACTCAACGAGCAACTCGAGGACGCGGGCGAAGAGGCCCTGGCCAACCCGCGGAATGCCGCCGCAGGATCGCTGCGGCAGAAGGATCCGAAGCTTGCCGCCCAGCGTCGCCTGAGCGCGTTCATCTACCACCTCGTCGGCGCCGACGATCTGCGGGTCGAGTCGCAGTCCGCCGCGTACGAGCTGCTGACCAAAGTGGGCCTTCCGCTGAATCCGCAGCGCGGCGTGTTTCGCGACATCGCCGCAGTGGAGCGATTCATCGAGAAGTGGCACGAGCGTCGCCACGAGCTGCCGTTCGAGATCGACGGAATCGTCGTGAAAGTGAACCGGCGCGAAGAGCAGCTCGAGCTCGGTGCGACCTCGAAAGCGCCGCGATGGGCCATCGCCTACAAATATCCGCCCGAGGCAGCGCAGACGGTGGTGCGGAAGATCAATCTGTATGTCGGCCGCACCGGAGTGGTGACGCCGGTCGCCGAGTTCGATCCTGTACACATCGGCGGGACGACGGTGGTCAACGCCTCGCTCCACAACTTCGACGAGCTGGCACGCAAGGACGCCCGCATCGGAGACACCATCGTGGTGGAGAAGGGTGGCGACATCATCCCCAAGGTCGTCGAGGTGCTGAAGGAAAAGCGGCCGCGCGGCGCACGCGAGGTGAAGCCGCCTGTTTCGTGTCCGGTCTGCGGCCAACCGCTGCACCGCTTTGAAGGCGAAGTGGCCGTGCGCTGCATCAACCAGGGCTGCCCGGCGATCGTCAGGCAGTCGATCACCCATTTCGGATCGCGCAAGGCCATGGACATCGAAGGGCTCGGCGACCAGACCGTGGTGGCCATGCTGGAGGCCGGACTGATCGCGGACTACGCCTCCATCTATCAATTGACCGCCGATCAGATCGCCGCACTGGAGCGAAAAGGGGAGAAGTCGGCCGAAAAGCTCATCGACAACATCGAGAAGTCGAAGGGCAACGAGCTTTCGCGGCTGATCTACGCACTGGGCATTCGCTTCGTCGGGGAGCGTGTCGCCAAAGTGCTGGCCGAGCGATTCCACTCCATCGACTCGCTGATGGACGCGTCCCCCGAAGAGCTGCTCGACACCCCGGAGATCGGGCCCAAACTGGCGGAGTCGATCACGTTCTACTTCTCCGTGCCGGCGAACCGCGCCCGCATCGAGAAAATGAAGAAGCTCGGGCTGCGGCCGAAGTACGTGCCACTGGCGACGGGCAACCGTCTGGCGGGCAAGACGGTCGTCGTCACCGGGACGCTGCAGCAATTCTCGCGCGATGAGATCCACAAGCTCATCGAGCGCGAGGGGGGCAAAGCGGCGGGCTCCGTCTCCTCGAAGACCTCATACGTCGTCGCCGGCGAGGCGGCGGGGTCGAAGCTGGCGAAGGCGCGCGAGTTAGGCGTGCCGGTACTCAGCGAGCAGGAGTTCGTGGACATGCTGGGCGGATGACGAATTGAAAATTGAAAATTGAAACAACCCGCCGCGACTTTCAATTAGTTTTCAATTTTCAATTTTCAATTTTCAATTTTCAATTCCTTCCTCACCCCTTCCGCCACGTGTAAATGTCCACGTTCGCTCGCGACCGCAGCTCGGCGGTCCAGTTCTCGATCTCCTTCTGCAGGTTCGACGACTTGAGCAGCGTGCGGATCTCGTCGCGGACGTCGGCCAGCGGGGGGATGGGGAGGCCGCGCTCGCGCCTCTGCTGCGACCAGGTCGTGCTGTAGTACTTCTGGATCTCGTCGTTCGAGACGAAGATCAGCGGCGCGAAGCGGTCCTGGATGTAGCTTTCGACCTGCAGCTGGCGCTTGACCAGGGCGCGCAGCTCGTCGGGTGTCAGCTCGGCCTGAGCGAGGGCTGCGGTGAAATCGGCAGGGGAGGCGAAGCGCTTCTGGATCTCCTGCACGCGCGCCTCGATCGAGTCCTTCGGTACGTCCTCGGCACCGAAGCGCTGCACGTCGCGAAATCGGAGCATCTGGGCGATGAGCGACTCGAGGATGGCATGCCGATAGTCATCCTCCGAGACGGCTGTCCGCGGAAAGAAGCGGATCTGTTCCATCTGGTCGATCTCGCTCAAGGTGATGACCTGCTGATCGATGACGGCTGCGATGCGGTCGATCGTCTGCTGGGCGGGCGCGACCGTGGCGATGGCGAGCGCTGCAATGGCGACGGCGAGTCGTTTCATGATTCTCCTGACGCCGGTCGCGGGGCGTCTGCGGACACCGCCCGCCGGTCGTAAATCCCGCGAAATCATCGGCATCCCGCTGGCGTTAACCTTGACAGTGCCACACTCCATTTCTACATTGGCGCCTGGCACTCGGCAACTCGGAGTGCCAGTCCCGAACCCATGACCGCCAGGCTCGACATTCACGGCGACGAACTCGACAGCCGCGCCCGCGAGGTGCTGCGCGAGATCGTCATTCAGCACGTCTCCACCGGTGAGGCCATCAGCTCCCGCTCGCTGTCGAAGAGCGGCCGGTTCAACCTCTCTCCGGCCAGCCTCCGCAACGTCATGGCCGATCTCGAGGACCTGGGCTACCTCCAGCAACCGCACACCTCGGCAGGTCGTGTCCCGACCGACCGCGGCTATCGTTTCTTCATCGACCACCTGATGAAGTCGCGCCGCCTTCCCCAGCATGAGATCGACACCATCAACGAAGAGGTCTCCCACACCACGGAGATCGAGGAAGTGCTGGGGCTCGCCTCAAGGCTCCTGTCGCGGCTGAGCGACCAGGTCGGCATGGTGTTCATGCCGACACTGCTGCAGTTCACGATCCGCAGCATGGACTTCGTTCTGGTGGCCGAGAACAAGATCATGTGCATCATCGTCGGCACCAACGGCGTGGTGGTGAACAAGATCGTGGAGTCGAGGCTCTCGTTCACCCGCGACGAGCTGGACAAGATCAGCCGCTACATCTCGGTCGAGTTCGCCGGACTGACCCTCGACGCCATCCGCCGCCGTCTGGTGCGGATGACCGAGCAGGAACGGGCGCTGCACGACAGCATGCTCCAGAAGACCATCGCCCTCGGCATCGAGGCCGTGGACGACGTCACGCCAGTCAATCACGAGCTGTACCTCGAGGGTGCCGAGTCGATGCTGACCAAGCGGGAGTTCTCGGATGCCGGCGCTCTTCGCAAGACCTTCCTGGCCCTCCAGGAGAAGGAGAAGCTCGTCGACATCCTCAACGCCTGCCTCGTGGAAGACGGCCTGCAGATCCTCATCGGATCGGAAAGTGATTTCACGAACATCCACAATTTCGGTATCGTGGCCCGCAGCTACGGCACCCATAACGCTCCGCTCGGCATTGTCGGGATTCTCGGCCCGATGCGCATGGAGTACTCACGCATGGCGCCACTGGTCGACTATCTCGGCCGGGCGTTGAGCCGGAAGATCGAGGAAGAGGGAGAGCAGCGCTGACATGGACGAGAAGAAACCAAAGCCCGAGACCGAAGACGACGCCTATGTCATCGAGGACACCGGGGCGTCGGTCGAAGACATCGAGCATGAAATGGAACTGGCAGCCGAAGAGGCTGCCGGTGGCAACGAAGCCGCAGCGTCGCAGGACGTGGCCCTTCGAGCCGAGAACAGCGACCTCCGCGACCGGTACCTCCGCACCCTGGCCGATTTCGAGAACTATCGCAAACGCTCGGACCGTGAAAAGCAGGACTTCTTCCGCTTCGCCATGGCGGACGTTTTCCGCGATCTGCTGCCGGTGCTCGACAACTTCGACCGGGCCCTCGAGCATGCCGAAGAGGGCGACGAGTTCAACCGCGGCGTCTCGCTCATCTACAAGCAGATGTTCGACGTGCTGCAGCGATACGGCCTGCGCACGATCGACCAGTCCGGCGTGCGTTTCGACCCCAACATTCACGAGGCGGTCGTGAGCGAGGAGGACCCCAGCGTCCCGTCCCACACGGTCGCGCAGATCATGCAGAAGGGATATTTCCTGAATGATCGCCTGCTTCGCCCAGCCCTGGTGAAGGTGGCCGTCGGAGGGCCGGACGAGGCGCCTGCGGCCTGAGTGTCGTATCCTGAGGCAACGCATAAGGATGAGTTGACCCCGCTCCTCTGTTAATCGATAGCTCATGCCGAAAATCATCGGAATTGATCTCGGGACGACGAACTCATGCGTGGCTGTGGTGGACGTTGCCACGCCGCAGGTGATCTCGAACCGGGAAGGGAGCCGGACCACGCCGTCGGTGGTGGGATTCACCGAGGATGGAGAGCGTCTGGTGGGCCAGATCGCCAAGCGGCAGGCGATCACGAATCCGTTCAACACGGTCTTCGCCATCAAGCGCCTGATTGGACGCAAGTACGAGTCTGACGAGGTAGCGCGCGCCAAACAGGTCCTGCCCTACCAGATCGTGCCCGCTCCGAACGGGGACGTTCACCTGAAGGTTCGCGATCGCGATTACTCGCCGGAAGAGATCTCAGCCTTCATCCTCATGGAGATCAAGGCCTTTGCCGAGGAGTTCCTCGGAGAGGCGGTGAACGAGGCGATCATCACGGTGCCGGCTTACTTCAACGACTCGCAGCGCCAGGCCACGCGCGACGCGGGCAAGATCGCCGGACTGGAAGTGCTCCGCATCATCAACGAGCCGACCGCGGCGGCGCTGGCTTACGGTCTCGACAACAAGAAGAACCAGATCATCGCGGTCTACGACCTCGGCGGCGGCACGTTCGACATCTCGATCCTGAAGCTGGAGGAAGGCCTCTTCGAGGTGCTCTCTACGGCCGGCGACACCTACCTCGGAGGCGAGGACTTCGACAAGCGGATCATGGACTGGCTCATCGCCGCGTTCAAACGCGACAGCGGGATCGACCTTCGCGACGACCGCATGGCTCTGCAGCGCCTCAAGGAAGCAGCGGAGCGCGCCAAGTGCGAGCTCTCCACCGCCGCCGAGAGCCGGATCACGCTGCCGTTCATCTCCGCTGACTCTTCGGGGCCGAAGCACCTCAACACCGTCCTGACCCGCCACGAGTTCGAGCGCATGGTCGACGATCTCATCCAGAAGACCATCGACCCCGTGAGGGACGCCATGTCCGCGGCCGGAGTCAACCCGTCGCAGATCGACGAAGTCGTCCTCGTCGGCGGCCAGACGCGCATGCCGAAGGTCATCGAAGCGGTGCAGAGGGTCTTCGCCAAGGAGCCGAACCGCAACATCAACCCGGACGAGGTCGTGGCCGTCGGCGCCGGAATCCAGGGCGGCATCCTCCGCGGCGACATCAAGGACATGATCCTGCTCGATGTCACGCCGCTGTCGCTGGGCCTGGAGACGCATGGCGGATTGTTCACCAAGCTGATCGAGCGCAACTCCACGATCCCCACGAAGAACTCCCTCATTTTCACGACCGTGGCCGACAACCAGAACAAGGTCGAGATTTCCGTGCTGCAGGGCGAACGCGAGTTTGCACGCGAGAACAAGGCCTTAGGCAAGTTCCAGCTGGTGGGCATTCCGCCGGCGCCCCGCGGCGTTCCCCAGATCGAGGTGACGTTCTCCATCGACTCCAACGGCATCGTGAACGTCACCGCGCGCGACCAGGCCACGGGTCAGTCGCAGGGCGTGCAGATCAACCCGGCCGGCGGCCTGAGCAAGGAAGAGATCGACAGGCTGGTCAACGAGGCCTCGGAGCACCAGCGCCTCGATGCCCAACGCCGGGAGATCCGCCTGCTGCAGAACAAGCTCGAGGGGATGATCTACACGAACGAAAAGGTCTTTCGCGAGTTCGGCAAACTTCTCAGCGATGACGACCGTTCCAAGGTGCAGTCGATGATCAGCCGCGCCAAGGAGATGGTGGTCTCGGAAGAGAAGCAGCGGCTTAACGATGCGATTTTCGAGTTGCAGAGCGCCTCGCGGCTGCTCACGAGCGTCATGCTCTACAACCCGTCGAAATCGATGACGTCCACGGACCTGCCCTCGTAGGTGGCTCCGGCCGCCCGCAGCGCGGGCGATGGAAATCCGGATACTCATGGCGACAACAGAGAAGCGTGATTACTACGAAGTCCTCGGCCTGCAGCGCGGCGCGGTGCTCGACGATATCAAGAAGGCTTACCGCAAGCTGGCGCTGAAGTACCACCCGGATAAGAACCCGGGCGACGCCGACGCCGAGGAGAAATTCAAGGAAGCGGCCGAAGCCTATGGCGTGCTCTCCGACGACGAGAAGCGCGCCCGATACGACCGCTACGGCCATCAGGGCGTCGGCGGCATGAACGGCTTCGACCCGAACCAGTTCGCCGACTTCGGCGACATCCTCGGCGACCTGTTCGGATTCGGCGACTTTTTCGGCACAGGCCGTCGCCGCGCTACCCGGCCCGCCCGCGGCAACGATCTCCGCTACGACCTCGAGATCGAGTTCCTCGACGCGGCCTTCGGAAAAGAGGTCACCCTCGACGTTCCCCGCACCGTCACGTGCGTGACCTGCAATGGCGCCGGCGCCAAGCCTGGTACTCATCCGGTGACCTGCACCGGCTGCGGCGGGCACGGCCAGATCCGCTATGCCCAGGGATTCTTCGCCGTCTCCCGCACCTGCCCGCAATGTGGCGGCAGCGGAAAAGTGATCAAGGAACCGTGCGCTGGGTGCAACGGCCAGGGGCGCGTCCGCGAGGAAAAGAAGATCAGTGTGAAGATTCCCGCCGGCGTCGACGACGGCTCACGGCTGCGCGTCGCCGCAGAAGGGGAGTCGGGCTACAACGGCGGTCCTGCGGGCGACCTGTACGTCTTCATCTCCGTCCGCGAGCACGAGAAGTTCACGCGCCGCGAGTACGACATCCACACCGAGGAATTCATCAGCGTGACCCGGGCGGCGCTGGGCGGAGAGGTGGATGTCGATACCCTGGAGGGGAAGGAATCGCTGCGCGTGCCTGCAGGAACGCAGCCCAATCAGGTCTTCCGCCTGCGCAGCAAGGGCGTTCAGTTCCTCGACGGCCGCGGGCGCGGTGACCACTACGTGCACGTCAACGTGCGGATCCCGTCGTCGCTGACCGAAGAGCAGCGCAAGCTCTACGAACAGCTCGCCTCGGCCGAGGGAGAATCCGTGGGCGACCGCGGAGTGCTCGACAAGGTCAAAGAGTTCTTCAGCGCGTAAGGCCCCCGTGTGGGGCAGGCTTTCCAGCCAGCCCTTCCGGGTAAGAACGTTTTCCTGGGCAGGCTGGAAAGCCTGCCCTACACGTGGGGTGATTGCAGTCATTGCCGGGCGGGCTGCGTGGCGCAGTCGGCGCGATCCAGCGCGGCGGGCGTCGTCTCGGACACTTTACCGACGATGCGCTCGTTCAGATCGATCACGGTGCGCAGTGTCTGGCGGAAGTCACGGCTGTCGGCGTGATGCAGGTTGCGCAGGAGCTCCGTGTGCGCGGATCGCAAGACGTTCACGACGTAATCCTGCTCATCTCGGGTCAACTCGACCATAGTTCCCTCCGTGACCGAGTATAGGCAGCGAGCGGAACGCGCTCGTGGCGCCGCTCACCGGATGCGGGAATTGCGCGACACAGGATTCGTTGGCAGAATGACCAGGCGCGGTGTGACAAGCACGCGCGTCCAACGGTTGTCCAACCGCTCGAGGTCACGATGATTTCTCCCTCTCTGCGCGTCGCCTGCGCCGTCGCTGGCGTGCTCCTGATCGCCGCCACGGCTCTGCTGATTCTCGACGGTGGCATCCAGCGCATCGAACTGCTCCCGATCATGTTCGGCCTGCTCTTCCTCGTTCCGGCGACCTTCGGCGGCGGAGCGGCACGCTCGCGCGACCTGACGCGCATCGAGGAGGACGCGCGTCGCTTCCGCTTTGCAGCGCTCATCTGCTTCAGCGCGGCCGTGGCGATGTACGCGTTCGTGATCATGCTCGGGAGCGACGCCGATCTCGCACAGAGCGCCGCCTCTCTCGGCGCGGCCTTCTGGGTCGTGGCCATGCTCCAGCTGTTCCTCTTCGCCTTCTACAGTTCCCGGCGCCGGGCCCTGGCCCGCAACGACCGCGGAATGGGGAACTGAGGGTCCTGGGGCGCAGACATTCCTGTCTGCGCCAGGAGCGTCTGCGCCACCAACGGAGAGTCCTGGCCCGCCGACTCTCAAGGGCGATGCCCCTTCCTGCTACGATCCGGCGGTGAAGGATTTCATCCTGGAGATCTCGTTTGACGGCACTGCGGCGGCCGAAGAGCTGATCCAGGCACGGCTCTTCACGACGGCGTCGACCGGCAACAGCTCAGCCGAGGTGAACGGAAGGGGCGTTCTCACGGCGTATTTCGATTCGGTTGCCGATCGCCAGGAGGCGTTGGAGGGGCTGAGCGACCTGGCCGCGATCGAGGTGCAGGCCGTCGACCGGGATCGCCTGGACTGGCTCGCGCTCTACGAGCAGTCGCTCGAGCCGATCTTCATCGGCACACGATTCGTCGTCGCGCCCGCGGCGAGTCTGATTTCCGCCGACACCTCGCGGCTTCGCATCATCATTCCGCAGGAGCAGGCCTTCGGAACGGGCTCGCACGAGACCACGTCGCTCTGCGTCGAGATCCTGGAATCGATCGACCTCTCGGGCAGGCGAGGCATGGACGTGGGCTCCGGCAGCGGAATCCTCGCGCTGGCCATGCTTCGCCTCGGTGCGACACGAGCTTTGGCGTTCGACAACGATCTCGACGCCTACGCAGCGCTGCGCGAGAACCGGTCGCGCAACGGCGTGGCGCCGGCCTCGATGCCGCTCTTCATCGGAAGCGTCGAGGCGCTGCGCGGCGGCAGGTTCGACGTCGTGACGATGAACATCCTTCCGGAGGTCATCATCGCGCTGCTGGGTGAGATCGTGCGGCACGCGAAATCGGGAGCAGCGGTCGTCCTCAGCGGGGTCCTGACCACCCGCCGCGACGAGGTCGTCCGCGCCGCAGCGCTGTACAGCCTGCAGCTCGAGGAGCAGCGCCAGAAGGGCGAGTGGTGGGCCGGGCTCTTCCGGGCGTGACGTGCGGCGCGGGGGTGCGGGCATCCTGCCCGCCGGTCCACGGCCTTCCAGGCCGGCGACTCCTGGCTTTGACGTAACCGCTCGGACAGGATGCCCGACCGCCGCCGGGCTGGAAGGTTGCACCCCTCCCTCGCGTAAAATCCGCAGCCATGCCCGATCCGACGTCATTCGCCCAATGGCGCCCGCACCCCTGGCACGGCCTTTCGGCCGGTGAGGAGCTGCCGCGCGTCGTGAACGCCTTCATCGAGCTCACCCCGTTCGATCTCGTGAAGTACGAAGTCGACAAGGTCAGCGGGTATCTGCGCGTCGACCGGCCGCAGCGCACCTCCTCGCAGCCGCCGGCGCTCTACGGCTTCATCCCGAGAACCTATTGCGGGACCAGAGTGGCTGCGCTCATGCCCGGAGCCGATCACGCCGACGGCGATCCGCTCGATGTCTGCATCCTCTCCGAGCGGCCCATCACGAGGTCCGAGATCATCATTCCGGCCATCGTCATCGGCGGGATCCAGCTGATCGACCGCGGCGAGGCCGACGACAAGATCATCGCTGTCCTCCGCGGCGACTACGTCTGGGGCGATGCCGCCGATCTGGCCGACGTCGCGCCCGTGCTGGTGGAGAGGCTGGAGCACTACTTCGCCACGTACAAGATCGTCCCCGGCCAGCCGGCGAAGATCCGCATCGCCGGCACCTACGGCTTCGACCATGCAGCGAAGGTCGTCGAAGCGGCGTGCGCGGATTACGCGGAGAAGTTCGGATGAAGCTCTTGGCTCTCAGCTCTTGGCTCTTGGGGGCAGGATGTATTGTTCGTGCCTAAGAGCCAGGAGCCAGGAGCCAGGAGCCAGGAGCCAGGAGCCAGGAGCCAGATCAGCGCTTACCGATCGGGACGTAATCGAGCTTGCGGGCACCCGTGTAGATCTGGCGCGGACGGGAGATCTTCTGATCGGGGTCGTTCAGCATCTCCTGCCACTGTGCGAGCCAGCCCGATACGCGCGGGATGGCGAACATCACCGTGAACATCTCCATCGGGATGTCGAGGGCCTGGTAGATCAGTCCGGAGTAGAAGTCGACGTTCGGATAGAGTTTCCGCTTCACGAAGTAGTCGTCTTCCAGGGCGATCTTCTCGAGCTCGAGAGCGATGTCGAGCAGCGGGTTCTTGCCCGTCACTTCGAACACGTCATACGCGGCCCTCTTGATGATCCTGGCGCGCGGGTCGTAGTTCTTGTAGACGCGGTGGCCGAAGCCCATCAGCTTCCCTTCACCCGCCTTGACCTTCTCGATGTAGGCCGGAATGTTCCTGGTCGAGCCGATCTCGTTGAGCATGTGGATGACGGCCTCGTTGGCGCCGCCGTGGAGCGGGCCGTAGAGCGCAGTGGCCGCCCCGGCCACCGACGAGTATGGGTCTGCCTGTGAGCTGCCGACGACGCGCATCGTGCTCGTCGAGCAGTTCTGTTCGTGGTCGGCGTGCAGGATGAAGAGGATGTCCAGAGCGCGCTCGAGCGCCGGGCTCACCTTGTACTTGCTCTCGGTCATCTTGAACATCATGTTCAGGAAGTTGCCGGGGTAGGAGAGGTCGTTGTCGGGATACGAATACGGCATGCCGATGCTGCGGCGGTAGTTGAACCCGGCGATGGTGATGATCTTGGCGATGATGCGGACGATCTGCTTCTGGCGGCAGACTGGATCGAAGATGTTCTTCGCTTCCGGATAGAACGTGCCGAGGGCGGCCATCGTGGAGATGAGGCGGCCCATGGGATGGGCGTCGTAGCGGAAGGAGTCGATCAGCGCCTGCAGATTCACGTTCAGAATCGTGTGCATGGTGATCTCGTTCTTCCACTCGTCCAGCTGCGCCTTGTTCGGCAGCGTGCCGTTCAGCAGCAGATAGGCGGTCTCGAGATACGTGCTCTTCTCGGCCAGCTGCTCGATGGGGATGCCGCGGTACTCCAGGATGCCTTTGTCGCCGTCGATGAACGTGATCGAGCTGCGGCACGACGCGGTGTTCATGAACGCCGGGTCGTAGGTCATCATCCCAAAGTCCTCATCGTGGACTTTGATCTGACGCAGATCCGTGGCCTTGATGGTGTCGTCGGTGATCTTGACGTCGTAGGTTTTGCCGGTGCGGTTGTCTTTGATGGTCAGTGTGTCAGGCAACTTCCCCTCCGCGTTAGTGGCCGGTAAATCTACCACTCTCCCGAACGTCGTGTGGCGCGGGCTTTCCAGCAGCGGTAGAAACGCGCAGCAGCGCGTCCGCAACCTCGGCGTTGACGGCGAGGATGAAGCTGCGGACGCGCTGCTGCGCGTCCCTACTCGGCCCGCGCTCTGATGCCGCCGCGGGCTGGAAGCCCGCGCCACACGAGAGCAAAAGAAAAGGGAGATGCCGAAGCATCTCCCTCTGCCGGGATCCGGTGGGACGCGAAGAGCGTCCCGGTTTTCAAATCAGAACTTGCGTCCGCCTTCTTCTGCCCACTTCTCCAGCATGGGGGTGGTGACGGACTTCGGACGCTCGATGGCGTAGCCCAGGCCGCGGTCCCACGTAATGTTGGCCATGCAGCCGAGGGCCCGGCCGACGCCGAAGAGGACGGTGTAAAAGTCCCATTCGGTGACACCGTAGTGCCACTGGATGACGCCCGACTGCGCATCGACATTCGGCCACGGGTTCTTGGCCTTGCCCTGCTCCTGCAGCACTCCCGGCGCCACCTCGAAGATCATCGAGACGAGCTTGAAGAGAGGATCTTCCTTGAGGCCCGGGGTCTTGAGGCAGAACTCACGCTGCGCCATATACCGCGGGTCGGTCTTGCGGAGCACCGCGTGGCCGTAGCCCGGTACGACATGACCGGCATTGAGCGTGTCCCAGAGTGCCTTCGTGACCAGCTCCTTGGTGGGCTCGACGCCCCGGCAGTACTTGTCCTGGAACTTGAGCGTCCAGTCGAGCACTTCCTGGTTGGCGAGGCCATGAAGCGGTCCCGCGAGGCCGTTGAGGCCGGCCGAGTACGCGTAGTAAGGGTCCGAAAGCGCAGAGTGCACGAGGTGTGTGGCGTGGGCGGAGACGTTGCCCGACTCGTGATCGGAGTGGAGGATGAAGTACATCCGGGCCACGTCCTCGTACGTCTTCGTCTGGCCGATCATGTGCGCGAAGTTGGCGCCCATGTCCAGCTTCGGATCGACGCCGACCTGCTTGTCGCTCCTGTACTTCAGGTTGTAGATGAACGCCGCGATGACGGGGATCCGAGCCACGAGGTCATACGCGTCCTCGTACAGGAACTCCCACGCGTTCATTTTGTTGAACGCCGGATCGTGGTAAGCCTTCGCGAACTTCGAGTCCTTCTGCATCGACAGGATGCCGATGGAGAGCATCGCCATCGGATGACTGTCGCGGGGAAGCGCTCGAATCGTTTCGAAAACGTACTGAGGAACCGCCTGGCGAACCTTCCACTCGGCCACCACCTCGTCGACCTGAGCCGGAGTCGGGATGTCGCCCGTGAGGAGGAAGTACCAGAACGACTCGACGGTCGGATAGTCGGAGCCGGCCGCCTTTGGGAGTGCCTCGAACGTTTCGGGAATCGTCTTGCCGCGGAAGCGGATGCCTTCCTGCGGATCGAGATAGGAGATGTCGGTCACGAGGCTGCGAATGTCGCGAGCTCCCCCGATGCACTGATCGATGGTGACCTGGTCAATGACGACTTTCCCGAATTCCTTGAGAAGTCGTGTGGTTCGAGGGCGGTGTGCCTCGATCTTCTGCTTCAGTGTCTGCTTCAGCGTAGTGAGCGCTGGTTCCGCTACTTTTGAGGGAGTTGCGGGCTCGAGAATTGTCGGTGCCATATCGTTCGCCTCGCTTTCGGTTCGCGAAGGTGATTGTCGGGGCGGCACCGACCAGCGTGCTAGTGATTCGAGTCACGCCCGTACAGGTTCCATCTCACGCTAATCGAGTTCACCAGCGCGCCGCGCGATCGTGGCCGTTGCCACGATCGCGGCTGTTTCCGCACGGAGCCGCCGAGAGCCGAGCCGCTGGAACAGACAGCCACGGTCCCTGGCGAGCTCGATCTCCCGTTCGCTAAAGCCGCCTTCGGCACCGATCAGTAACATCACACGTTCGAAGTGAGCGGGGAGCAGGGACGGCTCGGCTTCGGCCTCGAAGACCACGCGCAGCCCGTCGAATGCGAGGGCATCGTCGAATCGCGCCGGCTCGTGGATGTCCGGAAGGCGCGCCCGCCCCGACTGCTTGACGGCCTCGAAGACGATCTTCTCCCAGCGCTCGCGTTTCCCGCGGTAGCGCTCCGGCCGCAGCTCGATGCGGTCGGTGATCAGCGGAATGATCGACCGCGCCCCGAGCTCGGTGACCTTCTGCAGGACGAGCTCGAACTTCTCGAGCTGGATGATGGACATGGCCACGGTCAGGTCGATCTCCGGCTCCCGCGACCCGATCGGTCCCTCGATCCGTACGGAGACCCGATCGCGTCCGATGGCCAGGACCGTACCCGCTGCCGCGGCGCCGCGGCCGTCGAACAGCTCGACCTCCTCGCCCTCGCGGACGCGGGCAACGCGCACCGCGTGATGGAACTCGTCGCCTTCGACGACGACCTCGCCGCTCGTCTGCAGATGGGGGAAGTAGATCCGATGGTGCACCTCAGCCCTCCACGACCGCAGGTCCTTCCGGTTCTTCGGGGATCACGTCGCGCACGAACGGGATGACGACCAGGGCCGGGATGCCGAGTGCAACGGTGAGCCAGAAGAAGGCCGGATAGCCGGCATGCTGGGCGATCGCGCCGCTGGCGCTGGCCATGATGGTTCCGGTTAGAGCGAAGGCCGCCGAGAGCAGCGCGTACTCGCTTGCGGCCCGCTCGCGATCGCAGAGCGACATGAGGAAGGCCAGGAAGACGGTCGTGCCGAGGCCGTAGCCGACGTTCTCCAGAATCGCGGCGACATAGATGGCCCAGCGTCCGGCGGAGATCGTGGCGACGACGGCATAGCCGATGTTCGAGATCGACTGGGCGACACCGACGGCGATCAGCGACGGATACAGCCCGAACTTCGAAACGAGCATGCCGCCGGCGATGGCGGCGGCGATCGAGACGATGACTCCGATGATCGACGTGATCGTTCCGATCTCCGCCGGCGAATAGCCGCGGTCCACCCAGAACGGCTTGATCATCGAGACGATGGTCATCTCGCCCAGGCGATAGGTCAGGGCGATGGTCAGCAGCAGTCCCGATTTCGGCCGGAGCAGCCAGTGCTTGAGCGCGCCGATGAAGTTCGGGCGTGCGGCAGCGGTTGCGCCGCGGTCATTGGGCAGGGTCAGGGAGATGGCGAAGACGACCGCCGCCACGACCGCTGCCGTCGCATACGATGCCGACCATCCGTAGCTGCCGGCGACGACGCCGAGGACGCCCGGCAGCATCAACGCGATGCGATAGGCGGTGACGCGTATGGCGTTGATCGGTCCGAGCATCTTCTGCGGCGTCGCCCGGATCGTAAAGGCGTCGACGGCCATGTCCTGCGTGGCCGAGGCAATCGCCAGCACGGCCACGAGCGCGTAGTAGAGCAACCCGAGCTCGTGCCCGACGGCCATGCCGCCGAGCGTCAAGGCGATCACCGCCACGGCGCTGGTGATCCACCGCCGATACGTGCCGAGCTCGTCGATGAGGGGTGACCAGAGGAACTTGAACGTCCAGGCGAACGCCACGATGTTCAGCAGACCGATGGACGTGAGGTCCACGTGCCGGAACCGCAGGTACATCGGCACGAAGTCCTTGACGATGCCGTAGGGCAGCCCTTCGGAGAAGTAAAGAACGCTTGCGACGGAGCCGAGATAGAAAAAGGATCGTTTGCGATCGGTCAAAGGCTTGTTCCTTGCTCATCCGCATTGTGTCAAAGGAGGTTCTGACATGTCACCGTTGCGCGGAACGTGCGGACGGGAACCTGGTCAGGTTGTTCGTCGGAGAGCACAGGGCGAGGGGACCGGTCGTCCTGTCGATTTGTGCAAGGAAATCTTCGCGTGGCGCGCAGAAACTTCGAGCTAGTAGTACAGAGACACCGAGCTACACAGAGTTTTTCTCTGTGAATCTCTGTGCCTCTGCGTCTCTGTGGTTGAACTCTGGACCGGCCAATGTCACCAGATGGTTACGCTTGCGTCCGCTAACGATGTCGTGCGCTCACTCAGCACTCAGCACTCAGTCAGGCGTGCTCGTCCCGTGTGCTATGGTGTGCCCGTTGCAACGGGTCCTGGTGAATTCGCCAAAGTCGGGAGACGCGTGGGGACAACCGCCATCATCGCCGCCTATAACGAGGAGAAGACACTAGGTGACGTGCTTAGTGTGCTGACCCGCAGTCCGTTGATCGACGAAGTCATCGTGGTGAGCGACGGCTCGACCGACCGGACCGTGGAGATCGCCCGGGCCTTCGACGTGAAAACCATCGCCCTCCGCGAGAACGCGGGCAAGGGCTACGCCATGCGCATCGGCGTCGACAACGCCGCCAACGACGTCCTCTTCTTCGTCGATGGCGACATGTACAACGTCAGCGACGAGCACATCGCCACACTGGTCCTCCCGGTCGTGGAGGACGAGTGCGACATGAACATCGGCGTGCGCAACCGCGGTGAGATCCTCAACTTTCTGCACCTGAAGATGCAGTGCGGGCCGGTGCTGTCGGGCATTCGAGTCATGCGGCGCGAGGTCTTCGAGATGGTGCCGGCGCCGTATCAGGCCCGCTACAAGATCGAAGCGGCGCTCAACTGTTTCTGCTCCCGCTCCGGTTATCGCCAGCGGCACACCGTCATCCACAACCTGAATCACGTCATCAAGGAATCGAAACGAGGCCTGTTCGACGGACTGGTCAGCCGCGGCGCGATGATGCGCGAGGTCTTTCTGGTGCTCCTCGACCTGCATGTCTTCGAGACCTGGCGGACGACCCCGACGGACGAGGCGCCGGTCCCCGAGTACGATCTCTTCGAGTGAGAACAACAGAGCGCAGAGGGCAGGTCGCAGATCGCAGGTTGGCTGCCACATCCACCTGCGCTCTGCGCTCTGCCCTCTGCGCTCTCTGCCTGCTGCTTCTCTTCGGCGGCTGCACGTCCACGGAGGGCTTTCTCGAGCGCAGCGTGGCCGTCAACGGCCACTTCTACCGCTATCGCGTCTGGCTTCCGCCGCACTATTCGAAGATCCACCATTGGCCGGTGATCCTCTTCCTGCACGGAAGCGGTGAACGGGGCGACGACAATCTCAGCCAGCTCACGGTCGGCCTTCCGCTGGTCCTGAGCAGTGATCCCGACCGATATCCGGCTGTCGTGGTTCTCCCCCAGTGCGTGGCGGATCAGGAGTGGTACGGCGAGATGGAGCAGCAGGCGCTGGCTGCGCTCGACGCCTCGATCGAAGAGTTCCACGGCGACCGGACGCGCGTCTACCTGACCGGAATCTCCATGGGAGGGTCGGGAGTGTGGTACTTCGCGCGCCATCCCCAGCGCTGGGCCGCGCTGGTGCCGATCGCCGGCGAGGTGGTTCGACAATCGGACGACCCGTTTCCGCGCCGCCCGCCGCCCGGCCTGATGCAGGTGCTGCTCGCTCCCGATCCGTATGGCGTGCTGGCTCGCGACATCGGAAAGATCCCGGTGTGGGCCTTCCACTCGGTCGATGATGACGAAGTGCCGGTGGCGCAGTCGCGGCGCATGGTGGCGGCACTGCGGGCGGCCGGCGGCGACGTGCGTTATACCGAATACAACGGCGTGGGCCACGACTCGTGGGACAGCGCTTATCAGGATCCCCGTCTCGCGCTCTGGATGATGCGGCAGAAGAAGAAGTGAGTCCTGAGTGCTGAGTGCTGAGTGCTGAGTGCTGAGTCCTGAGTGCTGCGCTCTATCGACCTCACTCAGGACTCAGGACTCAGGACTCAGAATCCGTATCGCAGCTCGAGAGTGATCGTCGAACCGCCAGTATTGGGATTCAATCCGAGCTCGTCGAGTCCCTGGCGGTCGCCCTTGACGCGGGCGTACTCGACGCCGGTGCGCATGTGGGCGCTGGTGTCGTGCAGCCAGGCTACCGTCACGGCACGGCCGTTTTCGTAGCTCGAGTCGTAGCTCATCGGGAGATGGCTCTTCGTCCAGAAGCGGTCGAAGCGCACGGTCCATCGGTCGGCTCCGTTCTTCTGCGAAAGCAGGACGTACCCGGTCTTGAAATCGAGCCCGAAGATGCCGTGCGGGAACGCCACGCTGGTCCGTCCCGATGACCACTCCGCGGCGGCGGTGGTCGGGCTGGTCAGGCCGACCGTCGCGCCGATGACGTTGAAGCGGGTCTGCCAGGGAGTCTGCCCGTCGATCTCAGGCCGGAGCTCGGCGCGGTTGTCGATGTGCGCGATCTGCAGCAGGGCCCGTTCCGGAAGCTGCAGCCGGATTCGCCCGGCGTATCCGTTGTGGTGATCGAGATCGTGGGTAATCGGCCTGGTGGTGGTGCCGGGCGCAGGCAGCGGCAGCGGCTCA
Organism: Acidobacteriota bacterium; assembly: GCA_021781455.1. Taxonomy (GTDB): domain Bacteria; phylum Acidobacteriota; class Thermoanaerobaculia; order Gp7-AA8; family Gp7-AA8; genus JAJXWV01. The sequence continues at coordinate 116,203 of JAJXWV010000077.1, read as the reverse complement.
TCGTAGAGGGTGAGACGGTTGCCGAAGCTCCAGCCGCGCGCAGCGAGCTCGGTCCCGGCCCTGTCGTTCCCGCGAAAGGCCGTTGCGCCGAGGCTCACGTAGAAATTCGGCGAGAACTGCAGGTCGGCGCCGGTGGGGCGGAGCTCTTCGCCGATCCACGTGTTCAGCGCCGAATACGTGATCGTGTAGGGAGAGGTCCAGAGCGGTCCGGTGTTCTCGCGCGAGGTGGGAAGCCAGAAGTTCCCGAGGCGCAGGCGCCAATGGTCGTTGTAGAAATCTGCGTAGGCCTGCACCAGCCCGGCGCGCCGTCCTTTCGTGCCGGACGGCTCCCGCCGTCCCACGCCGTCGGCGTGCAGGACCAGCCACGACGTCGGAGTCCAGTCGAGGCCCAGCTGCGCAATTTCGATGTTGACGGTACGGTGACTTTCGGGGCTGACGGCGCCGACGTCGAACCGTCCGAATCCCGCTTCCGTCCACGACGGTTGCGCCTTCACGTAGACGCCACGGGCAGTCACGAAACCGTGGAACTGCAGCGAAGACGATTGTGCGATGAGAGAGGCGGTGACAAGACAGAGGAAGATGGACAGCACAAACGACCGCATATGGGCGATTGTAGAAGCATCGCGGCGCGCGAGATAGGTCGCAGGTGTTGGGTCGCGGGTGTCAGGTGTCAGGTCGCAGGTCGCAGGTCGCAGGTCGCAGGCTGGAGTCAAGGGCTCGCGGGGGCGTTGCACGCTGCCACCCGCCACCCGCGATCTGCGAGCGAGCTAGGCCCCCACTGCTGTCTGCACGCGGTCGAGCTCGGCAAGCAGCTCGCCGGCATCGGCGTAGCGGGCGTCGCGATCTTTCTGCATGCAGCGCAGGACGATGGTGTTGACCTCGCGGTTGACGTCGGCCCTGATGTCGAGCGACGGCGGTTCCTGGGTGAGATGTGCCGTCAACACTCCGGTGAGCGAGCTCGACTCGAATGGCCTGTGGCCCGAGAGCATTTCGTACAGCAGCACGCCCATCGAGTACACGTCGGCGCGGGCGTCGAGTTGATTTCCCTGGACCTGCTCGGGACTCATGTAGTGCGGCGTGCCGATGATCAGCCCGGCAGCGGTCATGGCGTCGGCGGACTCGGTAATGCGCGCGATCCCGAAGTCCATGAGCTTGACCTCGCCCTTGTGGTCGATGAGGACGTTCTGGGGCTTGATGTCGCGGTGCACGATTCCCTGCTCGTGCGCGGCCTGCAGTCCGCGGCAGATCTGGCGCGCGGTGCCCAGGGCGACGCGGGGGGGCATGCGGTGGTCCGGGGCATCGGCCAGGCAATCGGCCAGCGTGTAGCCCCGCACGAACTCCATGCTGATGAAGTAGACGCCTTCGGCCTCGCCATAGTCATAGGTGCGGACGACGTTTCGATGGGTGATCCGGCGCGCCACGCGGATCTCGCGTTTGAACCGCTCCAGGTCATCGCCGGAACGGTGCATCACGTCGCCGGGCAGCGTTTTGATGGCGACGATCTCCTCGAGTTGTGTGTCGAAGGCCTTGTAGACGACGCCCATGCCGCCGCGACCGACGACCTGCTCGATGCGATACCGGTTCGCGAAGATCTCGCCCTCGCCCAGCTCGCCGGGCGCCGCCGGCGCCATGGAGGGCGGTGGCGTGGTCGTGCCGAGCCACATCGTGGCGGCATCTCCCCCCGGCCGGGTCGACATCGTGCCGCGCGTGAGGCGTCCGGCGTCGCGTTCGCCGGAGCGGGCGGCCATCTGGTGATAGAGCTCCTCGAGCGCGGCTTTGTCGCGGAGGGCCCTGATCATCTGCGCGAACGAACGACCCAGAATTCCGATCTCGTCGGTGCCGTCGACAGACGGCTCGACCGAGTAGTTGCCGGACGTGACCTCCTGCGCGACGGTGGCGAGGTTCTCAATGGGGCGGGTGACGCGCTTGGCGATGAACCAGGAGAAGATGAGTGCCAGGACGAGAGCGGCGCCCCCTCCGGCGAACAGGGTGTGTTCGATCTCGCGGAACGGCGCCAGTTCCCGGTCGAGGGAGCGGACGAACACCGCAGCTCCGAGGGTCTGGTGACCGGCGAACAGCGGCTCGCCGGTGAGGACATAGGCGCTGCGGTCCGCCTGGATGTCAGACGGCGGAATCGGCTTGCCGGTGCGGAAGACCTGGTCGATGCCGCTCATCTGCTGCACGCCGACGCTGGGCGAGTTCGACGAGCGCGCCACGATTCCGGTGGCCAGCACGCTCGGCGCGGCTGCGAACATGACCCCGGCGTTCGTCGATTCGGCGATGCGGTTCGCGAAGGTGTCGTCGATGGCGTAGGCGTTCACGAGATAGGCGACGCGAACGCGATTGGCACCGGTGGCCACCGGAACGACGGTGGCGTGGTACATGCGCCCTCGTGAGACGAGCACGCCGAGAGTGTGGTCGATGGAGGCGTCGTCGACGATTCTCTGCACGAGGGAGCTCTGCGAGTACAGGTCTTCGCTGTGCTCCGTGGTCACGGCCGGATCGTCGGTCCGGGCCACGACCCGTCCCTGGTCGTCGAGCAGGATCAGCAGATCGCTGCCGAGCGATTCCTTCCACTGGCTGAGCTGGTCGAGAATACTGACGAGGTCGATCGGCGGCGATGCCGCAGCCGTGGGCGAGCCATTGCCGCTGGTGGCGTTGAGGCCTTTCTGGATGTAAGCGACAAAGGAGATGTTGTTGCCGACGATTTGCGCCGACAGAGTCAGCCGTTCCAGCCGCTGCCGCTCGAAATCGCGAAACAGTTTCGCAGCGTTCGAAATCGACGTGTTCACCGTTGCGTGAGCGATGGCATTGGCGCGCTCGACGGTGATGCCGACTGCAATTCCCACGACGATGATGATCAGCAGGGCGGTCAGCACGAACAGCTTCAGAACGAGCGGGAAGCGGGCGCGCTCGATCACCAGCGGGCGCCGCAGCGGTTGTGAGTCGGGGCTCGGTGTCTCCGCCGTGGCTGTCCCGCCGATGATCTGCGCTGCCATCGTCCTAGTAGTCGGCGGGCGGGGGGTAAGGCTTGCCGAACTTGTTCAAATGCCCGGTGGCGCGCTCGCCGCGGCTGTCGAGGCTGATGGAGAGATTCGCCACTCCGCCCGCCGGGACTTCCACCGGGCCGAGTCGCGCCGTGCCGCCGATCTCGTTCCAGACCACCGCATCGTAGCGGCCCGGCTGCACGTCAAAGAGCGAGAAGGTGCTGTCGCGCTGGACGAATCCGTAGTACGGGGTGGCCATCACGTGAATGACCGCGGACATGTTCGGGTGCACATTGCAGTAAACGTTCACAATCCCGGCCGTGTTGAAGGTGTGTGCCTTTCCTGTCCCTGCACGGTAGAGGCCGAGGTCGAAATCGTTGCCGGTGGATAGCGAGAAGAGATTGTGGGAGATCGGGTCGTGGTTCGGAAAGTTGACCGTCGAGCCCGTGGGTATCAGCAGAACGTGCGGGATGAGGGTCTTACCGCGCGTCGTCATCGTGAATGTCGCGGCGGAACGGCGGCCGGCATGAGTGGATCCGACGGGCTCGAGCCAGACCACGGTCTCGTCGACGATGGGATGCTGGCCTCGTTTCGTTACGAATGCCACTCTGCCGCTGACGGACGCCGCTGCCAGCTCACCCGCTGCGAGCGCACAGATGCACGCAACGACGAGAAGTCGTTTCATGTCAGATATCTCCGGAGAGGCGTGTGAAGTCTAGCACGCCGTTTATGCACGATGCGAAGCGCCTCCCGGATTGGACGCTTCGTGGGCGTCGAGGGTGACAGTCCTGAGGGTGACAGTCCTGAGTCTGATCCCGACGCTCTGCAATGTGAGGGCAAGTCGCGCGTAAGGCTTTCCCCTTTTCGACACTTTCTTCTCAGGACTCAGCACTCAGCACTCAGGACTCAGGACTCACAGCCGAGGCCGCCAGTGTCACCTTTCGCTGCCCTTACACTCCATTGATCAGAGAAGCGGCTGCGTCCAATACACTCTCCACCAACACTTCGCCAGACAACGGATCAGTTCAGCCGGCGAAGGAGAAGGGCCGCCGCATGAATCGTAAGAACGGAGACTCCCTGGTCATGACCGCGATCATTGCCGACCTCAAGTCGCGCGACGCCCTAACGGACAACGAAATCATCCGGCGTGTGATCGCCGGCGAGACTTCGCTGTTCGAGCTGATCATGCGCCGGCACAACCAGCGGATCTACCGCACCGTGCGTGCCATCGTGCGCGACGAGGCCGAGGCCGAGGATGTGATGCAGCAGGCCTACATCAACGCCTATGTGCATCTCGGTCAGTTCGAAGAGCGAGCCTCCTTCTCCACGTGGATGACTAGAATCGCCATCAATGAGGCGTTCGCGCGCGTGCGCCCGCGCCCGCTGCGCATCGCAGACGACCTGGACGAGACTGCCATGGAACAGATCCAGAGCAACGACCCCGATCCCGAACAACAGCTGGCCGCCGCGGAGCTGCGCGTCCTCGTGGAAAGCGAGATCGCCGCGCTGCCGGAGTCGTACCGCATGGTTCTCATGTTGCGAGAGATCGAGGGGCTCGACACCAGGGAAGTCGCTGAATGCCTCGGCGTGAGCGAAGACGTCGTCAAGACCCGCCTTTATCGCGCCCGGGAGATCCTCCGCGAGAACGTCTACCGCCGCGCCGGCCTCACCTTCGAGAGCCTCTTCACATTCGGCCACAGCCGCTGCGACCGCATGGTCGCCAACGTCATGGAGAGCATCGGGAAGCTGTAGGAGTCCTGAGTGGGCGGCGTGACTCAGGACTCAGGACTCAGCACTCAGGACTTCATAAACACCAACGGCGGCCATCGGGCCGCCGTTTGCGTTGCGGGAGCGGGTCGGCTAGTGGCCTGTATTGGTTGAATTGGTACCAGTGGCGCCGGGATCGGCGACGTGA
>JAJXWV010000077.1:0-111291 GCA_021781455.1 Acidobacteriota bacterium | reverse complement strand
CGCAGGCATAGCGGTGACTATGCTGAGGAGGCGCAACGAAGCTCACGGCGTCGAGACCAGGCCAGGTGGTACCAATTCAGCCGATACAGGCCACTAGTACTTCGGGCCGGTCGTCGGCGTGGGATCGCCTACATCGAAGGTGCCGATCATGTTGCCGTGTCCACTGCCGCAGGTCGGATGCGTGCAGAAATAGGTGAAGGTTCCCGGCGCGCCAATGGTGATGGTCTGGTCGAACGCGTCGCCTGCCTTGAACCCGGTGCCGCTGCGGTCGGCGATGACGACCTGACCGTTCGGATGGGTAACACGTTTTCGAGGTGACGCGGGCGTGAACAACAGAGCATCCGCGCGTTAGGCGCAGTTTTGGTGATCTGGATCACGAAAGCAGCAGAGAGAGAGCCGACTGGAGGGGCGGCGAAGTCGCCGCAAGAATTTACTGTAAATTCTTACGGCGGCTCCGCCGCCCGATCGAAGCGCCGGCCGGCGATCATCTCTTCACATGCATCTCGAAGTGCTGAGTGCTGAGTACTGAGTGCGCGCCAACACGACTCAGTACTCAGCACTCAGTACTCAGTACTCAGTACTCAGCACTCAGTACTCAGCACTCAATCGTTCGCCCGGTTGGGGTGGTTTGCCGAGGTCGGCGAAGTCGCGCAGGTGTGAAGACTCTGAACAATACCGAAGTTCCCGAGCGGGTCTTCCGCAAAGCACGCGGGCGAGGGGACCGGCCGCGCCACGGGCCCGAAGAATCTTCTTGACGTGATCCTTGCCCCCCGTCTACCCTGACCGCCTCATGACCCCGAACGCCCGCGCCTACCGCAGCTTTTACGGCTATTACAGCTAGCTCAGGGGCGACGTTCGACTGCGCCCCGCACGGAAGGGGCGCGAAACGGTTCGGCACATTTCAGACTTCTTCCTCACGGGGAAGAGGTTTTTTGTTATGGCCGAAAGTGAAAGTCATCTGCAGCAGACAACCGCCGCTCCCGCCGAGCTGGTGCGCCTCCGTGAGGCCATCGATCGCGTGGACGAGGTGCTGGTCAGGCTCCTGAACCAGCGCGCCAGGTACGCCATCGAGATCGGCGAGCTGAAGGGCGTGCTGCAGCTGCCCATCTATTCACCCGAACGCGAGAAGCACGTGCTGGAAAACGTGGAGCGGTGGTCCGACGGCCCTCTGTCCGCCGCCGCCGTCCGCCGCCTCTTCGAACGCATCATCGACGAATCGCGCCGCGTCGAGCGCGAAGCCTCGGAGTCCTGAGTCCTGAGCGCTGAGTCCTGAGTGGGATTGACCCCGTTCAGGAACGGACTCAGAAGCTAACACTCAGGACTCAGGACTCAGGATAGGACTGGAGAACCAATGATCATCGTGATGGAAAAGAGCATCGACCAGGAAAAGATCGAGAACGTCGTCGGCAAGCTCATCAGCCGGGGATTCGATGTCCACCGCTCCACCGGAAGCGACCACACGATTCTCGGCGTAGTCGGCGACGTGGCCTCCCTCGACACCCGCGAGTTCGAGCTGCTCGATGGCGTGCAGGAAGTCGTCCGTGTCAGCGAGCCTTTCAAGCTGACCAGCCACACCTTCAAGCGCGAGCGCACCGTCGTGGACCTCGGCGTCTGCAAGGTCGGAGGCCGTGACGTCGTGGTCATGGCCGGCCCCTGCACCATCGAGAACGAGAAGCAGCTCTTCGGCACCGCGCGCGCCGTGGCCAAGGCCGGCGCCAAGGTCCTGCGCGGCGGCGCCTACAAGCCGCGCACCTCGCCCTACTCGTTCCAGGGCCTCGGCATCGAGGGGCTGAAGATGCTCCGCGCCGCGGGCAAGGAGTTCGGCATGACCACGATCTCCGAGGTCATGGAGATCAGCCAGATCGAATCGGCGCTGGAGTACGTGGACGTGCTGCAGATCGGCGCGCGCAACATGCAGAACTTCAACCTGCTGTCCGCGGTGGGGCAGGTGCGGAAGCCGGTGCTGCTCAAGCGCGGGATGTCGGCCACGATCCAGGAGTGGCTGCTGGCGGCCGAGTACATCATGGCCGGCGGCAACTACGAGATCATCCTCTGCGAGCGCGGCATCCGCACGTTCGAGACCTACACGCGCAACACGCTCGACATCTCGGCGATCCCGGTGGTGCAGAAGCTCTCGCACCTGCCGATCATCGTCGACCCGTCGCACGCCACGGGCCGCCGCGACAAGGTCATGCCGCTGACGCGCGCCAGCGTGGCCGCAGGAGCGGACGGCGTATTGGTGGAGGTTCACATCGAGCCCGAGAAGGCGCTCTGCGACGGCCCGCAGTCGCTCTACCCCGAGCAGTTCGTGGAGCTGATGGACGAGCTGCGGATCATCGTCCCGGCGGTGCGAAGGACGCTGGCCTAACGCTGGAGTGCGGGCGTCCCGCCCGCACGCGCCGGACGTCCCGCCCGGCGCTGTTGGTGTCCTGGACGGCGGGACGAGACGTCCCGCCGGTGCGGGCGTCCCGCCCGCACGCGCCGGGCGTCCCGCCCGGCGCTGTTGGTGTCCTGGACGGCGGGACGAGACGTCCCGCCGGTGCGGGCGGGACGCCCGCACTCCTACTTCGCAATCCGCTCGTACAACTGCCGCGCCCGGTCGAAATCGTCGGCGCTGATTGCGCGCATCGTTTCCTCGAGCTCGGCCAGGCAGCTGCGGATGTTCTCTTCGTTCGACTCGAGCACCGGGCGCCAGACGTCGTACGAACTGCCGGCGAGGCGCAGCATGCTGCGGACGCCGCTGCCGAGGAAGCGCTCGTCGATGTGGCGGTGCTCGATGAGCGAAGCGAGAGCGGTGGCGAGGAGCTGCGGAAGGTGGCTGGTCAGGGCAACGATGTCGTCGTGCTGTCGAGCATCGAGGTACACCGGTTCGGCGCCCGCATCGCGCACCATCTGCTCGATCTGCGCATCGTGCGCGTCGAGGAACCACGGCTTGCCTTCGAACAGGTCCGGACGCGCGGCGGAGATGCCGGCGCGCTCGGAGCCGGCGAAGGGATGGCCGGCGATGAAGCGCACCCCTTTCGCGGCGTCGACGAGCGGGGCCATGACGCTGCAGACCGAGGTCACGGTGGCCGTGCTGCCGCGCAGCTCGTGGAGCATGCGGATCGAGGCGTCGACGGGCGCGGCGAGGACGACCAGCTCGCCGCCTGACGATTCGAGCCGCTCGTCGGCAGCGTCGCCGGCGTCTTCAATCGAAACCGCCGGATCGAGGTACACGACGCGCCATCCCTGCCGCCGCAGAGCCTTTCCCAGCGATCCGCCGATGAGACCGAGCCCGGCGATGGTGACGTTCATGGCCGCAGATTCTCTCACCGCCAAGGACTGCGGGCGTTCCAGCCCGGCGACTTCGTCTCGCAGCGGTCGGACGGGATGCCCGGCCGCAGGCGGGCGAGACGCCCGCAGTCCCGGGTGACTGCAATCACGGCTGCCTCGGCCGTGGCACGGATCGGCGCGATCTGGCACGCATCGCCGTTGTCTCGCCCTGACGGCACCGATACGGTTTCCTTTTATTTTCGAATTACTTCAGCAATTCCCACTGACACTGAGCAGGAGCCGGTTCTCGTGCGATTCACGGCCGCTATCCGTCTCGACGGGAGGGGAGGAGTCGCGTGTGGCACAGACATTTCTGTCTGCGCCGGACAGGAGGGGCGCAGACAGGAATGTCTGCGCCACACCAGGCCGTGGGCGATCCTGGCGATCCTTCTCGCAATCGCTCTGGCAGCCTCTGCCCGCGCCAGCGAGCTCGCCCGCGCGGATCTCGCGATCGCGGGGATCTCGCTCGAGGTCGACACGAAACAGGTGACGACCGGCGTCGACATCGGCGCGTACATCCAGACGATCTTTGGTGGAAAACAAAATGAGCAGGCACTGCCTGTCCCTGATCTAACCGTCGCCGGCGACCTGACAGGCCCCGGGATCGAATCGCCGATCGCCCTCTTCACCCAGCCGGGACAGAAATTTGCGCTCCCCGGGTTGCACGAAAAGGGCGAGTACGCGCTCCAGAACATCCGCCTGCTCACGTCGTCCGGGCAGTTCGTGCAGCAGGCGGTGCCGTCGTTCGCGACGATCGTCGTCGTCGAAGTGATGTCGACGCAGGTGACGGTGCGCCAGCTCTCCGCCGACGAATTGCGCGCCCGCGGCATCACCGTCGATCCGCGCAACTACGAGGTCTGGTCCTACTCGATCGTGCTCTCCCTCGGCCCCGGACAGAGCGTCACCATTCCGTACGACGTAATCGTCTCCAGGACGACGCACGAGATCATCGTCCCGCCCGCGCCAAACGCCTACCCGCTGCCGGTGCTGACCTCGAACAACATCCCGCCGCGATTCCAGCCTCCCAGCACCTATCCGGTGTTTCTCGCCGACGAGCCGGAAGACGTGCCTTTCACGCCATCTGCGCCGTTCGCAGAGAAGGATCAGACGCCGAAGAAGCCCTCGATCCCGGCGGCGATCGTCATCCCCACAGGATTCGGGGTCTTGCACGATTTCTTCCTCGTGGTCCTCCAGATCTCCAATGTCGCTCCGCCTGACAGCGAGATCCGGCTCGACTCGATCTCCGCGACGCTCGACGCCCCTCTCACGCTGCGGGTAGCGAAGGCGACGCCCGCCATCGGCATCGGCCAGCCGCTTCCGATCGTCGACAAGACCACCGGCACGACGTTCCTGGTCGCCGGCGCGCAAGGGACGGGCGACTGGACGCTCGAAGCATTGAAAGCGGGCACACACACCATCGATGTCGACATCCGCGCCACATACAAGGCGCCGAACCAGGCCGACGTCCGCCTGCACGGCAAGGCCAGCTCGTCGATCGTCGTGTCGGACCCGCGCTTCCACATTGCGTTTTCGCACCCCGACGTCATAAGAAAAGATGAGCCGTACACCGCATACGCGTTCATTACGAACCTCAGCCCGCAGTCGAGATCGCTGCGGATCGACACCGCGGAAATCGCGCAGTGCGGGCAGGGCTATACATCAGGCGTCTGTCGAACCGAGGGAACCCCAGTCGCGGAGCTGACCCTCGCGCCGGGCGAGATGAAGTCGCTGCCGTACAAGCTGAAGGCCGGGATCGACGGCCACATCTTCGCGGCGGCAGGCGCGGCGTCGGACGCGGCCGCAGCGATCGAAGTGAAGCTGACCATGGGCGTCAGCGCCTCCGGCATCCCGCTTTCTCCGGCGACGCTCGTGATGCCGTGGTACGCCCGCTATCTCGATTCCTCGTTCGTCGACGCCAACCTCTCTCTCCTCGGGCTCGGCTACAGCCTGGCGACCGCGCCGCTGACCACGGCCACCGCGAAGTTTCCACGCGTGATCCGCACCGACGTCTTCCGCCGCGCTCAGGACCTCACGCGCGCGGGGCAGCGGATCTTCGTCTCGCGCCAGGACGTCAATGCCGCCGATCCCGCGGAGAACCGCGATCCGCTCTTCAACCTCGCGCTCGACTTGCTCGACAACGCGGAGCGGATCGACCGCCTGACGCCGGAGCTCGCCGAATGGGACCAGCTGCGGCGTTCCGAGGAGAACGGGCGGAAGGCGGCGGCGGCGATGGCGCGGCAGGTCGAGGTCAACGGTCTCCCGTCCGGCAAGTCGATCTCGCAATTCGTCGACGATTTTGCGGCGGCGACCTGCCATCGCTCGCACTACTTCCTTGCGGTTGTGCACGCGCCGCCCGTCAGCGGTATCGAACGCCCGCTGGCGTTGTCGCTGACCAGTGCCACCACGGCAACGCGCCTCGACGTCCCTGCCGAGGCGCCGGGCGGCTGGATCCGCGGGATGCCGTTCGCCGAGCTGACGAGGCTGGCCTCCTCGACCGAGAGCGGGGAGATGGCGCTCGTCGGCCGCTGGAAAGAAGATCTCCAGCTCTCGGTCGTTCCACAATCGGATCGCTTCACGATCGATCTCGTCTGGCCGGATACGGCCGCCGGCGCATTCCTGCGGTCCACCTTCGAGGTGACGGGAGCGAAGCCCGGATCGCCGGTCGCGGTGACGGTCGCACGCGGCAGCCGGACGCTGGTCGTCAGCGGCGGCACCGCGGCTCCGCTCGTGAATCCCGTCGCGCAGACGCCGCTGCGCGCGATCGCGGCCGCACAGGACCTTCACCTCGACGATGCCGGCCACGTCGTGTCGCTGCTCTTCAACCGGCCGGTCACGGTGTCGGATGCGGCGAAGCTCCGCGACGCGTTCGGCCTGACGACGAAGATCGATTCGATCGCCTACCAGGTCACGCGCCGCAACTCCGCCTCGCAGACGTTCATCCCCGGCGCGTCGCTCCAGGACGACGGCTCGATCGTCAACATCAGTTTCGACAAGGCACTGTCGACGAACGCCTCGTACGCCATTGCCGCCGATGCGATCACCGACGCGGTGACCGGCACCGCTTCGACGTTCAGCGGAATCGTCCCGCGCGTCGACAACAAGCGCCCGGGTGGCATTCTCTTCGGCCGCCTTCTCCGCGCAGACAACAGCGTCGTGCCCTCGACTCCGGTCCAGCTCATCAGCGGAACGAGTTACCAGTACGACACGACCACCGACCAGGGGGCGTTCCTCTTCGAGTTCATCCCGCGCGACATCGACGCCGGGCAAACCGGCAACTATCTCCTGAGCGCGTCGGCCGAGGGGAAGTACACCGAGGCGCGAGGGACGATCCGACTCCCGGGCCAGGTGCAGACGGTCAACCTGATGTTCCTCGGCCGCGGCACCGCGACCGGGACAGTCAGGACGAGCGACGGTGCGGTCGTCGCCAACACGAGCGTGACGGTCAGCAGTCCGGTGTTCCAGGAGTTCCGCCGCGGGACAACGGACGTGAGCGGGCGCTACTCGATCTCCGATCTGCCGGTCGGTCCGCTCACGTTCATCGTCACCGATGCGGCCGGGCGGACGGCCTACGCGACGAACCAGATCCGCATCGCGGGCGAAACGGTCACGCAGGACCTCGTCATTCAGCTGAGCGATTTTCCGGGCACGGCGTCGGTGCGCGTGACGGTACGCCGATCGGACGAAACTGATCCCGCGAAGTCGCTCGTGCCGAACGCACACGTCGGCGTCTGGAGCCGCGGCTACGGCGTTGTCGACGCAACGACCGACGCCGGTGGCCGCGCCGAGTTCTCGCGAGTTCCCGCGGGATTCATCTCCATCCTCGCCTCCGAGTTCAACCTGACCAGCGAGAGCGCGGCCATCGATCTCGACGTCAAACCGGACGCGGTCGTCGACCAGGTCATCGTGCTGCACGTGCCGACGAAGACGGAGGCGACGGCAACCGTGACGCTGGAGGGCTCGATCACCCGCGACGATCCCGTGGCGATGAATGACCTTTCGAAGGACCAGCCGGTCCCGGGCGCCGTCCTCACGATCGTCGGACTGGCCCCGACGACGGCCGGTGCCGACGGCAAGTACGTCTACCCCGCGGTGCCGCCGTCATTCGGCGCGGTGAAGTCGATGCAGGTGTTCGATCCCTCCACCGGCCGCCGCGGAACGTTCGTGCTTCCGACGCTGGTTCCCGGATCGAATCCATTCAGCGTTCGTCTCCGTTCGTCAGAGCCGGCGGGCACGGCGACGATGCGCGTCCGGCTGACGGGCGCGCGCGGCGAGCCCGTCACCGGATATCGCGTGCTCGCTGCGTATTACCCGCCCGTCGATTTCGACGAGGTCACACCGGGCGTCTACGAGCTGGCGAAGGTCAGCGTTCCGCAGGGATACGACGTCTGGGCCGTGCCGCGGGACGCTAAGTCGCCCTACGGCGAGCAGAGCGCCCGCGGCTCGGTGCGCGTCGATTTCGACGGCCAGATCGGCGTCGCCGATCTCCATCTTCCGGGGCAGGGAACGGTGGTCGCGAAGATCGAAGTGGCGCAACCATGCGGCACTCCGCCGTGCTACGCCCCGGCGACCGGCCCCGTGAACCTGACCTACATGAGCTGGGACGAGAGCGAGCTGAGCGCCGTGATGACCGAGCACCGGCTGGAGCCTGATCCGGCGACAGGCTATGTCACCGCTCTCCGCATTCCAGCGGGCAAGGACATCGTCGCCGCAACAATCGATCACCCGGCCGGGTACGCCAGTGCCTCGACGAGGCTCGGGTACGACGGCGATTCGCAGACCGTGACGCTGCGCCTGAGCGCGATGACGGAGGTACGCGGGCGCCTGTTCAACTTCGACGGGCAGACGCCTGTGGCCGGAGCGTCGGTGCGGCTCGAAGCGGCGGCGGCAAACATCCTGCCGGTCACAACGGATGCCGCCGGCGCATTCCACTTCGACGGAGTCGCAGCGAATCAATCCTTCCGCGTCATCGCCGAAGCCTCGCAGGACGGAATCTACCGAACAGGCTTCGTTGATTCGAGGACTCCGCAGAGCGGCGGCCTCGTCGAAAATCTCGCGGTCGTCCTCCGCGAGCAATCATCGGTCGAAGGGCGCGTTGTCGATGGCGGGGGCATCCCGGTGCCGCTGGCGAAATACTGGCTGCGCGAGCTGGCGTGGCCTTACCGCACCTTCGGCTCGCCGGCCGATCCGCTTCTCGCCGACAAGACGGGACACTTCGCCGTTGGAAATGTCTTCACCGGCGGGTTCCGCATCACGGCCGTTTCGCCCGATGTCCAGGAGCTTCGCGGCGATCTGCAGGGCGAGATCCGCTTCGAGGGCGACACATCCCAGCAGAATCTCGTGGTTGCGATCGGCGGATCGGGCACCGGCTCGGTCAGCGTGGCCGTCGTCGATCCGCAGAACGCCTTCGCCCGTGTGCCGAACGCCGAGGTGTCGCTGATCCGCAACGGGAGCGGTTTCGATTTCACGACCACGGACGGCAACGGACTCACCCTGTTCGACGAGGTGCCCGCTGCCGGGACTTATTCGGTGCGCGCGTACTCGAAGATCCTCGGCGCCACCGGAACGGGCGCCGACTTCGCCGTGGTCCGCGATGTCCCTTCGAACGTCACCGTCACGCTGGAGATTCGCGGGAAGGTGAGCGGCGTCGTGCGCGATCCGGAAGGTGTGCCGGCCGAGGCACCTGTGAAGGGTGCGCCTGTGACGCTGAGGCAGATGTCGCTGACGACGCGCGCATCGACGGACGCGAATGGCGCGTTCGTTTTCGACGGAGTTCCCGAGGGGAACTTCACGGTCGACGCGTTCGAGATCGAAAGCGGGAGGGGCAGCGACAGGCAGAGCTCGTTCATCAGCAAGCTGTATCCCGAGCGAAGCGGGCTCGCGCTGGAGCTCGAGCGAATGGCGTCGCTCAACGTGAAGGTGTTTCTTCCGGACGATGCCGGTCATGCGGGAGCGCTCGCGCCGCTGACCGACATCAAAGTGACCCAGGGCGGCGCCTATCTGCGCCAGCTGCAGGGGAACGACCTGACGTTCCGGAAGCTGTTCGCGAAGCGAGGCTGGACCGTCGAGGCCAAGGAGCTGGGTGGCGAAGGACGTGTTGCTGCGGCCGGAGGAGCCTTCCCGGCGAACAGTCTCGAGGCTGCGGTCAACCTCGTGTTTCCGACGTTCGGCACGGTGCAGGTCGCGGTTCGCGATGCCTCAAACGCGCCGGTCGCGGACGCAACGGTGACCATCGTCGGCAGCAACCGCTCGGCCACGCTGAACACAGGTGCCGCCGGATTGGTGTCGTTCGACGGGTTCGCTCTCGGCACGATCTCCGTTCGCGCGGCGAAGGGAAGCGTAGCCGCGTCGGCGAGTGGGACGCTGGGGAGCCACGCCGTTCCGCTCGTGTTCACGCTCAACCTCGGCGCCAACGCGTCGATCACCGGCGGGGTCGACGCGGAGGGTGGCGGCCCATCGGCCGGGACGCGCGTCATTCTGAGAGCGACCAGCCGGCTGCTCACCTCCGTTCTGCAGCTCGAGACGCGGACCGACGCAAACGGCTCGTGGCGCTTCGACGCCATTCCGATCGGCGACACCTTCGTGACGTTGAAGTGCCTCGCGCCGGATGACACGACGACCGGCGCGTCGATCAGCCGATCGATTCCCGACGGCAGCAGCGGCGTCCTCGACCTCGGCCGCGTACGCCTCGACGCCACGCCGCCGCGCGTCGTGTCGATCGATCCGCCGAACAACGCCAACAACGTTGCCCCGAACAGCACCGTGGCCGTGACGCTGAGCGAATCGGTCGCGGCGGCGTTCCTGAACGCGAATTACTTTCAGCTCATCTCCACCGACGACGGCCAGCCAGTCCCTTCGACAGCGATCTCGGCTGAAGGGGCCGCCGATGGAGCGCTGCTCGTGCGGATCACCGCCCCCGATCCGACCGCAGCGCAAATCGCTGCAGGACAGAAATACCGGCTGAAGAGCAACGTCATCTACCGCGTCGTCGTCGCTGCCGGCATTCAGGACGGCAGCGCCAACGCCATGCCTTCCACGGTCGGCTCGACGTTCACGACCACCAACTACACCGAGCCGGTGATCACCTCGATTGCGCCGCCAGTCGAGCTGCCGCTGCCGCAGCAGACGACCTTCCGCGTGAAGTTCAACAAGGCCGTCGATGCCACGTCGTTCGCAACGGGCAATGGCGGCGTGCTGACCCTCGAACGGCTCGCGTCGTACAAGGGATTGCCCATCGCGGTCGTCGAGGTGACCTCGTACCGCGATGCTGTGGATGCTGCGACGCTGGTCGTTGCGCCGCGATCCGTAATCGCCGAGTCTGCGTACTACCGGCTGACCATCGCCGGGACGAGAGACACGCAATCGCCGCCGAACGTGCAGGCCGCGGCGCGCACGTTCGACTACTTCTCATTCGATCTCAAGAAGCCGGTCGTCGCGATCTCCTCACCTGTGCCCGACGGCTACCCGCTGATTGCCGGCGTCGCCTACAGCGTGACCCCGACGATCACGGATGAAGGAACGCTCGTGGCCTCAACCGACACCGCGTACGTCGACTGGCTCGACGAAGCGGGTGCGTTCATCACGCGGTCCAGGGTCTCGCCATACGCCTACACGTTCGTGGCGCCACCGGCGAGCGGAACGCCGGCTCTATTCACGCTGAAGGCGAGCGCCACCGATCTATCGGGCAACACGAGCGCCTCGCCGGCCGCGCGGACATGGAACGTCGCGCCTAACGACCCGCCGAAGGACCTCGAGCTCACGACCGATGTCGCATCCGCTTATCCGCAGAGGAGTGTCACCGCGCGGGTTTTGTTCAGTGACGAAGGGCTCTCGGTCACGGTGGCGCTCAGGCTCACCGGGACCCACCGCGATGGCTCGGCCTATGCGATCGACCTCGGCTCGACGAGGATCACGCGCACGACGGTCGCCGACGTCTGGCCGTCCGCGACATTCACCTTCATCGTTCCCAACGCTTTGAAAGAGGGCACGGCGACGCTCACGGCGACGGCCACCGATTCGGCGAACAAGGCCGCCACCGTGACCGCTGCGATCGAAGTCCTCGCCGATTCGAATGCGCCCGCGGTCGCCTCGCTGCTGCCGAAGGCGGAAACGCATTACCGGAACGGGCAGACGCTGACGGTCGAGCTGCGTGCCATGGATGCCGACACCGGCGTCGCACGCGCCGTAATCACGATCGGGAGCGGCATTCCCGTCACGATCCTCGCCGGGGCCGCCGGGTCGACATTCGACGCGCTCTCTGGCATCTGGACGTTCCGCACGAGCATCACCGTGCCGGCGCGGAACGCAGACACACGTGTCCACATCGCCGTGCGCGTTTTCGACTACCGGGACAACGCTGCGGACGCATCGACCGACGTGATCTACGACCGCGTCGACGATCCGGCCATTCCGAACGCCTCCTGGATCACGCCGGTCGACGGAGCGGCACTCCCGGCGGGACAAAGCGGCTGGCTCACGACCCTGCGCGTCCGCGCCAGAGGCAACATCACGCAGGTCGTCTTCAGCAGCAGCGCCATGGCCGCCGCGGTGACGCTCACCGCGCCGAAGAGCGGCACGACCGACGTCTTCGAGTCGAAGGTGGCCCTGACCATGCCGGCGGACAATGCGCCGTTCGTCATCACCGCCACGATCAGCGACGGCGTCGATGCCCATCTCGTCGAGCTTCCCATCACCGTCGATCCGCTCACGCCGGATCTGTCCGTGATCTCGAACGATCTCGCCATCACCTCGTCGAACGCTGCGGACTACGCGAACAAGTCGTTCCTCCTGCGCGGACCCGCCGCGCGGCTGTTCGTCTACGTGCCGCTCGCGCTGAAGAACCTGATGCTGATCGACGGCGCGGTCGTCAGCAATCCGACGCAGACGAAACTCGATCTGACCATTGCCGATCGCCTGTTCGTCGACGCCGACTCCTCGATCGACCTCACCGCCCGCGGCTACCTCGGCGGCTGGGCGACGCGCGACGACGGCGGCGGCCGCAACGAGTCACCGCGCGGCCAGACCGCCGGCGGGACGACCACAGGAGGGGCCGCGGCCAGCGCTTCGTACGGCGGGAGCGGCGGCGAATCGCCGGCCGACGCCACGAACGCGCCGTACGGGTCGATCACCGAGCCGGTCGACCTCGGATCGGGCGGAGGAGGCAGCGCGGCGTGCTGCACAGCGGGCGGGTCGGGCGGTGGGGCCATCGCCTTGCGCGGCGGAAGCGGTGCCTCAGAGCTGTCGCGGTTCGCGATTGCCGGCGCGATTCGCGCGGATGGACAGAGCGGTGTCAATCGCGGAGCTGCGGGGTCGGGTGGAAGCCTGCTGGTCAGCGCCCATGCGCTCATTGCCGGTGCCGCGGCATCGATCAGCGCCAGCGGGGGCGACGACGACGGCGCCGACAACGAATCGCGCGGCGGCGGCGGAGGCCGAGTCTCGGTCATCGTCGGCGACCGCTTCGATCACGACGATCTCGCCCTTCTGCTGCAGGCCCGAGGCGGGCGGAACGGTGGGGCATCGGAAGGAGCGACCTTTACCGACGGAGGCGCGGGAACCGTGTTCCTGCGGCGTGCGGGCGAAGCGTTCGGCGAGCTGATCGTCTCGTCGTTCGATGCCCGGTATCCGCAATCGAGCCACGCCACACGCGGTACGACGCTCGCCGACGGCCTCACTTTCGATTCGATCTCCATCGGTCCGCGGGCGCTGGCGCGGTTCGACGCTCCGTACACGGTCGCCGATCCGGCGAAAGTCACGGTCGACCCGACGGCACTGCTCCTGCGGCCATCGGATCAGCCGGCGTTGAATGTCACCGCGACCACGCCTGTCGGGCCGAATCTCATCCAGGCCTCGACCCTGACCGCGACCTTCGACGCCGCGGCGGCCGACGGCATCGACCACGTCCGCATGATTCTCTCCGCGGCGACGGCGGACGCGGTCGAATCGTTCGGCAATCACCCGAATGCGCTGACGTCGAAGCAGCTGACGAGCTCCATCCCCGATACGGCGCTCCCCGGCGGCGCCACGATGAGACTGCGCGCCGTGACGCGCTCCGGCCGAACCGTCGAGACGACGCCGGTCGCATTCACCGTCGTTGCGAATACGCCGCCCTCGATCGCTCAGTTCGACGTCGTTCCCGCAGCCTCGATGTATGCCGGGCATTCGATCGTCGCCGCAGCCAAGGCGACCGACGACATCGAGGTCAAATCGATGACGCTCACCTCTACCGCCGGCACTGTCACGTCGACACCGCCCGTGCTCGAACCGGCGGCGAACGAGCTTTCGCAGCAGTTCGCCGTTGCGATTCCGGCGGCCACTCCGTCAGGCACAACCGTGCAGCTCACGCTTGCGGTCTCGGACGGGTTCCCGAACCGCGCCGCCGTGACGAGGACGGGAAGCGTCAGCATCCTGAAAGATCCGAATCCGCCATCGATCGCAATCTCGAAACCCGCCGCCGGCCAGATCTTCGACGAAGGAGCCGGCAACACGATCGCCGTCGAAGCGACCGTGACCGATGCCGAAGTCGCGGTGGCGCGGGCCTGGGCGACGATCGATGGGAAGAGCTACGACCTCGCGCCGGCGTCCGGACGTCCGGACGTCTTCACGACCACCGTTCCGGTGCCGAATGTCGACGGGACCGATCTCGTCTCGAAGACGCTCACGTTTGCTGCCATCGATTACGAGGGCAATCAGAAGATTTCGGAGGCAGTGACGATCGAGGTGCGGCCGCTGATCGACCCGAACGCGCCCGCTCTGGCCTGGACGTGCGGCACGCCCGGCGCGATTGTACCTGCCGGCGGGAGCGCGAAGCTGCGCGTCTACGCGAAGGGCAACACCGTCGCGAACGGCGTCGCGAAAGTCGAGTTCTTCGTCGGCGATCCGGCGACCGTCATTGCCGCGACGGCGGTTTCCGGCGTGGCGGACAACTACGAGGCGACCTGCACGGTTCCGTCGGCGTCGGATGGCACGACCGTGCCGATCCGCGCGGTCGCCACGAGCGTGGCCGGGAACGCCGCCGACATCGTCAGCACGCTCACGCTCTACAACGGCGCGATGTTCTCGGCGAGCACCACCATCGCTGCGGCCGACGCGCAGTACGACGGCCATGCGATCTTTGCGAACGGCTCCGGCGTCGTCCTGACGATCGCCGGCCATCACTCATTCACATTCGTCGCGGCACTCGACGGAGCCATGATCACCCATCCTCCGACCACGCCGGCCGCCATCCAGCGCCTCGATCTCGCGGCGCAGGCGATCTACGTCTCCTGCGACAGCAGCATCGACGTCAGTGGCCGCGGCTTCGCGGGTCAGGTGAGCGGCTGGGGCTACACGTACAAGGATCCGACGAGTGGCACGACAACCGGCGGCAGCTACTTCCTCGCCGGCGGCAGCCACGGCGGCGCCGGAGGGTGGATGTACGCGCAGGATGTTGTCGCGTTGCCGTTCGGATCGCTCTTCGACGCCAACGAGCCGGGCGGCTCCGGGGGCCGCCAGACGATGTCGTCGGACGCGTACAGTCCGGGCGGTGGAATCGTCCGGCTGGTTGCCGGCACGCTCACGCTCGACGGACGCATCGACGCCTCGGGACGCACCGACAAGGTGACGGGAACCGCCGGAGGGGCGGGCGGCGGCATCCACATCGACGTTGCGGCGCTCAACGGCACCGGCACGATCAGGGCCGACGGAGGTCCGGAGAACGGCGGAGCGGGCGGGGGAGGGCGCATCGTCATTGACTACGAGGCGATGTCGCTGCCGCGGGCCAACGTCACGGCCGCCGGCGGTACAGCGGGAACGGTCAAGCAGCGAGGAGCGGTGGGGACGATCTATCTCAAAGGCGCCTCACAGGCGAATGGCGACCTCATCATCGATAACGTCACTACTCCGGTCCCGCGGGCGACGATTCTCCCGGCGGCCGGCATGGGAACGATCACGTCGGTCAACTCCTCGACCGGCGGTGTGCCGGACCGGATCACCGACAGCGCCGCGTCATTCCCGTCGCCGAACATGCTCGCCGGCCATCGCCTCTTCTTCGCCGGCGATCGCTCGAAGACCTGGCTGATCAGGGCCAACGACGCGAAGACGATCACGCTCGACGTGGCCGGCAATCCGCTGACCGCGGTCGCTGGCCAGGCATATCGAGGCTTCATCCGCTTCGACTCGGTCAAGCTTCGGAACGCCGTTCTGTCATCGCTCGACGTCGTCGAGGCGCTCGCCGTGGAGAAGGACAGCGCCTCCACGCTCACGTACAACGAAGCACCGCCGTTGTTCGCGGCGGCGCTGAAAACGGAGATAGCGGTCCGGAGCACGACGGCGGGGGATTTCGTGGTCGCTCCTGCCGGAGCCGTCAGCGATGTCGACACGCCGCTCAAGATCACGGTCACGAACATCCGGACTCTGGTCGCCTACAGCACGAACGCCGCAGCGGACGGCTCGTTCAGCATCCAGGTCGACGGGCTGCCGGGCGACGGATTCACCGTCTTCGCGACCGACTCGCATCCCTCGCCGTTCACGTCCGAGGTCATCACCGCGAGCGGTGCGATTGCGAACGTCAACGCCCTCGCCTCGATGGCCGTGCTTCCCTCCACCGTCACGGGAGGCTCTTCGTCAATGGTCGCGGTTCGCCTCGAGCAGCCGGCGCGCACCGGCGGGTGCCCCGTCGCGCTGACGAGCTCCGATCCCGCGGCGACCGTGCCGTCGTCCATCGTCATCGCGCCGGGTGCCCTGTCGGCTGAAGTGACGGTCGGCACGACGAGCGTCGCGGAGCCGGCGGCGGCGACGATCACGGCCACCGTCATGACGTCGTCGAAGTCGGCATTGCTGCAGGTCGTGCCGTCGAGCGGCGGGATTGCGTCGCTCTCCCTCTCTCCGTCGAGCGTCGCCGGCGGTACGGCCGCGAACGGAACCGTCACGCTCGCCGCAGTGGCGCCGGCGGGCGGAGCAGTGATCGCGCTGGCGACCTCGAATGCGATGTGGGCGTCCGTCCCGTCGACGGTCATCGTGCCTGCCGGCGCGACTGCGGCCACGTTCTCGATCTCGACTGCGCAACTCGCGCTGACGACGCCGGTCACGATCTCGGCGATGTACGGCAACGCGCAGTCGTCCATTCTGACCGTGACCGCCTGCGAGACTCTCGCCTTGCCGGCGGCAGCGGCCATTCCGGAGGGCGACACGGTCTGGGTGGAGGACGCGATGCCCTCCGGCGCAACGGCCGGCGCATCCGGAGCCGCATTCGCGTCGACGTACGCAGCCAGCGGAACGCAGTCGCTCCAGTTCGCCCCAGCAGCCGGCACACGGACGTGGTCCTTCACCGGCGCGCCGGCGTTCAGCATCGGCTCGAGCGACATACTCGTCGCCTACGCGCTCGTCGATCCCTGCAATCCGCCGCGGCAGATTCTGTTCGCCTGGTCCGACGGCAGCACCGAGATCCGCGCTTCGTGGGGCGACGACCTCATCGACAACGCCAGCGCACGCAGGCGGATCTCCAGCATGCTGCAGGGCGGAGTCTGGACGCGCCTGGAGATTCCGGCCTCGACGATCGGCGCGGCCGGCAAGTCGCTGCGCGCCCTCTCGATCAGCGTCGAAGGAGGCCAGGTGTGGATCGACCACATCGGCAAGGCTTCGTGCTCGATGGGCACGGCGCCGCCGCCCGCGACCATTGCGGGCGACCGCGTGTGGATCGAGGACGACCTCCCGGCCGGTGCGACCAGCTTCGGAAGCTGGTCGTGGGACACAACCCAGGCTGCCGGTGGTGCGCGCTCCCGCCATCTTCCCGATCAGGCGGGAAAGCATTACCAGTCCTTCGACTACATCGCCCAGAAGCTCCCGGTCCGGAGCGGCGATGTCATCGTCACGGACGTTCTGCTCAACCCCTGCAGACCCGTGCGCCAGATCATGATCGAGGTCGGCGACGAGACCGGCAGCGCAACGCACCGTGGGTACTGGGGCGAGCCGGCAATCCTCTACGGAGTCGACGGACAGGTCAACCAAATGCGCATCGGTCCACTGCCGGAGCCGGGTGCCTGGGTGCGTCTCGAGATCCCCGCGGTCGCAATCGGGATGGAGGGGCACCGCATCGCCTCGATGTCGTTCTACCTTTTTGACGGCGAAGGCTGGTTCGATCGTACCGGTCTGCTGAATCGGGTCAATCTCGCCGCGGGCAAGAACGTCATGATGTCATCGACGTATAGTGCGCAGACCCCGGCGTCGCTTGTCGTCGACGGCGCCACGACCGACTGCGGAAACCTCTGTACCGCGCAGACGGCATCGGAGAAGGACCCCTGGCTCGCCCTCGACCTCGGCGCCGTGCAACCGGTCGAGCATGTCGTCGTCTGGGCGCGCGGCACCGCGCTTGGACAATTCTGGCTGCTCACCTCCGAGGAGCCCTTCCTGTCGACTGATCTCGCCGCTACCCGCGCGCAGCCCGGAGTCTCCAGCTTCTACCGCGAGAATTATGTCAACAACGCAACGCTGCTGCGCATCAACCGGCCGGCGCGTTTCTTACGCGTGCAGTTGTCGAAAACCGAATTCCTGAGGATCGACGAGCTGCAGGCTTTCGCACCGTCCACTGCGCAGGCCGAGAATCTCGCAGGCGGCGCATCGGCGTCGCAGTCCGCGACCAACGGCACCGCGTCGGCCGAACGCGCCGTCGACGGGAACATCGATGGCGGCGACAGGGGAGCGTCGTTCAACGACACCGGCTCAGCCGCCGGCTCCTGGTGGCAGGTGGACCTCGGCTCGGTCCAGCCGATCTCGTTCATCGACCTCTGGAACCGGATCGGCTGTTGTCAGACCTCGAGCTTCTATGTGTTCGTCTCGGATGATGCCCTTACGTCTAACGACGTCGCGGCCACGATCGCGCAGAGCGGCGTGACGACGCTCTGGGCCGGTGCCACAGCGCTCAACGCATATCATTTTGCCGTGAACCGCGCGGGCCGCTACATTCGCATCCAGGCTTCCGGGACGTCCAGCGTCTCGTTAGGCGAAGTGCAGGTCTGGTCGCAGGAGCAGCGGCTCGCTCCGATGGCCATACAACACGGCCAGGAGTGGTGACATGGTTTTGCACAGCACGATCGATCTGGTCGTGTGCGACGACTGGTTGTCAAAGCGCCGCCCGATGCCGGGAACTTGAGGGAGGCACGGCAGCGAAGCCAGTCTCTCGAGGTGCAATCCGAACGGAGAGGATGTCAACAGCGACGGCCGTCTCGATCTCCTCTGCCATTTCACGGCGAAGAAGGCCGCATTCCAGAGCGGCGATACGAAAGATCGTCATGCCACCCGCTCGCCCAGATCCGTTGCTCACCCTCGGGATGACAAGCGGATGACAAGCGGAGCCCGACCGGCCCGTGGGCCGGCCGGGCATGCGGCGCGAGGCGCAAGACTGCGCTAACCGTTGGTCGTCGTCGTTCCCGGGATCGGGACGGCGGGCTGATCGAACGTGTGGACGATCTTCTTGACCGCCCGGATGACCCGCTCGACGACAGTGACGTCGCCCTGTTGCGGGTCCTGCGTGCGCGGCTGCTTCGTGCGGGGAGCGGCGAAAACCGCCGTGCTGAGGACGACGGACAACATGAAGGCGAGAGAGAGAGATTTCTTTTTCATCTTGTTCTCCTGATTTCCATTCGGCGGACTGTTAGGTGGTCGTCGATGCGTTGCCGGGGATCGGAACAGCCGGCTGATCGAACGTACGGACGATCTTCTTGACTGCGCGGATGACGCGCTCGACGACGGTGACGTCACCCTGCTGCGGGTCCTGGGTCCTGGGCTGCTGTGGGCGCTGGGCCGCCAGTACGCTGGTGGCCAGAATGGCCGTCAGGGTGATGGCGAGAGAGAGAGACCTCGTGCGCATGGTTGTTCCTCCTTGTTGCGCGTTGTTGTCTTCGATTGCGCAGCGGCTGCCGCTGCGAAAACTTGGCGGGTGGCGTCGGCGCGTTCAGTCCAGGCCAAGGGGTGGGGGCGCGTTGAGGCGCTCGCCTTCGGCCGGGAGGTCGCGCAGGAAGTCGTGTACATGGCGGACGTGAACCGGCGTGGCGTGGCCGCTGGCGACGCTCTCGCGGAGGAAGGCGAGCGCCACGATGGCGCGCTCGCTCATGCCCAGCCGCGTAAACCGGTCGAGCAGAGCGCGGCAGATCGCGGGCACTTCGTCCGGACGGTTCAGCACGAGAAGCGCCTCTGCGAGCTCCAGGGCCGCCAGTGCACCGTCGGCTTCCATCTCGAGTTCCTCAAAGTTCCGCCATGCGTCGCGAAGAAGTGGCAGCGCCTGCTCGTACCTGCCCGCGCTCGTGAGCGTCGTACCTAATGCCCACCGAGTTCTCACGAGATGCGTCTGCAGTCCCATGATCTCGAGCTCTGCAGCGGCCGCGGACAGATATTGGACGGCTTTCTCCAGCTGCCCGGTCTCGCGACAACAGATGCCGAGGTTGTGGACAAGCAGGACTCGCGCGGTGTCCGTGAGGAAACGATCGTTCTCGATTGACCGCCAGACCGTGAGCGCTCGCGAATAAGCGCGCTGCTGGAACAGCGTGGCACCCTCGTACATCCGCGCGTTCGCATGGGACTGCCGATCACCGAAGGTAAGGAACGTTTCGGCGGCGCGGCTCGCCAGCGTAATCGACTCTTCATAGCGCTCGATGCCGCGGAGGATGTTGGCGCGCACGAGGTCGAGGCGTGCCAGCTCGTAATCGGGGACGGGAGTCTGTTTGAAGAGACGCTCGGCGCGGTCTGCCGCGGTGCGTGCATCAGGGTAGCGGCCGATGAACGAGAGCACGAAGGCGTGGTCGCGCAGCGCCTGTCCGCGCAGGCCCACCACGAAATCGGACGGGTACTGCGCCACCCCCAGACCTTCGGCGATCTCGGTGGCCAGGGTGGTCAGGATGAGGGCGTCGGCAGGGACGCGCTCGAGGAGCTCGCGCATCCGGGCCAGGAGCTGGCGCACCATCCCCGCCGTTCGCACCGCCGGCTCCTTGCGCATGGCGTTCCGCCACCACGCCGAGGGACCGCCGAGGAGCTGCTTCAGCCGCGTGGCCGCTTCGGCATCTTCCGTATCGAGCCGCTCTTTGAAGGAGGCCATGGCGGCCAGCCGCTCGGCCAGGATCTCGGCCGGGTCGTGCGGCTTCTGCCACGACTCCTCCTCGCGGAGGGCTCCGATGATGCGGCGCTGGTGCTCGATCTCCGCCGCACATTGAGCACACGACAACGCGTGCAGCTCGATCTCCGAGCCGATCGTCGAATGGCCTTCGACGTACTCGAGCAAAGCGTCTTCGTCGTAGTGGCTGTTCATGAGAGCTAGATAGGTGGAAGAAAATCTAGCACGAACAAAGGCAGGATACCAGACAAGCTTTTTCGGGCGAAACAAGCCGCCCGCCGCTGGGGGCGGCGGGCGGCCTGTGGCATGGAAAATCAGGGTGCCGAGCGGCCCCGGATGAAGTGCAGGATGAACACGATGACCGCGATGACGAGCACGATGTGGATGAACCACGCCGTGACGTGGAAGGCGATCACGCCCGCCAGCCACAGAATCAGAAGAATGATGCCTAGAATCAAGAGCATGCGTGCCTCCGCTGCTCTCTTGAGCAGGTTCGGTGCCGGAGAAGCACCTGGCTGGGGAGGGTGGATTCGAACCACCGAATGCCGGCTCCAAAGACCGGTGCCTTACCACTTGGCGACTCCCCATCGGAGCGGGTAGCGGGTAGCGGGTAGGAAGCTACGCGCCGGTTGACAGCTTAAAGAAGTGGCCAGCGAGGGTCATTCCCGCAGGCTGAGTATAACGAAGGGCAACGGGGGCTGCGGACGCGCTGCTGCGCGTCCCTACGCGTCCACGTCCCTACGCTTCCTTCGCCTTGGCGATCGGGCCGACTTGAGCATTCGTCGCGCGCAGGTAGTCGGTGGGACTGAGGATGAGCTGTGCGCCGCGCAGGCCGGCGGAGACCGAGACGCTGTCGAAGAGCTCGATGGTCTCGTCGACGAAAACGGGGTACGCCTTCTTCGCTGCCAGCGCCGTCACACCGCCGCGAATGTAGCCGGTCAGCGGCTGCACTTCCTTGAGCGACACCGTATCGATTTTCTTGTCGCCGGTGAGGTGTGCCAGCGCCTTCAGATCGAGCTGCTGGTCGCCGGGAACGACTGCAAAGCAGACGCCGTGCTTGTCGCCGCGCGCCACCAGCGTCTTGAAGACCTGCTCAGCCGGCATCCCGATCTTCCGGGCCACCGACTCGGCCTGCAGATCGTCGGGATCGACTTCGTACTCGCGCACTTCGTACGAGATGCCGTTGGAGTCGAGAAGGCGTGCGGCGTTGGTTTTCATTGGAGATCGCAGATGGCAGATCGCAGATCGCAGGTACGTTAACGCAACTTGCGCGGATCCGCCCCTCACCTGCGATCTGCGATCTGCCCTCTGCGATCTCAAGACCGGAACAGCTGCCGTCGCCGGTTCACCCGGTCCTCGGCTCCCCACGAGTACTTGTACTCCTCGGCTCCGCGCAGGAAATCGAACGTGCGCGCGCCGCCGCGGACGGCCTCCTCGATCGCGTGGGCCACGATCACGTTGCCGAGGCTCAGCTTTTCGAGGTCGGGATCGTAGCCGCTGAGGTAGTAGTAGACCGTGTCGTGGTGCGCGAATCCATAGAACACCGCAGCGATTCGATCGCCGATGCGCATCGCGTACATGCGCAACGCACCGGCGTCGAGCATGCGGCGCGCGACGTCGTGATGGAACTCGCGGATGACATCGTCGGCCAGGACTCCGGGAAGCCCGCGGCGCTGCCAGCGCAGACCATGCAGATCGAAGAGCGCGAGGAGGAATGCATCAAGGTTTTCGATGGTGGCTGCCTCGTATCGCACCTCTCCCTCGCGTTCCAGGCCGCGCCGAAAGTAGCGGAGCTTCTTGCGGGCATGGGTGGAGAGGAGGTTCTGCAGCTCCTCGCCGGCGTTCTCGATCGGCAGCACCGGACAGGCGTCCTGATCCTCGACGTTCTCGCTCCATGAATCGGGCAGCGCAGCGCTGAGCAGCGGCGAGCCGGGCCTCATCTGCTGGAGATCCCACATCTGGCAGTCGGCCGCCGTCATGGCCTCGACGAGCGGCGCAGCGTCGGCTCCCGGCGCGACGACCGCGTCGAGGTAGTCGGTCACGCCGGTGCCGAGGAACATGCCGAGCGATTCGTCCGAGTCTTCGTCGCGGAGGATGTAGAGAGGAGCGAAACAGTCCAGACCGCCATTCGACCGCACGGCGATGGCGAAGGGGTCGTCGCTGCCGAATCGCTTCCACCACGGCAGGCACCAGTGCGGCGACTGGAACGGCGTTGCCGCCGTCGACCGGCGCCAGAGGGCATCCCATTCGGGCGCCACGGCCTCGAGTGCTTCGGCTGAGGTGATGAGGTCGACGGACATTCTTTCGAGTTTATCGCGAGGCCGATGTACGGTTGCGCGGTTACGGAGTTGCGCGGTTGCGCGGTGTTCGGGGAACGGGCTGGCCACGGGGTCACCACCCGGAACCGCGGAACCGCGCAACCAGTCAACCGCTGCGCTCTCCTGTGAACTCTCCGTGACGCCGTGATCCCCGTCTCGCCGGCGCTTCGGAATATGCGCCAAACTCAGGCTCGTTTAGCCGAATAACTTTCCGATCATGAATCGTCCCGATCGCTGTCCGAGCCCGCAGCACTTTTCCGCGCCTCCGCGCGTGAGCCCACTTTCCCGCTGAAAACAAGGAGATCCAGTTGAGACACATTCGGGTGTACTGGCTGACGTGTATCTTCACGATTCTCTGCAGTGCCGCCGGCGCGTTCGCGACCACCATCGTGATGCCGACCGACGAGCAGCTCGTCGCGAAGTCCCCTCTCATTCTCGAGGGGACGGTCCAGAGCAGCACTCCCGTCGACCGCGGCGACCGCATCTGGACCGAGACCGTCGTCTCCGTCGACACGGTCCTGAAGGGAAGCGCCGCCAGCACAGTCACGATCCGCGAGATCGGCGGAGTCATCGACAATCGCATCACGAAGATCTTCGGGGCGCCGGAGTATCACGCCGGCGAGCACGTCCTCCTGTTCCTGACGCCCACGCCGCGCGGCGATTACCAGACCGTCGACCTCTTCGTCGGAAAGTTCACCGAGGAGAAGACCCTCAACGGCACGAGGTTGTGGGCGCGGCACGACGAAGGGGCCGACGTAGCGCTGCTCGACTCCAATTTCCAGCCGATCCGCACCGGAAGCATCCAGCGTGCGGCGGCGCCGTTCGAGGCGTTCGTCACGGATCGCGTGGCCGGACGCAGAGGAATTCGGAACTACGGCATCGCGAACCCGGTGGTCGATACGGGCGCGACCAACGATCCCGTCAATCATCGCGTGATGGACAACTTCACACTGATCTCGGAGCCGACGGTTTATCGCTGGTTCACCTTCGACAACGGCGGCGCTGCCAACTGGTACAGCTACGGCACGCAGCCCGGCTACACCGGCGGCGGCGTGAACGAAGTGCAGACGGCGATGGGCTCCTGGACCAATTACACCGCAGCGAAAATCCGCTACCTGTATGCGGGCAGTGAGTCGACAGCCAACAGCATGAACACACCGAACGGCCGCAACGAAATCCTGTTCAACGATCCGTTCGGCGACATCGCCGGATCGTGGAACCCAGCCACGGGCGGAGTGGTCGGCCTGGGCGGCTTCAACGGCGTCTCCGGCAGCGCCCCCTGGACGGCGACGTTCACGGCCGACTCCACACACACCGCAGGTAACTACACGGCATACAACATCACCGAAGCCAATCTGACGATTCAGGACGGCGTCTCGTCGACCGCCGGGATTTCGAGCACGACGCTTGCCCAGATCTGCGCGCACGAGCTCGGACATACGCTCGGCTTCGGGCACAGCGCGGATTCGACGGCGCTGATGTACCCGACGGTCACGGGTCTGGGGCCGGCGCTGCAGGCCGACGACCAGCTGGCGGCGCGCTGGCTCTATCCGAGCGGCAGCAGCCCCACACCACCCCCGCCCACGGCCACCGTTCCGGCCGCACCGTCGGGTCTCACGGCGACGATCTCCGGCTCCAACGTGATCCTACAGTGGAAAGACAACGCCACGAACGAGACCGGTGAGTCGATCTTCTACTCGGCAGGCAACAACGGGTGGACGAAGGTCACGGACGTCGCCGCCGGGACGACCTCGGCCACCCTTACGGGCTTCGCCGCGGGGACGTACAGCTTCTACGTGAGCGCCTTCAACTCGGCCGGCAGCTCGTCGCCGTCGAACACC
This sequence comes from Acidobacteriota bacterium, assembly GCA_021781455.1. GTDB lineage: Bacteria > Acidobacteriota > Thermoanaerobaculia > Gp7-AA8 > Gp7-AA8 > JAJXWV01. The sequence goes on along the minus strand of JAJXWV010000077.1, from coordinate 86,746 downwards.
GCCAGCGTGACGTTCAGCGCCGGCAGCACGGGCGTGCAGGCCGCGTTCAGCGTCTCGCCAACGAGCGGTGTGGCGGGGCAGACGACGTTCACGTTCTCGGATCAGTCGACCGGCGGAGCCACGGCCTGGTCGTGGAAGTTCGGCGACGGCGCGACCGCCAGCGGCTCGACGGCAAGCCACGTGTACGCGACCGCCGGCTCCTACAACGTCACGCTGACCGCCTCGGGCGGCGGCACCCAGTCGTCCGCCAGCCACGTCGTCACCGTGACGGCGCCCCAGCCGGCACTCGCCGCCGCATTCGGATATGCCCCGCAGAATCCGACGACTCAGCAGAACGTGACCTTCACCGATCAATCGACCGGCGGCGTTACCTCCTGGTACTGGAACTTCGGCGACGGCACGGGCTCGCAGCAGCAGAATCCGGTGAAGAGCTATCCGGTGGCCGGCGCCTACAACGTCATGCTGACCGTGTACCGGAATGCGCAGTCGAGCGCGGTCTCGCACATGATCACGGTGGCGAACGCGACCCCGGCCACGCCTCCGGTTGCGGCGGCGTTCACCTTCAGTCCCGCCGCACCGAAAGCGGGCAACAGCGTGGCCTTCAGCGATCGCTCCAGCGGCTCACCGAGGTCGTGGTCCTGGTCGTTCGGTGACGGCTCGACATCGTCCGCGCAGAATCCGTCGCATGTCTTTGCCGCGCCGGGCGCGTACACCGTGTCCGTCACGGTGACGAACAGCATCTCTTCGAGCACGGCCTCGCAGGTTGTGAGCGTGGCCACGAGCGCCCAGACCTATCGCTCGCTGGTTTCTGTCACCGCCCAGACGAACGGTGTGGGCGGGTCGGTGTGGCGGACCGAGCTCACGCTCTTCAACGCCGGCGAGTCGGCCAATGTCACGCTGATGTTCATCCCTGGCGCCGGCGGGACGATTCAGACCCGCTCACTCTTCCTGGGTCCGATGCAGCCCATGACCTGGTCGAATGCTCTCCTCGACATCTTCGGCATGTCGTCGGGCGCCGGCGCGCTGGCGATCGAGGCCACGAGCCCGACCTCCACGCCTAACCTGAAGGTCTCCAGTCGCACGTTCACCAACGGCGCGGCCGGAACATACGGCCAGTCGGTTCCTGAAGTGTCCGACCTGAACCAGACGCAGTATCTGACGGCGCTGGAGTCGGACTCCTCGTTCCGCACCAACATCGGACTGGTCAACCGCTCGAATGTCGCGGCCACCGCGACGCTGACCCTGTTCGACGCCAACGGGGCGCTGGTCGGCTCGACTGTCGTCACCGTGCCGCCGGGCAATTTCCAGCAGGCCGCGCTGTCGAGCTATTTCCCGGTGATCTCCGGCCGTTCGTACGGTGTGCTCTCGATGCGCGTCCTCGCCTCCGCGGCGAACGCGGTCAGCGTCTACGCCTCGGTGGTCGACAACCGTACGCAGGATCCGGTCTACATCCAGGGCACTGCGGGCACGATGGCGACGTCGATGACGATTCCCGCTGTCGGCCGCGCTGCCGGCGCAAACGGGACCTACTGGCGCAGCGACCTCACCTTGTACAACCCGACAGGCTCGGACATGAGGGTGGGTCTTCGTTATCTCGCGGCGGGCGCGGACAACCGCAACGCCGGAGTCGCGGACGTTGTGGTCGGCGCTGGCAGGACGCTCGTGGTCGCCGACGTCGTCGGCCGGCTCGGTGTCGGAAGCGGCACCGGCGCGCTGCAGCTGCTGTGGAACACGGCCACGCCTCCGATCGCCACGAGCCGGACTTACACCACGACCACCGGTAGAGGGACCTATGGCCAGTCCATCGATCCGGTGGCGGCATTCGGCAGTGATCAGTACGTGCCGGGGCTGCGCTCCGACGCGGACTTCCGGACCAACGTGGGCTTCGTGAACAGCGGCAATTCCGCGGCCGCAATCGGAGTTTCGCTGCTCTCGTCGCAGGGCCAGACGATCGCCACAGCGGTCGTCACCGTTGCGCCGCAATCGCAGATGCAGAGCTCTCTGGCGGCGATGTTCCCGGGGATCGCCCCGGCGTCGATCGGCAGTTTCACGCTGCACGCGCGCTCGGATGGCGCCCCGATCTTCGCCTACGGCTCGATCAGCGACAACAAGTCAGGCGATCCGGTGTTCTTCGCAGGACAGTAGTTTTTTTCGGAGTGCGGGCATCCTGCCCGCCGGTCGCCGGGCTTCCCAGCCCGGCGACTGTGCGCGGCAGCGCCCTTGTAAAACTCTGTGCACGGCGGAAGGACGAAAGTTGCGGACGCGCTGCTGCGCGTCCCTACGCTCTTACCCGAGCGATTGCAGAATCTCCTCGATCGTCGATTTCCGGCAGGTATACATCGGCGTATCGCGCACGGTGTACTTCGAAGACTCCGTCTCGCGCAGCTCCTGCACCAGGTCGAGGAACTCCGCGGCGGAATCGGCTTCGAAGGCGACCACGAAGTCCTGGTCGTCGAGGCCGAACGAGTAGGTGGTGTTGATCTTCACCCGCGGGTACTTGTGGCCGATGGCGATGTGCTCGTTCATGATGCGCTGCCGCTCCGGCGGAGGGAGCAGGTACCAGTCGCGCGTCTTCACGAACGGGTAGACGAACAGCAGCGGGCGCTTACCCGGCACGATCCGCAGGCGCCGTCCCTCCTGTCCTTCATGGACGTGCTCCTCGACGTACTGAGAATGCTTGGTCATCGAGAAATACGACACCGGGACGTCGAGGTAGCGGCCGAGAACCGACTTGTTGATGTCGGCGACCATCTGCTGGAAGGGGTCGAGATCGTAGCCGATGCGCCAGAGCATGAAATCGACGCCGCACTTGAGACCGAGCGTGGAGTACGGCAGGAGCATGAGCCGGTCGCTGTAGCGGCGGACGATCTCCGCGAACTCGCGCCTGGCTTCCGCTTTCACGTCGGCCGGCTGGCTGCGGAAGGCGCGGTCGGTCCGGAAAAACATGAAATTGACGAACTGCCGGGCGGTGGCGTTGTCCTGGGACTGGGCGGGTTGGGTCTCGGGTTGGAGCGTCGTCGACATGGCGAGCGATTCTAACCGAACGAGGAGTGCGGTCATTCTGGTCGGAAGAAGGCCCAGATGGCTCGGCGATCTACGGCTGTGGCCGCTGGATGCCCAAATGAATGGGTGTCAATCAAAGCACCGATCGGAGCGGTCATCAGGAGCCGGCTTGCGTTCGGCGCAACGAGGCAAGGGCGAGCCCGTAACCGTGCTGTCACAGGATTTACATCATCAGCGTGTGGAAATGAAAACGACGGCAGGCAGAATGCACAAAGACGCGTGCAATAGACGGGGAGACTTTAGGTAAACGCAGGTAAACAGTAGGGTTGGGCTCTTCGCCCAATGAGTTGTGCAATTCGCTGAAAGGGCCGCTTTTTTGCGGGTTTCTGCGATTTTCACAGCGTTTTCCGCAGCGTTTTCCACACTTTCTGTGTAAAGAAAGCGTCACCATCGCGTATGACGCGCGGCTCATCGCCGGTAAAGTCCACGATGGTCGAAGGTTCCCTCGACAGCGGCCCGGAATCGACGATTCCATCGACTCTCTCGAGCAAATCGCGTGCGAGTTGATGCGGCACTTCGACCGGCGATTCTCCGCTGCGATTCGCGCTCGTCGAGGCGAGGGGCCCGATTGTTTCAAGGAGTCCTCGAAGCCATGCGAGATCGGGAACTCGGACGGCGAGAGTCGACGTTCCGCGGCTCGCCGCGATCGGCCGGCGCAGCGGCACGATCGCCGTCAGCGGCGCGGGCCAGAGCGACTGAAGGGCCCTGAGCGCGTGTGGCGGGAAGATCGTCCCGATGGCCTCCAGCTGTTCGAGCGATGCCGCGATGACGACGAACGGCTTTCCTTCGTCGCGCCCTTTGACTTCCGCGATGCGCGACACCGCGCGCTCGTCGGTCACCACCGCGTGCAGGCCGTAAATCGTGTCCGTCGGAAGAAGAAGCACGCCGCCGGCACGAAGCAGGTTCGCGATTTCAGCCAGTTGGTCGGCTGTGGGCTGCCCCTTGATGTTCCACTGTTTCGTCATGGCCGCGGAAATGTTGAATTGTTGATGCGCATGCATTCGCATTCAACTTTTTGGCTCCTCAGGATATTCAGCCGGTTCGGCGAAATTGTCGAAGACGGCACTCCAGCCGTAGAGCGCCGAGATTTAAGGCGGCGGAGTTCGTCGGAGGCGGCGGAGTTCGTCGGAGGCGGCGGAGCCGCCGTAAGAATTTAGCGGCGGCCGTCAGGCCGCCGGAACAAGCCATCGCATCAGCGTATGAGGGCACGAAGTGCCCGACAGAAGGCTCGGGGAACAGACCTGGGATCTGTCCCGCGCTGTGCGCGCTCGGTTTCTTTTCTACCGTGCCACCGTCTTCCTCTTCCCGCCGCGCGCCCGTGCCGAATCGAGCAGCTCCCGCGCGTGGGCGACGGCCGAGGCGGCGATCTTCTCGCCGCCGAGCATGCGCGCGATCTCCTGGACGCGCGCCTCGTCGTCGTCCAGCCTGCGGATGCGCGCCCGCGTGTGTGCGCCGGCGTCTTCTTTCCAGACGTAGAAGTGCGTCGAGCCGAAGCTGGCGATCTGCGGCAGGTGGGTCACACAGATGACCTGGTTCTTGGCCGCGAGCTCCTGGAGCTTTCTTCCCACGACCTCGGCCACGCGCCCGCCGATGCCGGCATCGATCTCGTCGAACACGAGCGTGGCTGCCGTGGCCCGGCTGGAGGCCTTGAAGAGCGCCGCGGCGATGGCGAGCTGGATGCGGGACAGCTCGCCGCCCGAAGCGATGCGCTGCATCGGTTTCGGCTCCTCGCCGCGATTCGGCGCGATGAGGACGTCGATGCGGTCGAAGCCCTCGGCACCGAAGGCCACTCCTTCGCCGCCGATGACCAGCCGCGAATCGCGATCGGCCGCTGTTCCGACCGTCACGCGCACGGTGGTCCGCTCCATGGCCAGGTCGTTGAGCTCACCCTGCACGGCACGCTCGAGCGACTGGGCTGCCTTCTTCCTCGAGGCCGACAACGATTCCGCCGCGCGGCGAACCTCGGCGAACTTCGCCTCTTCGGCGCGCTGAAGCTTCTCCACGTTCGATTCGTAATCCGCGAGCTGGCCGTGCTCGTCCTGGATGCGCCCGAGGTGATCGAGGACCGCCTCGATCGAGCCGCCGTACTTCTTCTTCAGGCGCTCGATGGTGACGAGCCGCTCCTCGATCTCGTCGAGGCGTTTCGGGTCGTGGCGGATGGAGTCAGAAAGCGCGCCGAGCGAACGGCCGATCTCCTGCAGCCGATAGAGCACGTCCTGCAGGTCGTCGGCGATGCGCCGGACCTCGGCGATGTCGCCGGCGAGCGGCTGGAGCAGATGCGCCGCGCGCGCAGTCTGCGCGGTCGCCGAGCTCTCGTCTTCGTCGATGACGAGAAACGCGCCGCCTGCCGCCTCCGCCAGCTCGCGCGCGTTGGCCAGGAGCACCCGTTCGCCGCGGAGCGATTCTTCCTCGCCCGGATCGAGCTTTGCCGCGGAGATCTCGTTCAGCTGGTATTTCAGAAGGTCGAGGCGAAGGGCACAATCGCGCTGAGCGTCGGTGAGCTCGCGCAGCCGGTCGGCAGTCGTCTTCCAGGCGTCGTGCGTAGCCCTCGCAGCGTCGAGCATTGCGCTGTGCCCGGCGTACTCGTCGAGGAGCTCGCGGAAAGTCTGGCCGGCGATGCGGTTCTGCGACTCGTTCTGCCCGTGGATCTCGAGGACGGCGTCCATCGCCTCGTTGAGCTCGCGAACGGAGAGAGGGGAGCCGTTGACCAGCACCCGGCCCCGGCCGTTGGCAGCCAGCTCGCGCCGGACAATCAGCTCCACGCCGTCTGCTGCCGGCTCGATCTCCACGCCCACCGCTTCGAGCTGGCCGGCGATGCGGGCGGGCAGGTGAAAGACCGCTTCCGCCGACATCTTCTCGCTGCCGGCGCGGATCATCTCCGACGAGCCGCGCGCTCCGCGAAGGAGCTCCAGCGAGTCGATCAGCAGCGTCTTGCCGGCACCGGTCTCACCCGTGAGGACATTCAGCCCCGCCCCCGGCTCGATGACGAACTCTTCCACGATGGCCAGGTTGCGGACCTTGAGGTACGTGATCACGGTTCAAAAAAGTGTACTCGACTCGGAGGGTGGATGTGCTGGGTGTCGGAGCGGCGCCACTGGTGGCTGGGCTGAGCGTCGCATTCGCGCGCCGCCCGTGCAACTGGAGGCAACGCCGGATCTTCACGTGCGCGGCCAGTCAGAATGTTAGGCTGCCACTTGTTTCGATTCGAGAAGCACGGCACGAGGAATATCGATGCCGAAAACGTTACACGCCTGTAAGTTGATGACCGAATTCTCCGCGCGGAATGCTGAATTCATGGCGCGCACGAACGGATCATCAGTGCGCAGAACGGTCGCTCGCGCAATCCTCGACCACTCGCTCTCATTGACACTCTCTCGGAGCAACGCCGATACCTCTTTCACCGCGTGGCCACGCGATTGACGGTCGAAACCATGAGCGCTGACGATGAGGTTCCACGCATCGTTCGTTTCAAGGTCCGGCGCCAGCAGCATGAGCAGGGCCAGCGGGCCTTCTTTCTTTTCGAGGTCAGATGCAAGCTTCTTCAGACCTGCTACCAAAGCGTCTTGATCCATGTGAGTACTCCGTGGCTGCTGTCGCGGATCGCGTTCAAGATGTCTTCTGCATCTTGTCTGGTCACGGAACCAGGCGCGTCATAGCGGCGTTCTGGTTTCCAAAGTGCGGCTGTTGACCAGTTGTCGAAGAGCGGCTTATTGCTTGGATCTACCGCCTTCCTAAGGCCAGCGAGAAACAGCAACTGGTCGAGATCATGAACCGCATAGACTCGCTTCAAGTCGCCTTTTTCGGGATACTCATCGGCATCGAGAAGGCGGCATATCCTCGCCTTCAGCGCAAGCTCAACGACATAGCCCGACAGATACTTTGCGCCATCGTATAGTGCCGCCGCAAATAACGCTTCGGCCTCCCGCAACCTCAGGAGTGCCAGGTCTTTCAATTGCTGACGCGTAGCCATTCCCGCTAACCGCTGAGCTCGTTGTCGCGCAGCATAGGACCTGCCGTAAGCCGTGGTAAAGATCTCCATGCCTTGTTTCAATGACCGCACTCGCGAGTTGTAGCTCGAAACCGAGCTCGCAGCGACCCGACCCCGTGCACGGCCACCTTGGCGCTAGTCACGGCAGCGACTTTGCTTTGGTAGCGAGGTGGAGGGTAACCGGGAACATGCGCATCAGAGACTTCGCGGTCGTCGTGGCGATCGCCCTCGCCTTCGCCGCTTGCAGCAAGGAGCAGACGGTCGAGACCACGCATCAGGCGAAGGAGCAGGCCAGGAGCGCCGCGAGGAGAGTCACCGATGCGCTCGACATCACCGTGCCCGTGGGCGCCCAGCCCGACCAGCCGCAAGTGCGCGAGCGCGAGCGATTCGACCAGCAATGGCGGCAGCTGCAGACCTTCCATGCCCAGCAGGCGCAGCAACAGGCCGCGGCCGCTGCGGCAGCAGCTCAGGCCCTCCCTTCAGGCTTCCGCTTTGTCACCGGCCAGAAGCAGAGTTTCAAGGGCCTCGATGCAAACGCGATCAACGCCGCGCCGGTGGACGTGCCCATCACCGGCGACGTTCGCGGCCCGTCCGTGCTGCGCGCTCAGGTCTATCTCGATCAGCTCCACTTCTCCGTCGGATCGATCGACGGCCGGTGGGGTCGCAACTCCGCGATCACGGTCTGGTGGTACCAGCGGGCCCGCAACCTTCCCACGACCGGCGACGTCGACGAAAACACGTTCAGGGTGCTCGCGCAGGAAGCGCACTACGCGCCGGTCGTCAGACGCCAGGTGTTGACGGCCGAGGACGTCCAGGGGCCGTTCGTCACGATTCCGTCCAGTGTCTACGACCAGCAGAACCTGTCGTGCATGTGCTACCAGTCCATTCGCGAGAAGCTCTCGGAGGAGTTCCACTCCACCGAAGACTTCCTCGAGCTGCTCAACCCCGACGTGAAGTTCTCGGAGCTGAAAGCCGGCGACGCCATCGTCGTCCCGAACGTGCGGCCGGCGATGACGACCGATCAGAAGGACTTCGCGAAGGTCGTGATCTCGCTCGCCGGAAACAGCTTCAGCGCCTTCGACGCCGCGGGAAAGCTGCTCTTTCATGCGCCGACGACCGTGGGCAGCCAGTACGACCCGTCGCCGAACGAGACCGTGAAAGTCGTCAGTATCGTTCCCGATCCGTATTTCCACTACGACCCAACGCTCTTCGCCGAAGTGCCGGACACGGACCCGGACGCGCATCTGAAGCCGGGCCCGAACTCGCCGGTGGGCATCGTCTGGATCGCGTTGAGCAAGCCGCACTACGGGATTCACGGCAACGAAGATCCCGATTCGATCGGCTACACCTCCTCGCACGGCTGCATCCGCCTGACCAACTGGGACGCGCTCGAAGTGGAGCACCGCATCAGCGTCGGGACGCCGGTGGAATTCGTCGACACGCGCTCGAAAGGGATGCCGGCGGTGGCGAAGAAGCAGTCCTGAGTGCTGAGTCCTGAGTCCTGAGTGGCGAGTCTGATGATCAGCGCTCACGCCTCGCTTGGGGAAGGCTCTCAGGACTCAGGACTCAGGACTCAGGACTTCCGACCCACTACAATGCACCCGCGCATGAAGACCCTGAACATGACGCGGCACGTACTCCCGTCGGGGCTGACGGTGTTGATCGAGACCCTGCCCTACGTCCGCTCCGTCGCTCTCGGCTACTACCTCCGCAGCGGCTCGGCGGTGGAGGCCGTCGAGCACAGCGGCGCCTCGCACTTCCTCGAGCACCTGGTGTTCAAGGGAACGGCGCGCCGCTCGACGAGCGACATCGCCCAGATCATCGACATCCTGGGCGGCGACGTCGACGCCTTCACCGGCAAGGAGTACACCTCGTTCTACGCGCACGTCCTGGACGAGCAGGTCATGACCGCGCTCGACCTCCTCACCGACATCCTCGTCTCGCCGCGGTTCAGCGCCGAAGACATCGAATCCGAACGCTCCGTGATCCTCGAGGAGATCAAGATGGTCGAGGACACGCCCGACGATCTCGTCCACGAGATCTTCGTCGGCTCGTTCTGGCCCGATCACCCGCTGGGCCGCCCCATCCTCGGGACGGAAGAGACGGTGGGGCACCTGGGCCGCGATCAGATCATCGAGCACTATCGCGAGACCTTCCATCCGGCCAACGTGATCTTCTGCGCATCGGGGAACGTGCGTCCCGAGCAGCTGATCCCGTTTCTGGAAAAGGCTTTCCCGGCCGAGAGCGCAGCTCCGGAGCGGCGCGAGTGGTCGGCGCCCACGCCCAATCAGCACGTCATCCTGCGGGAGAAGCGCGAGCTCGAGCAGGTTCACCTCTGCCTCGGTTCCCGCGGGCTGCCGCAGCAGGACGAGGGCCGCTACGCCGCCGCCATCTTCAACACCGTGTTAGGCGGAGGAATGTCCTCGCGCCTCTTCCAGCGCATCCGCGAGAAGGAAGGGCTGGTCTACACGGTCATGTCCTACCACAACGGATATCTGCACGGCGGCTACGAAGCCATCTATGCCGCCTGCGCTCCGAAGAACCTCAAGCGAGTCCTGGCCATCACGCTCGAGGAGATGCGCAGGATCCGGCAGGAGGCCATCACCGAAGACGAGCTGGCCTCGGCAAAACTGCACCTGAAGGGCTCGATTCTGCTGTCGCTGGAATCGACCGTGAGCCGCATGTCCGGAATGGGACGGCAGGAGTACTACTTCGGCCGGCAGTTCTCGCCCGATGAGATCATCGAGCACGTCGACGCCGTGACCCTCGACGACATCCGCGCCGTGGCTGCCACGATCGTCGACCCCGATTCTCTGTCGCTCACCATGCTCGGGAACGCGAAGAACCCCGGCGTCTCCGCCGAGTCGCTCCGCGAAGCGGTGGGGTGAGGACGAGAGCGCAGAGGGCAGGTTGGCGTTCCGCTGCTCAGAGCGACGGCACCTGCGATCTGCCATCTGCGATCTGGTCAAGGATTCGGATTCACCGCCGTCGCCGCTTTGACGTCGGCCTTCAGATCGTCGACGGTGTAGTACCAGTTCTCGTACGAATCGCTGTCGCGGAAGGTGAGCATCGACTGTCCCTTCAGCGGGAGGCGCACGCCGACGAAAGGCCCGGTGTAGTCCTTCGGTGAGGCCGCCAGGTTGATCTTCGACTGGGGCTGTTGTGCGGTCTGCGTGGCGCCGGGGTTGGCGCCGGGAACACCCGCGGTCGGCGCGACCGGTGCGACGGCTCCGGGCGGAATCAGGATCCAGTCCATCTTTCCGGTGAGCGGGTCGACATATTCGCCTCGAGGGCCGCGGATGACCCGCGGCAACCGTGCATCCTTGAGCTGCTGGAGCGAGGTCGGCATACCGTGCTTGGCCGAATAGTCGTTGATGGCCCGCGCGTATTGCTTCATCACGAAGATGGTCTGCTTCTCGCGCTCGCGCTGCAGGATCTTCGACCACTGGACCGGCACCGTGTAGGCGATGAAGATCATCATGACCGTGAGGATCACGAGCAGGCCGGCCAGGGTGAAGCCGGACTGGCCGGACCGCAGTCGCGGAGAGATCGCGACCACGACAGTGTCTCGCTCACCTGCGGTCTGCGGTCCGCGGTCCGCGGTCCTTCCGCTAGAGATCCGAATAGGGAACATTGTCCAGAGTCTTCCCCGGTGCCTTGCACTTCACGTCGGAGATGCCGGGGCCCTGCTGTGCGGTGTCGGAGCCGGTGTCGGAACTGGTGTCGTTCGACTGGTCGTTCGGGTCCGGCTGATCGACCACGCCTTCCCAGTCGACCTGTTTGGTGACGGGGTCGACCGGCAGCTTGCGGAGGTAGTTCGGCACGAGCTCGTTGAGATCGCTCGGGTAGCGCTGCTTGTCGGCGTAGAAGTTGTCGATGGCCTTGCGCATCTGCGTGAGGTCGTCGCGGAGCGCGGTTTCCTGTGCTTTGCGCACGTAGTTGCGCACCGCCACCATGGCCGTGGCGGCGAGGATGCCGATGATCGTGACGACGGTGATCAGCTCGATGAGGGTGAAGCCGTCTTGTCCGCGCGCAGAACGCTTTCTCATGATTTTTCCGCCGGCTTCCCGTCACGAGGTTTCGAGGTCGCGAGGTTGCGCGGTGATCCTGCTGTCCACCTCGTGACCTCGCAACCTCGTGACCTCGCGACCATCCTTATTCACCATTCGTTGTAATGCGTCTTGCCGTCCAGCGCGAGCGCGGTCGACTTCGAGTGCACCTCGAAAACGTTGTTCGTGCTTCCCGACTGCGCATCGGGCTCGTCGGTACTGGAGAGCGTGTTCCATTCGCTCTTGCCGGTCATCGGGTCGATCAGGTCGCGCTCGCGCAGAAGCCGTATTTTTTTCCCGTCCGGCTGCAGCTCGATGACCTCGGTGAGGTCCTTGAGCTCTTTCGGATAGTCGCCCTGGTCGATCGAGAACTGCGCCTTGATCCGCCCTGCCACTTTGTAGTCATGCCACCGGTCGATGGCGTCGGTGATCCTGCGCAGCGTCTCCCGGAGCTCGATCTCCTTCTGCCGGCGCAACCCGAAGCGGGCCACCGGCAGGGCCAGGGCGGCGAGGATGGTGATGATCGCGCAGACGGTGATCAGTTCCGCAATCGTGAATCCTCGGCTACCGCTGCGCATCCACCTGGACATGGGTCTCTAGTCGACTTTCGCCCGGCCACCGGTCACATCCGCTGCGACCATTTCGCCTGCGGCATTCCGGAAGCCCGGATTCTCCATAACAATGATGGTGTCGCCGGTTACTCCGCCGCGGACACGCAGAGCCACCAGGTCACCGCCGCCGTTGAAGGCCAGCGGCTTGCCGTTCGTGGGGGAGATTCGGATCTCGCCATTGTCGATGTCGATGGTCGCCGCGGGGGGAGACTTCGGGTCGATGACCATGGCGTCACCGAACAGGACCTGCGAGATGTCGAGCGCCCGCGGGTCGAAGTGCAGCACCAGGTCGTGGGCGGTCAGACCGTCGAGGTCCATCCCCACGATGTGCCAGAGCTTCTCTTCGCCCGGTTTGATGGTGAATACGGACGGCTGTGGACCGACGCGCGGCGAGAGCCGCGACTCTCCGGTGTTCGCCATCATGGAGAGAGCGGCCACATGCGTGGCGGGTGAGGCTGATGAGTCTGCCTCTGCGGCTTCGATGGTGGTCTGGGCAGACGCGGCCGGCGGCAGGGCCGCCTGCGGTTGGACACCCGGTGGATTTGGATTTGGAGGACGCCCCGGGCGCTGGGGGGCCGGCGTGACGTTCGACGGATTGAACGGGTTGGTGGGGCCGCCGCCCTGCTCGATCGGCACGCTGCCTTGCGGTGTGACCAGCGGTGTGGGAGCGGCGCCTCCCGGATTTGCGCGGAACTGAGCGCCAATGACCTGAGAGGTCGTCGCCGGCGTGAACGGGTCGATGTTCGACTGCGACTCGACCCGTGGCGAGACGCCCCGGAACGTCATGTTGTTCTGTGTACCCACCCACATTGGCGCGAGGTCTTCCTCAGTGATGTCGGGGATGCGGATGATGTGCGGCGTCATGGTCAGGATGAGGTCGGTGCGCTGCTCGCCAACCTTCTGGGTGGTGAACAGCCGGCCGAGGATGGGGATATCGGAGAGGAACGGCGTCTGGGTGTTCTGGTCAGTCTTCGTGTCCTGAATCAGTCCGGCCAGGAAGTTCGTTTCTCCATCCTTCAACCGGATCGTCGACTCGATGGTCCGGGTGGCGAAGGTCGGCTGGTCGGGCTGTCCGGCACCACCGGGCACCGAGGGGCCCTGGTTCGAGACTTCGACGGTCAGCTTGAGGGTGACCTCGCGGTTGTGATGGACGCGTGGCTCGATCGAGACCTTGATGCCGACGTCCTGATACTGGAACGAAGTCACCGGCGCGTAGGTGCCGGTCGTGCCGGCGGCGACGCTGGCGAACGTAGACACCGGGACCGGAATGCGCGAGCCGATGTGCAGCGTCGCTTTTTCACCCTCGGAAATCCTGAGCTCCGGGTTGGCCAGCAGTTGTGCGTTGCCGATGGACTTGAGCAGGCTGTACTCGAGGGTCGGCATCGTGAACATGTAGTTGCTGCTGGTCAGACCGCGGAGTTGCTGCAGAGTGGTGTTGGCCAGCGGAGAGAAGGTGACCTTGCCGGCCGAGTCGGTCGTGACGGTGCCCGGAGCGAGCACGCCGCTCGTTCCGCTGATGTCCATACCGAGGTTGCGGGTCTTGTTAAGATCCATCTGCAGCAGTTCGACGTCCACCACCACTTCCGCTTTGGCCTTGTCGTTGGCCTCGATGATCTTCTCGGCGATGCGGACTTTGTCGGCGGTGTCGCGGATGGTGATGGCGTTGAGCGCCTTCAGCGGGAAGACGTTGCGAGCCTCGAGCATGGTCCGGACGACGTTGGTGACCTGCTCGGCGTCGCCGTTGGAGAGATAGAAGGTGCGGATCACGAGATCCTCGTAGTCGCGGCGCGCCTGCGGATTGTCGGGGACTACGATGATGGTGTGCTCGTCGAGGACTTTGTAGAAGTGATTCGCGGCCTGCATGACCCGCTCGAGCGCCTGCTGGGCGGTAACGTCCTTGAGCTCGATGGAAATACGGTCGTCCTTGATCGCCTGGTCGAAGAGGATGTTGATGCCGAAGGCATTGCCCAGGGCCCGGTAAATGTCCTTGACGGGCGTGTCGTGCGGGAAGCTCAGCGAGATCGGTTCGTTCGAGGCAGGATTGAGGACGGGCGGCTGCGCCTTGGTCATGTCGGCGCGCTTCTTCATCTCTTCGAGGGAGTGTGTGTCGTGGTTGAGGAGGGCCTGGGTCTCCTCGACCATGCGTACCGCTTTGCCGAACTCCACGCCGGCGTACTGGTTCGTTGGGTCGAGCTTGATGGTGATCTGCAGCTCGGCGGCGGCCAGCTCGGCCAGGCGGATGCGCTCGGTGCCGGTGGCTGATTCGGCCGCCGCACGCAGGGTCTTTCCCTTCTCGAAGTGGACGCGGGAGGCTTCCAGCTTCGCGCGATCGAGGGAAATGCGATAGCGCAGGTTCTCGGGGTCGATCGCCAGCGCCTTCTCGTACTGCACCACGGCGGAGTCCCAGTCCTTGACGTGCTCGGCGCTCTGCGCCTTCTGGTAGGCGTTGTAGCTGACGCACGAGGCGAGCGATGCTGCCATGAGGGCCGCTGCGAAGATCGTCTTCAGTCTTGTCATTCTCGAGTCCTGAGTCCTGAGTGCTGAGTCCTGAGTCCCGCAGGCGCCCGTTGCGCTCAGGACTCAGGACTCAGCACTACGCTTCTTGTGACGCCTGGTGCGCCGAAACGTCACGAATTTCTACGGGGCGAGCGGGATTCGCTGGCGGACGTCGGGAGGAAAGCCGACGAATCCGATCTCGACCGATTCGATGCCGATGCTGCGGAGGATGAACTTCCCGTCGACGGTGTCGCCAACGCGGATGTTGACGATCTCGCCGTTGCGGTTGAACGTGGCGATCGGATTTTCCTGGCTGCCGAACGTGCCGATGTATTTGTAGTCGAACGGAGGCGGCACCGGCTTGGGCGGCGGAGGCGGGTGCACCTTCACGTACTCCTGCCAAGCCGTATCGCAGGCATCTCCGATGCCGTTGTGGTCACTGTCCGCCTGGTCGGGGTTGGGCAGGTCCGGGCAGTTGTCCTTCACGTCCGGCACGCCGTCGTGATCCCTGTCGGGCAGGGGTTTGGGCGGGGGCGGCGGAGGGGGAGGGGGCGGTTCCTTGAAGGCGAACAGGTTGCGCTCGCTCTTGTAGCTGCCGGTCTGCGCCTCGAGCCATTCCATGTGCACGCTGTCGATGCCGCCGAATGCGTCCGGCTGCACAGCGGCCCCGCTCTTTGCCGAAGGGGCGGGCACACGCCGAACCGGCTGAGGGTCATTGCGTGTCTCGGGAGCCGCGAACGTGTAGATCGCGAAGAGCACGAGGATGATCAGTCCGGCCGTCGTCCAGGTTTTCCAGCTCATCCAGTCCATCACAACTGTCTTGCCGCGGGATTCGTGTCGCGGAAGAGGGTCTTCAATCGAAGTGTCAGGGTCAGGCTCTGCGTGTCGGGGGCGGAAAGCGACACCTGGTCGATGATCACGAACTGCCTCGAGAGCTCGAGGAGGTTGATCAGCCGGCGTACCTGCTGATAGTCGCCCTTGACCGTGAAGGTTATGCCCATTTCTTCAGTTGGAGTGGAACCCTTGCGCTCCTGCGGAATCGCCAGGCGCGAGTAGGTAATCGACGTGGGGACCAGGTTGCTGGCCACGGCCAGACGCTTGACCTCGCCGATGAGCGCGGTCAGGCGCTGCTGCTCGGTGCCCCACTGCTTGTCATAGATGTCCTTTACGTCGCGCTGGGCATGGCGGTAGACGGCCACGCGCCGTTCCGCCGCCAGACGGTGGGAGCGGGCCTGGGTCAGGTGCGCTTCGCTCTGCTGCCGCCGGTCCTCGAGGTCCTTGAGCCGGCTCTCGTACTGGACGCGATAGGTGAAGAAGAAGACGGCATTGCCCAGCAGCAGCACGCCGAGAATCGCCAGCAGGAATCGTTTCTCGCGCCAGATCATGAGTGCGCTCCTGCCTTTGATCCTGGTTGCGCGGTTCCGCGGTTGCGCGGTTCCGCGGTGTACATGTCTGCCGCAGCGCCGCGGAACTGCGCAACCGCGCAACCGCGTGACCGGGTGGTGGTGGAATTCATCATCGCTTCTCCACCAGCCTGGGAATGGAAGGCTTGTAGTCGACCCCGATCGCAAACACGTACGAATTCGCAGTCGTCTGCGCTTCGCTGTGCGGGAACGGGTTCGCGAAGTGCACATCGTGGTTGAAGCGGTTGATCGCCTCGATCGTGCCGTCGCTGGTCTTGGAGTCGCAAGTCAGCTCAAGGTGCACCAGGCCGTTGGCGGCGAACGACGGGCTGATGACGCGGATGCGGACGTCGGCCGGAAGCACCTGCTCCAGCCGGTCGAGCAGCTTGCTCCAGGAGAAGGCGCGCTGGGCGAGGCGGTTGTTGATGAAGCGCACGTCCTGATCGAGTGCCGGGAGATCGACGTTCCGGATCAGCGCGTCGGCGGCCTGGGCCCGGGCCCGCTCGCCGGCCGTCTGTCGGTCGAGCTGGGCGATCTTGGTGCGCGTGGACTCCGTATTGCGCACGTACCGGAAGTACGTGTCGATGTTGTTGAGCATGAGGAACGCGATCAGCAGCGACACGACCACGACGACGGTGTAGACCGGCCTGTAATCGCGATACGGACGCGCTGCGAGGTTGAGGTGAATCGGTCTCACGCCGTGAACACTCCTGCGCAGGCGGTCAGCTCTGCTTCCACCGGAGCGGCATCCGCCGGAACCTGCTCGACGAAATCACGGAGGCTGACCTTCCGGACGGCGACGTTGAACTCCGCGCTCAGGGCCGCCGCGGCCTCTTCGTCGCGATCGCCGGCCACGTAGCAGTTCTCGAACCCGTCCGCGCGCAGGGTGTCCCGCAGATAGTTGGCCGACAGCCGGATCTCCTGCAGCACGGATCGCTCGCCGGAGAGATTGCGCGAACGGAGGAACAGCGGCTGCGACCCGCGGAACACGGCGGTGGTGAACTCGTGCTCCCGCACGTAGACGAACAGCCGGTCTTTGGTCGTGGCCAGCTCCCGGACGGCAATGGCATTCCAGACGTTGAGCCCGAGAGGCTCGATCATGACCACTTCGATTCCGGCATCCGCAAAGATCCGCTCGATCCTGGCCAGTGTCTTCTCCAGCGCGCTGATGACCAGCACCTTCGCCGATGCCTCGCTCCGCGTGATCACCTGCCACACGATGCGCAGCTGTTCCGGCGGGATGGGGAGCGTGCGCTTGAGAGTCCAGCGCACGAGGTCGAGCGCGTCCTTCTGCCGCTCGTTGAACGACGGGATGTCCAGCAGGTTGAGCCGGAACCAGGAATCGGGCAGGAGCAGCGAGACCTTGTCCCACCTTCCCGTCTCCACGCGCAGCCGCCGCAGCGCCTCGGCGAGCGACGCTTCGTTCACCAGCTCCGGCGTGACCACCGAGGCCGAGAAGGTGTCGTCGGCCAGCCGGTAGGTCTTCGACTGCAGGATGCGCAGGTCGCGCTTGCCGCGCGCCAGCCGCGCGTGAAGCAATCCGTCCGTGTCGAGCACGACGATGTCGGGAGGAAACGATTTCGCCATATCAGTCAGGGTGAGAGATGAGGGATGAAAAACCTCATCATCATCCATCAGCCCTCTGCCCTCATCCCTTTTCTCGCTACTCCACGAACGTGACTTTGTTGATTTCCTTCAGAGTCGTAGTCCCGTTCATCACTTTGTTGAGGGCGGATTCGCGGAGGAAGGTCATTCCCTCCTCTTTGGCTGCTTTCTTGATCTCGGACGCGGGCCGGCGGTCGAGAATCATGCCTCGAATACGATCCGAGAGGTCGAGAAGTTCCGAGATGGCATTCCGGCCGTGGAAGCCCGTGCCGTTGCACTCCAGGCATCCGGCGCCCTCGTAGAAGGTCACGTTGCGGTACTGGGCCGGGTCGAGCCCCGACTCCGTCAGGAACGCGTCGGGGTACTTCACCTCGCGCTTGCACTCTGCGCAGATCCGGCGGACGAGCCGCTGCGCGAGAATGCAGTTCAGCGCCGAGACGAAGTTGTAGAGGTCGACGTTCATGTTCAGGAAGCGTCCCAGGACGTCGACGACGTTGTTGGCGTGGACCGTGGTGAAGACGAGGTGGCCGGTCAGTGCGGACTGCACGGCGATCTGGGCGGTCTCCTCGTCGCGGATCTCGCCGACCATGATCTTGTCGGGGTCGTGGCGCAGGATCGAGCGCAGTCCGCGCGCGAAGGTCAACCCCTTTTTCTCGTTGACGGGGATCTGCGTGATGCCGCGCAGCTGGTACTCGACCGGATCCTCGATGGTGATGATCTTGTCGTCCGGCGACTGGATCTCGGAGAGCGCGGCATAAAGCGTCGTGGTCTTGCCCGAGCCCGTCGGACCGGTGACCAGCACCATGCCGTACGGCTCCTTGATGAACTTACGGAACTTGCCGAGCATCTCTTCATCGAAGCCGAGGACGTCGAGGCGCAGGCTCTTGAAATCCTTGTTCATCGACTCCTTGTCGAGGATGCGGATGACGCAATCCTCGCCGTGCACCGTCGGGACGATGGAGACGCGGAAGTCGATGGTCCGGCCGGTGATGCGCAGCTTGAAGCGGCCGTCCTGGGGGATGCGCTTCTCGGCGATGTCGAGCTCGGACATGACCTTGATGCGCGAGATGATCGTGGCGTGGTGGCGCTTGTCGATGGGATCGAGCGCCTCGTAGAGAACGCCGTCGATGCGGTACTTGACCACCACCTCGTTGTCGCGGGTCTCGATGTGAATGTCCGAGGCCCGGCGCTGGATGGCGTTGAAGACGATGGAGTCGACAAGCTTGATGATCGGCGACGACTCCTGCTGCGTGATGGAGTCGATGGTCAGGGTCTCTTCGCCTTCTTCGTCCTCGCCGACCAGCTGCATGCGGAAGCCTTCCGTGGCTTCGTCGAGGACGCGCTGCGTCGATTCGGACTTCTCCAGCTTCTCGCGGATGGCCGCCGGCGAGGCCACCTTGACCTTCAGCGGAGCACCGAGCAGCAGCTCCAGCTCGTCGAGCTTGAGGACGTCGGTGGGATCGCCGACGACGACGGCGATGTGCCCGTTCTCGCGGCGCTCGGGGAGGAACTGATAGCGGATCATCAGCTCCAGCGGGATGTCGCGGAACAGGCTGTGGTCGATCTGGAAGTGGTCCAGATTGACGTATGTGAACCCGTACTGCTCGGCGATGCGCTGGGCGCGCGCCGCCTCGCCGGTGGGGTCGGCGTTCTTGTAGAGCGAGCGTGGATCAGTGGCCATGGTCGTTATTGGGCGACACCCGAAAGCCGGAAGAGCGGCAGGTAGAAAGCGTACAGGAGAGTGCCGATGACTCCCCCCATGATGATGAGGATGATCGGCTCGATTGCCGCGACGACTCGGGAGAGCCGGGCCTGGATCTCCTCGTCGTAAAACTCGCTGATGTTGGCGAGCATTTCCGTCAGGGCGCCGGTCGACTCGCCCACCTTGATCATCTCGATGGCCAGGTCGGTGATGACGCCGGTGGACTCGAGGGACCGCCACAACGGCTCTCCCTCCCGGACGTTCTGCACGATGGCCGCGATCTTTCCGCCGACTTCGTGGTTGCTCACCGACTGCGATGCAATCTCGATGGCCGGCACCATCGGCGTGCCGCCCGTGAGAAGCGTTCCCAGCGACTGCGTGAACTGCATCAGCGCGAAGCGGTGGAGAATCCCGCCGGCCAGAGGGATGTGCAGCTTGAAGCGGTCCCACAGCACCTGGCCCGTCGAGGTGACCCATCGACGCAGCAGGATCGCTGCCGCCACGACGAAGATCGCGATCATCACGATGTTGTTCTTCAGCCCCTTCGCCAGCCCGATCATGAAACGCGTGAACGCCGGCAGCTCCGCGTCGAAGCCCTGGTAGAACTCGGCGAACTTCGGGATCACGTACGTCAACATGACGAAGACCATCACCATGGAGAGCGTGATCAGGACGCTGGGATAGATCAGCGCGCCGATGACCTTCTTCCGCAGGTCGACGATGATCTTCTGGTAGCGGAGGAAGCGCCGCAGCACGCCTTCGAGGTCGCCGGAACGCTCGCCAGCACGGAGCGAGGTCGAGTAGATCGGCGGGAAGAGGTTGCCGTACGAAGCGAACGCGTCGGAGAGCGCCACGCCCGACTTGAGCTGCTCGCGGATGTCGTCGAGGATCTCCCGGAAGGCGGGGCTCTTCTGCCGTTCCAGCATGATGTCGAACGACTGCAGGATCGGCAGTCCGGCCTTGACCAGAGCCAGGAGCTCCTGGTTGAACGTGAGGAATCGCTCGGTCGAGACACCGCGGCGCCGGCGCGGCAGGAGATCCGAGAGCCGGACGGTCCCGCGCTTCGTGGCGAACACATGCATGCCCTGCCGCTGCAGCTCTTCCTGCGCAGCACGCGCCGTGGCGGCCTTCACATGCCGCTCGACGATCTCTCCCTCGGGGGTACCGACTCGAACGATGAATTCGGGCATCTGCTGATCTGTCTTGAGTTTGGACGGCCGAGCGGCCCAAACGTTCCGCCTTCGCTATGGCGTCGTTTGCAGAACGGGTTCCGCAGGGGGGAGATTCCGTCCGTGCGGGAGGGCGCGATGGTTTTCCACCGGGGGTAGGCCTGCTGCGGCCGCCGTCGCGGAGTCGCCCGAAAGGCGGCGAAGACGCCGGCAGAATTTAGCGGCGGCCGTCAGGCCGCCGACTGGCAGCCCTGAGCCAGCGTCCGAGCCCGCGTAGCGCGCGACAGATGATGGGTCCGTTGCTTTCTGTCGGGCACTGCGTGCCCTCGTACACTGAGGCGATCGATCGCTCCGGCGGCCTGACGGCCGCCGCTAAATTCTTGCGGCGGCTCCGCCGCCTTTCGAGCGGAAGCACGCCCCAGAAACACGAAGCGGAGCCTCGCGGCTCCGCTTCTGGAGGTGCTGCTCGAGAGCTCGGCCTATTTCTCGATCGTGTCGGTCTGCTCCGAGTAGACGATCACGCGCGGCATGCCGGGCCACGTGGGCGTGCCGGCGAGCAGGCTGGAGTTGAAGAAGATGTTCGGCGTACCGGTTCCCGTCGCCGCTCCGCCGAAGAGGAGCGCGCCGTAGACGATCAGGTTGCCCTGGGGGTTGTAGTCACCCTGGTTGAACAGGATGCCGTCGATGTCGGCGTTCATGTTCTGGACCGCGCCCATCGGATCGTATGCGTTGGACGTGCACTGAGTCTGGTCGGTGTAGGTGCAGGTGTTGCCGGTCGCTTTCAGCCGCTGCGTTCCGAGACCGGCTTCCCATCCGGTCGTGATGCAGTTGCTGATACAGCCGGGTTTTCCGCTGCCCGGTACGGGATAGATGAAATTCAGGTATGGCTCGTGAGGCTCGGAGCAGTCGGTCGGAGTCGCATTCGTGCCGTCGTAGTTCGCAGGCGGCACGGTGCAGCCCGGCTGCCACGTCTTCTCAACGTAAGTGGGGTTCGCCGTTGCCGTGGGGTCATGCGAGGTCGTGGTCGCCGCAACCGTGACGATGTCCAGCCGGCCGTTGCCATTGAGGTCCTGATAATCGACGTTGGGGCCGGTGCCGTTGTTCGCGCCGACGGTGACGTAGGAGCCGGTCGTCGGATCCTTGTACCAATAGTTCGTCGAAAGGTCCCACTTCCGGTAGCCGATGTCGCGGAACGGTTCGCCCGGCATCTGGTAGCCCTTAAGTGGCGCGGAGCTACCGGCGCCCTGGCTGCCCCAGATCGAGGCGTTGGCGTAGATAAAGCCCTGGGCCAGGAACGGTGAGCCCAGATTGCTCGACTTCCACGCTTCGGCCGGCGTCAGGATGGCGGTGTTGACGCTGCCGTTGGAGTTCTGCGGATTCGAGCCGGTCATCGTGTCGAAGAAGTAGAGCCCTGCGCCGAGGTTTGCGCCGCCGGTGGTCGTATTGACCCAGTAGACCATCGGGTGTCCGTCGGATCTTCCCTGCAGATAGAATAGGCCGTCGCTCGTGTTGTAGCTGAAGTAGTACAGGCCTCGCAGGCCGTTGCCCTGCTGTGCGATCTGCTTATAGAACGTGTATTGGATGCTCGGGAAGGTCACGAGCTGCTGCGTTGGGTAGTTATTCATCGTCTGGCCCTGGAACGAGGCGTAGGCCGGGTCGGTGTCATTTGCACTCTGCACGTAAGTCCCGCATGGGTAGACGGTGATCGGGGTGGCGCCGGTGCAGCTTCCAGTTCCAACGCCACTGATCGTGCCGATGGCACGCGACCCGAACCACGGGTCGTCGTACGTCTTGCCGACGAGCTCCGAGAACCAGTCGATGCTGTCGAGCGACGACCCTGCGACGATCGGCCACATCGCGATCGGGTTCGCGGAGGTTCCCGCGGGCACCTGAGTTCCGCCGGTCTGCCACTCATAGCCGCGCTCGAAGTGGGGAAGCTCCCACGGATTCGCCCAGGGCAGAGTTTTCGGCGACTTGTTCGGCGTCAGGTTGGTGTTCGACGCCTCCATGCCCCAGCTGACGGTAAACGACCCGTTGAAGGACATGTTGCCGCGGCTCTGAATCGGGCCGTTAGGCACAGGCAGCGGAAACTCGCCCACGACGATGCGCGTGGTGTGTTGAGAAATCGTCCCGACGTTCTTGACCTGGCGGTAGGCCGTGACCGCGATCGTCGCCACCCCGTATCGCGACCCGCCGGTATAGAAGCCCGCCGTGTTCGTGGCATTGCTCATCGGAGGGGCATAGATGCGGATCTCGCGGATGACCGGAGCGATCCTGGCGTCCCAGGTCCCGAACAAATCGATATTGAGCTTGTCGAGCTCGGAAGTGCCCGTTGTGTGGGGATCGACCGTGTCGTTGATGATGATGTCGGCATGCTGCTCGTCGCCGTACAGGCGGTCGACGATGGCCGTCTTGAACGGGCGGTCACAGAATCGCGGGTTCACCGAGCCGACCTTGTATTTCCCTACACTCGAGCCGTTCAGGATGCGGGTGGTGAGGATTGTAGCCTGATGCGCCGTGTCGTTCGGCGGCATGATTCCTTCTGTCTGTGCCCATTTCGGTGCATTGAACCAGTCGGCCACCGCCCTGGCTCCAGCCTCGGCTGCGGCCTGCGTCTGGAGCGAATTGCGCTGATTCACGGAGATGGCGCTCTCGGTCTCGGAAATGGCCACGAAGCCGAGGCCCAGCAGAGACAGGCCGACGATGACCATCAGCGTGATCAGCATCGCTGAGCCGCGGTCGAACCGGTGGCCGCGCCTGACGGATGTCTTATGCCACTTAGTCATTTGCGTCACCTCGCCTCAGTTGCACGATTGCGGGTTGTTCGTAGTCGGGCCGACGATATTGCACGAGAACGTCTGCACACTGTCTGTGAACGTAAGGCACAGATCGCTCAGAGGACTCGGTATGGGGAACGGTGGCACGATACCGCCTTGCGTCCATGAGAATGTGAACGCGATCGTGTACGTGCCGCTCCCGGGAATCTTCGGTAACGCGGCCACGTTGGCCGCCGTCTCGTCATATGTGCCTGGGGCAAAGGATCCGGTGACCGTCTTGGTTCCGTTGTACACGACTGTGGTCAGGGTCATTGGGTTCGTTGCCCAGGCTGGCTGCGCCCAGAACATGTGCACGCCGGAGTTCGGGGAGATGGATGTGATCGTGAGCGGGTCCACGTTCGGGTTCGTAATGGTGTAGGTCACGGTCATCGACACAGTTGTGTAGGACTTGCAGGGCGAAGGGCAGGTGTATACGGCGTTCGGACTGTCGACCGTCAGGCACGAAGCGAGCTGCTTCTGCTCAACGTAGCGGGTTGTCTGCGTGATGCAGCCGGTACTGAACGTCACGTTGATCGCAACGTTGAACAACGCGCCATAAGAGCCCTGGTCCTTCCACGCGTAAGTGAAGTTGGGGCCCGCGGCCGTTGTCACGTTGTCGATTCCGTTTCCACCGGAGTCCGTCACGACGTAGTTGACCTGCGCGATCGTGCTGCCCGGAGGCGCGTTGACGTCGATCGTATCGCCTCCGTTCATGACCCACGGGTCACCGGGTGATGTGCCGTCGCCGCCAGGGTCGGCACCCGCAGCGTAGACGACAGGAACCGGGCAATTCGACGGATAGTCGACCGTCGCCGACGCAGTGCCGAGCGCGTTATTGCACTGGTTGAGCGCCTGCACGCTGTATCGGTAGATCCATTTCAGTCCGGTCGCGTCGTGGTCCTCCATCGTGGTGTCGGTCCATGTTCCGAGGCTTCCGCTCGTGGAAGACTGACCTGTGACTATGAACGTCGAAGGCAGGGTCGGTGCGAGAGGATTGGACGTGTTGTAGCGCCAGCGGTTGATCTGGTACGCATCGATCGACATCGGCTGGGCGGCCGAGTTTTGGGTCACCTTGTTCCACGTCAGAACGACGTTGCAGAGGCCGTTCGGAGGAGCGGCCGGATTACAGCTCGAGGCGGCAGTATTGACCTGCAGATTCGAGGCAGCGCCCGGCGTGTCGCTGCTCGTCATCTGCACCGGCCCCTGAGCGTCATTGCCGACGGCCGGGGCATAGATGCTGTAGGCGAGCGTCGGGTCATAAGTCGCCGTGGCGAGGTTGTAGTCCGAGTTCGCGATCGTGCAACCGGGGTAGTACGTTTGAACACGGTAGTAGTAGTCGACGCACGGAGCGGGACCGTTCACGGGATTGTTGGTAGCGTTGTCGGCCCAGGTGGCGTTGCTGCCGGCGAAGACGATCTGGCTCGCGTTCGTCGGTTTGACGACCTGGATGTCGCCGGGACCCGGCGTCGCGGGGTTGAATGTCTTCGAGGTGCTGCGCCACACGTTGTAATTGATGGGCGCGGTGATCGCCGTGCCGTCGGTGCTGCCACTGCCGCTCGGAGTGCAGCTCAGCGTATTGGCGGAGGTGTCGTTCAGCGTCGGCGGCGTCCACTGGAGGTTGATGACGTTGGCCGCGCCAGTCGTCGTTACCCCGGTCGGCGCGCCGGGTTTGGTCGTGCTGTAAGGCGTGACCTGGATGTAGTTCTGCGACTTCGTGCAGCCGCTCTCATTGCACGCCGCGACATAGAAGTAGTACGGCTGGTTCGCCGTGAGAGGCGGCGAGGTCACCATCAAGGACGTATTGAGGCCGGCATTCTGCATTTTGGAATACAGCCCGTTCAGGACTTTGTCCCAATGGACTTCGTACCAGCCGACGGTTCCGGTGGTCGGTTGTGACCAGTAGAGCGTCGGCAATGTACACGACCCGACACAAATGCCCAGAAGGGAGAAGTTGCCGGGCGTAACGGGACTGGCCTCGCCGGAGCCGGAGAGGCCGAGGTTGCGCGGTACGACGAGCGTGGAAAGGCTGTACGTCCGGTAGTTCTTGAGATTGCCGACTGTCGACGTCTCTGTGGCGTTCGTGTATGCGGCGTCCTGCGAGGCGTTCATGCCGACAAGCGCGACACGGATCGACTTGATGCTGGTGCGCAGCTGGCGGTCGGCGAAGTCCGTCGTGCCGCCGATGTTCGCCGGATCGTATTTTCCGTCGCCGCCGATCGCGCCGGTGTAATTGCCGGCGGTGTCCTGGGCGGTGAATGTCGAGCCGTCGGCGTTGTGACCGGTGGCGATATTGACGCCGGCGTTGTTGAGAACCGTCTGGCCGTCGGCTGTCTGGTAATAGTAGAACTGCAGGCTGCGGATGTTTTCCGCCACGACGGTGCCGGCGTCGGGCTTGCCGACGTTCGCCCCGCCATTGGCGGTGCCGTCATCCTGCAGCGTGAACCGCACCAGCTGGTAGGGAGCGTTGGCCTCGTTCTGCGACGTGTCGATGCCGCTGATCGTGACGAGTGTTTCCGCGCTGCCGCCGGGATAGGCCGCGCGCGGCTTGGCGACGTCCGCATAGAAGCTGATCGAGCCCGTGTTCGCCGAGGCTTTCATCGACCTCAATGCGTAGGCCACGATCTCCTGATTGCTCGTCGTCACGACCGGAAACTGCGCCGTCTCGTAGGAGGGCTCGGTGCCGTTGTCGGTCGTAGTCGGATCGCTGTAATTGAAGTTGCCGCGGAAGACGACGGCGTTCGGCCCTGCGTACTCGATCTGCTCGTCCGGCTGCTGGAAGGCGATCTGGGACTCGGTTTTCCACGTGATCGTGTTATCGGTGGTGTCGCCGGTCACGGTGGTGTTCCAGGTCGGCGAGCTCGCGCCGCTCGTCCCCGTGCTGGTCGCCTGGTAGACGAATCCGTTCGCGCTGATCGGGACGACGAAGGCCCCGGCGGAGTAGGCCACGTTGGGCTGCCACTGCACGACCGGCACGCCGGTGGGCACGCCGTCGCGATCGAAGTCGTAGCCGATCATCCGCATGTCGGCGACCATCTTCTCGTACGCGACGCGGGTGTTCTGCTGCATGTCCGCCGCTTCGACCGACTGCTTGAAGACGCGGTTGCTGCGGTCGTACATCATCAGGGCCCCGAGGATGATGATCGTGAAGACGGCGACGGCAACGAGGATCTCGGCAAGGCTGAATCCGCGCTGCGTTCTCTGTGCTGTGCTGTTCATCTGGAGCACTCCGTTTTCTCTGTTGCAGTCCACGCTATTCCAGTCCACGCTGAACCTTCGCCGTTCTGAACACGGCTGTACGGTCACGGCCGGTTTCGAACCACTCCACCACCACGATGATTTGCATGTACTGAGCGGTACTCCACTTCGCCCCGGCATTGGTCGGGTCCGTGGGGATCGCCACGAGGGAGACCTTGCCGTTGGTCATGACGCTGGTGGGAACGAGTTGCGCCCAGCGACCGAGATAACCGGTCGTGGCGCCCACAGTCGTCACGACGGCGGAATTGGGGTAGCTGACGCCGCCGACACCATTGGTCGTGAGCGCCGTTGCGTCGGTGAACCCGAAGTTCGTCATGACCGACTGGATGGTCATCGGGCTGAGGTCTTCGAGCACGCGCGTGCCGACCGCGACCGCCTGGGACATCTGCTTGCCCGAGTAGACGTTCTTCCTGCCGAGTACGAACAGAGTCAGGATCGAAATGAGGACGGTCCCGAGGATCGCCATGGCGATCAGGGTCTCGACGAGGCTGAACCCGCGCTCCGAATTGCGATGGTGCATCTTGCCAGCTCCTGCTATTTGGTCGTCAGATTGCCGGGGACCGAGATGTTGATCGTGTAGTACCGGTGCGCCACGTCCGTGAACTGGCTGCGCAGAACGATTTGATTGCACACCGTTGCGTTGCGCAGCACGCCCGTGGGATTGAAGACGATGTCGTAGTCGCCGTCCGCGGGGGTGTCGATGTCGGTGCAGACGCTGGCCGGTGCCGCGGCCGCGGGATCGACGAAGTACGTGCTCTGCTGGAGGTTGCGCGTCACCCACGGTGTGGCGTTCCACACGATGTTGCCGGTCGCGGGGTCGATCGTTCCCTCGTAAAGGTGGTAAGTCAGGTTGCCGACACCCGAGGAAAAACTCACCTTTGCATACCGGTCCCTGGTGATCGCCCGCGCTCGTGCCGAGCGGATGTCGGACGTGAACTGGCGGAGAGACGAAGAGAGCTTCATCCCGTGAGACATCGCTATGAACTGCGGAACCGTGATCACGGAGATCAATCCGACGATCGCGATCACCACCAGCGCCTCGGCCAGTGAGTACCCGCGTTGCGTAGTCGTAGTGGTCATGCGAGCCTCCGATTGAGCCAGCCCTTTACGCACGCGACGTGCCGCCCTGCTGTGTTCGCGATAAGTGTATGGACCAGCGTTGGTTGTCATTATCCGCGCTGTTTCGCGTCAGCGCGAATCTCGTGAAAGTGTTACGAATAGTAACAGTTCTGCGATGGCCGTGGCGGGCTCAGAGGCTGTGCGGAAATCCCCCGACCACTCGAGCCTCGGTCCAGAGTTTCAACCACAGAGACGCAGAGGCACAGAGATTCGCAGAGAAAAAAGGGGTGAAAATTCAGTGGCCGGTGTCGCCGACCTGGATTTCTGCACAGCCTCTCAGTTCAGACTTCGTCGGCTGGCGGAAAGCGCATCGTCACGGTCGCTCCGACACCGGGCTCGCCGCTGATCTGGATCTCGCCGCCGTGCATGACGACGATCTTTCGTGTCAGGGCCAGACCGATTCCGAACCCTCCCGGCTTATCTGACTGGAACGGGAGGAACAGCCGCGCGGTATTCCGCCAGTCGATGCCGACGCCGTTGTCCGCGACTGTGACGGCGGGCGGACCGTCCGAGACCGCAACGTCGATTTGACCGCCGGGCTCGCCCTTCTGCCGGATCGATTCGACGGCGTTGCGCAGAACGTTCTCGATGGCCCGGCCGAGGAGTGGCGCGTCTCCGCTGAAGGTGACGGCATTGCCGCTGATGTTCACGGGGACAGTCTCGAGATCGATGCGATCCGCGGTGGCTCGGACGAGCGCCAGCAGATCGAGAGGACGCCGCTCGATGCTCATCGGCCGCGCGAAATTGAGGAAGCGCTCCACCGCTTCCCGCAGCTGCGCCGCTTCATCCTCGATTTTCCGAAGCCGCTCGCCGGTCGTGGCCGCGAGCTCTTCGCGCCGGGAGAGCCTCACGTATCCGAGGATCGTGGAGAGGGAGTTGCGGAACTCGTGCGCGATGCCGGCGGACATTTCGCCGATATCCGCCAGCTTTTCCATCTCCCGGACGCGGTTCTCCAGCCTGCGGATCGGCGTCAGGTCCGTGAACAACGCCAGCAGCCCGATGTACGCGTGCTCGTGGGAGAAGAGAGGCACGGTGGTCAGGCCGACCATCATCGATTCGGGACCGCCGAGCGTGACTTCCTTTCTCGACACCGCCGTGCGCGAGCTCATGGCGTTCTCGAGGACCGCGGCGAACTCCTCATGGTGCACGACTTCGCCGAGCGACGCGCCGGCGAAATCCGCGGTCATGTCGAGGTGCAGCATCTCCCGCGCGGCGGAGTTGATGTCGACGATCCGCCCGGTGGCATTGCAGGCGATAAAGCCGGAGGTGAGGCTGCGCGTGAGGGTGGCGGTGACGCGCTCCAGGTCGTCCGCCCTGCTCTTCTGCACGTCGTGCAGGCGCTGGAGCTCCCGCTCCTGCGCCTTGAGCGTGTCGATCGTCATCCGGAACGTCTCGATGAGGTACTTGTCCTCCTCGACGGTCGCCGCGCGGTCGCTGATCTCCCGCGCCTGGTCGAGCAGCAGCTCGATGGGGCGCGTGATCCGCGGCAGGTAGAAGAAGAGGACGATCATTCCGCATCCCGCCGCGGCGATGCAGATGGCCGCCGTGTACTTGAAGGAGTTCTCGAACGAGCGCAGTCGCGACCCGTCGAAGACGAATGTCATCGTGCCGGCCGTGGTGATGCGCCGGACCGGATTGACGATCGTCGACGGCGCGCCCCCCGGGAACTGCCGCGTCGAGCGGCCGTCATTGATCTCGATCCGGACCAGTTCGTAACGCGATGCCAGGATGCCCGCTCGCGTGTCGATGTCGCCGCCGCGCGCGGCCGCGGTCAGGTCGGCCGCGCAGTAGTCGGCGATCGCGTTCCATCGCTGCAGAGTGGCCGCCTCGATGCTGTATGCGAAGGATTGCAGAAGAAACACGAGGACCACGATCAACAGCGCCAGAAACCCGACCAGGATCGACAGGAAGAGCCGCACGTCCCGGCGGAAGCCGATTTTGGTCAGCGGGGCTGCGAGGCGACCAACCACCATGAGGTCAGAGTATGGCCG
The DNA here is from genome assembly GCA_021781455.1 of Acidobacteriota bacterium. Classification (GTDB taxonomy): domain Bacteria; phylum Acidobacteriota; class Thermoanaerobaculia; order Gp7-AA8; family Gp7-AA8; genus JAJXWV01. The sequence continues at coordinate 57,479 of JAJXWV010000077.1, read as the reverse complement.
AAAAAAAGTACCGCGAGCATGGCCAGGCCGAGAAAGACGCCGAAGGGGAGGGCCGTCTGCATCCCCTTCTCGCTGCGCAGCGCCAGCGGCACGCCGATGAGCGCGCCGAGGATCGAGCCGAGAAAGAGAACCACGAACAGCGATTGCCAGCCCAGGCAGGCGCCGATCATGGCCAGCATTTTCGAGTCGCCCCAACCCATGCCTTCCACGTGCCGGATCAGCCAGTAGGCGAGAATGATCACGGCGATGACGGCCGGGCCGATGATGGCACCGCCGGCGGAATCGACGATCGACGTGCTGAGCGCGAGCTCCGGAACCCGATCGCCCAGCGACAGCGCCCCTGCGACGAGGCCCACCACGACCCCGGGAAGCGTCACGGCATCGGGCAGCATCTGCACGTCCGCGTCGATGTAGATCAGCACGATCGCCATCGACACCATCGCCGCGATGGGAACGAACGCCCATGAGATCCCGGTGCGCTCGAAGACGGCCAGGTAGAAGAGGGCATTGGCCAGCTCCACCAGGGGATATCGCGGCGAGATCGGCGCGCGGCAGGCGCGGCAGCGGCCGCCCAGGATCAAGTAGCTGAAGATCGGGATGTTGTCGTAAGGCTTGATCGGCGTGAGGCAGAGCGGGCAGTGGCTGGCCGGGAAGACGATCGACTCTTCGCGCGGCCAGCGGTGGATGACGACGTTGAGGAAGCTGCCGACCATCGCGCCGATGGCGAAGGCGTAGAAGGCGAGGAGGAACGGCATCGGTGGGATTGTACGGGATGGTCAACCGCGGTGCGCGCCCGCCTTCGTCATTCTGAATTCTGCGTTCTGCGTTCTGAATTCAGTTTCTTTGTTCGAGATTCATGAACCCCGAATGCAGAACGCAGAACGCAGAATCCAGAATGAAGAAACGCGTGTTATCGTCGCATTCCACCGCACCTGCGGAGGCGAATGGGGTCTGGTGGCTCCCGCGGTCTTCAAAACCGTTGTTTCGGCGCGGAAGCGTCGAAAGGTTGGTTCGATTCCGACACGCCTCCGCCAAAATTGGCGTAGTGCGCCCTACTTCACCGTTTCGGTGAGGAATCCCACCTTCTGCGCGCCGGCCTGGTGTGCGACGTCCATGGCCGCGACCGCCTGTTCGAACGGCACCTGGTCCTCGGCATTCACGAAAACGACGCGATCGGCCGCTGCCCGTGACGTCAGCTGCGAGGCGATGGCGCCGCGCAGCGCCTCGAGCGAGGCCATCCTGGTGTCGTTGAGGTAGACGCCGTCGCGCTTGACCGTCACCACCAGCTGCTCTTTCTCCGCCGCCGCCTGCGCGCTGCTCACTTCGACCTTGGGGGGCACTTCCACGTCCAGGCCCATCTGCATGATCGGCGTGGCCACCATGAAGATGATCAGCAGCACCAGCACCACGTCGACCAGCGGCGTGATGTTGATCTCCGATCGAACCGTGTTGGTGTGTCCGCTGAATGCCATTGCGAGTCCTGAGTCCTGAGTCCTGAGCCTTGAGTCCTGAGTCCTGAGAAAAGCGCCGCCTTACTCAGGACTCAGCACTCAGGACTCAGCACTCACTTGTTCTCCGTCAAGATCGCTATCTGCGAGAACTGGGCGTCGTTGGCGGCCTTCATGACCGCGCGCACCTTGCCGAAATTCAGGCGCTTGTCCGCCTTGAGCATCACCACGCGAGTGGCGTCCTTGTCGTGCTCGGACTTGAGGTACTTGGGCAGCTTGCTGTCCGGAATCCAGTCCTGGCCCACGAAGACAGTGCCGTCCTGCTTGATGGAGATGACGAGGTCGGCTTCCTTCCCGGCCTTCTTCTCCGCATGCGCGCTGGTCGGAAGGAGCACGTCCACTCCCTGCTGGAGCATCGGCGTGACCACCATGAAGATGATGAGCAGCACGAGGCAGACGTCGACGAGCGGCGTGACGTTGATGTCGCTCTTGACCTCTCCCCCGTTGCCGAAGTCCATCGCCCCCCTCCGTCAGGCCCGGGCCGCTTTGGCGCGAGCGCGCGCTTCGTTCTTCACGAAGAAGTCGACCAGCTGGGACGAGGAGTTCGCCATCTCCACCTGGAAGCGGTCGACGCGGTTGAGGAAGTAGTTGTAGAGCCACACCGCAGGGATGGCCACGAACAATCCGAAGGCGGTCGTGACCAGGGCCTCGGCAATACCGGCCGAGACGGCACCGAGACCGCCCGAGCCGGTGATGGCCATGCCCTGGAAGGCGTGGATGATGCCGGCCACGGTCCCGAACAGGCCGATGAAGGGGGCCGTCGTGGCGATCGTGGCCAGCGCGCCGAGCCCCTTCTTCATTTCGGAGGAGGTCATCATGGCCTCGCGGTCGATGGCCCGCTTGCCGGCCTCGACGACGTCGAAGTCCTCGTCGTAATCCTGCGAGGCGTCGAGTTGAAACTCGGTCAGCCCCGCTTTGAGCACGCGCGCCAGGTGACTGTGGCGGAAACGGTAGTCGCGGGTGCGGATGATGGCTTCACCGAGGTTGTGCTCCTTGAGCAGGGGAGTGATCTCGCGCGCCAGGGCCACGGACTGGTTCCGGGCGTTGTAAAACCGCCAGGCTCTTTCGATGGCGATGGTCAGCGACCAGATCGACATCGCCGCCAGCACGAACACCACGCCGCGGGCCACCCAGTTCATGGTGGCCCACATGCCCAGAAGGCTGAAACTCGCGTTCATTCCTTCCATCGATCAACCTTCTCCTTTTCTCATGCGCGACGCGGTGAGGCCGATTCCAGCCGTGGGACGATCCGGCGGTTGGGCGTTCTTCGTTCTACGAACAGCGACCCGATCTGCTGAACGGCCACACAACAGCCGTAAACGCTGCCGTGAATCGTTCGTTGCGGGAGGGTATTCCTCGAATTCACGATTTTTGAGAAGTGAAACGGCGTGGACGATGGCGGGAGGTCACGAGGTCACGAGGTTGCGTGGTTGCGGGGTTACGAGGTCACGAGGCGTCCTTGTTTCGAAACCGGGCCTCGAAACCTGGTGACCTCGAAACCTCGTGACCGGTGTACTCAGGCCGCCTCGCCGCCTTCGGGCCCGTAGAACATGACCCAGACCACGAGGTCGTCGCTGAAATGCTCGAAGCGGTGCACGATGCCGGAGGGGACGAAGAGGAAATCTCCCGGTCCGACGGTTTCGCGCGAGTCGCCGTGCACGAACTCGCCCCGCCCGCTCACGACCACGTAGATCTCGTCGCGGCTGTGGGGCTGCTGGTCGTCGATCTTCTTCGGCGAAAAGATCTCCACCGACAGGCTGCCGTGTTCGAAAACGCGGGCGAACGGTGGTCGGCCCGGAAGGAGATGGCGCGCTGCGTCGTGTGCAGCGATCCGTTTCCCCGTGAATGGTGGCGGCATGAGGCCAATGCTAGCGTGACGTGGGGGCGGAAGCCAGCCTCGGCCGTGGTGGTGGAAACGGCCTGGTCATCGTCGCGGACCACGTCCCGAAAAAGAAAACGCCGGCGTTGCCGCCGGCGCTCTTCGATGCGTGTGGCGCAGGCAAATCCTGCCTGCGCCTGCTGAAAGCGCGATGGGCCTGGATCAATACCCCGGGCCGTCGTCGTCGTCGTAGCCGCCGACGTAGCCGCCGTTGTAGCCACCATTCTGGATATTCTGAAGCTGATAGGCGTCGAAGTAGCCGCCGCGCGTCCATGCGCCGGAAAGATCGACGTAGTCGCCGGGCCGAAGATCGCCGAGCCGCGGATCGCCGCCGCGGAGAACCGCAGTCACGAAGCTGCCGGAGAGATCGTCGCGCAGAACTACGGTTCCACGGGCGTAGTCGACGCTCTCCACCACTCCGTGCAGATCACCGGACGTGTAGAACGGACCCGACAGCGGACCCATGTCGTACACGTCGTAGTAGCCCAGAGGGTTCCACCATCCGCCGAAGCGAATCGACAGCCCCACGCGCAGAGGCCAGAGCCGGAAGCGCGCGTCAGGCACCCAGTACGAGTACCGGCCGCGATCGAGCCACACGCGATAACCGCCGCGCTCGTGGTTGATGCGGCTGATGCGTCCCTGCATCACCATCCCGGCGCGGCCGCCACGGGATGGATAGCTGTAGTGGCCGTACGAGCCACGCTGTGTGCCGCGGTAGCTGTACTGCTGGCCTCCGCGGTTGCCGTAGCCGCGATTGTCATATCGGGGACCACGGTTGTTGAATTGCTGCTGGTTGTACTGACCGCGCTGCGGGTAGGTGTACTGACCGCGCTGCGGATTGTTGTACTGGCCGCGCTGCGGGTTGGTGTACTGACCGCGCTGCGGATTGTTGTACTGACCGCGCTGCGGCTGAACGGCCTGCGGAGCCTGAACAGAACCCCGATTCCATCCCCCCGCCCGCTGACGGTCGTAGCTCTGCGTCGGCCTCGAGCCGCCGCGGTCATACCCGCGACCTCCCTGATTGCCGCGCGTCCAGCCCTGCGATCGGTTCTCCTGCCGAGCCGAGCCCTGCCGCTGGCCGGAGTCCGTCCGCTCATGATGACGCGATTCCGCGAAAGCGGACGTTCCGAGCAGCGAGGCAACGATCAGCGTTCCCGCCAACCCTACTGCTAACTTGCTGGGTTTATTCATATTTGTCTCCCTGGACCGTTGACGACTGTCGGGTACTTATCGCAATCGGCGGGCCAACGGAGAGCGCGGAGGGCAGAGCGCAGTTCCCGTCACTCTGAGCCGGCGGAGCCGCGGGTGGGCGGTTGGGTGGAGCGGCGTAGCGCGGCGAAGAGTCTCCAGATGGCACGATCGCGGAGTCTTGCCCTTGATGAGAGTGACGGGGGGACTGCGCTCTGCCCTCCGCGCTCTCTGTCAGGCCCTCTCAACCCACCGCGCGACGTTTCTCGTTCATCGCCCCGATCAGCTCGTTCGGCAACGTGAAGTGGACGTCCTCGCTCACCGTCTCGAACTCTTCGATCTCCGTGACGCCGAGGCGCTCGCGGGCGAAGTCGATGACCTGGCGGACCAGGACCTCCGGGGCCGAGGCGCTGGCGGTCAAACCGAGTATGCGGACGTTCTGCAGCCATTCCATGCGGATGTCGGCCGCGGTCTCGATCAGGTGCGCGGGAAGGTTGCGGGCGGCAGCGACCTCGCACAGGCGGAGCGAGTTCGAGCTGTTAGGCGCCCCGAGCACCAGCAACGCGTCCACATGCGGCGCGAGCGCCTTCACCGCGTCCTGGCGGTTCTGGGTGGCGTAGCAGATGTCGTCTTTCGGCGGGATGGTCAGTTTCGGGAAGCGGCGTCGAAGGACCTCGACGATCTCTCTCGTGTCGTCGACGCTGAGGGTCGTCTGGGTCAGGTACACGACCTTGTCCGGATCGGGAATCCGGACGCTCTCCGCTTCCTCTTTCGATCCGACCAGGCAGATCGATTGCGGCGCTTCCCCGAGCGTTCCAATGGCCTCGTCGTGATTGCGATGTCCGATGAAGACGATCGTGAATCCCGCCCGTGAGTAGCGGATCACTTCCATGTGCACCTTCGTGACGAGCGGGCACGTGGCGTCGATCGTCCGCAGCCGCTTCTGCCGGGCCGCCAGGCGAACAGCGGGCGAGATCCCGTGCGCCGAAAAAATCAGCCATGCTCCGTCGGGAACCTGCTCGATCTCCTCGACGAAGATCGCTCCCTTGTGCCGCAGCTCGTCGACGACGTAGCGGTTGTGGATGATCTCCTTGCGCACGTAGACGGGCCCGTCGCAGGTCTCCAGCGCCTTCTCGACCACGTCGATGGCGCGCACCACTCCGGCGCAGAAGCCTCGCAGCGCCGCAATCAGCAGCCGCTCCACCCTGATGCCCTCCGCCCGCTCGTTCACCATGTGACTTTCTCCCGCGGCGGCGCGCCGTCGGAGACCTCGATCGACTCGGCGAGATGCTGTGGCAGATCGGGGAAATGCTGCAGCACGGCGGCGATGACACCCTTCGCGTCGAGACCGAACGACGCCCGCTGCACAGCCTGCGGGGCGTGCTCGATGAACTGGTCGGGGATGCCGTGAACGCAGACGGCCGAGGCATCGGCGCCGGCCGCTTTGAGCGTCTCCAGAACGGCGGAACCGAATCCGCCCGTGATCAGATGTTCCTCCAGAGTGAGGACGCGCTTCGACATCTTCACGGCCTGCAGCAGGAGATCGCGATCGAGCGGTTTGGCGTAGCGTGCGTTCACCACGCCGCAATCGATGCCCTGCTGCGACAGCTTCGCCGCGGCCTCGGAAGCTACGGCCACCATCGAGCCGTAGGCAAAGAGCATCAGGTCGCGCCCCGGGCGGATCACTTCGCCGCGGCCCATCGGCAGCATCTTCAGTTCCTGATCGAGCGGGACGCCGAGCCCGGTGCCGCGCGGATAGCGCAGCGCAAACGGCTGCCCCGAGTAGATGGCGGTGTACAGCAGGTGCTGGAGCTCGTTCTCGTCGCGCGGAGCGGCCACGGTCATGTTCGGCACGACGCGGGTGTAGCCGATGTCGAACACTCCCTGATGGGTCTTGCCGTCGTCGCCGACGAGCCCCGCACGATCGATGCAGATCGTGACCGGCAGCGACTGCAGCGCCACGTCGTGGATGATCTGATCGAAGGCCCGCTGCATGAACGTCGAATAGATCGAGACCACCGGCCGCATGCCGCCGCGCGCCATGCCCGCGGCCATGATCACGGCGTGCTCCTCGGCGATGCCGACGTCGAACACGCGGTTCGGAAATACCTTCTTGACCTCGCCCAGGGCCGTTCCCTCGAGCATGGCCGCGCTGATGCCGACGATCGAAGGATCCTTCTCCATGAGCCGGATCAGAGTCTTCGCGAACACCTGCGAGTAGGTGTAACGCGTGGCCCCTCCCGCTGCGGCCGAAGGCGTCCCCGGCTGATGAAACTTCGACGGATTCTCCTCGGCCAGCCTGTAGCCGTGACCCTTGTGAGTGAGCACGTGCAGGACGACCGGCGTGCCGTCGCGCGCCACTTCCTTGACCGCGCGCAGCCCGTCCTCCAGCTCCCGCTGGTCGTGGCCGTCGATCGGACCGACATATCGCAGGCCGATCTCTTCCCAGATCATGTTCGGCAACACCAGCCCCTCGACCGAGGACTTGATCCGGCGCGCCACGCCCCACGCGGGCTCGCCGAGCGGAAACTTCGACAGAAGGCTGTGACCCGACTCGGTCAGGCGCTGGTAGAGCGGGTTGAGCATGATGCGATTGCGCCACTGGGTCAGCCAGCCGATGTTCTCGGAGATCGACCAGCCGTTGTCGTTGACCACGACCACGAGGCGCTTCGGCTTGATGTGGACGATGTTGTTCAGCGCCTCGTAGCTGGTTCCGCACGTCAGCGCGCCGTCGCCGACGATGGCCACGACGTAAGGATCGTCGGGTGCGTCCTGCACCGCGGCGGCAAGGCCGAGGGCGTAGCCGAGACCGGTTCCGGCGTGCCCGGCGCAGATGGCGTCGTGCTCGCTCTCGCTGGGTTCGGCGAACCCGGAAAGGCCGCCCGGAGTGCGGATCGACGCAAACGCATCGCGGCGGCCGGTGAGGAGCTTGTGCGTGTAGGTCTGGTTGGAGGTGTCCCAGACCAGCTTGTCCTTCGGGCTGTGAAAGACGCGGTGCAGAGCCAGCGTCAGCTCAACGGCCCCGAGATTCGAGGCCAGGTGTCCGCCGCGCTTGGAGATCGTCTCGATGATGATGTCGCGGCACTCCTGTGCGACTTCGGCGACCTGAGGATAGGAGAGCGCGTCAAGGTCTCTTGGATCATTGATCCGGTCGAGCATCCAATCACCTCGTGGTGCCCCTGCTCACCGCGGCGACGGTGCCGCGGGCCTTGCGGCACATGCAATTGAAGCGAGAATCGATGATACAACATCGAATCCGCCTAAAAAGCCGCGGCAGCCGGATCTGACCGGCCCGTGAGGTCATGAATCCGTGACGCCTTGTGCTTAACGCCCCGCAGCAGCCTGCTGCCGTCCGCCGCCGGCGGTCGTGTAGATGACAAAACCGCTCAACGCCCACGACAGTTCCCGGATGTGCCTCACCACGCCGAACGCGAATCCGGAGCTGAGCGGCAGACCGAGCATTGAGAAGATCGCCGTCTTACCGAGCTCCTGAGTCCCGACCTTCGCCGGAACGAGGAAGAGAATTCCGTCGATGGTCACGGAGAGCACTTCGATGGCCATGGCCGTGAACATCGAGACCGGCACGCCGATGAAGCGGCAGATGAAGAAAGCTTCGACGCCTCCCCAGGCGTAGGCAGAGAGGCAGGCGATGGCGGAGCAGACAAAGCGGACGGGATGAGCGGCGAAATAGCCGCGCACGTGATTAGGAACCGCGCGGAGCAACCGTCTTCGTGTCGCATCGGAATTGTTCGGGACGGGTGAGCTGATCCATCGCCAGCCGGCGACCGCATACAGAGTCACGCCGAGGGCCAGCAGAAGGAGCAGGGCGGCGGCCGTGGGGGCGATCCACCCGTGAGCCTGCATCATTGGCAAACCAGGCAGGATCAGCGCGAACCCGGCCAGCAGAAAGCCGATCTGGCCGACGCTGCCGGCGAGCCGCGCCACCACCACCGCGCCGGCCCGGACGTCCGCCGGATGGGAGTCGTTGAGCATGGCCACGCGCGTGACCTCGCCGGCGATGGTCGCGGAAGGGACGAGATAGTTGACACCCTCACCCGTGACCCAGAGTTTGAGGAGCTCGCCGGTGCCGTAAGACTTCGAGGTCTCGCGGGTGAAGGCGAAGCGCCAGCCGGTGGTGAAGAGCATCTCCGGGACGATCTCGATGGCGAGCAGGAACAGGAGGCCCCAGCCGACGTGAGCGATGGCGCGCCCGACGGCGTGCACGTCGAGATTCCACAACATCACCGCCGCGGCGATGGCGCCCGCGGCGAGGAGGGCGCGGCGAAGCCAGAACATCGTGCCGCGCCGATCGTCCACGTTCGCGTCCATCGGCCGCATTGTAGGCGCGGGAGACGACCGGGTGGCCGCGGCGCCCGCGCCGCGCAACATCATGCGGCCGCTCAGCGTGAATCACTCTTAGACCTCGGTGATGTCGGCGCCCACGATGAAAGAAATTCACAAGGTGAAATCAAGGCGGCGTAGCCGCCGTAAGAATTTAGCGGCGGCCATCAGGCCGCCGGAGCAAGCGATGGCATCAGCGTACGAGGGCACGAAGTGCCCGACAGAAGGTTTACGCGATGTCGCCGTACGCTACGAGCTCGACGCCCGCTTCGTCGATGGCGCGGCGCACGCCGGCGTCGACGAGCGCGGCGAGCTCGCCCGCGTGATCGTAGCCCGCGGCCAGTGGATCGCCGTTTGCGCCGTTCGTCGAAGGATGTGCGTAGATCTCCGACACGCCTTCCGGCAGCACCCGCACATAGCCGTGGACGCGGTCGCGCGTGACGTGTCCCGAATCGCGCATTCCGAAAACGAAATCGTTGGTGACGAGGCCGGCGCGGCGGGCGCGTTTCCGCATGCGGCGCATCCACGGCGCCAGAAACAGCGGCCAGACGGCGCGCGAGAAAAAGCGATCGCCGGCCGCACGGTAGGAAGCCAGGGCCGGCTCGTCCGGAATTCTCAGCGCGCGCATGCCGTAACGCGGACCGATCTCGAGCAGGAGATCGAAGACGATGGGATGAACGTGCAGGTGGTTGTGCGAGTCGACGTGGTCGAGTGAGAGGCCGGTGGCGCGGTAGGCCTCGAACTGCGCTTCGATCTCGTCGTGCAGCTGCGCGCGCGCCTTCCTGTCGAGCGCCCAGCGAAAACTGGCTCTCACCAGGTCGCGCCGCAGCATGCCTTCACGATCGACGATGCGGTCGATGCGCTGGCGCGCCAGCACCGGTGCTCCCCGCACGACCACCACGTGCAGTCCGACACGCAGCGAAGGATTGCGCCTGGCGCGCTCTACTGCGTCAGCCGCGGCCGGAGATCCGATCATCAGGCTCGCGGACGTGAGGATGCCGCGGGCATGCGCCTCTTCGATCGCTTCGTTGACGGCGACCGACAAGCCGAAATCGTCGCCGGTCACGATGAGCCGTCTCAGGCGCTCTCCTCGCGCTCGCGCAGGAACTGGAAGAACTCCGCACCTTCGCGCAGCCGCCGCATCAGCCAGTGCGGGCTGGTCACCATCTCGTACACGATCTCGCTGATTTTTCCCGGCCGGAAGTAGAACCGTTTGTAGAAGGTCGCCAGCGCGTCGAAGATCTCCTGGTGCGACAGGGTCGGGTATTCGAGCGAGCTCACCTGGATCCCGCCGTCGCTGACCAGAGGCTGCTTGCGAAGCCAGTTGTTCTGCTGGGCCTGTGCGTAGAGCTCGGTGCCGGGATACGCCGCCGCGAGCGAGACCTGGATGGTGTGCGGGTTGATCGACTTCGCGAACTGGATGGTCTGCTCGATGGTCTCCGGCGTCTCTCCCGGCAGGCCCACGATGAACGTGCCGTGAATCCGGATGCCGAGCTTGTGGCAATCCTCGGTGAATCGCCGGGCGATGTCGATGCGGGTTCCCTTCCGGATGTTGTTGAGGATCTGTTGATTGCCCGACTCATATCCGACCAGGAGCAGCCGCAGACCATGATCCTTCATCACCTTCAGGGTTTCGAAGGGCACATCGGCCTTGGCGTTGCACGACCAGGTCACGCCGAGCGCGCCTAACCGCCGGGCGATGTCCTCGGCGCGCTCGCGGTTGTCGGTGAAGGTGTCATCGTCGAAGAAGATCTCCCGCACCTGCGGGAAATACTCCTTCGCCTGTGCCACCTCGGCCGCAACGTGCTCCGCGCTTCGGACGCGGTAACGATGGCCGCCGATGGTCTGCGGCCAGAGGCAGAAGCTGCACTTCGACCGGCAGCCGCGCCCCGTGTAGAAGGAGATGTACGGGTGCAGAAGGTAGCCGATGAAGTAGTCCTCGATGACGAGGTCGCGCTTGTAGACGTCGGTGACGAACGGCAGGCTGTCCATGTCCTCGAGGGTGGGCCGCTCCGGGTTGTGGACGATCCTGCCGTCGCGGACGAAGCTGATGCCGGCGATCTGGTCGAGGGGCTTGCCCTCGGCGACCTCGCGGATGGTGAAGTCGAACTCGCTGCGCGCCACGAAGTCGATGGCGTCGGAGGCCTGCAGCGCCGAGTCGGGAAGGACGGCCACGTGCGCCCCGACGAAGCCGATCATCAACTTCGGATTGACCTCCTTCGCGGCCATGGCGAACTTCACATCGGAGGCGAATGACGGCGTGCTGGTGTGGATCACGAGCAACTCGTAATCGGCAGCGAGCGGGAGGACGTCGCCGACCGAAAGCCCGCGCGGGGGAGCATCGATCAGGCGGCTGCCCTCGACGATCGCAGCCGGCTGGGCCAGCCACGTCGGATACCAGAACGAGCGGATCTCGCGCTTTGCCTGATAGCGCGACCCGGCGCCACCGTCAAAACCTTCGAAGGAGGGAGGATTCAGAAAGAGGGTTTTTTTCATGTCATTCGCCAGGTGATGCGCCGCTCCGACCGGGTGCGGCGGCCATGGACAGGCCACCGCCCGGTGAGACTGTGAGGTTGTTCGTCTTCCATCGGACGTGCCGTCCGAAGTGGGCCGTGCCGTAAATGAGAGCGCTGAGTATAGCCCGCAGCGGAATGAGCCAGGGCGACCAGGGAACGCCGTCGCCAAGCACGAGACGCGCCGTCAGCTGCAGAGCGAGCGCGAGCACGGCCGCGGCGCCGACGGCCGCGAGACCGGCGATCGAGAATCGCGTCGCCAGCGCGAACGCGAGCGACCAGGCCAGTGTCATCGTCAGGACGGTTCCGGCGTAGCTGGCGGGGCGCATCGACCGGATCGTCCGCGCCCACCGCAGCTCGTGCAGGAAGAGCTCTCGCATCGAGGCCTCGTCGACGCGGTTGTCGACCAGATACGAGGCCAGGGCCACCTTCTCCCCGCGATCGCTGACGAGCTTTCCGATCATGTAGTCGTCAGCGAGCTGCGAAGCCAGCGCGTGGAAGCCGCCGATGGCCTCGAGCGCGCTCCGCCGCAGAGCCATCGTGGCGCCGAAACAGTATCGAAGCGGCTGCAGCGTTCGCGCGACGAGCACCGATGGCAGGAAGATCTCGTTGATGGCCATCGCGCCGAGAACCGAGGCGAGGTTTGCTTGCGCCGGAACGCCGCGGTAGAGGCACGTGACCGCTCCGACTGAATCTTCGGCGAACGGTGCCACGACCGCTCGCAGATAGTCTCTGCCCACGCGCATGTCGCTGTCGGATACGGCGATGATGGCGTGCTTCATCGACGGTTGCATCGCGGCGAGATTGCTGACCTTGTGATTCGTGCCGTGAAGGCGCGCTTCGACGACGAGCTGCAGGTCGCGTCCCGGCAATTCCTCGATCACCCTGCGCGCCACGACCGCAGCGGGATCGCTCGCGTCGCGAACGCCGAACACCACCTGGTACTCGGGGTAGTCCTGTTCGCAAAACGAGCGGAGGTTCTCGTACAGCTCCGGCTCATCGCCGCAGAGCGGCTTGGCGATCGTGACCGCGGGGCAGCTCGCAGCTCCCAGCTCGCAGCCCGCAGGAGGTGCGGTCACCTCTTTCCGATCGCTTCTGCGACCTGAGAGCTGCGAGCTGCGAGCTACGCACACGATCGCGAACAGCGTGTACGCCGCCGAGACGGCGAAACCCGCGAACGCGATCAGCTCGAGGATGCGGAGGACCATGCTTAGGGACGGCCGAAGAGCATCGAGGTCAGCTCGGCCAGACGGGAGCGCGGCGGCTCGTTCGGGAGCCTCACTGCGGGCCGCCCGTGGTCGAGTGCGCTGTTGACTTGCCGGATGAGCAAAAAGACTTCCGTCCGGCTGATTTTCGATCCCGGCCCATCCACCTCGACCTTGGCGAGGGTGGCAAAGGCGAGCTGCACCGGCACGGCGGTGAAGGCCACGATGCCGCGCGGCGCGCCCTGGCGCTGCAGAGTGCGGATGTATTCGTTGGCCATGCCGAGGTCGGTGCGCGCCAGAGAGAAGATCGACGAGAGGGGAACACCTGAGGGCAGGTAGTGGCGCCCTTCCCTGCGGTCCGCAGCCGAGTCTTTGAGGATGTTGACCAGTTGCAGCGCTTCTCCGAATGCTGCGGCGCGTGCCCTGAGAAACGCAGCGGCGGGCGCGAGCTGGGGCGCGTCGATCAGGAAGAGCTCCGTCAGCATCTCCCCGACGATTCCGGCGACGGTGTAGCAGTAGGCCTTCAGATCGGCGAGGTCGCCCAGCCGCAGGTCGCCGTTGCTGCCGCGTTTCACCCAGTCGGCCATCCCTTCCGCCGAGCGGGCCACGTGCTCGCGAATGACGTCCATGGTGCGCTCCGGCAGTGCCAGAAGGTGCGCCAGCACGGCGGGCGTCGAGGCCAGCAGCTCCAGGTATCCGGGATGTTCGGTGGGCCGGCTGGCGACCCATCGCTCCGCCATTAGCCGGGCCTCTGTTTCGTCCGGATGAGCAAGCAGCCGCACGAAGTCCGCAAGAGCCGCGACCCGCGATTCCGGCGGCCACGCAGCGGCGTCTTCAAACGTGTCGGCGATCCGGAACAGCAGATAGGCGATCGTCACCTGCTGCCGCAGAGAGTCATCGAGAGGTGGGATCGACAGCGCAAAAGTTCGGCTTGACTTCTCGAGAAGCTGGTCGAGGTCCGTCATCGTCTCCTCGCACCGTTCGCGACAAGCTCGGGCAGCACTCCGCTTGGGGCGAAACCGATCGTAGGCCTTTGTTGCAGGTGGCGCAAGACGTCGCTCATCCGTTTGCCTCGAGCTTGAACAGGAACGATTCCAGACCGCGGGCGAGCACGGCGGCAGCCTCCGAAGTGCGCCGCCGCAGATCGATCAGCCGCGGGATTTCGAATGGATGCAGGAGGGCGTGGAGCACGACCCGGAAACGGCTGATCGAGCCGTCGGCACGCGTGCAGCGCGCGAGAAATGCCGGGAGTGCCTCGTCCGCCGTGTCGAGGATGCAGCGAATGGTGGTGAAGGGGAGAGAGCGCTCGGTCGCGGCGCGCTGCCAGGCGGCGGACTCGAGATCGACCGCTGCGGACCCCTCCAGGCTGCCGGCGAGATTGCGCTTCTCGAGCGGAGTGGCGATCGCGCCCGTGGTCACGAGGGTCACCGGTTTTCCTCCGGCCTCCATCGAGACCGTCACCATCGCCGGATCGCACGCGTTCCAGGCGCCGTTCTCGTCGACGATCGTACGAGCCACCACCAGGTCGCCGCGGCAGAGATCGGACGAGAGCGCGCCGGCGATGCCGATGCCGATGACGAGCCGCGGTGCCGTGCGCTCAATGGCCGCCGCCGCTCCCCGCCAGGCGCGCGCCGCGCCATCGCCGGTCAGGGCGACCGTCACGCGGTCGCTCCGGCGAATCTTCGCGACCTCTTCGCGAAGGGCGGCAAGGATGAGGATGTCGCTCATGGTCATAGCGCAGCCCGTGTGGGGCGGGATTTCCAGCCCGCCGCCCGGGGGGCAGGCTGGAAAGCCTGCCCTACACCGAGTCCCGCGCGAATCATCTTCTCAATTCTCAATTCTCAATTCTCAATTCCGCACGTATCCGTTGTCCCGAAACCACGCCACTGCCCTCGCCAGCGCGTCCTCGACCGGCGTCTGCGGCAGCCCGAGCTCGCGCACGGCCTTCGAAGCGTCGTAGTACATCGTGTGCCGCGACATGCGCACGCTGTCGAGCGGCACGCCCGGCGCCCGGTGCGTCACCTTCGCGATCGCCGAGTCAGCGGCCGCATACGCCATCGGGATCCAGTGCGGCACCTTCAGCCGCGGCGACGGAATGCCGGTGATGTTCGCCAGCGCGTCCAGCAGATCCTTCAGGCTCATGTTGGTGTTGCCGAGGATGTAGCGCTCGCCTGGATGCCCGCGCTCGGCTGCCAGCAGATGGCCCGCGGCGACGTCGCGGACGTCGATGAAGTTCATCCCGGTCTCCACGTAGGCGGGCATTTTGCGATTCAGGAAATCGACGATGATGCGGCCGGTGGGCGTCGGCTTCACGTCGCGCTCACCGACGGGCGTCGAGGGGTTCACGATGACCACCGGCGCGCCGCGATAGGCGAGCTCCCTGACCACGCACTCGGCCTCGTACTTGCTCTGCTTGTACGCTCCGACGAGGTCGCCCGAGCGAAGGCGCGTTTGCTCAGTGGCCGGCGATCGATCCTCGCTCAGGCCGATCGCAGCGACGGAGCTGGTGTAGACGATCCTCAGGACGCCCGCCGCGTCCGCGGCATCGAGGACATTGCGCGTCCCGTCGACGTTGCTCCGGAACAGCTCGCGGGGATCGGGAGCCCACAGCCTGTAATCGGCGGCGCAGTGATACAGCGTCTTCACGCCGCGCATTGCCTCGCGCAGTGAGCTGATGTCCGTCAGGTCGCCGGTCGCAATCTCGACGTCGAGGCCGTCGAGGTTCGTGCGCGAGCTCGTGGCACGCACGAGACATCGCACTCTCCGTCCCTGTTCGAGGAGCGCCCGCACGACGTGAGCGCCGATGAATCCGGTACCGCCGGTGACGAGGTCGATTTCCAAGTCCTGAGTCCTGAGTCCTGAGTCCTGAGTCAGTCCTTCACTCATCACTCAGGACTTCGTCAAGCCAGGAAGTTCCAGGCCATGAGCCGGAACATGTCGCCGGGATGCCGCGGCAGTTCCTTGACCACCGACGCTTCGAATCCCGAGTGCATCGCACAGTTCTGGCAGGCGGTGTCCTGACGCGATTCCCAGTAGGCCCAGTCGGTCTCGTTCCAGAACGTGTCCCAGGAGGGTGAGTAGGTCCGTCCGATCAGGTAGCACGGTCCCTTCCAGCCGCGCGGCGTGTAGGTGACCGTGCTCCACGGCGAGCAGCGGTAGTCGCGCATTCCGGCAGCGAACTCCAGAAACATCGGAGTGGAGGTCAGCCTGTAACGCTTGGAGATCTCCAGCACGCGCCGGAACTTCTTCTGGATCTCGGATTTGGTGAGGAAGATGTCGTTCGGCACCGATTCTTAGTGGTATCCGGGCGAGACGAGGAGTCCTTCCACGCCCAGGCCGGTGAGCAGATCGCACAGCTCCTCGACCTCGGAGACCTCGGTCTCCTTGAAGATGGTCATGTTGCCCATCATGTGATGGCCGAGGGCGACGCCCTGGCGGATCATCTCGATGGCCTTGTCGAAGACACCGTCCCGTGCGCAGACCCGGTCGTGCGTCTCGCGCATGCCGTCGAGGTGGACGTTGATCATGAGTCGCTTGTGCGGCTCGATCACGCCGAAGACCTTCTGGTCGAGCAGCAGCCCGTTGGTGCAGAGATAGATGTGGCGCTTGCGCCGGATGATCTCGCTGACGAGCTCCGGCAGCTCGGGATACAGCGTCGGCTCACCTCCGCAGATCGACACGACGGGCGCCTCGGAAATGTCGACGGACTCGAGGCATTTCTCGAGCGGAAGACGGTCCGAGAGCTTGCCGGTGTGGCGCTCGATCGCGCAGCCGGTGCAGGCCAGATTGCAGGTGTAGAGCGGTTCGAGCATGAGCACGAACGGGTAGCGCGTCTTGCCGCGCAGGGCGTTTCGAAACTGGTGGCGGACCGTATCGGTCGTGACGTGGAGCGGAAATCTCATCATTGTTCTCTAGCCCGCCAAGGCGGCGGCTTCAGGATTGGAGAGCCCCGAGGCGTTTCGATACGCGGTCAGCGCCCAGAGGGGAAAGTAGGTCGCGTAAAGGTGATAGCGAAGGTAAAAGACCCGCGGGAAGCCGGTGGCAGTCCACGTGTCGTCGAACCAGGAGCCGTCGTCGTGCTGCCGCGAGAGGAGATAGCCGACGCCGCGGGCGACGATCTGCGAAGAGGCTTCGCCGAGCTCGATCAGGGTGAGCAAGGCCCACGCGGTCTGGGAAGGAGTGCTGGGGCCGATGCCCATGAGCGACGGGTCGTCGTACGAGCTCTGCAGCTCGCCCCATCCGCCGTCGTCGTTCTGGCGTTCGGCGAACCAGCGCACGACGCGCTGCAGGCGCTCACCGTTGACCGGCTCGCCGGCCACGGCCAGGCCGCGGGCGGCCAGCCACGTACCATAGATGTAGTTGCATCCCCACCGGCCGTACCAGGTTCCTTGCGCCGTCTGCCTGTCGTGCAGATAGCGCGTGGCGCCCTGCATGGACGGATGCGAAGCGTCGAAGCCGAGCAGCTTGAATGCTTCGAGCGTGCGCCCGGTGATGTCCTCGCACGATGGATCGATCATGGCGTTGTGGTCGGCGAACGGGATGAACGTGAAGACTTCGTTGTCGCAGCCCTTGTCGAAGGCGCCCCACCCGCCATCGTCGTTCTGCATGGTGAGCTGCCAGTTCACGGCGCGATCGATGGCCTCGACGCGGCGCCGATCCTCGGCGGCATCCGGGAAGCGCACGGCGGCCAGGGCAAGCAGCACTTCTGAAGTGTCGTCCGTGTCGGGGTAGAACTCGTTCTCGTATTCGAAGTACCAGCCGCCCGGCTGCCCTTCGGGATTCTTCTTCTTCCAGTCGGCGACCGTGGTGGTCTGCTTGGCGAGCAGCCAGCGGGCCGCTGAGAGCACGCTCGGATCGTCGGCCGGAACGCCGGACGCGCAGAGGCAATGAATGCCCAGTGCCGTGTCCCAAATCGGAGAGAAACACGGCTGCAGTCGAAGCGTTTCCTCTTCCTCGATCTCCAGGCGGCGGAGCTGTTCGAGCTGGCTGGCGATCACCGGGTCATCCGAATCACGTCCGAGCGACGAGAAGGCGAAGATCGTGTTGACGATGGGCGGGAAGATCGCGCCGAGGCCGCCGCTGGCGTCCAGACGCTCGATGATCCAGGCCTGGGCCCGCGCCAGGGCGCGCCGGCGCAGCGGATGAAAGTGCAACGCCTCGACGCCCTTCAACCCGTGGTCGAGGACGGTGAAGAACGCGCGCCAGAACCTTTCCCGCAGCGAATGCGAGACGTGCCTGCGCGGCACGTGCGGTGTCCGCAGCTCGTCGATCCTCTTGTCCTCGGGAACCGTGCACGTCGGCTTCTGGGCCCACATGATCGACAGCGGAACGACGATGGCCCGCGACCAGTACGACATCTCGTAGATGTTGAAGACGAACCAGTCGGGGAAGAGCACGAGCTCCGGCGGGACGGCGGGACAGCGGTTCCAGTCGTACTGCCCGAAGATCGAGAGATAGATCTTCGTGAAGGAATTGCAGGCCTCGATGCCGCCGAGCTGCAGGATGACCTGGCGCGCGCGGACCATGTGCGGCGCTCCGGGATCATCACCGAAGAGCTTCAGAACGAAGTACGCCTTGACCGATGAACTGACGTCGGCCGGTCCGCCCTCGTAGATCGCCCAGCCACCTGCAGGCAGCTGCCTGCGGCGGAGGTACTCGCACGCTTTGCTGACGCGGCGTTCATCGGCAGTGGCCCGGACACTCTTCTCAGGGTCCGCACAGGCTGGAGTGCCTGTGCCACACGAGACACGGCCCAGAAAATAGAGGAGCAGCAGGTATTCGGATTCGAGGATCGTGTCGCCTTCGAGCTCGCCACACCAGTGGCCGTCCGCATGCTGAATCTCGAACAGCCGCTGCTGCGCCGCTGCGACTGCGGAATGGACTTCCTCGATTTCGCGAAATGTCCCGGTCGAGAACTGCTGAACGGTCATCCTTCCTCTCAAATGTCCGTTGTTGTTGTTTCCTTTACTATAGGCGCAAACGCTCACCGAAGATCACACGTTCGTGTGACGAGGCGCCCTTTGAAACGGATTGTCAGTGCACGGGTGAGGCTGTGAGATCGCCGCGCAGGGACAGGAGCCGCGCCCTGGCAACCGTGACATGAGTCTGTGCTCTCGCCACTTCATCGTTCGCATCATTCAACTCGACTTCGCCCGCGGTGACCTCGTTAGGTCGGCCGCGGCCTTCCTGCTGGAGCAGTGTGCCGATCCGCAGACCTTCTTCCGCGATCTGCTTTGCGCGGAGTGCAATGCGAAGCTCACCTTCGCCTGCATTCAAATCTGATTCCGCTTCCCGGACGGCGTCGGTGATCCCGGCCTCACGGCTCATCCTTTGTGCCTCCAGACGTTGAAGTTGTGCCGTCACGCGGTCGATCGAAGCGGCCCTGCGCCCACCCGTCCACACCGGGATGACGACCGAAGCGCCGATGCTGAAGTCGTCGTTCCTGTAGCCGTTGTAAAACCGCGAGTAGCGTCCGAACAGCCGGGAGTACTGGCTCTGGGCCTGGATGCTCGGCTGGAAGGGATGGCGGAGGATGGAGACGGACTGGCGCAGCAGAGACAGCTGCCGGTCGAGGCTGTGCATCTCGAGGTCGTTCGCGATTGCCGCCGCGATGTGGTCGGCGGTCGTTCCCGCGGGAACCTGGAGATCCGCAGCGGCGAGGGGGATCGAGCCCGGCGTCGACCATCCGGTGAGCTGCCGGAGCCGCGCCTCGTCGACGCCTGCGGTCATGGCTGCGGATGCGGCCTGGTTCTCGGCGCGATCGACCTGCAGCGCAGCGCGATCGATGTCGAGCTGCGTCGCGCGTCCTTCGGCAGACAGCGCCGTCACGCGCGCCAGGTCGGTGCGGAGAGCGCCGATCCGCGTGCGGGCGTCGGCCACGAGCGCGAGGTCCGCGGCGTACTTCGCATACGCCTGCGCGGACGCTTCGGCGGTCTGGCGCACGGCATTCTCGACGTCGATGGAGCGGGCATCGGCCTGGGCTGCGGCGGCCAGTGCGTCGGTGCGCGCGAAGTTGTCGTAGAGCGTCTGGTGCGCCTCGACGGTGGCGATGGCCGGAACGCTTCCCAGGACGGACACCGGAAGCCCGGTGGCGTAACCGGGAGTCGTGGAGATCGTTGCCTGGGGACGGAAGGTGCTGCGGGCCAGCTCCGCTGATGCTGCAGCCTCACGTTGGGCTGCGCGCGCCGCCGTGATGTCGGGTGAACGGTCCACGGCCATCTGCATGGCCTGCTGGATCGTCAGCGGTGGAGGGGTCTGTGCCGCGGCAGCCGAGGCCAGGACCAGCGCGACCACGGTCGAGACCGTTCTACTCATGCCGGAGCGCCTCCGTCGGATCGAGGTTGGCGGCGCGATAGGCGGGCACGACTCCGAAAACCAGCGTCACCAGGTTCGAAAAGAGAAAAGCGAGAAAAGCCGAGAGGAACGAGACGTTGACGGTCACGCGGTGCACCACCAGCCTGGTGAGAATGGGGATGCCCAGACCCACCGCCACGCCGATGACCGATCCGACGCTGCCGAGGATCAGCGCCTCCAGAAGAAACTGGGCCAGGATGTCGTTGCGGCGCGCCCCCAGCGACTTTCGCAGACCGATCTCGCGCGTGCGCTGCTCCACCGAGGCCAGCAGGATGTTCATGATCCCCACTCCTCCGACGATGACCGAGACGGAGGCGGCCAGGATGAACACGATGATCAGCCCGGTGGAGATGGCGTTGGCCATGCGCACCACCATGGTCATGCTCTCCACTTTGTACACCGCCCCGCTGTGGTGCCGCTCCTGGAGAGTTTCCTGGATGGCCTTGACCACCCGGGGGATGGAGTTGAAGTCGCGTGCTTCGGCGAAAAGCGTGTCCACGCGGTGCGTGGGCGTGAAGAACCAGGCCACCGTCACCGGGATGAAGATGGCGTCGGCGCGCATCTCCCCCTGGCCCATGGTGTCGACCGGGTTCTCGAACTCGCCGATGACGATGAAGCTCATGCCCATCGTGCGCAGGGTCTTCTCGCTGTTCGGATCGCTGTTGGCGAAGAGCTTTTCGTAGAGATTGCGGCTGACCACGCACACCTTCGAGCGCTGTTCCACGTCGTCGTCGTCGAGAAAGCGACCGGCCAGCATGTTCACGTTCTTCCGCACCTCCATGTAATTCGGAGTCGTTCCGAGCACGGCGATGTTCACGGCCTTCGACTCGACATTGACGGCGCCGCGGAGCTCGACCAGGGGAGTCACGGCGGTCAGGAGGTCCTGCCGCGCCGCCACGGCCCGCACGTCGTCTTCGTTGATGTCGTCGTTCGCGTGCTGCACGCCGGCGTTGGAGTTGCCCTCGTAGGTCGCCCACACCGAGTGAGAGCCGACTGCCTCGATCTGGGCCATCACGAAGGCGCGGCCGCTCAGGCCCAGCGAGACAATGATGATGATCGCCGCGGTCCCGACGACCAGGCCCGTCAGCGTGAGCGACATCTGCACCGGGTGGGTGCGGAACCGATGCGTCGCGGTCTCGAATACTTCGCGGCTGGGCATGGCTGTCTACGGCTCTTGGCTCTCGGCTCTTGGCTCTCGGGAGGTCCCAAGAGCCAAGAGCCAGGAGCCCAGAGCCACTCACGACGACTGCACTTCCACCTTCTGGCCGTCCTTGATCGGCACGACGCCGGGGATGACGACTCGGTCGCCCGGGCGAAGGCCGTCGAGGATCTCCACGTCATTGGGAGCGATGAGGCCGGCCTTCACGTCGACGCGGCGCGCCTTCGCTCCGTCGAGGCGAAAAACGTAACGCACGTCCCCCTCCCGGAAGAGGGCGGCGCGCGGTATGACGAGCGCGTCCTTCTTTTCGCCGACGATGATCTCGACGTTCACCGAGGCGTTGGGCGGAAGCGCGCCGGTGGCATCGGAGAACATGCCGATGACCTCTCCGACGTCGCGGCCGCCCACCTCGCGAATGCCCGGCGGCACGAGCGTGATCCGGCCGTCCCAGCGCCGGTCGGGGATCCCTTCGAAGGTGACGAAGATGGCCTGGCCGGTGCGGATGCGGGGGAGATCGGGCTCGTCCACCCGGATGCGAACGCGAAGGTGGTCACGGTCGACTGCCGTGCCGATGACCTGTCCGATGATCACGGTCTCGCCTACGGTGCGGGGCAGGTTGTAGATGACGCCGTCGGCAGGGGAGCGGACGATGAGTTTTGCGGCGCGGCGCTGCAGCTCCGCCGTTGAGCTGTCGATCAGGCGGCGCCTCTCGCGAAGCGACGCCAGCTGCGCCTGCGCGACGCGGATGCGCTCCAGTGTCTGGCGGTATTGCTGCTCGTCGCCGCCCGCCTGCTGCCGGGTGATGGCACCGGCCTGGAGCAGGCGGGCGTCGGAATCGACGAGTGCCTTCAGGCGATCGGCGTCGCGCCGGGCCAGATCCAGATCACCCTGAGCCCGCGACTCCTCGGGTGCCATCGCCGCGACGTCGGAGCGGCTGGCCAGGACCTTCTGATCGAGCTCGGGATTGGCGAGCCGCAGCACCGGCTGTCCGGCCTTCACGCGGTCGCCCTCGTGGACGAAGAATTCGGCCACGACGCCTGAATCGGGGGAACGGATCTCCCCGCCGGCGGGCGGCTCGAGAGTGCCGTCAGCCAGGATGGGAACGAGAAGGTCGCGGCGATCCGCGGCAGCCGCGTGCACGACGGGCGGACCGGCGCGCAGTGCGATCACCACCAGCACCACGATCAGCACTGCCGCCGCCACTGCGATGCTGATGACGACGATGCGCCGCCAGCCGCCGCCGTTGTTTTCTTCCTCTTCGTCAGGCATCGCGAACGCCCCAGCCGCGAAATCGCATGGTATCAGTGAGTGCGAAATGCGGTGGCGCTCGTTTCCACGTCATGCAAAAAGCGCGGCCGGACGGCCGTGTTTTCGATGAAATTCGAGTAACGAAGCCTGCTTAACGAAGGCCGTGAAATCCGTTGTTCCTGCCTGCGATCCGAAGGCGCTGGTGGACTGCCTGACGGCATGTGGAGAACGACGTCGAAGATCGTGAAGTCCCTGGGTCAGGTTCTCGCCTGTGTGAATGCGGTGGATCAGACGCTGGAACGAGTCGGGAAGCGATCGTGCCAGCCGCAGTGACAACGAGAAGAAGGGCGCGCAGCATCAGAGACATCAGTTCATCGGCTGACGAACTGGAACGTCAGCCGCGCCGCGCAGCTCCTCGACATCCAGCGCACGCATCTCCACCAGAAGATCGTCACCCTCGGCATCGTGCGCCCCGGGGCGGTCCTCGAAGACGAGCCGGATATTTGAGATTTGAGATTGATGATTTATGAACCGATGAGGCCACTACTTCATCGGTTCATAAATCATCAATCTCAGATCCTAAATAGACTCCGCGTCGACGCTGAGACCGAGGTCGCGAAGGAGACCGTCGCGAAGGCCGTAGATCCAGCCGTGTATGGTCAGCATCTGTCCACGCGCCCACGCCTCGCGCACGACGGTCGTCCTGCTGACGTTGATGACCTGCTCGCGCACATTCAGTTCGCACAACCGCTCGTGCCGGCCCGCTTCGGTCTCGATGGCCTCGATCTCGGCCTTGTGCTTCCAGCGGACGTCCTGGACATGGCGCAGCCAGTTGTCGATCAGTCCAAGCTTGTCGTCGCGGAGCGCCGCGAGCACGCCGCCGCAGCCGTAGTGCCCGCAGACGATGATGTGTCCGACGTGCAGCACTTCGACGGCGAACTGGATCGTGGAAAGACAGTTCAGGTCCGTGTGCACGACCACGTTGGAGACGTTGCGATGGACGAAGAGCTCTCCGGGCGGGAGCCCCACGATCTCGTTGGCAGGCACACGGCTGTCGGAACAGCCGATCCAGAGGTACTGAGGCGACTGCTGGGATGAGAGGCGGCGGAAGAACTCCGGATCGTTCCGGGTCCTCTCGTCAGCCCAGGCGCGGTTGTTGGCGAAGAGGTGGCTGAGAGCGCGCATGTCTACATCTTGTCATTGGAGCGGCCCTGCCGAATTCGCGATGACTCCCGCGGTTCTCTGAGAGCCTCAAATACACGAAAGGCGACGCGCGCCGGCGTCGCCTCGAATCGTTCGTCAAAGTTGGTGGAGCCGATGAGGATCGAACTCACGACCTCCTGAATGCCATTCAGGCGCTCTCCCAAACTGAGCTACGGCCCCACTTGGCAACGGGAGCTAACGCGAAGAAAACGCGGATATTCCTCGTTGCGGCGCGCATTCTAACCGATTGGGGCGCGATCTCAACTCCATGCGCAAACCGAGCTTTCAACAGCCACGATCGACGAGTGCGGCATGTTCCCTTTCGCGGCGCGGCTTTTCGTTTGCGTCGTGTGGCTGAAGGCGTCGTTGGCGCCGGATGCTCGCCGGACCTACGCTATGAGCATGCGAAGAGCACTGCTTGTCGCGTTCCTTTTTCTCACCACCGCGGTTCCGATCTGGGCAAGCGAGTCGCCGGCGGCGGCTAAGTTCCTGCGCGACTACGTCGGCGCTCTGCGGCTCACACGCGCAGGCGATGCCCTGCTGACCACCGGCGGTTGTGACTCGGCGCGCGAGCAGTACGCCCAGGCTCGCAAGCTCATCGAGCCATACACGGCCAGACCCGATGGGATCTACGATTCCGAGATGAGGCAGACGGCGATCCTCGTCATGAGGGCGCTCGACGCGCGCGGCGCGGAGTGCACCGCCCAATCGCCGGGCGATAGTGCCGGTCCACTGCCGCAATCGGCGGTCAGGGCTTCGTGGGCCCTCGTGTCATTTGACACCTACGCTGATGGGACGAGGGTCGGCTACCGCGACCTTTACCGCGCGATTCGAGAGCTGAAACAGGCGTTCGGGCCCATTACATCGGGACCAAAGGCCGGCCAGAACGATCTCGAGATGGCCGCCGCGACGTTCGCGCACTTCCTCGCTAATCCGCCGGTGGCGTATCACGATCCGTGGGCGGGCTACGTCGCGCCTCCATGGAGAAATTCCGGGCATTGAACGGGCGGAATGCAAGGCCGTCTCGAGCGAACGGCATGCAGGCCTCGCGGTCCTGGAGCGAAAGCATCGCAGCGGAGTTTGCAGTACGATTTTTTTCCACCATGCGCAAGCCGCCTCATCAACAGCCGCGATCGACGAGCATGCCGTACTCGCTTTCGCGAAGACCGCCCAGGCTGAATCTCCCCACTCCTCCACATCGCGCCACGCCAGCCGCCTACCCGAAAGTGGGACGGCCACCTGCTTCGACGTTGCGCTCGACCGTGCCGGCGAAGAAGAAGTGAATTTGCCGACCGGAGAGCGAACATTCCTGTCCGACGGCTGTCCGTGTTCCGAAGCAGTCCCAGATGCCAGCACGTTAGCGGCCGAACAGGAATGTCCGCGCTCCAGACGCATGGGAACGCGCTGCGCGGTCCGTGTGTTAGCCTCGCCGACATGGACGATTCCCAGCCCGTTCACCCCGTCATCCGCGGGCTGAAGACCGTCTGCCGCTGCAACAACATTAAATACAGGACGATCGAACGCTCCATCCGCGAGGGTGCCGGCACG
The DNA here is from genome assembly GCA_021781455.1 of Acidobacteriota bacterium. Taxonomy (GTDB): domain Bacteria; phylum Acidobacteriota; class Thermoanaerobaculia; order Gp7-AA8; family Gp7-AA8; genus JAJXWV01. Next base: position 32,334 of record JAJXWV010000077.1, on the reverse strand, counting down.
GTCGAAGAGGTCGCCCTTAGGACCGGAGCCACGACCGGCCACTGCGGGGGAAGCTGCACGCCCGATGTCCAGGAGATGCTCGCGGAGCACGGCAGCCCGGCCGGGAGCCGGGGGTTCAGCGTGCTGCCGGAGAACCACGGTGCCGCCTCACCAGACGAGGCCTGGTGGGTGAGGAAGAAATGACGAAGAAAGTCGAGATGGACCTCGACCTGGCGAAGAAATGATCCCGCCGGCGGGAATGGCCATCGCCGCGATCACGATCATGCTCTGGATCGTCTGGAGCGACACGCTGCGCGCACGCCGGCCGTCGCAGATCCTCTACGTCGTTCGCATCGCGCTGTACCTGGTGGTGAGCGGTGTGTTCGTGTTGAACCTGGTGCGCTATCCGCGAATGTTCGGCGGCAGCGCCCGGGCTCTGGCGTTCGTGGCGGTGGCAATCGGAGTGGTCGGTGCGGCCTATTTCGCGCGGAGGCTGGTGCGGCGTGTCTGACGGAGTTCAATAAGGGTGGACAAATCGCCGCACTCGACCTAGAATTCGTCTCATTGCATCCGGCCGTGGTCGTGAAGGCTCTCTCTCAGCGGGCCTCTCTCTCCCTGGACCCAACGCGATTGTGATGCGGCGCCAGCCGCCTCTCACAGCGCCGACCCGGCCGGAGCAATTTCTTCCACCCGCCCTACCGGTTACGAGGTTGCGCGGTTACGCGGTTACGCGGTGTCTGGCTTCGCGTGAGGCCGACGCTGGTTACCTGTGAGGAACGAAGCAACAGACGGAACGTCCGAACCGCGCAACCGCGTAACCGCGTAACCGCGTAACCGCGTAACCGCGCAACCCCGCAACCCCGCAACCTCGTGACCTCGTAACCAACTCCCCGTAGACTCATGCAGTGAAGCGGTCCATCGCGTTCCTCCTTTTCGTCGCCGCCCCGTTGACCGCGGCGACGTTCATCGTCCCGCCCGACGCCATTCTCGTGTCGGGTTCAAAAGCCATCGTCGTCGCCACGGCAGGAGAGTCGAGGTCGCGATGGGCAGCCGGCGGCGGCTGGATCGAGACCGTCACCGCGATGCACATCGAGGAGGCGATCAAGGGCCCGCTCCAGGCCGGCGACGACTTCGACATCGTCGAGCTCGGCGGCACGGTCGGGAAGGCCGGTTACGCGGTGGCCGGCAGTCCGAAGTATCCGAGCGGCCAGCGCGCGCTGGTCTTCCTCGAGACGAACGACCGTGGCGACTGGTGTACGCGTGCCATGGCGGTCGGGAAGTTTTCGTTCGCCACCGACAGCCACGGTCGCGATCTGCTGCTGCGCGATGGGGGGGAGATCGCCGGCTGGGACCTCGCTGGCGGCGTTCATCGAGAGCCGCAGCGGCTGGCGCAACCGTTCCTCGACTTCGTCCGCCGGAGCGCACGGGGCGAGCGGCCGTTTGCCGATTACGTGGTGAACGATCCTGCGGTCGTCACCGCCTCGAGCCACGCGACGACGAACGCAACCTATTCGGCGACCAGCTATCTGATGCCCAACCCGTTGGGCATGCGTTGGCCGAGCTTCCCGACGCCGGTCGTCTTCAGGAGCCACGGCACCCAGCCGGGCGCACTCAACGGTGGCCTGACCGCTCTCATCGTGGGCTTGGCCACGTGGACGAATGATCCGGGATCGAATGTAATCCTTCAGTACGGCGGAACGACGACTGTATCGCAGGCATTCGCATCGAACGTTCCAGACGGTGTCAACAGCGTCCAGTTCAACGACCCGTCCAACGAGATCACCGGCTCCTTCGATCCGAACCAGGGGGGTGTCCTCGCCATCGGCGGAGCATGGGTCAATGGCTCGACCCACACGTTCAACGGCGAGACGTTTGCCACCATCGTGGAGGCCGACCTCGTCGTTCAGGACGGGATCAGCGGACCGGGTCTGATTGGCAACGGCTTCAACCACGTCCTGGCGCACGAGCTCGGCCACACGCTCGGCTTCCGCCACTCCGACCAGAACCCCGCCGGAACCGCCTCATGCGCCGGCGACCCGGCTCTCAACTGCACGAACAACGCGCTGATGGACTCGAGCGTCGACTTCAACAACGATCCAACCGGCGCAGCGCTGCAGGCGTGGGATCTGGCGGCGCTCGCGACCGTGTATGGAACGGGTGGAAGCGGCGGCGGGGGTGGCGGAGGTGGAGGTGGCGGAGGCGGTGGTGGGGGCGGTGGTGGTGGGGGTACACCGTGCACCACGCCGCAGATCACGACGCAGCCTCAGTCGCAGGACCTCGGTCCAGGAGCGTCTGAAGCCGTGCTCTCGGTGACGGCCACGGGCACCGACCCGCTTTCATACCAGTGGTACATCGGCGCGACCGGCAACACCGCGGTCGCCGTTTCCGGCGGGACGACTCCTCAAATCAGCGTCAGTCCGTCCACGACCACGTCGTATTGGGTGCGCGTGTCGAACGGCTGCCCGGGATCCGTCGACAGCGCCAGTGCCACGGTCAGCGTCAACGGTTGCCCGGCTGCGCTCGTGACCTCACAGTCGCAGGACGTCACGATCCTGCAGGGGCACAGCGTCACGCTGACCGCAACCGTGAATCCCCCCGGTCTGCCGGTTCAATGGTTCGTCGGATCGAGCGGGAGCACCGCCACACCGATCGCCGGCGCGATCGCTCCTTCCATGACCGTCACTCCGCAGGTCACGACCAGGTACTGGATGCGCGCCACCAACTCCTGCGGCGCGTTCGGCGACAGCGCCACCGTCACGGTCACAGTGCTCCGCTGCGATGTGCCGGACATCGTGATCCAGCCTTCGGGAGGCGTGGCCGACTCCGGTGGCTCGTTCACTCTGTCGGCCACCGTCGTCGGCACGGCGCCGATCCTCATGCAGTGGTACGAAGGAAACGCGGGCGACACTTCGAAACCGGTGACGAACGCAGTCACCGCGACGGTCACGATCAGTTCGATCGTGTCGACCCGGACGTTCTGGCTGCAGGCGAAAAACGACTGTGCCGCGACTGAATCGGCGGCCGTGACGGTCACCGTCGTTCCCTCCTGCATCGCGCCGGCGATCGTCTCGCAGCCCCAGGATGTGATGGTGTCGCCGGGCGCACCGGCATTCCTGAACGTGTCCGCCACTGGAACTTCTCTGGAGTACCGCTGGTATCGAGGACAGGTCTTCGACTTCACGGCTCCGGTGGGGAACAGCCTGGCGCGGCTGTACATCCCTGCGGTGAACGCTCAGGAGACGTACTGGGTGCGCATCAGCAACAGCTGCGGCTTCGTCAACAGCACGGCCGCGAGCGTCACGCCGGGTGTTACGCGCCGCCGTGTCGTGGCGCGTTAGTTTATTTAGGACCTCAGATTGATGATTGATGAACCGATGAAGGAGTGGCCTCCTCGGTTCATCAATCATCAATCATCAATCTCAAATCTCAAATAGTTACTGCGGCATCGCGGCGAGCTTCTTTTCCAGCGCGGCGATGGTGCGCGTCGTGCCCGATGCTTCGGGAAGCGTCCTGGCGTACGCGATCGCTTCTTCGATGGTCTTGCGGGCGCCGGCCTTGTCACCTTTGGCGGCGAAGATGTCGGCGCGGGTGCGGTAGATCCCGATCTTCCGCGGGCCGTACGCCTTCCGCAAGGCGGTCGTCGAGGCAGCGAGGGCGTCGTCGAAACGGCCCATGGCGTTGTAGGCCAGAGCGAGCCGCGCCGGCGGGTTGTAGTCGTCGGGGAAGTCCTTCTGCGACTGCTCGAGCATCGGGATGGCCTTCTCCGGCGTGTTCAGCGCCAGGTAAGCGCTCAGCCTGTGCGAGTCGTACACGGCGCGCTGTTCAGGCGTCTTGGCAGTGGCCGCTTCTTTTTCGAGGAAGGCCGCCCAATGCTCGCGAAGCGCCTTCGCGCCGGCTTCGTCCTTTGCGTCGGCGCGCGCGGAGATCAGAGCGTCGTACAGGCCCGAGATGTCGTCGCCCGACATCTTCGCCCGGACCCTCGGATCATCGAATGCCTGGCGCGTATCCGCTTCGAGCGTCTTCACGAGGACGGCGCGCGACGCGTTTTGGGCGTCGATGTCGAGCGCGCAACTGAGGCCGGTGCTGGCGACATTCGCGCCCGAGGTCGTTCCCTTCAGGCGCGGATAGAGGTCGCGGGCCAGGGTCGCACAGCGGTCGCTCTCGCGATTCAGCATCATCGTGAAGGTGAGCGACTCCGTAGCGCGGCCCAGGCGCCCCCACTTCTTCGGCGCCGCCGCGATGGCCTTTTCGTACACCTTGACGGCCTCGGCATTCCTGCCTTCCGAGGCAAGGTTGTCGGCGGAGCTCAGGAGCGTGTCGGCGCTGCTGCCGCGGGCGCGGTAGGCGTGCTCACCGTCGTCGAGAAGCTTCTGCAGCTGCGCGACCGTTGCTCCTCCCGCGTAGCGCATGACCACGGCCTGCTGTCTGGGATCGACAACCAGCATCGTCGGAAGCGCGGGAATCGGGTATTTCTTCAGAAACGCGGCATTGGCGGCGTTTTCCGTGTCGATCGAGAGCCAGACGAACCGTCCGGCGTACCGCCCGAGCGCCTTGTCGGTGAAGACATAGGCGCGCATCGAGCGGCACGTGTGTCACCACGGTGCCCAGGCATCGACGAACAACGGGAGGTTGTCCGCTTTGGCCCGGGCCAGCGCCCTGGTGTAGTCGTTCTCGACGAACGGCAGAACTTGTCTTGCGGATGCGATCGCCGCGGTGCCCGCGAGCAGGATCGCCAATGCGATCATGCGAAATTTCATGGCGGAGGATGCTAGCACGCGCCTTGCCGGGGTCAGTGACGGATGGGAAAACGCGGAGTGCGGACGTCCTCGTCCGCAAGCGCCGGACGTCCCGTCCGGCGCCCGTTGGCTCGCCGCACGGAACGCTCGTTCACGGCGGGACGGGACGTCCCGCCGTTGCGGACGGGACGTCCGCACTCCGAAAGCCCGCGCCACACCGATTGCTACATCCACTTCGCCAGCCATTCCGCCACTTCCTTGTAGAAATAGCGGCTGTTCTCGGCATTGAGGATCCAGTGGTTTTCGTCGGGCCAGACCAGCAGGCGCGATGGCACGCGCATGCGCTGAAGAGCCGACCACTGCATCATCGTCTCGTTCTGCGGGACGCGGAAATCGTGCTCGCCGACGCTCAGCATTTCCGGCGTCCTGTAATTGCCGCCGTATGCGATCGCGCTCTGCTCGCGCCAGACCTTGCTGCTGCCCCACGGTGGCGAGAGGTTGGTCAGCTCGCGGCCGTAGATTGAGTCCGAGGTGCCCCACTGGCTCTCCAGGGAGGCCTCGCCGGCGTGGCCGATGATGCACTTGTAACGGGTGGTCGTCGCCTCCATCCAGTTCGCGAGATGGCCGCCGTAGCTCGCGCCGGCCGCTGCCTGGCGGGTGCCGTCGATGAACTTGAAGCGCTTGATGGCCTCGTCGGCGGCCTGGTTGATGTCGTCGCCCGGCCCCTTGAGCGGATCGCCCTGGATGTCCTGCGCGAACTTCTCGCCGAAGCCTGTCGAGCCGGTGTAGTTGGTCATCAGCAGGACGTAGCCGGGCTTTGCCAGGAGGTGGTAATTCCAGCGCAGGGAGATGCTGTCCTGCCACATGTTCGCCGCGCCGCCGTGCATGAGGACGAGCAGCGGGTACTTCTTCGACTGGTCGAAGTTCGGCGGAAGGACGATGAAGTTGTGGATCTTCGCTCCGCGCGATGAGGTGAACCAGAAGTGGATCGGCGGCTGCCAGTCGATGGTGGCCGCCTTCTCGACGTTGAACGAGGTGAGGTTGTGGTGCGACTTGCCGGCGAGGTCGAGGCGGACCACCTCGGCCGGATTGACCGACGAGCCCCAGCGGCCGACGATCACCGGCGCTTTCTCGGCGAACTGCACGTCCGAGTAGACGCCTCGCTGCGGATCGACGGCGAGCGTCACGTCGCCGCCGGTGGCAGGCACCGAGTAGATCCTGACCAGGCCCGCGTCCTCGGCAGTGAAGAGGATGGTCTTGCTGTCCGAGGAGACGGTGTAGCCGCCCACCGAGCGATCGGTGCTGGCGGTGACGACGCGGCGATTGCTCATCGACGGCCAGTCGAAGGCCACGATGCGCTCGAGGTTGTAGACCTTGCCGTTGTTAGGCTCGAAGACCGCGTACAGGGTCTTGCCGTCAGGAGAGAACTTCGGGCGGCCGTAGCGGCCGTTCTCGTGCGCGATCAGCTGCGGCTCGCCGCCGCTGCGCGGGATGCGATAGAGGTCGACCGGCACTTCGGCGTAGGCGGCGGTGTTCTTCCTGGTCGTGACGGCGAAGACGATCGACTGCCCGTCCGGCGACCATTCCGCCGGGATGTCGTCGCGCGATCCTTCCGCGGGCCGGCCGGAGAAGCCGGGCTCTGCGACCAGCTTCGTCCCCGCCAGGATGTCTTTGGCGTTCGCGCTTCCGTCGAGCGGCTGGATGGCCAGGTGCACCTGCTGGTCGTCGAGCCAGCGGTCCCACTGCTTGACCGGGAAGGATTCGTAGACGCGGACGTGGACCTTCCGATCCTTCCGTTCTTTGGCGATCTTCCGGTTCGCCTCGTCGTCGAGCGCGTTCGGAAAGACGACCGTCGTGAACAGGATGGCCTCTCCGTCCGGCGAGAACTGCGGGGAGCGCGCGCCGGTGGAGAGGCTCGTGACGCGTCGAGCTTCGCCGGCGGCCGTGACGTCGAGGATGTAGATCTGGTTGACGTCATCTCCTTCGCGTTTCGCGGAAAACGCCACCCGACGCGAGTCAGGCGACCAGGCCGCGTCGCTCTCCGCCGCTTTGTTGAAGGTGATCTGGCGTGGTGCTGCGCTGCCGTCGGCCGGCACGATCCAGAGATCGGAGGTCTGCTCCTTCTCGTCGTACGACGGCTTCGTCACGGAGAAGACGACGAGCTTGCCGTCCGGGCTGAGGAGCGGCGCGCCGACGCGCGGCATCAGCCACATCGTCTCGTGCGTGAGCGGCTGCTTGGCGGGGACGAAGATCGGTTGGGCCCATGCTGCCGCGGCGAGCAGAAAGAGGCCGGCGAACGCCTTGTACGCTTTCATGGAAATCTCCTTGTGCGACTCCAGACCGATCGGCGGTCGGACGAGCCGCCATTGGTGCGCGACATGGTAACGGAGGCGGAGGAGTGCGGGCATCCTGCCCGCCGGTCGCCGGGCTTCCAGCCTTGCGACTGTCTGAGAGTCATGCGACAGCGGTCGGGCAGGATGCCCGACCGCCGGCGGGCTGGAAGGCCGCACTCCGGTTCCGCGCTCTCCGGTTCCGCGCTCTCCGTCTACAATCCCCGCATGCAAAAACTTGCCGCGCTGCTTCTGGTCCTGGCTGCCTGTACGTCAACGCAACCGCCTGCGCCGAAACATGTCGCAGCGGCGGCGCCTCCGGCGGCACACTCCGATGCGATCGCCGACCGTACCGCCAAGCTCCAGAAGATCGACGGCTTCGTCCCGCTGTACTGGGACGCCGAGAACGGCAAGCTGCTGATGGAGATCGATCGCCTCGGCGAGGAGATGATCTACCAGACCTCGCTTCCCGCGGGCGTCGGCTCGAATCCCATCGGGCTCGATCGCAACGGTCTGGGGCAGACGCACATCGTCCGCTTCGACCGCGTCGGCCCGCGCGTGCTGATGGTCGAGCCCAACTACCGCTTCCGGGCCTCGAGCAGCGACCCGATGGAGCGGCGCTCGGTCGAGGACTCGTTCGCCCAATCGGTGCTCGCCGGATTCAAGGTCGAGGCCGCGAACGATCATGGCGTGCTCGTAGACGCCACCGATTTCTTCCTCAGCGACATGTACGGCGCGGCGCGGCAGCTGAAGAGAACGCGGCAGGGCTCGTATTCAGTCGACAAGAACCGCAGCGCGATCTACCTGCCGCGCACGAAGGCCTTCCCGCGAAACACGGAAGTCGAAGCAACGCTCACCTTCGTGACCAGCGGCCGCCCCGGTGCGCTGATCCGGGGAGTGGCGCCGGTGGCCGAGGCGGTCACGGTGCGCGAGCACCACTCGCTCGTGGCCCTGCCGGGGCCGGGATTCCAGCCGCGCCGCTTCGACCCGCGGGTGGGCATGTTCCCGGTCGATTTCTACGACTACGCCACGCCCTTCACGGCCGGGCTCGAGCAGCACTTCATCGCCCGCCATCGCCTGCAGAAGAAGAATCCCGACGCGGCGGTGTCGGATCCTGTCGAGCCCATCGTGTACTACGTCGATAACGGCACGCCCGAGCCGGTGCGCAGCGCGCTCATCGAAGGAGCATCGTGGTGGTCGAAGGCGTTCGAAGCCGCCGGGTTCTCGAATGCGTTCCAGGTAAAGGTTCTCCCGGCCGGCGCCGATCCGATGGACATCCGCTACAACATGATCAACTGGATCCACCGTTCCACACGCGGCTGGTCGATGGGCGAGAGCGTCGTCGACCCGCGCACCGGTGAGATCATCAAGGGCAACGTTCTCCTCGGATCGCTGCGCATCCGCCAGGACGTCCTGATCGGACGCGGCCTGATCCCGCAGTACGCGGAGCTCGGCGACGAAGCCCTCTCGCAGCTCGATCCGGCCACCAGCCCCTCGCTGATGGCGCTGGCGCGCATCCGCCAGCTGGCCGCGCACGAGGTCGGCCACACCCTCGGCCTCGATCACAACTTCGCCGCCAGCACCTACGGCCGCGCTTCGGTCATGGACTACCCGGCGCCGTACGTGAAGATCACGAACGGAAAGCTCGACCTGTCGGATGCCTATGCCACCGGCGTGGGCCCGTATGACATCGCGGCGATCCGCTATGGATACACGCAGTTCGCGCCGGGCGTGAACGAAGACGTGGAGCTGGACAAGCTGGCGCGGCAGACGCCCCTGTTCATCAAGGATGCGGACGCGCGGGAGGTGTTCACCGCGCACCCGCTGGCTTCGGTGTGGGACAACGGAGCGGATGACGTGTCGATGCTGCGCCACGACATGGAAGTGCGGCGCATCGCACTCGAGCAGTTCGGGCTGCGCAACCTGGGCGTGGGACAGCCGCTGTCGTCGCTCGAGGAGATTCTTCTGCCGCTCTACCTGCATCACCGCTATCAGCTCGAAGCGGCTGCAAAATCGATCGGCGGCCTCGACTACACGTACGCGGTGAAGGAGAACGGGGCAATCGAGCCCACGCCGGTGCGCAGGATCGTGGCGCCGGCGAAGCAGCGGGAAGCGCTCGATGCGGTGCTGTCGACGCTCGACCCGTCATTCCTCGTCCTGCCGCAGAGGATTCTCGATCTGATTCCGCCGCGTGCCTACGGCTACGAGCACGGCACGGCGGAGCTGTTCGCGAAGAAGACCGCTCCGGCATTCGATCCCGTGAGCGCGGCCACGGCCGCTGCGGACATCACCATCTCGGCGCTGCTGGAACCGCACCGATGCGCGCGGCTGGTCGAGTTCCATGCCGAGAACGCGGCCAATCCGTCGATGGCCGAAGTCGACGACCGGCTGATCGAGATCGTGCTGCCGTCGCGGAGCGGTTACGAAGGGGCGATCACGCGGGCAACGCGGACGCTGCTGGCCTTGCGGCTGATGGACCTGGCGGCGGACGCCGATGCCGATCCGCAGGTGCGGGCCCAGGCCGCTGAATCGCTTCGGAAACTGAGCGCGCGACTCGAGTCGGTGCCGCGAGGTGCCGAGGAGATCGAGTCCGCACACCGCCGCGCCACGCGTGATGACATCGAGCGTTTCCTCGCTCGTCCCGACCAGCCGCGCAAACGCACGATGCCGCCGCCCGAACCGCCGGGGGCGCCCATCGGGTAGACACGTCGGTCACTCCCGAGTCGGCCGAGCCGCGTGGGCGGAACTGACCCCCGCTCGAGGCTTTCGTGCCGCGTAGCGGCGTTTGAGAGTAGCCCAGGGCTTCAGCCCTGGGGAAGCGATCGTGATATTCGCGTCGAGTCGCGGAGCGACGATTGAGAAGCATGACCAGATCCTCTCAACCGCCGCTCCCGCGGCTCGACGTTGTACCAGGAATCTCGATTCCCAGGGCTGAAGCCCTGGGCTAGCATCAATCGGCCCTACGGGCCTGTCTTCAACGGCTGGACAGCAACAACGGCTGGACAGGGTCATGTTGGCCGCGTTCCGCCGCGTATCCACCCCTGCCACCCACGGCTCCGCCGGCTCAGAGTGACGGGTGAATGAGGGCGTCGGATAACTGCAACTGACAATGCCACGAAAGCCTTGCTAAGCTTCGCGCCCGTCCGTGAGCGTCTCAGGCAAATTCTCCACGATGTCGATGCCCGATCTGGTGCAGTGGGCCAGGACGGCGCAGCGCACCGGCGTGCTGCGGCTGCGGGACGAGCACGGGAAGGAGCTGCACGTCGGCCTGGCCGACGGCCGCATCGTCTTCTCCTCGACCAACGCCGCGCGGGAGACCTACGGCGCCTATCTGCAGCACCTCGGCCTCTGTACCGAGGAGAACATCGCCGCGGCGCTCGAGGTATCCCGAAGGACCGGGGCGATGTTCGCCGCGGTCCTCGTCTACGAAAGAAAGCTCAGCCGCGAGCAGGCGCTCGACACGCTCACGGCCAAGACCATCGAGGACATCTGCGATGCCTTCCTCTGGCCGGACGGTGAGTTCTACTTCGAGCCGAAGCCGATTCAGACGGCGGCATCGCTGGCCATCAACCTCGATCCAATCCGCGTGGTCGTGGAAGGTGTGAGCCGCGCCGAGGTTTGGAATCGCATCACTGCCTTCATCCATCCCAACAGCTACTTCGAGCCGAGCGACGAGCCCTTCGACGAGACCAGCGAGTGGGAGGACGCCCGCATGGCCTCGCGCGTCTACTCGCTCCTCAACGGGAATGAGAACGTCAACGACCTGGTGGGACGGCTTCCCTTCGGCCGCTACAAGGTCTACCGCGCCGTGTCCGAGCTGCTGGAAAAGAAGCTCATCCGGCCTTGCGACGTGACCGGTGTCGTCGATCGCGAGAAGCGCGTCCAGCGGATCCTCACCGACGCCCGCCGGGCCACGGGGGATGGCCGCTGGACCGACGCGATGGAAATCCTCGAAGGCCTGGCCTCTGCGAACCCGGGAAGGAAGGACGTGCTCGATGCCTTGCTCGAGGTGACCGACGGATTCCGAGCCTCGGTCTACGAGCACAACTTCACGCTCGAGGACATCCCGGTCGTGACCATCGGCCCCGACGCGCTCTCGCACATGAACCTCGCTCCCGTCGACGCGTTCCTGCTCTCGCGCATCGACGGCCGGATCACCGTCCGCCAGATCGTGCACATCTCGCCCATCAGCGAGTTCGAGGTGCTGCGGACGCTCAAACGCCTCCTGGCTGCGAAGGTCATCGATTTCCCGCGCCGGTCGGCGGCGGCGCAGAGGGAGCGGAACGATTCGGCAGCGCGGTGAGGAACCGGACTGGTCAGTGGTTGAATCGCCGCCCCTTCCCTCCTGGCACGGCATGCAAACGGCGCCGAACCGGTTCGCTATGATATGCGCCGCATTTTTGCCCCGGCGGCCATCAATCCCAGCGGTTAGGAGAGCCTCTCCATGGTAATCACAGCAGAAGAGCGGAAGGTCGACCTCGTCGACCGGCTGGCGGCGGAGGCGCGCGCGCGCGTCGGAAACGACGAGGGTGGAAGCGCCGCGCAATTCATCCGCCGCTATTTCGCTCTCGTTGCTCCGGACGACATCATCTACACCTCGTTCGACACGCTTCTCGGCGGCGCCCTGTCGCTGTGGGAGCTGGGAGCGCAACGAAAACTCGGCACCGCCAGAGTCCGCATTTTCAATCCCACGCCCGAGCACAACGGCTGGGACCTCGAGCACACCGTGGTCGAGATCATCAACGACGACATGCCGTTCCTCGTCGATTCCGTCACCGCAGAGATCGCCCGCCACGGGCGCAAGATCCACCTGCTGATGCACCCGGTCGTGCGCGTGCGCCGCGACCGTGCCGGCAATCGCCTGGAGATCGCGCAGACCGTCGCCGCGCCGGCCGATGCCGTGGTCGAGTCGACGATGCACATCGAGATCGACCAGGCGACGGATCAGGCCGAGAACGACTCGCTGCGGGGCGATCTCGAGCGCGTCCTCGTCGCCGTCCGGCAGGCGGTCGGCGACTGGCAGGCCATGCGCGATCGCCTCGAGGAGGAGACGCGCGAGCTCGAAAAGGCCACGCTGCCCATGCCGGAGGAGGAGGTCGCCGAAGCGCGCGAGTTCCTGCGCTGGCTCGACACCGGGAACTTCGTCTTTCTCGGCTACCGCCGCTACGGATTCGAGACCCGAGGCGGAAGCGACTTTCTCTCCGCCAAACCGGAGACCGGCCTGGGCATCCTGCACGACATGCGCAAGGAGTCGGTCCGCCGCTCCGAGGAGCCGCTCTCACCCGAATTCAGCGACTTCGCGCGGATGAAGAACCTGCTGATCATCACCAAGTCCAACAGCGTGAGCATGGTCCATCGACCCGTGCCGATGGATCGCATCGGCATCAAGCGCTACGACAAGAAAGGCAACCTCGTCGGCGAGAATCGTTTCATCGGCCTGTTCACTTCGGCCGCCTACAGCCGCAGTGTTCTCGAGATCCCGATGGTGCGGCTGAAAGTGCGCCGCGTTCTCGAGCGCGCCGGCCTCGACCCGCATTCCCACAACGGCAAGGCCCTCGTCGACATCCTCGAGACGCTGCCCCGCGACGAGATTTTCCAGATCACCGACGACGATCTCTTTCAGATCGCCTGGGGCGTCCTGCAGCTGCAGGAGCGCGCCCGCGTCGCGCTCTTCACGCGCAAGGACGTCTTCGAGCGCTTCGTCTCCTGCTACGTCTACGTTCCGCGCGACCGCTACACGCCGGAGTTCAAGGAGCGCGCAAAGGCGATCCTGGAACGCGCCTTCGCCGGTCACGAGACCCAGATCTACGATTTCGTCTCCACCTCGGCGCTGGCCCGCGGCATCTTCGTCGTGCGCACCACGCCCGGAAAGATTCCGGACATCGACGTGCGGCGCATCGAGGTCGAGCTCTCCGAAGCCGCCCTGACCTGGAGCGACCGGCTCCTGGCGGCGGTCGTCGCCGCGAAAGGCGAAGAAGCCGGCATCGAGCTGCACCACCGCTATCACAAGGCCTTCCCCCTGGCGTACGCGGAGCGCTTCTCCGCCGAGGCCGCGCTCTACGACATCGCCCACGTCGAGGAAGTCCTGAACAGCGGCAATCTCGTGGTCGATCTCTATCGCCATCGCGGCGAGCACGACCGGCAGTTTCACGTGAAGATCGTCCACTCCGGCGCGCCGGTGCCGCTCTCCGAGATCATGCCGCGGCTGGAGAACATGGGGCTGAAGGTCCAGTCCGAGGTGCCGTACGAAGTCCAGCCGCTGGGCGCTCCGGTCCCGGTGCGCATCCGCGACTTCAGCCTCTCCGGCGAGGGCATGCAGGACGACCTCTCCCCGGTGAAGCAGAAGTTCCAGGAGACGTTCACCCGCGTCTGGCGTCACGAGGCGGAAAACGACGGCTTCAACCGGCTGGTGCTCTGCGCCGGGCTGGAGTGGCACGAGATCGTCCTGCTGCGCGCCTATGCGAAGTACCTGCGGCAGATCGGCGTTCCGCTCAGCGAGTCCTACATTCAGGCCACGCTGGCGAGCAATTCCGAGATCACGCGTCTGATCGTGAAGCTCTTCCACAACAACTTCGATCCCGAGCTCGGGCCGACGGTCCTGCGCAACGCCGAGCCGTCGAGCCGCGCCCAGGGGATGGGGCGCTACACGGCCGGTCTGGGCATCCGCGCTCAGATCGAGGATTCCCTGGAAAGGGTCACCAACCCGGACGAGGACCGCATCCTCAGGATGTACGTCAACCTCGTCGATGCCACGCTGCGCACGAACTACTACCAGCGCAGCGATGACGGCGAGCGCAAGCCCTACCACTCGTTCAAGCTCGACTCCCAGGCCGTGAAGAACCTGCCGCTGCCACGGCCGCTGTTCGAGATCTTCGTCTACTCGCCGAGCATGGAAGGCATCCACCTGCGCGGCGGCAAGGTCGCCCGCGGCGGCATTCGCTGGTCAGACCGCCGCGAGGATTTCCGCTTCGAGATCCTCGGCCTGATGAAGGCGCAGATGGTCAAGAACGTGGTCATCGTGCCGGTCGGGTCGAAGGGTGGATTCGTCGTGAAGAATCCCTCGGCCGACCGCGCCACGTTCCAGCAGGAAGGCGTCGAGGCGTACAAGACCCTCCTGCGCGGCCTCCTCGACATCACCGACAACCTCCGCGGCGACGAGGTCCTCCCGCCGAAGGACGTGGTCAGGCGCGACGCCGACGATCCGTACCTGGTCGTCGCCGCAGACAAGGGCACGGCCACGTTCTCCGACATCGCCAACGAGGTCTCCGCCGACTACGGATTCTGGCTCGGTGATGCCTTCGCCTCCGGCGGCAGCGCCGGGTACGACCACAAGGAAATGGGAATCACCGCCCGCGGCGGATGGGAGGCGGTCAAGCGCCACTTCCGCGAAATGGGTGTGAACATCCAGGAGCAGGACTTCACGGTCGTGGGCGTGGGCGACATGTCGGGGGACGTCTTCGGCAACGCCATGCTCCTGTCGCCGCACATCAGGCTGATCGGCGCCTTCAATCACTCGCACATCTTCATCGACCCGGATCCGAACCCCGCCGTGGCCCTCGCCGAACGGCAGCGGATGTTCGACCAGCGGCTGAACTGGAACGGTTACAACACCAGCCTGATCTCGCCGGGCGGCGGCGTTTACGAGCGGCGGGCGAAGACGATCACGGTTTCCGAGGAAGCGCGGCAGCTGTTCGATCTGGCCCAGAAGACGGTCACGCCGATCGAGCTGATGCGCGCGATCCTGAAGTCGCGCGCCGATCTCCTCTGGCTGGGCGGCATCGGCACGTATGTGAAAGCCAGCTGGGAAGACGACAGCGCTGCGCGCGACCGCGCCAACGACCCGCTGCGCGTCAACGCCAACGCCCTTCGAGTCAAGGTGGTCGGTGAAGGTGCGAACCTCGGTTTCACCCAGCGCGGCCGCATCGAGTACGCGCTCGCGGGGGGCCGCATCAACACCGACGCCATCGACAATTCCGCCGGCGTCGACACCTCGGACCACGAGGTCAACCTCAAGATCCTTCTCTACGATGCCATCGACCGTGGCGAGCTCGCCGGCATCGCCGAGCGCAACGAGCTGCTGGCCAGAATGACCGACGAGGTGGGCCGCCTGGTGCTGCGCGACAACTACGAACAGACGCAGGCCATCACCGTGACACACGCCTACGGCGCAGCCGTGCTCGACGAGCAGGGCCGCTTCATGCGCGCCCTCGAGCGCGCCGGCCAGCTCGATCGCGCGCTGGAAGGTCTGCCCGACGACGAGACTCTGGCCGAGCGCCACGCCGCTCACATCGGCCTCACCCGTCCCGAGATCTCGGTCATCCTCGCCTACGCCAAGCTGGTGTTGTACGAGGACTTGCTGCGCTCCGATCTGCCTCAGGACCCGCAGCTCTCCGACGACCTGCTGCTGTACTTCCCGGAGCTGGTGCGGTCGAACTACCGCAATGCCATCGGCCGCCATCGGCTGCGCAGCGAGATCATCGCCACGTACGTCACCAACGACATGCTCAACCGCATGCGGCCGACGCTGGTGCAGCAGATGAGGGAGGACACCGGCAAGTCGCCGTCCGACATCGCCCGGGCCTTCACGATCGTCCGCGAGTCGTTCGACCTGCGCTCGATCTGGAAGGAGATCGAGTCGCTCGACAACAAACTGCCGTCGCAAGTTCAGACCGACATGCTCCTCGCCGTGGGCACGCTGATGGAGCGCGCCATCCTCTGGATCCTGCGGCATCCGTACGAGAAGCTCGACATCAGCGTCCACGTGAACGAGTTCCGCCCGCGCATCGCTGCACTCTCGGAAAAACTCGACGAGGTGTTGCCGGCTTCGCTCCTGACATCGCTGCAGACTCGCGAGTCTCTGCTCGTCTCGGCCGGAATCCCGAGGGCTCTGGCGCATCGCGTGGCCAGTCTCGACGTCATGAGCTCGGCGCTCGACATCGTCCGCATCGCCCAGGCCGGGAAGAAGGCCCGGGGTGGCGTCGAAGAGGTGGCGCGGGTCTACTTCAACCTCGGCGCCCGATTCGGTCTCGACCGTCTGCGCGCGGCGGGAGCGTCGATGGCCGTCGACACGCCGTGGCAGAAGGCCGCCGTCTCCGCGCTCATCGATGACCTGTTCAACTTCCAGAGCGTGCTCGCTTCGCGGGTGATCGCCGAGGTCAACGGAGCGCGCGGAACGGCAGATGTGGTCGACAAGTGGATGGCCAAACACGCCGGAGCGGTGGAGCGGATCGAGCAGACCATGAACGATCTCAAGAGCGCCCCGGCCGTCGATATCGCCATGCTCACTGTGGCGTCGCGCCAGTTGCGGATGCTCGTGGAAAGCTAGGAGTGCGGGCATCCTGCCCGCCGGTCGCCGGGTTCCATCCCGGCGACTGCTGATGGCAGCGGTTCGAGCGAGTGTTGGTGAGACCGTAGCGGCTCACGGCACGTAACTCAGGACGATGCTTCGCTCCCGCTGGAGAATGGAATCGTCGGGATCGAGGGCGATGGCCTTGTCGTACTCGGCGACGGCGGGAGCGTAGTTCTTCTGGATCACCAGGTAGCGCGCCCGCACCGCATGGGCGTCCTTGTAGATCGGAAGGATCTCTGTGGCGATCGGGTCGCGGGAGTCGTAGTGGATCGTGCCGTCGCCGAGGCCGCGCGTCACCAGCCGAATCGGCTCGAGCACGTGAGGAGCGTCCCTCCGCACGTATTGCGCGACGATGCCCTGCGGGACGAAGTCGAACGTCTGCATGAGCCGGCTCTTCATCGGCAGAATCGAGGAGTCGTCCGGTTTGAGGATCTCGCGCGTCGCGTAGACCGGGCCGGACTCCGCAGCTTTCTCGACGATCGCCACCAGCAGATCGTTGACGCGGGCGAAGAAATCGCGCTGCGTGTCGGGCATCTGCGACCACTTCGAGAGCGGCACGGTGTCCCAGATGCTCACCAGCGGCCGGTAAGCCTCGAACTGCGGCGCGACTTTGGCCATCAAGTCCGGATAACGCTCCTTCAGCGAATCGAGATACCACCCGCGGTTCATGAGACCCGTGTTGATGACGGTCAGGTCCTGCCTGCGCTTTTCGACGCCGATGAAGTAGGTCGCGGGGGACCAGATCTCGTAGTTGTCCGTGAGCAGAACACCGTGCGGCCCGATCGCGCGCACGGTGTTGCCGAAGAGGTCCTCCGCGATGAAGTCCCGGCTTCGATCGTGCGTTGGATAGCCCGTGGCCAGAGCGACGATCGGAAGGATCAGAAACGCGGCCGCGATGCCGCTCCGCGCTCTGCCGGTGCTCACGAGTGCAACGAGCTCCGTCGCGCCGATGACCGCCGCCAGCAAGACAGCGATGAGGGCCGGCAGCAGATAGGCGTCCTGGTCGTTGACGATCGGATAGATCGAGAGCCACGCCAGATTCGCGACGGCGAGCAGCCCTATGAACCCGAAGAGGGTTCTGTCGCGCCGGAACGATTGCGCGATGCCGGCGAGTGCCAGAAGCAGCACGGCCGGGACCCACTTCGGGGCGAAGTCGGAGGCCACCAGATTCGTCGCAAACGCGAACTGCGTGCCCGCTCTCGACGTCGTCATGTACTGCCGGTACTGCCTGGCCGTCACGTGATTCACGACATTGCGCCAGCTCTCGGGATCGCCCCAGTTGAGAAACGGATGCCGCGACGCAGCAATCGGCTCGTAGGAGTAGACGGCCACGAGCGCCGCAATGGAGATCGCGGCTGCGATGGCGAGTTGTCGCGAGGCGAAGAACTTCCATCCCGCGGTGCGGAAGACGAGAAAGGCGATGGCGAGCAGCGACAGCCCGATCGTGACGTGATGAACGCCGAGAGCGAGCCCGAAGATCGCCGCCGCGAGGTACAGCCAGCCGATCCTTCCGCAGCGCCGCCACAGCAGCACGCAGCCGAGGATCGTCAGCAGCAGCGCGGTGTTGAGGGTGTAAACCTCGGCCGCGGTCGAATACGCCCACAGCGTCTGCGAGAAGGCGAGCAGGAGCCCGGCCGTCAACGTGATCGCGGCGAATACGACAGGTTCGGGAGTCGGCAGTGCAGGGGCCAGCCGCGCTGGGACGGGCGTAGAGAGATGGTCTTTGCGCTCCAGCCGGGCCAGCAGCAATTCCCCCGCCGCGAACGACATCGCCGCGGCGGCCAGAGAGGCGAAGATCGCCGTGCCGAGATTGGCGCGCCAGGCGATGGTGCCGACCGGCACGAGCCGGATCACAGCGTGAAGAGCCAGCAGGTACAGCGGAAAGCCCGGCGGATGCGCGTTGCCCAGCAGGGCCGCCGCCGTGGTCAACTCGCCGCTGTCGACGAGCCCGACGGTCGGTGAGAGCGTCTTCAAATAGACCACCAGCGACGCAACGAAGGCGGCCATCGCTGTGGAACCACGGATGAGGCGGAGTCGGTTCACGTGAACGAGGACGAAACGTGTGCATCGTACGTGGATCGGAATGACGGGACAAAGCGCGGCCCCTCATCCCGGGGAAGGACGTTGTTGTCTGGCCGCCGCGTGTTTGTCGTCCCTCTCTCCGCCGCAGCCGGGAGGCGGGTGAAGAAGCCGGGGGGAAGGACCGTGGGTCAGTAGCTGTGCTCGTCGATGACCACGTTCGAAGTGAAGTGCCGGTAGATGTAGATCGTGTAGCCGACCACGAACGGCATGCCGATCAAGGCGATTGCCAGCATCGTCTTCAGCGTCAGCGGAGTCGACGAGGCATTGCTGATCGTCAGGCTGTTCGCCAGGTTGCCGAAGGACGGGACCATGTACGGAAACAGGCCCTGGCCCATGATCAGGATCAGCGTGGCGATCGAGATCGAAGAGGCGGCGAAGGCGCTTCCAGCCATTCCGCCGCGCACGGCCAGCAGGAATGCCACCGTGGCGAGCACGAACAGCACGGGCGCAATCCAGGTCAGGGCATTCTCATAGTTGTTCCACAGATGCGGGGCTGCGACTTTCGAAAACGCAGTGACGACGATCCAGAGCGCGACGAAGGCGATCCATGAGACTTTCGCCACAGCCGTGGCCCGCGCCCGCAGCCCGTCCGAGGTTTTCATCATCAGCCACGCGCTTCCCTGCATCACGAACATGGTCAGGGAAAGGAGTCCCACGCAGAGAGCGAAGGGATTGAGCAGGCCGAGGAACGATCCGGCGAACTCTCCGTCCGCCGAGATCGGCACACCGCGCAGCACGTTGCCGATGGCCACGCCGAACAGCAGCGCCGGTCCGATCGACCCGACCGCGAAGGCAATGTCCCATGCCGACCGCCAGCGCGGGCTCTGCTGCTTGCTGCGGAACTCGAGCGACACGGCGCGGAGCACCAGGCACGCCAGCAGCAGCATCAAGGCCAGATAAAAACCTGAGAAGACCGTTGCGTAGACCTTCGGAAAGGCCGCGAAGATTGCGCCGCCTCCGGTGAGGAGCCACACCTCGTTGCCGTCCCAGACCGGCCCGATGGAGTTGATCAGCACGCGCCGGTCATGGTCGCTCCTGGCGATGAACAGGTGCAGCACGCCCACGCCGAGGTCGAAGCCATCGAGGATGGCGTAGCCGACCAGAAGAACGCCGATGAGAAGGAACCAGATGATCTGCAGGTCGCTCATGTGTGCACCTCGAAAAAGCGGGTAGCGGGTAGCGGGTAGCGGGTAGGCCCGTCCGCCCGAGTCGTTCAGCAGTTCGTCAATGAGCTTCGTTTCTGCGCGTCGCGAGCGGGTTCTCCCGGGTCTGCTGCCCGCTACCCGCTCGATCAGTAACGCGGCGCAGCGGGAGCGGGCTCCCAGTGCTGCACTTCGGGGATGGGCTCCTCCTCGACCGGTTTTCCGGCCGGGCCATGGAGGATTTCCTTCCGCAGCAGGTAAATCCAGAACGCTCCGAGCAGGGCGTAGATGAGCGCGAAGAGAACGATCGAGAAGAGGATCGATCCCGCCGGGACGACCTTGGACACACCGTCGGACGTCTTCATCACGCCATAGACGATCCACGGCTGCCGCCCGACTTCCGCGCCCATCCACCCGAGCTGGATGGCGAGCGTCGGCAGCGGCAGCGACCAGAACAGGATCGCCAGCATGCGCCGGGAGTGCTCGAGCCTGTGCCTCCACATCTGGATTGCGGCCGCCAGCGCGATGAGCAGCATCAGATTTCCGACGATGACCATGTTGTGGAACGAGAGAAACGTCACCGCGATCGGCGGCCACTCCTCCTTCGGAAACTCTTCGAGCCCTTTCACGGGCGCCTGGAAATTGCCGAAGGCCAGGAACGAGGTCAGATTCGTGACGATGAGCTCGGGTCCGTAAGGCCTGCCCTGCTGCTGTTGCGGCGGGAGAGAGAAGAGGACCATCGGCGCGCCGTTCTGGGTCGAGTAGAGGCCTTCCATCGCGGCAAACTTTGCCTGTTGCGTCCGCGCGACCTGCTTCGCGTGGCGGTCGCCAGTTGCAAAGACGAGGATGGTGGCGACGAGCGAAGAGATCACCGCGAGCCGCAGCGAGATACGGACTACGTCGTTATTGCGCCGCTTCAGCACGTACCACGCGGCGATGCTGGCCATGAAAAACGCGCTGCAGGCCCAGGCCGCGGCGATCGTGTGCGCGAACCGCGGCAGAGTCGAGGCGTTGAATACCGCGGCGGCGAAGTCGGTCAGCTCGGCACGGCCGTTTGCGATGCGAAAGCCGGCCGGGGTCTGCATCCACGAGTTCGCGACAATGATCCAGAAACCGGAAAGTGTCGCCCCGAACCACACCAGGGTGGCCGCCAGCCAGCGGACGAACGACGAGACCTTGTCCCGTCCGAACAGCAGCAGGCCGAGGAATCCCGACTCCAGGAAGAACGCGAACACCCCCTCGGCCGCCAGCGGGGCCCCGAAGATGTCGCCGACGAATCGCGAGTAGCCGGCCCAGTTCGTCCCGAACTCGAACTCCATCACGATGCCCGTAGCCACTCCGACGGCGAAGTTGATGGCGAAAATCTTCAGCCAGAAGTCGGACACGCGGCGGTAGACGTCTTTCCCCGTCCGCCAGCGGAGCGTCTCGACGATGGCGATCAGCAGGGCCAGTCCAATCGTCAGCGGCGGGAAGAGGAAGTGGAACATTGCGGTGAAGGCAAATTGCAGGCGAGCGAGCCAGATGACGTCCACCGATTACCTCCGTTGGCGTGAGCGTATGGGGGGCTCAAACGCTGGAAGGATACCGCAGCTCAATTCCGAAAGTGATGGAAGTCGCGGGAGGGTGTGCGTGCGCCGGCCGTGCCGCCCGATTGCGTTGCCGTCATTCTGAGCCGGCGGAGCCGCCAACGGCGGCGGAGCGCGGCGAAGAATCTCTTACCGGGACGATTAGCAGGCTCGAGACTCTTCGCCGCGCTCCGCCGCTCGACCCAGCCGCTCGTGTGGAGCGGGCTTACCAGCCCACCAGGGAGGGCAGGCTGGAAAGGCTGCCCCACACCGACCGGCTCAGAGTGACGGGAGGGCGCTATCGGTCTAACGCGTCGCTCAGCACTCGGGCAAAGGCCTCGGCGGGGTTGTCGCCGACGCGGTATTCCTCCGGCGCGAGCTCGTAGCGGAAGACGGTCTGGCCGTGCTTCGACACCGTGGCCGTGGCGCTCCGTTTCTTGCGGCCGAAGCCGAGCCTCTCCACATGGCCGCTGAAGTCGATCACGACGTCGGCGTCGTCGGCGATCGTCACCTTGTCCTTGATCGATGCGGTGAGCTGCTTGAGAAGATCGGCATCGCCGCCGCGCACCGCGACGCGCTTGACGCCGGCGAGCTGATCCTGCAGCTGCCGGATGGCGGCGTCGTTTCCGCTCGAGTCGCCATGTCCGTCGACGTACGTCGGCACGGATGCGGGAGCCGCCGCCGGATGCGATTCCTTCGGCTGGGTCGCGGTGACCGGCGCCGTCTTCTCGGCGACTTTCTTCGGCGCAGTTGTGGTCGTGACCGGAGCAGCGTTCGTCATCGTGACCGGAGCCTGCGGAGCAGTGACGGAGGAAGTCGTCGCCGGCGGCGGCACGACCTCGATCGTCGACTGCGCCGTTGCGGCAGCGGGGGTCGTCGCGGTCGTGACTGTCGTTGGAGGAACAGCGCCGGCGGCAGCGCCCCGCGTGGGCTGTCCTCGACGAACGATGATCACGATCGCCACCACCACGGCGAGGAAAAGGATCGCGATGATGACGAGAAGCGGTGCAACGCTGCGGCGCTGCCGTACCTGCTCCTGCGGCAGTGGTGTGCGGAGTGTCTCTGCGTCCGCGGACGACCGGCTCTCGGCTCTCTTGCCTGCGCCCTGAGACCCGACACCCGACACCCGCGACCCGACACCCGTGCGGGTCGTGTCCTCGTGAACCGTCGGAGCGTGCAGCGTGTCGGCGACGCGCATGGTGCGATCGGCGTCGAAAGGAATCTGCTGTGTCTGAGCATCGGCAGGGTCGGGGAGCGTTTTCTCGACGTGCTCGAGCGCCGCCGCGAAATCGGCCGCCGTCGCAAAACGCCTGGTGCGATCGTTCTGCAGCGCACGAGACAGCAGGCGCTGCAGCTCGACGCCGCCCGGGAGGTCAGCCCTCAGATCGAGCGGGCGTGGCTGCGTGTCCCGCGAGTGCAGCAGCATGTAATCGTGCGGCGACTTCGCCTCGAACGGCGGCCGTCCCGCCAGCATCTCGTAGAGGACGAGCGCGAGTGAATAGAGATCGGCGCGCCCGTCGATCTTCTCGCCTTCTCCGAGAAATCCGAGCTGCTCGGGCGATGCGTAGCGCAGCTTCCCGACGAAGATCCCGGTCTTCGTTCCGCCGTCGACCTCCTCGGCCTTGGCCACGCCGAGGTCGATGATCTTCACGCCATCGGCGGTGAGCATCAGGTTTTCCGGGCTGATGTCGCGATGGACGATGCCCGCGCGATGAATCGCCTCCAGCCCGTACAGCGCCTCGATGGCGATGCGAACCGCCGTCCGTGGCGGAAGGGTGCCGCGGACGCGGAGTCGCTGGGCCACGTTCTCGCCGTCGATGTACTCCCAGACCATGTAGTGAGAGCCGTCGGGCAACGCGGAGAAATCGTGCAGCGTGGCCACGTTCTGGTGCTGAACTTTCGTCGCCAGCTGAGCCTCGCGCAGGAACCGGTCGTTGGCGTCCTGGCTGCCGGCGATCTGCGGCCGGATCAGCTTGATGACGCGCATCGCGCCGAGGTACGTGTGCCGAACCTTGAAGACCTCGCCCATGCCTCCGGCACCGAGGCGCTCGAGGATCTCGTACTTTCCGTCGATGGGCTGGTCGAGATAGAGGCGGAGGAAATCGGTGATGGCCTCCCCGCAGTGCGGACAGGCCATGTAGGACTTGTCGATTTCAGAGTGGCAGCGGACGCATTTCATGGGCGGGGTGGCAGGTAGCGGGCAGGATCGGCTTTTCTACCGACACGCTACACGCTACCCGCCGCACGCATCAACTCATTCGATGACTTCGCCGTACGGCTTGAGTTGCTCCGCCACCGCTTTCTTGTCGCCGGCGACGACGATGGCCAGCTTTGCTGGATCGATGTATTGCTGCGTCATGCGCTGCACGTCGGCAGGAGTCACGGCATAGACGCGCTGGACGTAGTTCCGCAGATAATCCTCTCCGAGACCGTAGAGATCGAGGGCCGCCAGCTGACCGGCGATGCCGTCGCGCGTGGAATTGCGCAGCACGAACGTCCCGGCGAGGTAGTTCTGGATGCCGCGCAACTCGGCAGGCGTGGGAGGCTCCCTGCGAAGCCGGTCGATCTCGCCGATGATCTCCTTGATCGACGGTCCGGTGACGTTGGTGCTCACGTCCGCGATCTCGGCCCAGTAGCCGGTGTGCAGCCTCGTGCTCAGAAGGCTGAACGGCGAGTACGTGTAGCCCTTCTGCTCGCGGATGTTGGAGGTGATGCGCGAGCCGAACGAGCCGCCGAGCAGCGCGTTGGTGACGACGAGCGGGACGTAGTCGGGGTTGCTCGGGTCGAACGTCGGCAGTCCGATGTAGAGCGTCGACTGAACGGCGCCGGGACGATCGATGAGGTAGACAGCGCGGCGGCTGACCGGATTGACCGCCGGATTCGTTGGCGGCGCGCCGGCTTTCCAATCCGAGAAATTGTGGCGGATGGCCTCTTCGACGGCCGTGGCATCGAAGCGGCCGACGATGTAGATGCTGGAGCGGGCTGCGCCGAAATTGCGATCGAAGAAACCGCGCACCTGGTCGAGGGTGTATCCCTGAAGCATCTCCGGAGTGGGGAAGTAGTGCCCGTAGACCTGATTCGGAAACAGGACCTGCAGGAACTTCTCGGCCGCTACGGACTGCGGCTGGCTGCGCTCGATCGAGAGCCGGCGCAGGAAATCGTTCTTGATGCGCGGCAGCTCCGCGGCCGGGAAACGCGGATTGCGCGCCACGTCGGCGATCAGCGCCACCGCCGAAGGACCCGACTCGCTGAACACGTCCGACCCGATGACCGTCTGGTTCATTCCGACGTTGACGCTCAACGCGCCGCCCATCAGCGCCGACTGCCGGGCAATGTCCTCGGCGGAGCGCGTGGCAGTCCCCTGCTGCATCATTTCGCCGGTGACGTCGCCGAGCCAGACTTCGTTGGCACCTTCATCGACGTTGCCGGTCTGGGTGACGAGCCTGACGGTGACCTTCGGCACCTCGCCGTACGACACGAGCCTGACCTTCAGGCCGTTCGGCAGATCGAATTTCCGGACCACCGGGAGCGAGAAATTCTTCGGAGGCGCAGGAGGAGGAGGCGTCTCCTTCGCCGGCGGCGCGGTCTGTGCGAGCGCTGCGGCCGCTCCGAGAAGCGTCGCGGCGAGAGTGAGGATGATCGGCGTTCGTCGCATTACTTGCCTCCTGGAGTCTGTGCAGCTCCGTCGCCCTTTGGAATGACGGTGAAGATGGTGCGATTGGTCGGCCGCAGGTAATCCTGAGCCGTCTTCTGGATCAGTTCGGGAGTGATGCTGGCGAAGCGCGACTCGATGGTGTTGATGCGGGCGGGATCGTCGTAGGAGAGCGCGTACGAGGCCAGCAGGTCGGCGCGGCCGAAGCCGAAGGTATCCTCGATCTCGTTGTACAGATCGGAGCGCATCTTCACGCGGGCGCGCTCCAGCGTTGCAGCGTCGACGGGCTGCGTGCGCAGGCGGTCGATGTCCTCGTCCATGGCCTTGATGATCTGGTCGGCCGTCTTGTTGCGATCGTGGAAGAGCGAAATCGTGTAGAGCGTCGGGCCCTTGATGTCGAACATCGAGCCGAGGCCGTTCATGGTGGAGTCGATGCTGTCGGTGAGACCGCGCTTCTGGACGATGTCCTGATACATCCAGCTGTCCTTGCCGGACGCGAGGATCTCGTCGATCAGGCCCATGGCGTAGTACTCGGGTGTTTCCGCAGCCGGACAGTGATAGGCGATCGCCAGAGCCGGCCGGGTGGCCTTCTCGTCGACCTTCGATCCGTGCCGCTCCTGTTCCTGCCGTGGCTCGGAGATATCCGGTCGCGGCGGCTGCGGCTGTGCGGGGATCGCCCCGAAATACTGATTGACCCAGGCCATGGCCTGTGCGGGATCGAAGTCGCCGACGATGGCCAGGGAGGCGTTGTTAGGTGCGTAGTACGTCTTGAAGAAGTTGGCCGCGTCGCCGAGCGTGGCGGCCTGGATGTCGGCGAGGTCGCCGTAGAAGTTGTGGGCGTTGTACCAGTTGACGTTCGCCACCTGCGGCACGTCGAGCCACGGGAAGCCGCCATAAGGCTCGTTCAGCACGTTCACCCGAACCTCGTTGACGACGACGGCTTTCTGATTGTTCAGGTTCTCTTCGGTGATGTTGAGGCCCTTCATGCGGTCGGCCTCGGCCCAGAGCATCGTCTGCAGCGTGTTGGAGGGCACGATCTCGAAGTAGTTCGTAAAATCGAAGCGCGTCGAGCCGTTGAGCACTCCTCCGTTCGACTGTACGAGCTTGATGAACTCCATCTTGCCGAGGTTCTGCGATCCCTGGAACATCAGGTGCTCGAAAAGATGCGCGAAACCCGTGCGGTCCTTCGGCTCGATGCGGAAGCCAATGCCGTAATAGACCGCCACCGTCACCTTGGGCGACGTGTGATCGGGCGAGAGGACGACCCGCAGGCCGTTAGGCAGCTTGTGGTACTCGACCGGTACCGAGAAACCGGCGACAGCCGCCGGCGGCGTTGTCGATTGTGCCGGCATGACTGCCGGCGGGGGAGGCGCAGGCGCAGTGGCCGGCGCCGGGGCGGTGGTTGCGCACGCCGTGCAAACGAGCGCCGCAATCGCCGCGAGGCGAAGCAGTGACTTCATGTGTCCTCCTTTGAAGGTGTCGGGTCGCGGGTGTCGGCTGTCGGGTGTCGGGGTGTCGGCGCCAGCTACACCACCTGACCCGACACCTGAGACCCGACACCCGCGATGCTATCAATGACACGACGTACGGACGAACCTCGCCACGGTTTCGTAATAGCGCTCGCCTTCACTGGACGGGATTTCACTGTGACCGGACTCATCACTGACGAGCATCTCTTTGGGGACGCGCAGATCGTCGTAGAGCTGCTGGCCGAGGCGGAAGGGAATCACTTCGTCGCGGCGGCCGTGCATCACCAGAACCGGCAGGCCCGCGGCGTTGAGCCAGCGGACCGTGGCCAGCGCGCGCGGCACGAGCCATCCGACCGGAAGCGGGAAATAGAGCGCATTGCCGAGGGCGCGCAGCGATGGGAAGGAGTTCTCGATGACCACGCAACAGGCGCGGTTGCTTCTGGCGACGTATGCGGCGTAGGGGCCGCCGAGCGATTCTCCGTACAGGACGATCCTGCGCGGATTGGCCTGCATGGTCGCGAACTGGTAGGCGGCGTCGGCGTCGTCGAGGAGTGCCGATTCGGTCGGAGAGCCTTCGCTTCGGCCGTAGCCACGCCAGTCGAACAGCAGAACCGAGATCCCGCGGCGGGCCAGTTCCTCCGCGACCGGTGCTCGCGAGGTGATGTTGCCGGCGTTGCCGTGGAACCAGACCAGCAGCGGCGCGTCAGGCGCCGGGGATCGGATGATCCAGCCGTGCAGGCGGACGTTGTCGGCCGTCGTGAAGTGCACGTCCCGCGGCTCGAGGGCGTACCTGCTGCGGTCCCACTCGCCGATCGGAAAGCGATCCGGAAAGAACATCGACGTGCGCCGCAGGTACAACGCATACGCGTAGAGCACGATCGCGGCGAAGATCGCCGCTCCGGCCGTGGCGATGAGCACCCGCATGGCGGCGATTCTGGCACAGTGCGGAACACTCGCCGGGTTGCGCGGTTGCGCGGTTCCGCGGTGGCAGCTGGTTACGAACACCGCGTAATCGCGGAACTGCGCAACCGCGGAACCGTTTGAAAAATCAGCCCGAAAGCTTCTCCCAGTCGCCGTCCGGCGCATCGATGGCCAGGGCCAGCCCGCCGTCGGATCCGATGAACACCGGATCCTCCATGTAGCGGACCTTTCCTCCGCCCACCTGATTCAGCGCCGCTTCGAGCGCCTGAGGCAGTCCGCGAGTGAGACCGCCGCCGCCCGACAGGATGATGTTGTTCCTGACCCGCTCCTGGAATTCCGGCTCCACGCGCGCCAGGAGGTCGAGCATCATCTCGTTGACCGGAGGCAGGAGCGACTCGCAGGCGGCCTTCATCTCGTTCGTGATGTCGAGCTGAGTGGGCACGCCTTTGACCGGCGCCGTCACGATCACCTTCTGCGAAGCCTTGCCGACAAAGCTGAACTTCTCTTTCCACTCGCGAACCATGTACACCGTGACGTTCGCTTCGGGATAACGCTCCTCGATGAGCTTCAACAGCTGGGCATCGATCGAGTCGCCTGCCACGGTCAGCGTGCGCTGGTCTTCCTCGGTCGGATAGCGCCCGCGCATGACGCAGAAGTCGGTCGTCCCCGCTCCGATGTCGATGATCAGCGTGTGCAACAGCGCGTCCAGCCCGTAGGCGACTGCAAACGGTTCCGAGACGATGAGCAGACTGTCGACGATGCCCTTCATCGAGTTGCGCAGGTACTGCTTGTTCGTGCGCAGGGCCGCCGCCGGAACGCCGACCACCGCGCGCACGTTGGAGGCCGACACCGAGCCGCCGTTGGAAACGCCCACCAGTCCGAGCAGGTGCTTGAGGAGCTCGCGCACGGCTTCGACGTCCTTCTCCGATCCTTCCTTGAGCAGGCCGCGCTCGAGGGGGCGGTGGAGGTCGAGCATGGTGCGATTGGAGACGGCCTCGTGGCCGATGAGGACGCCGCGCTTGAGGACTTTCCTGGCGACCATGTCGACCGGCCAGCCGACGTAGCTGTCGACGACGAAGCGCTCGCCGTTGGATGCGGAGATCGAGCTCCGCGAAGTGCCGAGGTCGATTCCTACGTGGAGGATCTCAGGCATCGATCAGATTCCTTTCTTCTGCGAAGCGTCAGCGACGCTCGCATATGCGTGAATTCCCTGAAAGAGTGCTTCAGCGATGTGCTGCCGATAGTCAGGCCTGTGCAGGCGCGCCACTTCGGTGTCGTTGGACATGCAGCCGATCTCCGCGAGGATGGCCGGCATGTCGGTGGCCACGAGCACGACGAACGGAGCGCGCTTGACGCCCCAGTTCTCGAGGCCGGGATCGGCGGCGCGGAGGTTTCCGACGAGCTGGCGCTGCACTTCGTCGGCCAGCCGCTCCGACTCACCGCGCCGGGCGTCGGCATAGAGACGGTCGAGCAGCTTGCGGAGATCGGCGACCGAATAGCCGGAGACGCGATTCTCGTCGGCGGCCAGCCGGGTCAGCGTGGGATCGCTCGTGGCGCCGAGGTAGTAGGTCTCGATCCCGTGCGAGGCCGTGTGCTTGATGATGGAGTTGACGTGGATGGAGACGAAGATGTCGCCGTTGGATTCGTTGGCGATGCGGGCGCGCTCGCGCAGCGGGATCAGGCGGTCGCTCTCGCGCGTGGCCACCACTTCGAACCCGTTCTTCTTCAGCAGCGCCTCGAGCCGTTCGGCGATGTCGAGCGTGATGTCCTTTTCGCGCACGTTGAGCAGCGAAGTGGCCCCGGGATCCGCGCCGCCGTGACCGGCGTCGACGATCACCCGCCGCACCGAGAGCTGCAGTGCTGCGGCGGTGACCGGCGTGGGGTCGATGCTGGTGGGCGGCACTCCCGCGCTCCGCGCCGGCCGGTTCATCACGATCTTTGCGGGGCCGATCGTGTCGCGGACTGAAGTCGGATTGGACGCCAGATACGTCGAGCCCGCCAGGGTGAGGAACAGCAGCAGGAGCGGAGCCCGGCGCATCCAGATCCGCGCGTTGCGATTGCGGGGACGGACGGCGCGCGGCGGCAGCCCTCGAATCGTATCGAGGTTATCGGCGAAGGCCTGTTGGATCAGCCGCCGCTTGACTCGATCCTTTCGTGCCGCAGTCATACCCGCTCACCCGATTCCGGACCACTCGTAACTGTCAATTCTAGTGTATTTTGGCGCGCATTGGGCACGGCTGCCGCTGCTGCGGACAACCAATACCAGGCGCCGTCCCGGAGGAAAGAGATGGCGGATCACAAGACTTACAAACTCGTCGAGATCGTCGGGACCTCGGGCGAATCCTTCAGCGACGCGGTCTCCAGCGGCGTCGCCCGCGCCTCGAAGACCTTGCGCAACATCGACTGGTTCGAGGTCGCCGAGATGCGCGGCCGCGTCGAAAAAGGCAAGGTCGCCGAGTACCAGGTGAAGCTGAAGGTGGGATTCCGGCTGGAGTAAACGGGCCACGAGGTCACGGGGTTTCGAGGTCACGGGGTTTCGAGGTCACGGGCTCACGAGGCAAGCCGCGACGCCGCGACCTCGCAACCTCGCGACCTCGCAACCTCGCGACCTCGCGACCCGCCGTCAGCACGCGCCCGTGGAATCGCGGAATGAGCCGTAGCGCGCCCCGGTTCGGGGGCCGTGTACAATTCGCGCCTTCGAAAAGCATGAGACGGACGTCGGAAGCTCGGTTCTGACTGATCCGCGTGACTTTTCGTGATCTCACCGACGAGGAGTTTCGATGACCGCCACACTGGAAACGACGCATCCCTTCGACGCCGCGCGTGCTGCCGGACGCGAGCCGTTCAAGGTTCACGACCTCAATCTGGCCACGCTTGGCCGTTCCGAGATCCGCCTGGCCGAGCACGAGATGCCCGGTCTGATGGCCTTGCGCCAGAAGTACGCCGCCAACAGGCCGCTGGCCGGATCGAAAATCATGGGATCGCTGCACATGACCGTGCAGACGGCAGTCCTGATCGAGACTCTGCAGATGCTCGGCGCGGACGTCCGCTGGGTCTCCTGCAATATCTTTTCGACACAGGATCACGCCGCCGCTGCCGTCGTCGTTGGTCGTCCCGAAACGGCAGGTTCCGCCGCCAGGCCGCGCGGAATCCCGGTGTTTGCCTGGAAGGGGGAAACCCTCGACGAGTACTGGTGGTGCACTTCTGAAGCGCTGAAGTGGCCGGATGGCTCCGGGCCCACGCTGATCGTCGACGACGGCGGCGATGCCACGCTGCTGGTGCACAAGGGCGTCGAGTTCGAGGGCAAGAAACACGTTCCTGATTTCAAGTCCGCCGACGAACCGGAGGAATGGGGCGTGATCCTGGAGCTGCTGCGCAAAGAGCTCGCCCGCGACCCGCAGCGCTGGACGCGCCTGGCCGCCGGCATCAGGGGCGTCTCCGAGGAGACGACCACGGGCGTTCATCGCCTTTATCAGATGGCGGAAGCAGGATCGCTGCTGTTTCCGGCCATCAACGTCAACGACTCCGTGACCAAGTCGAAATTCGACAACATCTATGGTTGCCGGCACTCGGTCGTGGACGGTCTCAATCGTGCCACCGACGTGATGATCGCGGGCAAGCTGGCCGTGGTCTGCGGCTACGGCGAAGTGGGCAAGGGCTGCGCGCAGGCACTTCGCGGCCAGGGCGCGCGCGTGGTCATCACCGAGATCGATCCGATCTGCGCGCTGCAGGCGGCCATGGAAGGCTTCGAAGTCAGGACATTGGAGAGTGTCGTGGACAAGGCCGACATCTTCGTCACGGCCACCGGCAACAAGGACATCATCACCGCCGGTCACATGGCGCGAATGAAGAATAAGGCCATTGTCGGCAACATCGGACATTTCGACAATGAGATCGACATGGCCGGTCTCAAGAAGACCCCCGGCATCAGAAAGGTGAACATCAAGCCGCAGTATGACGAGTGGGTCTTCGCGGATGGGCACAGCGTTCTGATTCTCGCCGAAGGGCGTCTGCTGAACCTCGGCTGCGCCACCGGTCATCCGTCCTTTGTCATGTCCGCTTCGTTCACGAATCAGGTGCTCGCCCAGCTCGCACTGTGGCAGAACAAGGGCGAATATCAGAAGCGCGTCTACGTACTGCCCAAGAAGCTGGACGAGGAAGTGGCTCGTCTACACCTGCCGCATCTCGGCGTAGAGCTCACTGTCATGTCTCAGCAGCAGGCCGACTACCTCGGCGTGCCGGTCACAGGCCCTTACAAACCGGACCAGTACCGCTATTGAGCGCGTAACATTCATGTCATAGAACGGGCGAGCCCAAAGGCTCGCCCGTTTCATTTTGGCGCGCGGTTAACAGGCAATATGTTGACAATGCCTCTGCTTTGCACGAAGAATGCGCACAGTGGAGGAGGTTTGAAACATGCCTAGACCGAGAAAAGAACAGCCCCCGCTTCACGTGTCGCCGGGTCAGGCCAGCTACATCCTGGGCCGACTGGTTGCAGATCGGCGGATTTCCCACGGCGAGGTCAATCGCTATATCGCCGCCATGCAGCGCGAGATCTCCGATCTGGAGCGAAAGCTCGAGGCGCTCAAGCAGGCCAGTGGCGGTGCAAGACGCATCGCACACGCCGCGCCGGTGGGACGCGCTGCCGCGGCTCCGCGGGCCAAGGCACCGGGACGCAGACGCCGCCGCTCCATCATTACGCCGGAGCAGCTTGCCTCGCGTCAGCTGCAGGGCCGTTATCTCGGCCTCATCCGGCAGATCCCTGCCGCGAAACGCGCTCAGTATCAGAAGACCGCAAGGGACAAGGGTCGTGAAGCGGCGATTAAGGAAATGCAGGGCGCATTAAGGAAGTAACCACACCGGGCCTTCAAGCCATTGGGGCGCACCGCATGGTGCGCCCTTTCTTTTTCGAGCCTGCGGTGTCGGCGTCTGGTTCTGTTGATCATTCGGCGATCTCGCAACCCTGATGCGACCGCGCTAGACCTTAACCAAGCGAAGTAGAGAGGCGAAGAAAACAGAAAAACTCGAAAAGCCCTGTGTTTCAATTGTTGGTGTCAACAAACGAGTGAAACATGGGGAGGGCTTTTCGAGTGAAAGCGATCGTACGCC
>JAJXWV010000066.1 GCA_021781455.1 Acidobacteriota bacterium | reverse complement strand
AGAGCCTCGCGATCGGACGGCCGACCGGCTTCGTCAAGATCCTCGCGGCGCCGGATACCGGCGAGCTGCTCGGCGCGCACATCGTGGGCGCCGAGGCGACTGAGCTCGTCCAGGAGCTCCTGCTCGCGCGGCACGCGGAGCTGCTCGTCGACGACGTCGCCGCGACGATCCACGCGCACCCGACGCTCTCGGAAGCGGTCAGCGAGGCGGCACGCGGCCTCGTCGACCGGCCGATCCATATCTGAGTCATCCGGAACCGACATGGACTCCCGGATGACCGTTCGTGAGGCCACGACGTCCGACGACGCCGCGGCGGGGAATCAGATACGTGGCTACGCGGATCGGAATGCCGCCGCTCGCCGCAATGATCCGCGGGAACCAGACGCGGACTGGCGAGTTACGAGGACATCAACGGATCGTCATCGGCTGCCGCCGGAACTCCGGGAGCGGCCGGCGCATGATCTCCGCGATCGTTTTGCGGTTCACTCCGAGTCCCTGGAGTATGAGTATCGCGATGTTGTTGCCGTGATCGGCGCCCCGCGGCTCGGTGAGCATCCGGTACATCGCGTACGTCTTCGCGCCCTGCACGAGATCCATCGCCGCGTCCATGCTGGGAACGTCGATCTGTCGCGCGCGCAGCGCCCGCTTGATGTCGCGCAGCGGCTTCTCGAGCGCGGGCGTGCCGAACAGCCTCAACTGCGAGACGAAACCGCACCATGCACGGTCCGACGCCGCGCGTCTCATCCACAGCCGTATGCCCACGCCGAAGCGCGTGATCGGGTCGTCGATGTCGGAGATCGAGTCCTCGATCGACTGCACCAGATCATCGTTAAGCCACTTCCGCGTCGCGAGCAAAAGTTCGCCGGTGCTGGGGAAGTAGTTGTAGAACGTCCCGCGCGCGATGCCGGCGGCCTTGATGAAGTCGTCGATGACGGCGCCCCGAAGTCCCTTCTCGGCGAAGACGTGCAGCGCGGCTTCGATAATCCTCGCCTCGGTCCGCGCGCGCCGGCGCTGGCCGACGACCGTGCGGTGATTGAGCCGGCCACCGGGTCCCGCGGTCGTCTTCCTCCGTGGCGGCTTCTTGGGCTTCGGCATGCTGCAGGTACTCTCCGGAAACTACATCCCGCGGCCGCCAGAGCGGGTCCGCGCCCTTTTGATTGTACGGCGATCAATATCCCCGGCCCAGGCGCGCGGCCCTGCGTCGGACGTCGCCCCGCTCCATAAACCTCGAGGCCAGCCAGGCAGGAGTCTAAGTCATGTCACTGCAAGAGTTCATCCCGACGCCGGAGTTCGAAGACTATCGCGAAACGTTCAAGGACAACTACCGGCTGACGCGCCGCGAGAACGGCGCAATCCTCGCCGAGGCGCACACCATGGGCGGACCGGTACAGCTCAGCGTCGAGAACCATCGCTCAGTCGGCCAGCTGTTCCGGACCATTGGCTCGGATCCGAAGAACGAGATACTGATCTTCACGGGGACGGGCGGCAACTTCATGATGAACGTAGACCCGCAAGGCTTCAAGCTGGAGCACGAGGACCTCGCCTACTGGGCGTACGAGTACGCTTACAAGGACGGCCGAAACAACGTCAGCTCGCTGATCAACGAGGTGGAGATCCCGACAATCGGTGTCCTGAACGGGCCGGGCTTCCATTCCGAGATCTGCCTGATGTGCGACCTCACGATCTGCAGTGACGACGCGGTCATCTTTGATCTGCACTTCCCGCTCGGCGCGGTACCCGGGGACGGAATCCACAGCTGCTTCCAGGAGTTGCTTGGAACGAAGCGCGCCGCATACGCGCTGCTGACCGGGCAGCTGATCGACGCCCGAAAGGCATTCGAGCTCGGGATGGTCAACGAAGTGCTGCCGCGCGATCGGCTGCTCCCGCGGGCGTGGGAGCTCGCCGACGAGATCATGCAGCAGTCGAGGACTACCCGTCGGCTGACGACGCAGATCATTCGCCGGCCGTGGAAGAAACGGATTCTCGACAACCTCGATGGCGGCTTCGGAATCCAGATGTTCTCTCATCTCGCAAAGGAGGATGCGATCCACACGGACAAGCACGCCTCGTCGATTCTCGACAAAGTTCCAGGCAATCGGAAGGCGGGATTGAAGTTCGAGTAGCTGGCGACCCTAGGCGTCCGTCACCCACTGTGCGATATCTCTCACGCTGAACCGGCTGTATTCCGCGCCTTGCGCGGCGCCGACCCGCAGCGCGAGGCGTTGCTCGCACCGGGCATCGGCAGGATCTACAACGACAAGTGTTCGGTGCCGCTCGCAAAGTGGGCGGTCCCGACGGGAAAGGAGATGCCGCTCGAGTTCGCCGCCTTGGAGGCGGGCGATGTCGAAACCTTCGTCGTCTCGGCCGCGGCCGGTGTGTACATCGACGTTCGCGGCGCAACGGCGATCGGCTTTGTGCTCGATCTCGCACCCGAGCGGCTCGCGCAGGTATAAAATGCGGCGGATGCCGGCATGCAACGAATGCTCGCCGCCCGACGGAAGCGCCGTCCGGCGCGTGACATCGTGCGTCGGGCTAAACATAACGAGTTGAGCCTCACCGGCGCGTTCCAGGCCGGGTTCCATCCCGACCCGGTATTCTCTCGACGGCCATTTTACCAAGGAGTAACACGTGACCTGTGCCAGCCGATTCCCAATCCAGATCATTGGCGAGCGGATCAGTCCCGGGTACGCGAGTACGCGTGCGATGCTCGACGCGGACGATTTCGCGGGGCTCCAGAAGCTGGCCGTGCGCCAGGTGCAGGCCGGCGCGTCATATCTTGATATTCATGTCGGCACGCGCGGGCCGCGTGACTTGCCGTTCGTGACCAAGCTCGTCCGTTCGATCCAGGAAGTCGTTGAGGTACCGTTGTGCTTCGACATGCCGGAGATTCCGGTGCTAGAGGCGGCGTTCTTGGCCTACGATCGCCGCAAGGCGCGTGGTGCACTCCCTCTTCTGAACTCGCTCACCGAGCAGCGCTGGGCGCTGATGGAACTCCATAGGCGACATCCATTCCGGGTTGTCGTCATGGCGTCGGAGAGGGTCGTAGACGGGGCCGCCTGCAGCAATGACACGGCCGAGGACATCGCGGCGACCGCGCGCAGGGTCGCGTTACGCCTGAACTCGGAGTTCGGCGTGGCGCAGTCCGACGTCTTTGTCGACGTCGCGGTGCGTGCCGTGATCGTGGATACCAAGGGGCTCAACCGGGCCACCCTCGATGCGATCCGGCTGATCAGAAATGACAGTGCGCTCGGCGGTATTCACATCATGGGTGCGTTGACAAACATCGGCCAGCAGATGCCCGCGAAGGCAGTGGACGGGTCAAATCTGAAGCACGCCCTAGAAAACGCGTTTCTGACGATCGCGGTTCCGAACGGCCTTGACACCGTTATGGGTACGCCGTGGATAGGCTACCGGCCGCTGGCGGCGGAAGATCATGTGATGAGCGTATACCGGGAGTTTCTCGACCAAACGGGGAGTGCCGCCCTGCGCACAATACGACGCCTGTATCGGCCATAGCGCGAGCGCGACGCGCCGGAGGTGCCGTAATCATCGTGCCCAGACGATGGCCCGAGCCCGCTGTGAGTTTCGGAAATCAGTGTTTAATTCTCGTTTGATCGCGGGCGCGACGTCTGCCGCAGAGGCTCCTGCCCGGACGGCGTCAAACGCCTTCCAGAAAAGCTCGTGGCACCCGTGATGTTCGAAAACTCAGATTGCCACTTTGGAGGACTCGCGGCCAGCATAATTCGATGCGACTCTCGGTCGACAATTTCATTGCGCTTCTCTCCGGAAGCATTGCCGCCTGGCTGGAACGACAGGCCGCCGCTCGGATCGAATACCTGAAGGCGGAGAATCGTGCGCTGCGTAGC
>JAJXWV010000014.1 GCA_021781455.1 Acidobacteriota bacterium | reverse complement strand
CCTCAGCATAGTCACCGCTATGCCTGCGTCGGCGCGCCTCGCTCACGTCGCCGATCCCGGCGCCACTGGTACCAATTCAACCAATACAGGCCACTAGAGCGGCGGCACAAGCGCGACATCGACGACGTGCGGGAAATGTTCGAGCGACGGCTCATCGATCCGGAAAGACTGGCACTCTTCTTTGACGCAATCGAGCCACAGTTGTATCGGTATCCCGCCGTCGATCCACGCTCTTTCCGCAGGGCCGTCCAGGAAGCGGTCGCTGCGCGGAGCTGACGTCCAGGCCGCGAATCTACACGCGGTAGACACCGATCCCGCGGTATCCCGCGGCACCGCCAGGCGACTTGCATCTCGCCGCACGTCATAGTTGGGCGACCGAGACATGTGTGCAGAGGAAGCGGCGTTCGGCGAGATTCTTCGTGAGACGCGGGACCTCGTCGTAGGATCGGAACCCTCGCTCTGGTCCAACGTCGCTCCGGCCGAGAATGTGTGGCCTGTTCACGCCAACGGGAGCGATTCAGGAGTTGGCCATGGCGAATGGCTGGGTAACGAATACATCTTGCTGTCGTCCCGGTTTGACACTGCCGTGCAGAGCCTGTTGCGGTCGCGTCGGTGGCCCAACTAGCGCCTGCAGCGGGCCCGGCCCGCTGCGCGACCGGGTCCCAAGTGCGCTACACTTTCGCGCGAGCCGGGCCGCTGAGGCGCAGGTCCGTTGGGTGGCGATGCGGCGGTCAACGTCAGACCAAGGTCGGAAATGATGGAACGAACTGCGGAGTCACCGGGCCTCACGGCCAGGCTTGCCGGTCTCTTTTACCTGCTCACCTTCGTAACCGGAGGCCTCGCCATCTTCGCTCGCCATGGGCTTGTTGTGGATGGGGACGCCGCGGCTACAGCATCCAATATCCTGGCGCACGAGTCTCGGTTTCGGCTAGGAACCGCAGCCGATCTCCTCGTGGTCGCGTGCTATATCGCTGTGACGGCCCTCTTCTATCGCTTGTTCAAACCGGTTAGCAGGGGCGGCTCTCTGCTCGCAGCGCTCTTCAGCCTCGTGGGATGCGCTGTTCTCGCAGTTACCTGTCTTTTTCAGCTCGCCCCCTTCGTCATCTTGCGAGGCGTGCAGTACTCGAGCGTGTTCACGTCCGAGCAGTTACAGGCGCTGGCGTACCTGTCTCTCGAATTGTATGGACAGACCTACAGCATCGCTGTTGTGTGTTTCGCCTTCTACTGCCTCCTAATCGGCGTCCTTGTTTTCAGGTCAACCTTCCTGCCTCGATTTCTGGGCGGGTTAATGTTCATTGCCGGTATGGCCTGGCTCACCTATCTCTCACCGCCGCTGGCATCGGCTCTGTCCCCCTACATTCTGGCTCCCGGCATCCTCGGGGAAGGATCGCTGACGCTCTGGCTCCTTGTGATCGGAGTGAACGTTCCCAACTGGCAAGAGCAAGCAAGAGGTCAGTGATTTTGCGGAGCGTGATACAGGCGCCGCCCAACTAGCGCCTGCAGCCACTCCTGCCTGCTTCGTCACCGCGTCTCAAGTGCGCTACACTTTCTCGTCGCGGGCCGGGCCGCTGAGGCGCCGGTCCGTTAGCCGGCGTCATGAAGATCATTACCGCACTACTCATTCTCATGCTCGTCGTCGAGGCATGCGGTGCTCGAACGCAGCAGCGACAAGCCTCACCACAGCACGCATCAGTCGGGACGGCTGTCAATTCGGGTTGTTGCGAGCCCCGCGCGTTGACGGTGGGGACCGTCGGCGATGCGGACTGTTGCCAGCCAGGCCGGGTTGGTCCCGGCGT
The DNA here is from genome assembly GCA_021781455.1 of Acidobacteriota bacterium. GTDB lineage: Bacteria > Acidobacteriota > Thermoanaerobaculia > Gp7-AA8 > Gp7-AA8 > JAJXWV01. The sequence goes on along the minus strand of JAJXWV010000014.1, from coordinate 68,701 downwards.
CAATCCGCCGCGCCTTCGGCGATACGCAAGGGCGTTTGCGGCGCATTGCCGCGACGCGGGGCGCAACCTCCCAATCGCCACCGTTCAGATCGACGCCGCCGGCAGGGTAACGAAGGCGCGCATTGTCGGTTCGGTTTCTCCATGCATTGACACCGCTGCGCTTGCCGCAGTCCGCCAATGGCGCTTTGCGCCCGCCTCTACGCTCGATGGTCGCATCGCGCCCGTCACGTGGAGCTTTGTGGTCCCCCTCAACGGTGAGTGGCCGCCGGAGGCGCCGGCGAACTAACGAGCGCCTGCAGCGGACTGTCCCGCTTCGTTCCTGCCTGCCGAGTGCGCTACACTTTCGCCTCGGGGCTCCGCCGCTGAGGGTTCGGAGACACGACATATGAAGATCGAGGATGTTCCATTCGGCGTCACCGACTGGCCATCGCGCGTCGCCCGCCCGCCGCGAAGGCGCAAAGCCGTTAGGCGGAAGGATGGAAAGACTCTGATTTCAGTTGGCGTCCAATCTCAGCAGTGATCTACTTGTGCCGTAAGTGGACATTCGCGACAGCTACGACTCGGCCGCGCAGGCATATGCCGACCACCTGGCGACCGAGCTGGAACAGAAGCCACTCGACCGCCATCTGCTGAACCGGTTCGCCGAGGCGATGCGCGGCCGCGGTCTGGTCGCGGAACTGGGCTGCGGCCCGGGGCACGTTGCGAGATATTTGCAGGAGCAGGGTGTGTCCGTCGTCGGTATCGACCTCTCGCCGGAAATGGTCCGGGTGGCCACGAACCTCAACGCCGGGATCGATTTTCGAGTCGGCGATATGTGCGCTCTCGATCTCGAAGACGCCACTCTCGGCGGGGTCGTGGCGTTCTATTCGATCGTGCATTTCGAGCCCGCTGATCTAGGCCGCGTCTTTCGCGAGATGCGCCGGGTCATTGCGCTGGATGGGCTGGCGCTGGTGGCGTTCCACGTCGGCGAGGAAGTCGTACACGCCGATGAGCTGTTCGGGGCGCCGGTTTCGCTGGACTTTCGCTTCCACAAGCCTGAAGAGGTGAGTCGCGCCCTTGGCGAGGCTCGCTTCCGAGTCATTGAGGAAATTCAGCGCGAGCCGTATGAGGGAGCGGAGTATCCCAGCCGTCGCTGCTACCTTCTCGCGAGGGCTGTCGGATAGGGCGGGGAAAACGCTGATGCGCTCGCTTGCTCCGGCGGCCTGACGGCCTCCGCTCAATGATTGCGGCGGCCCAGGACGCCTCGTGAGCTCCTGGCCTCGCCATGTGGTGAGAAGATCGCAACCGGCTCACTTCGTGCACAACGATGATGGCAGAGCGGACGTATACTGCCAGAACGCCGGAAGTTCTCTCCGCGCTTCAGTCCTTCTGAGCTAAGTCAGATCCTCTGATCTCAATCCCTTAGCTTCCCATTCCAGCCAGGCAGACAGTGGCGGCGATCGTGTCGCTGCGGGTCGGTCTGCAGCTACGAAGGTTCGAAGGAGGAAACGCAATGACATTCACTCTTCTCGCCGTGATCGGCGCCGTGTGCGGCTGGATCGTGCCGCGGCTCATGGGCAGCGAGGCCTACGGTGTTCCGGCCGACCTGGGCGTGGCCGTCTTCGGTGCGCTGATCGGCGGACTCATCTCCAATGTCGCCATCGGCGGATGGGTTGCGGGGGGGATCGCAGCGATCGTCTGCGCCAGCGCAGCCGTGATCGTCCTGCGGCAGGTCAAGGCTCTTCGCGACAAGCAGCAGATGGCGCTTGCCTCCGCGCGGGCCGCGAGCCGGCGGCGCTCTCAGGGTGGCACGCGCTTTTGATCGGGGCTGGGCAGTGCCGGATGTTTCGAGATTCTTGTCACCACGGCACGGCCCGTGGCCTCTAACCTAGGATGTTCCGAGGAGGTGTCGATTGCCCAATCGTCTCGCGGGAATCCTTTTGATCGGTGCACTGTCGCTCCCGGGCGCGGCCTTCGCGCAGGAAGCGAAGAAGGCGCCGGAGCCGCTGAAGATCAAAGTCGGCGACATGGCTCCCGACTTCACGCTGCTCGAGTACGACGGCCATGGCCTCAAGCCGGTCTCGCTGCACGACTATCGAGGCAAGAAGCAGGTCGCCCTGGCATTCTTCGTCTTCGCGTTCACCGGTGGGTGAACGCAGGAAATGAAGGCCTTCCAGGCCAATCTGGCCAAACTGGAAGGCTCAGACACCCAGGTTCTGGGTGTGAGCGTAGACAGCCCCTTCGCGAATCACGCCTTTGCCCAGCAGAACGGGATCGCGTTCCCGCTGCTCGGCGACATGGACGCCAAAGCCATCAAAGCGTACGGGCTCGAAAAGGAATACCACATCAAAGACGCCACGATGGTCTCGGCCCGTCGAGCCACGTTCCTGATCGGCAAGGACGGCAGAGTGATCGAGGAGCAGGTCGATAACGCCGCCGTCGACCCGACGAAGATCGTCGACGCCTGTCAGCTGAAGAAAGCAGGGACGTAAGGCGGCCGGAGCGCACCTTGGGGGCACCGGTTCCTCCGTCCGAGCGTGGCGGAACCGCCCCCCGTCAAATGCTCGTGTCCACCTGCTCTCGATTTCTTCAAATCGAGCGGAGACTCTCAGGAACGGAACGAAATCGATGCGCCCGGCGTGTACAATTCTCCTCTATTCATAACCCGATGTTTGCCGGACGCAGGCTCGCCCTGGTCGCCCTTCTGTGGCTCGTATCGCTGGGGTTCGGCGCCGGCGCAGATCATCGTCGGGCAGTCGGAGCTGCCGGGCTCGCGTCCGTTCTTCAGCATCGCCGAGGGAGGAGCGTTCGTGACGCTGCAGCCGCGCGTGCCGCGGACGTTCACGATTCAGTACAGCGGTCCGCCTAACGACACGGCGGGGTCGTATCACGGCGTGATCTTCGCCGTCGGCGTGACCCAGCCGCGGCCCGTGACGCCTTACGCGTTCGTGAACCTGAAAGTCGGCGGCGGACCGGCGGCCACGCCGCAGTTCATCGTCGACGGCGTGCCGGGCGAATACGCCGCCTTCCCCGGCTTCTCCGGCGACGACGACTCGAACAGGCCGGCCCGCGAAGTCTCCATCCAGAACAGCGGCAACACGCCGATGGAGCTGGCTGCGGAGATCGGCCCGGAGGTGTGGCTGGTGCCGGAGAACGGCTGGAACGCGCAGCCGCTGGCCGCGGGAGCGACGCGCACGGTGAAGCTGTTCACGCGCCGGCCCTTTGCGCCGAGCGGATCGCCGCTGCCGCGCTAGACGTACTTCACCGTGCGCACGAAGGACGGCGCCTCGGCGCGGCTGCTCGTGCAGGACAACGCCCGGCTCGCGGTGACCAGCGGAAGGACGACGGCGCTCGAGGTCGGGGCGCGGTCGTTCATCGTTCCCGATGCCGTGAACCGGCTGCGCCTGACCAATAGCGGCGGCGACGCCGTCCATTCTGAGATGATCTTCACGCCCGCAGGCGCGGACGGATTCGGTGCCGGCGCGGTCAAGCGCGCCGTGGTTCTCGTGCCGCCTAACGACGTCGTCACCCTGACCGATCCGGTCGTGCAGGTCTTCGGCGCCGCAGCCGGAACCGTCGGCCAGATCGAGATCCGCATTCCACGCGAGCGGCTCGGACTCATCGCCGCGACGGCAGGCGTTCCCGTCGTCCCGCGCGGAACGGGAGCGCGCATCGGCGCTCCGCACGGGATCTACCTCAGCGTGCCCGCTCCGACGACGCTCACGCTGGCGGAGACGACCGGCGCGGATCACGCCAGCGTGCGCGTCATCGCCGACGGCCGGATTACGACGGCAGATATCCCCCGCTATGGAATGCAGCGGATCACGCTCGGCGCGCCGTCGCGCATCGAGATCGACGTCGACAGCGGCGGCGGCTCTGTGATCGCGGTGGCCACGCTCGGCAAAGCGACGTTCGTGAGCGCGCCGCTCAACAACACCCTGGCCGCAAAACTGGGGAAGGGCGCGCTGACCGCGATTCCGACCGTGACCACGGTCGTCCCGATCATCGGCGGCGTCTCGTCGGCAGGAGCGTCGCCGTCGTATCAGACGGCGGTCGCCTTCCTGGCGCAGTCATCGCCGGCGACATTCGTGGCCACGTTCTATCCCTCCACCAGCAGCGTGGCGCTCACTCAGCCCGTAACCGTCGCGGCGGGCCAGACCACGATCTACAAAGACGTCTTGCGCGATCTGTTCGGGCGCTCGGCGACCACGCCGATCGATGGCAATCTCTCCGTGCAGGTGCCGCCGAACGGGAAGGTCTACGCGGTCCTGCAGGAGGCCGGCGCGGGAGGCACGCCATTCCCGGCGACCAGCCTGCCGCTGCCGACCACGCTTTCCGAGGCGCTCACCAGCGCCACGGGATCTTTCCAGCGGCCGCTCTCCTACGACGGCCTCGAGCAGTCCGTCGATCCGACGCGCGGCAGCCGGTGGCTGCTCCTGCTCGACGAGGCCCCGAAACGACGGCGAGCGGTGCCGCATTCGCCGTGTAGGACAGGCTTTCCAGCCTGTCCCCTCGCGTGAGACGGGCTTTCCAGCCAGCCCGGAGAAGGACAGGCTGGAAAGCCTGTCCTACACGAGGCCACCGGCTACGCAACCGGCGGCGGCGCGGTCTCCGACGCCAGCTCCTCGAGCAGGCGATCCTTCTCGCTCCAGAGCTCCTGGACCCACGACTGGACCCGCAATCGAAACTCCGGGTCGGACGCGTAGTCGCAGCCGAGGAGATCCGCCGGAATGGGACGCTCGCGGATGACGACCACGACCTGCTGCACGCGGCCGCCGAGGAGATCGGCGAAGGAGGGGACGCGGCCGGGATAGAAGAGCGTCACGTCGAGCAGGGAGTGGAAGCGCTCGCCCATCGCGTCGAGGGCCAGGGCGATGCCGCCCGCTTTCGGGGGGAGGAGATGCCGGAAGGGCGATGGCTCCCCTGCGTGCTTCGGGACAGTGAACCGCGTTCCTTCGAGGAAGTTCATCACCGCAGTCGGAACGAGCGAGAATTTCCGGCACGATTTCCGGATCCGCTCGAGGTCGGCCCGCCGTTTCTCCGGATGCGCGGCGAGGTACTCGCGCGAGTAACGGCGCATGAAGGGGAAATCGAGCGCCCACCAGGCCAACCCTGCGAACGGAACCCAGATCAGCTGGTGCTTCAGGAAGAACTTCAGCATCGGGATGCGCGGCGAGAGCACCTTCTGCAGGACGAAGATGTCGACCCAGCTCTGATGGTTGGATTCGACGAGGTACCAGTCGTCGCGGCGCAGCCCGTCCGCTCCGGTCACCCGCCAGTCCACGTCCTGCACGAGGGCGATCCAGGTCCCGTTGTTGGCGATCCACCAGCGGGCCAATCCGTTCAGCAGCGGATCGATGCGGCGCCGGACGGCATTCACCGGCACGACGAGTTTGACGACCGCGAAGAGAAGCAGAACCGTCCCGCATGCCGCCGTGTTGAGAGCGAGCGCCAGCAGCGAGATTGCCTGCCGTACCGGCACGGGAAGCAGCGCCAGCGGCGCGCGCGATCGGTTGCCCACGACTCTATTGTGACCCACGATCTCGTCACCGCAGAGGCTGAGTGCTGAGTGCTGAGTGCTGAGTGCTGAGTGCTGAGTCCTGAGTGCTGAGTCCTGAGTGCTGAGTCCTGAGTCCTGAGTCCTGAGTCCTGAGTCCTGAGGGCTAGTCCTGCGATCCTTGTCGAGGCGGCGGAGCCGCCGACAGAATTTAGCGGCGGCCGTCAGGCCGCCGTCCGATCAGCCCAACCCAGCGTCCGAGCGCGCGAAGCGCGCGACACACCATCGGGGTCAGCTGATGCTCATGGCGCGTCGACTCGGGCGTTGAATTCACCACAGAGAGCACGGAGAAATCCCTCTGTGATCTCTGTGCTCTCTGTGGTGTGTTGCTGTGGTGCGTTGCAGCTGGGTCAGCTCCCGTGAGCCGCCTCGACCGCGTCGACATGGCCGAAGCGGCGGCTCCGGCTGCGGAAGACCGCGACGGCTCTGGCCAGCTCGTCGGCGGTGAAGTCGGGCCACATCGTGGCGGTGAAATGCAGCTCCGCGTAGGAGCTCTCCCAGAGAAGGAAATCGCTGAGCCGCTGCTCGCGTCCGGTGCGGATGAGGAGATCGACGTCGGGCATCGGCGTGGCGTCGTGGTTGGCGCGGGCGATGGCGGCGCGGAGGTCGCTCGATCCGGCTGCGTGGGCGAGGGACCAGCGCGCGGAGTAGTCGACGGCGATGCGCAGGGTCATGCGGCTGCCGCCCGCGGTGCGGCGCTCGGCAACCTCGATGGCTTCGACGAGGGCGGGGGAGAGCCGGTCGCGGCGGCCGATGACGCGCAGGGCGATGCCGTTCTCGCGGCAGCGGCCGCTCTGGCGCAGCAGATAGGAGTGAAACAGGCGCATCAACGCCTCCACTTCGTGCTTCGGCCGCTGCCAGTTATCCGAGGAGAAGGCGAAGAGAGTCAGGTCGGTGATGCCGTGAGTCGGGGCTGCCTGGACGGTGCGCTCCACGGCGTCGGCCCCGGCCTCATGACCGCGGGTGCGGGGGAGGCCGCGCTCGGCGGCCCAGCGGCCGTTGCCGTCCATGATGATGGCGACATGGAAAGTGCTTTGTACCATAAAGTCCATCCTCAAAAAAATCAGCCGCGCACGGCGTCGATCAGCGACTCCATGTGCGCGATGTACTTCTCCAGCGCGTGGCGCCCCGCCCGCGTCAGCTTGTATTCGGTTCGCGGCAGGCGCCCCTCGAAGGATTTGATGCACTCGATGTAACCGGCGCTCTCCAGCTTGCGCGCGTGCACGCTGAGATTGCCGTCGGTCGTCTTCAGCATCGCCTTCAGATCATTGAAAGACACCCGGTCGTTGACCGCCAGCGCGGAGACGATGCCCAGGCGCAGGCGCTCGTGGATGACCCGGTCGAGCGCCGGTGCGGCGGCGAATCCCTCGCCTCGCACCTCGCGCAGAGGCGCAGCCGGACGCGCGGCAGCGGATTTCTTAGCCACCGTAGTACCTCGCGATGAAGGCGCCGAAGGCGACGTGCAGCAGACCGAAACCGATCGTCAACAGGTGCGGCACCGCCGCTTCCGGCAGAAAGAAGCCGATCGTGCCGAGGAGGGAGAAGGCCAATCCCATGATGGGGACGATCCGGACCGACAGCGCGCCGCCCGCCGTCACCGCCGTGCCGTAGATGAGCAGCCACATCGGTGCGATCGGATCATGGAGGCCGTGTGCCCAGAAGACCCAGGTGAGCACCCCGCCCGCCGCCACGGCGGGCAGGAAGGCGAGGGCGAACCTGCGCGTCGGCGCGGAAGCGAGCGACATCGACGACGCGCGCGCCTTCAGGACGATGGAGACGCCGGCAATGACGGCCGCCAGCACCGCCTCGCACAACCACGCCACGAGCCATCGCGGCCGGGACACCTCGTCGCCGGCGATCAGCGAAGCGACCACGGCCGTGACTCCGACCGCGATCGTGCCGTAGCCGGGAATGGCCGTGAACGTCCCGGCCCGCTCCATCGCCGACCGGATGTAGCGGAGGTTCTCCTCGGCATGTTCGTGAAGCGCGTGCATCGCTTTACAGTATAAAGCACTTCGCGTGCCGAACGGAAGTGCTGAGTGCTAAGTACTGAATCCTGAGTGCCGAGTCCTGAGTGCCGAGTCCTGAGTGCCGAGTCCTGAGTGCCGAGTCCTGAGTGCCGAGTCCTGAGTGCCGAGTCCTGCGATCTTTGTTGAGGTGGCGGAGCCACCGACAGAATTTAGCGGCGGCCGTCAGGCCGCCGTCCGATCAGCCCAACCCTGCGTCCGAGCGCGCGAAGCGCGCGACAGATCATTGAGTCCGTTCCCCCCGCCTTCTGTCGGGCACTTCGTGCCCTCGTACGCTGACGCGATCGCTTGCTCCGGCGGCCTGACGGCCGCCGCTAAATTCTTTCGGCGGCTACGCCGCCTCGTCAGACGTCGCAGGACTCGGCACTCAGGACTCAGCCCTCAGCCCTCAGGACTCAGCACTCAGCACTCAGGACTCAGCCCTCAGTACTCAGGACTCAGCACTCAGAACTCAGGACTCAGGACTCAGGACTCAGATACGATCCGATCATGGATCGCAAGGCTGCCATGCGAAAGTACAAAGCGCGCCGTGCTCGCCATCGTCATCAACGACACCGCGCGCGAAGCGATCCGCAGGGTGAACGTGGCCGGAGCGCCGCGCGAGATCCGCGTCGCTGCCGGCGGCATCGCGCTCGTGTTGTTCGACCGCACCACCGGAGAGGTCAGGCAGTCGCTGGCGACCACTCCGTCACTCTCGGTGTGGGGCAGGCTTTCCAGCCTGCCCCCTGCCGGGTTCGAAAGCCCGCCCGTGCACCAGGAGAGCCGAGTCTCCCGTCACTCTGAGCCGGCGGAGCCGCGAGGTAGGTTGGGCGGGTGGAGCGGCGTAGCGCGGCGAAGAGTCTCGAGCTGACAAATCGTCCCGGTAAGAGACTCTTCGCCGCGCTCCACCGCTCCCGCCCATCCACCACCCCAGCGGTTACGCCGGCCCAGAGTGACGGGCGCACGGCCTCGCCGGACGCCCGTACGTTTCGACGCCCGGGACCACGGAATCGCCAAGGATCTTGCCGCCGGCCTGTTGGCGCGCCGGAGGGAAGGCTCGTTCACGGCGAGACGGGACGTCCGCACTCCGAGTCCGACTGCTGAACAGCGCCGCTTTCCGGCCGGTGTACGATGACCCCCTCATGGCCAAACGGGTGGACCGCTTTTCGGAGATTCTCCTCGGTGTTTTTACGAAGATCTTCGGCCGGGGTCTGCAGCGCCAAACGGGGTTGAACCTGAACGCGCCGTGTCCCTGCGGCAGCGGCCTGAAGTACAAGCGCTGCTGCCTGCCGAAGGAACTGGCGGCGAAGAAGCGGCGGAAATAGAACCTCGCCCACCCGGCTCCCGACACCCTGAGCACTCGAATCGCGCAGCGCGATTCGAGAGGCGTCTAACAGCAGGGAACGTGGCGATGCGATGGGGAGTGCCGCATAATCCGCTCACCGCATGGACTCCACTCCGGCACGCCGGTCGATCTCGCTCGCGTCTCCGGCCATTCTCCTCGGCTTCTTCCTCCTGCTCTGCAGCGCGATTGCGTTGATCGCTTCGGCGGCCGATGCCTGGACGCTCTCGACCAGGACCCGCTGGCCGCTCGTCACGGCTGTGGTGGTGAGCAGCGAGCTCGATTCCTATCGAGCCGCGACGCGCCAGGGAGGCGGCAAATGGTACTTCGCCGAATGCCGCGCCTCGTATGACCTCAATGGGCAGCCGGTTGTCGCGGCCTTCCGCTCGTCAGCGGTGCGCTCCGGCGAGATGGCCCCGCTGGAATCGTGGCTGGCCGCGCATCCGCCGCGGAGCAGGATCGACGTCCGCATCAATCCCGCGCGAGAAGGTGATGCGGTGCCCGCCGATCCCGCCGGCCTGCCGATGCCGCAGCATCCTGGTCAGGACCTTCTTCTCGCTGCCGTCGCGGCGGCGGCGGGCGTGGCTCTGATCGTCGCCGGCCGGTTGAGGGGCAGCCGGCAGTAGTTACTCGATCCGAGTGGCTGGTACGTCCATCCCGTTCTGATGGAGGATCAGCTTCGTCGCTGGTGCCGCGCCCTCGCTGACGAAGGTCACCTGTGCGTCGACGACCTTGAGAAAGAAGTCGTGTTCTCCTTCGGCGAACATTTCCAGCTTCGACTGTCCGGTGGCCTGCAGAAAAAGGTGATCCCCTTCGCGCGTGATGGCGATGACCATGGCTGGCGTGAGCCGGTAACGGCCGGTGTAGCGATCGAGAATCGCCGGATCGAGCGCGACCTCCTTCCGCTCTTTCGGCGGTGGCACCATGGCCGCGAGGCGCCGGCCCGGGACGTCGCGGCCGGCCTGGTGAAGCACGAGTCCGGTGGTTGCGCCGGAGGCGTCGGTTTGAAAGGTGATCTGCGCGTCGACGACCTTCAGGAAGAAGTCCCGCTCGCTCTCGGCGAAGATCTCGTTTTTCCCCTGTCCCGTCGCCTGTGCGAAGAGATGGTCCCCTTCGCGCGTCACGGTCAGGACGAAGTTCGGCGCGAGCTCGTAGCTGCCGACATAGCGCTCGAGGACCTTCGGGTCGACGGCAATCGCCTTTCTCTCTTTCGGCGGTCCGACGAGAGGAACGGTGGGGTCGAGGAGGTGCTGGCCGATGTCGTCGACGCCGCTGTCGGTGAACATGTTCGCCAGGACCACCACGCCGATGCGTGCCTTCGGATCGAATCCGATGAAGGAGCGGTAGCCGCCGGTTCCTCCGTTGTGCCAGACGATCTCGCGGCCGTTTCTCGACGAGATATGCCACGCCAGCGCGACCTCGAGTCCCGGGACTCCCGTGGGCCGGCGCGTCTTCAGCATCAGCGCCATCGGCGTGGCGAGCGGCGACTCGGTGAGGCCGAGGTTCGCAGAGACGAAGGTGAGCATGTCGTTCGCGGACGAGCGGATCGCTCCCGCGCCGGCCAGCGCCGGCAGATCCCAGTTCGGGACGCGCTCACCCTGGCGGTCGTGGCCGGGCGCGAGTCTCTGCTTCAGAGCGCTGGTCAGGCTGATGGCCGTGCTGGTCATGGAAAGTGGCGCGGTGATGCGCTTGCGGACGAGCGTCTCGTAGTCGGTTCCGGCTTGCCGCGAGAGGGCGACGCCGAGCAGCCCGGCGCCGAGGTTCGAGTACTCGTAACGTGAGCCGATGTCGCGCGGCAATTCGTACGCGGAGAGGAACTCGTAGAGCTGCTTCACCGAGTAGTCGGCGTACGGATTCGACAGGTCCTTCGGATGCATGTTCGTCGGCAGCCGCGGAAGCCCGGACGTGTGCGTCGCCAGATCGACCAGCGTGATCTTCTTTCCCCCGCGTTCCGGCACCTTCACCTCGGAAGGGAGGTATTTGGCGACGGGATCGTCCAGCTTGACGTCGCCGCGTACGACATCCTCGGCGAGAAGGAGCGAGGTGAAGACCTTGGTCACCGAGCCGATCTCGAACAGCGTGTCGCCGTCGACCGCTCGCTTGTCCTTGTCGAAGGTGCCATAGGCGACGATCCTCCGGCCCGACGGATCGACGAGCCCGACCACGATGCCGACACCCTGGTGCTGCGCGTCGATGCGGTCGACCAGGATTTTGTGGACTTCTGCGCTCGTCGGCAGCGCCTGCTGAGCGGCGAGCGGCGCATACGCGAGCAGACCGAGCAGGGCCAGGAATGGGGCGAGAAAGATTCGTTTCATCGTTTCTCCATTTCAAACATCTGGAACTGCTGTGCAGCGGAAGGTTCGTGGTTGCGACTGCGATTTCACCACAGAGGCGCAGAGTCACAGAAATTCACAGGGAATCTCTGTACTACTGACTCGAAGTTTCTGCGCACCACGGGAAGGTTTCCTTGCACCAAAACGATGGGCGACCGGTCCCCTCGCCCCGCGGACGTTCGATCCGAGTGGTTGATGCATCGCGCCGCGGGGCGAGGGGACCTGTGCGGCCATCTTCGGTTGCGGGCGAGCGGGGCGAGCCTGCGCTGTGCTCTCTGTGGTGAAGGCTCATCACGATGGCGTGACCGTTTGCACCTCGGCCTGGTCGTGCAGCGTGAAGATCGTTTCGACCGACACGTCGAGAGCGCGCGCCAGCTTCAGCGCCAGAAGGACCGAAGGCACCATCCGCCCCGTCTCGATGGCGTTGACCGACTTCCGCGTGATGCCGGCCTTTGCCGCCAGGTCCGCCTGAGTCAGATCGCGCATGGCTCGCTGGACCTTGAGAGTGTTCCGCAGCTCGTGTGAGCTCATCAGCGCAGCTCCAGTGGGTTTATCAAGCTCCGGTCTAAACGACGGGCAAAAGATGACGGCTCTTCAGGACTCTCAGTGGTCCGAAGCAATGTCGAAGAATGGCACTCCAGCCGCGGAGCGGCGACATCTATGTAGCCCAATGCGTCAGCGTTGGGACGATCGATACGCGATCCAGCGTACGAGCCGCGGAGCGGCGACATCTCCGAGAGACCAATGTTGCCGCTCCGCGGCTCAGCTCCGATACATCACCCACTCGAAACCCGGGAACCCAAGGTAACTGATCAATTCTAAAAAGCAACCGATAAGTCACTCAGTGCCGCTGGCTCAGATGCGCTGTAATTAATGGTGAGCGCGAGGATGAGTCGACGCGGTCAGGGGTCCCTCGTTCATCGATTCGTCACCGACGCCGCTGGATCGGGATCTGCCCACGGCGTATTCTGCCGGGGCCAAAATCCCCGTCCTGCCGGTCTCAAGAAAAGCCCTTTACGAGAGGAATCGTGTAGATGAGATTCAGGCTTTCCGTTGTCGCGATTTCGTTGTTTGCAGTGCTTCCGCTGTTCACCGCCGATGCCCGCGCCGACGGGCGGTGCCTCGACCGTGACTGCACGATGGTCACCCTCTTCGAGGGCGCCGACGTTTCGGCCTCCTCAACGACCGGCGCTCCCACGGCCGCGAAGCGTTACGGCACCTGGGGCATCGATCTCGCCGGCATGGACCGCAGCGTCAAGCCGGGCGACGACTTCTTCCGCTACGTCAACGGCAAGTGGGCGGACACGACGCAGATCCCGCCCGACAAGACCAGCTTCGGCGCGTTCATGATCCTGCGCGATCTTTCCGAAGCTCGCGTGCACGCGATCCTCGAAGGGTGGGCGGCCGACAAGAACCTCAAGGCCGGCTCCGACGAGGCGAAGGTCGCCACGATCTACCGCACCTTCCTCGATGAAGCGACTGCCGAGAAGCTCGACGCCAAGCCCATCCAGCCGTTCCTTGACGCCGTGAAGAAGTCCGAGACGCGCACGGATGTGGCTCGCCTGATGGGCCGCTCCCACCTGTCGATGGGCCGGTCGTTCTTCGGCGCCGGGGTCTCCGACGACGCCAAGCATCCGGACAAGTACACGCTCTACCTCTCGCAGTCCGGCCTCGGCCTTCCCGACCGCGAGTTCTACCTGCGGGAAAACTTCAAGCCGCAGAAAGAGCGCTATCAGAAGTACGTCGCCGACATGCTCCGGCTGATCGGCTGGGACGATCCCGACAAGAACGCCGCCGACGTCGTGGCCATGGAAACGAAGATCGCCGAGGCGCACTGGACTCGCGCCCAGGGACGCGATCGCGACAAGACTTACAACCCCACCACCGTGGCCGAGCTCGAGAAGAACGCGCCGGGATTCCCCTGGAGCGTTTGGCTCAAGTCCGCGGGACTGGACAAGGCGCCGGTGGCGATCGTCCGCCAGAACACGGCCCTTCCGAAGATCGCCCAGGTCTTCGCCGATACGCCGGTGGAGACGCTCAAGGCCTGGCAGGCGTTCCACATCGCCGATGACGCGGCACCGCTGCTGTCGAAGCGCTTCGTCGACGCGCACTGGGAGTTCCACGCCAAGTTCCTCAACGGCGCGCAGGAGCAGCAGCCGCGGTGGAAGCGCGCCGTGAGCGCGTCTGAACGTTCCATGGGCGAAGCGATCGGCCGCACGTACGTGGCCGAGTACTTCCCGCCCGAGTCGAAAGTCAAGATGGAGAAGCTCGTCGCCGACCTGCGCTTCGCGCTGAAGGCCCGCATCGAGAACCTGCAGTGGATGCAGCCGGAGACGAAGGCCAAGGCGATCGAGAAGCTGTCGAAGTTCGGCGTGAAGATCGGCTATCCGTCGAAGTGGCGCGACTACTCGAAGCTGCAGGTGGCCGAGGGCGACCTGGTCGGCAACGCCGAACGCGTGTCGAAGTTCGAATGGGACCGCGAGCTGAGCCGCATCGGCCAGCCGGTCGACAAGGCGGAGTGGGGAATGACGCCGCAGACCGTCAACGCCTACTACGCTTCGACCCGCAACGAGATCGTCTTCCCGGCCGCGATCCTGCAGCCGCCCTTCTTCGACCCGAAGGCCGACATGGCCGTCAACTACGGCGGCATCGGCGGCGTCATCGGCCACGAGATCACCCACGGCTTCGACGACCAGGGCCGCAAGTCCGACGGCGACGGGGTCCTGCGCGACTGGTGGGCACCCGAGGACGCGGCCAAGTTCGAAGTGCAGGCGGCGAAGCTCGGCGCCCAGTACGAAGCATTCAACCTGCCGGGCCTGCCGGGACTGCACATCATCGGACGCCTGACCATGGGCGAGAACATCGGCGACCTCGGCGGCATCCTGTTAGGCCTGGACGCCTATCACATCTCGCTCAACGGCAAGCCCGCGCCCGTGATCGACGGCTTCACCGGCGACCAGCGCGTGTTCCTCGGCTGGGCGCAGGTGTGGCGCACGATCCAGCGCACCGACGCGCTGCGCCAGCAGGTCACCACCGACCCGCATTCGCCCGGGATGATTCGCGCCTTCGCGCCGCTGCGGAACGTCGACGCCTGGTACGCGGCCTTCGACGTGAAGGAAGGCGACGCGAACTACGTCAAGCCCGAGGATCGCGTGCGGATCTGGTAACTGGTTCTTCCGCGGTTCGACGAAACGGCCACCTTCGGGTGGCCGTTTCTTTGTTTTTACCGACCGGATGCGAGAAGAAACGCCCGATCGTTCCCCCTCTCCCCGCCGCAGCGGGGAGAGGGCCGGGGTGAGGGGTCTCGTTGTCGTTCCAAAAGGAGACCCCTCATCCGCCTTCGGCACCTTCTCCCCGCTGCGGCGGGGAGAAGGGCAACGAGCGCTAGAGCCGCATGAACACTGGGTGTTTCTTGGAAGCGTTAGTGAGCGGCGTACATCGGTCCCATCCGCCTGTTCCTCACTCGTAGTGCGTCCACATCCGCAGAACCTTCACGATCCGCTCGCGGCGGAGCACCTGGTACACCAGCCGGTGCTGGATGTTGATGCGCCGCGAAAATGCACCAGCGAGATCGCCGAGAAGTTTCTCGAACGGAGGAGGCGACTGGAAGGGATCACTGCGCAGGATGTCGAGAAGGGCTTCGGCCTTCGGCTTGAGGCCGGAGCGGCTCAGCTTCTTCGCGTCTTTAGCGGCCTGCGGCGTGAAGACGATCCGCCAGGCCCTCACCAGTCGAGCGACTCCAGGCACTTTTTAACCGGCGTGGCCAGCCCCTTCCTGATGGAGGCGCGCATGCCGGGAATGGAGAGGAGATAGAGCGTTTCCTGGATCGCTCGCCAGTCGTCCATCGAGACCAGAACGGCGTTGGCGCGCTTGCCGGTGATCTGGACCGGCTCGCTCGTGACCGCGGCCTCGTCGAGCAGTTTGTAGAGATTCGCGCGAGCTTCACTGGCGGTGACGGTCTTCATGGTCGGGCTCAATCGTACGGAATGTCGTACGACTAGGTCAAGGCGGGACGGCCGGCGAGTATTCCGGGCTCACGCAATCTGGATCACAGCCTTCGCTTTCGCGGTGAGGGCGTAGAAGTCGCCGCTGCGCTCCTCGAGCATGCCGTCGCGCTTGAGCTCCTCGATGGCATCGAGTGCGCGCCGTCGCTCGGCTGGGTCGTTGCCGGCGGCCTCGAGAAGCGTGTGAAGGTCCAGCCGTTCCTTGCCGAGCTCGCCGAAGACTCGCAACAGCCGCATCGAGAGTGCCTGCATGATCGCCTATCCCTTTCGCGCTTCGCGGGTCATTGCGACCAGCACCTCCCGCGCCTGATCGCTGGAACGGACCTCCCGCGGGAACGGGATGCGCGCCCCTTTCATCCCTTGCGCAGTCCGGGCGCGGACGACGAATCCGAGGCGGTCGCACGCGACCATGGTCGCCTCCTCCGCGTCGAGCCCGGCGAAATGCCGGGCGATCTCGCGCAGCGCGTCCGCATGCTCGGCATTCATGTGATCCATGATTCCCGCCGCCACGGCGGCGAGAGGATCGGGCGCGGCCAGCGCGTAATCTTCCGCGCCGACCCACCCCATGACGCCGAAGCCGCCGACGAAATAGAGGTGTGTCACCTCGAGCTGAAAGAACGAGAAATCGGAAAAGCCGATCCAGTGCCGCGCCGAAGGGTGGCGATCGAGATACGCCTGCCGTGCGGCCTCGCCGGCGTGATCGACCCGGCGCGCATGACCGAGAAGCGTGGCCCGTGGCGCGCCGAGCGGATCGGAGCCGCTGCCGCTCTGCATCACCAGCAGGCTGGCTCGCGGATCGGCGACGAGGTTCTGCGTGTGAATGGCCATTCCGCTGATCAGGAACAGCGGCGAGCCGTCCGCCATCAGCGCATACGGCATGACCGAGGCAAACGGCCAGCCGGGGTGCCGAGTCGATTGCGTCGCCAGCGTGCCGACGCTCTCGGCCGCCAAAAGCGTCCGCGCGCGCTCGGCGTGGCTCGGCTCGGGAACATCGCTCGGTGGCGCCGAAGAAGCGTGCTCGGTCATGGTGATGTGCAGTATGACGAATGATGGACCGCCGGGACAGATGGGAGCAGGTGGGTCGGATGGGACCGATGAGACGGATAGTACGGATGAGACCGACGGGACGGATCCTATGAGTCATAGGTCCCCAGCTGTCTCACAACTCCGGAGTGCCAGCATCGAAGTGAGCCGTTAGGCTGATTCGAGGTGTGGGCCCCGATCTTGTTGGTTCGACAGGCGGCGGAGCCGCCGTAAGAATTTAGCGGCGGCCGTCAGGCCGCCGGACACGGCGATCGCGGCGGCGTAAGAGGGCACGAAGTGCCCGACAGAAGGCTGACAACGATGATCTGTCGCGCGCTTTGCGCGCTCGAACGCTGGGTTGGGTAATCGCACGGCGGCCTGACGGCCGCCGCTAAATTCTGTCGGCGGCTCCGCCGCCTCGACAAAGCGGCCTCGGCTCCGCCGCCTCGACTAGGCGCCCTCGGCGGCTCTCAGCCTGTTTCCCAAGCGACGGGGGAACCGGCCCGGCTCACTCCCCCGGGTGGTACGTCCGTTCCGTGTGCCCTTTCAGCTGATCGCGGTAGAAGTAGACCTCGCGGAGGTTGCCGGTCGCGTAGCGCACGGCCTCGTCGTCGAAGTGCGGCGAACCGGGATGGCCGCTCTCGCCGCCGGCCGTGACCGCGCGGGCCTCGACCCGTTTGCCGAAGTCGATCACGGCCACGAAGCTGTTGCCGCTCGTGCCGTACCACTTCTTCGTCCCGGGATAGGCGCGCGCGCCGAACGAGGCCAGCGATCCCCAGCGCGAAGAGGTAAAGCCGACCGGGATGCTCGGCTTGGAGTCGTCGAACTTCGGCTCGATGTCGTCGGTCAGGCGCTGGAACCGGTTGATCTCGCCCCACGGCGTCTTCCAGCTTCCGAAATCGGCGGCGAGCTTGTCGGACGCTGAGGCCAGCGCCTCCAGCCGCTGCTGCGGCGTCGCCTTCGTGGCGGAGTAGTCGTCGGCGGTCATGCCGGCCTTCTTCGCTTCGGCGGCGACGCGGCGCCCGAGGTCTTCGGCCCAGAAGACGGCCAGGGCGGTGGGGACGGAGCTCACCGACCAGCGGCGGTCCCAGTTGCGCAGCACCTCGATCTGCCCGGACACTTTCGCCTTGAGCGGGTCTGTCGACGGCAGTGCGTCGTAGTCCGCGAGAAGCGGCGGCAGAAGCTGGTCGAACTCCGGCAGGTAGCTGTCGAACGCCGCGGCGATGAGAGAGTCGAGGGTGAAGTCCTTCTTTCCCGGAAGGACCCTCAGGGCGTGGTAGCCGCGCGGCGTTTCCTCGTATCCGCGCTCGACGTAAGGCGGAAAGTCGGCCCGTTTCGGGCTGTCGGGGCCGGCCGCGGACCACGGCCAGTTGTTGCTGTTGTAGATCCATCCGTTAGGCGGATTGAGGAGGCGGGGCGTCTCGGCAATGGTGAGCACGCCGTGCCATTCCGTGGCCGGGTTGCTGCCGTCGACCGGTTTGGTCCAGTCGAAGTGCGTGTCGCGCCGCGGGATGAAGTCGGAGTGGAAGTAGGCGATGTCTCCGTTCGCGTCGGCGAAGATGGTGTTGTTCGACGAGTTCGTGTGCAGCTCCATCGTCTTCAGAAACGACTTGTAGTCCGTCGACTTGGTGCGGCTGTACGACTGAATCAGGGCGTGCATGGGGTCCTGCATCAGGCGCACGCTGATCCACTTGCCATCCGCTTCGCGGACGATGGGGCCGTGGTGCGTCCGATAAACGGTGAAGACTTTCTTCGCCATCCCGCCGGCGGTCTTGTAAGGGACGGTGATCGTGCCGGTCTTCAGCGGCCGCTCTTCGCTGCCGTACTTGTAATAGAAGCGGTCGCCTTTCTTCGTGACCGTCTCCAGGTACTCGTCGATGTTGTCGACGCCGCTCGAGGTGTGCATCCAGCCGGTGTGCGTGTTGAAACCCTGGTAGATGAAGAACTGTCCCCACGTCACGGCGCCGTAGGCGTCGAGGCCTTCCTTGCTGGCCATCTGCAGCTCGGAGCGGAAGAAGAACGACGTGTGCGGGTTGATCAGGAGGAGGGCGTGATGGTCGGCCGTGTTCGACGGGGCGATGGCGATGCCGTTAGAACCGGTCGGTTCGACGAAGTCGGCGATCGTCGAGCTTGCGACCGCGGAGCGCGGAGCGCCGCCCGCCGTGCCTGTCGTCGCCTCTTTCCCGTAAAACGCCTGGAGAGAGGCGAGGTTGATCTGCTCGATGTCGCCGCCGATGCTGCCCTCGCTGAAGGTGAGCGCCATCCACGGCTCGAATCGCGTGATCACCCGCGGCCTGACCTCGGGATGCTTGTAGAGGTAGAAGTTCAAACCGTCGGCCCAGGCGTTCATCAGCGCCTTCAGCCAGGCGGGGCTCTGCCGGTACTTCGCCTTCATGTCGGCAGGATCGATGAAGAGCTTCATGCGCAGGTCGCGATAGATCTCTCCCTCGCCCTCCGCTTCCGCCAGCCGCCCCATCGAGAGCAGGTAGTTCCGCTCCACGCGGTTGAAGTCGTCCTCGGCCTGCGCGTAGATCATCCCGAAGACGGCGTCGGCGTCGCTCCTGCCGAAGACATGGGCGATGCCCCAGTCGTCGCGGACGATCTCGACGTTCTTCGCGCGCCGCTCCCAGGCGGCGACCTCCTGACGATTCTTCGCGGTCGTGGCCTGCGCTGCGAACGGCGCGCAGGCGATGAGAAAAACGAGAAGGAGTCTTTTCATGAAGTGTCCTCAGCAGTTCGCGGCTCGGAAGGCCCAGTCGCGGATTGTGACACGCTCAGCGGCGAGCGGGGAGATCCGGGAGCCCAGGGCCCTTGTCATCCCGAGCATTCGAATCGCGCAGGCGCGACACCGGAGAGAAGAAACGTTCGATCGTTCCCCCTCTCCCCGCCGCAGCGGGGAGAGGGCCGGGGCGAGGGGTCTCGTTCTCGTTCAGGACGAGACCCCTCATACGCCTTCCGGGTAGTTGCGGGGAGCGGCGTAGCGCGGCGAAGAGTCTCCAGCCTGCAAATCGTCCCGGTAAGAGACTCTTCGCCGCGCTACGCCGCCGGGGGCGGCTCCGCCGGCTCAGAGTGACGGCGGTACCACTACGCGTCGAACACCAGGCTGCAGCACGTCACGCCCGATTCGGCCTTCTCCAGCTCATCGGCGTCGACTGTGATCACGCGTAGGCCGCGTCTCTCCAGCCGTGCCCGCGTCCGCGGCCATGATGACGACATCATGATCGTCTCCCCGATGAGCAATGCGTTCGCGGCGTCGGGCTCGGACGGGTCGACGGCGACGGCCTCGATTTCACCGAAGAGTGCGGCCTGCACAAACTCGGGATTGAACAGGAGCACGCCGGCGTACGTTGCGGCGGACTTGAGATGAAGGCAGCCGCGGAACGATGTCGCCACGACCTCGTAGCCGTGCGGCGCGACGACGGCGCGGAGCTGCTCGATCCCGGAGTCGTTGGTGCGCTTCGACCGGCCGACGTACAGGGCCCGTCCGATGCGCAGCACGTCGCCGCCGTCGATGCAACCGGGCTCGACGATGCGGTGAACGGGGCGGTACTTCTCGAGCAGTCCGGCGATGCTCCCGGTCTCGCATCGTCGCGACTCCGCGCCCGGACGCGTGACGATTGCGATCTCGTCGAGGAGGATGGCCGCGTCCTCCACGAAGACACCGTCGGCCGCCTCGGGCAGCTCCGGGGCATGGACGATCGTGCAGCCGAGGCGCCGGAGCGCCTGTTCGTAGGCGTGGTGCTGGGCGATTGTGCGGGCGTAATCGATCGGAACGCGCTCGCGGAACGTCAGCTCGCAATCGACGATGCGGGGGCTCACGGCTCGCGTGATGGCAATGGGCACGGTCAATTCTATGAGCGGTCGCGAGGTCGCGAGGTCACGAGGTCACGAGGCAAGCATTCAATCTTCGCGGCGCGCACCTCGAGACCTCGCAACCTCGTGACCCCGTGACCTCGTGCCCCCCTCATGGCGCGGTGGCTGCCCCGACTCCCATAGAATCAACAACTTCGGGTCATGGACGACGATTCGACTGACGCAGCGAAGCCAGGTTTCGATGCCGGACCGCCGCTGTTCGATATCGGGACGGTCGTCGCTTCGCGTTACGAGCTGCGCCGCCTTCTCGGCCACGGCGGCTCGGCGCGTGTCTATGCCGCCTTCGATCGCGAGCTCAAACGCGAGGTGGCGATCAAGATCCTGCGGGGCGATCGAGCCACCGATCAGTGGCTGCGGCGCTTCCGCCGCGAGGTCGTCTGTGCGCGCCAGGCCAACAGCCCCTACCTCCTGCGCGTCTTCGACCTCGGACAGTCCGGCGGTCTGGTCTATCTCACCATGGAGCTCGTGGAAGGCGGCACCGCGGCCGACCTGCTGCAGGAGGACCCGCCGATCGACAGGATCCTCACCATCGCCCAGCAGGTGCTGGAGGCGCTCGATGCGCTCCACCGTACGGGAGTCGTTCATCGCGACGTCAAGCCGAGCAACGTGCTCGTGGCCAGTGACGGTTCCGTGAAGCTCGGCGACTTCGGGCTGGCGCGATTCGACGAGCCTGACGAGTCAATGGCCACCGCGGATGAGACGGTCGTCGGCACGTGGAGCTACGTCTCGCCCGAGCAGGCCAGGGGCTATGAAGCCACGCCGAGCTCCGACCTCTACGCATTCGGCGTCCTCATGTACGAGATGCTGAGCGGTTCGCGTCCATTTGAAGCGCCCATGTCCATTGCCAGCGTCGTGGCGCGAGTGTTCGAGAAAGCGCCGGACGTGCGCGCCAAGCGGCCGGAGGTGCCGCGATGGCTGGCTCGCATGGTCTCGCGCCTGCTGGAGAAGGATCCGCGCGACCGCTATGGCTCGGCCGCGGAAGTTCTCCGCGACCTGCGCCGCAAGCGGGTACGGGCGCGGCTGCGATGGCTTCCGGCCGTCGCCGCGGTGGTGGTCATCGCCTGCGTCGCGGGCGTCCTTCTTTTCTGGCAAGCCCGGCAGGCGTCGAGGTTCGACCATCTGGCGGATGCCGGCAGCGGGACAGTGCGAGCGTATGCCCGCGACGGCCGCGTGCTGTGGAGTCGAAGCCCGGCCCTGCAGAGTCTCATGGCCATGGTGCGCATGCCCGGCGGAAAACGCCTCATCGCCGCGGTTCCGGATGTCAACGTACGCGGCGACTTCACCCTGCAGTTTTTCGACCCGCAGAGCGGCGCCGTCGTGCGGATGGCACGGCTGCCGAGTGCCGCCGCCATGTTTCCGCAATTCTCGCCGGACTTCGGTCCGTCGGTGTTGACCGCCGCCGACGTCAGCGGCAGCGGCGTGGACAGGGTCTTCGTCACCTACGTGCACGCGCATTACTGGCCGAGCTTCACCGACGAGTTCGACCCGCGCAACGACCGCGGGCAGATCCTCTTCGTGGGCTCGGGACATCACCGGATCGCCGGGTTCATCGATGTGAACGGCGACGGCCGGAAGGAAGCGATCATCTTCGGGCCTAACAACCGCATGGGCTGGTTCAACGGCGTCGCGGCTGTGCCGGTCACGCGGCAGGGAGCAAACGTTCTCGGTGACACCGCTCCCAGTTTTGGTTGCAGCCCGGACGAGGACCGCACGGACGCGACCACCAGCGTGCTCTGGTATGCGCTGATCCGTCGCGGTTTCACGAATGAGCTGCTCAATGTCCAGGCCGATCCGGTCAAGCACATTCTCACGATCCCGTTGAACGGCGGCCCTCCAGTCCGGCTGACGTACGACGGCTTCCTTGTCGGGTCGGGCAGCAGGCCTGTCGCCGAGCGGCAGGCCGCGCGCAACCGCGCTTACGTCGCCATCCGCGAGGCCCAGAAGCTCGCCGACGAACGCCTGTTCACCGACAGCGTGCCTTTCGCGCGGAATGCCGTGACCGAAGCGGCCGCCGCCCAGGACGCGCTCCTCGGCGAATGGGGCCAGCGCGTGCTCGGAAAAGACCTGATCGACGTGGGTTCCTTCGATGAAGCCGAGGCGATCTTTCGAAAGCTGCTCTCGTCATCGGCACCCTCGGACAGCTGTTACGACGCCGCGCACGAGTTTCATCGCCGCGGCCAGCTCGACCGGGCCATTCGCTGGTACCGCGCCGGCCTCGGGCCGGGCTCCACGGTCGCGTTAGGCCGGCTCAAATACGAGTTCCTCGAGGGTGAAGTCCTGGCGCTCGGCGAGCAGGGACGCTGGGGGGAGGCCGAGGACGCGATCCGCACGTTCCGCCGCGGGTATCCCGAGGAAATGACTCCGGACAACGAGCTCCAATCGTTCGTGTTGTGGCGCTCGAAGGGCACCCTCCCGGCGCGGAGAATCGTCGATCCGAGCAAGCCGGACCTCCAGCGCTACTGGATGCTGGAGATGTCGTACGCGGCGGGCGACGATCCGGCCGCGCTCCTTCAGGTCGCCGACGCCGAGCTGCAGCGGATTTCCGGTCCCGACGTGCTCGTGCAGTCGGTGCGTGCCGGCCTCCTGGAGCGCCTCGGCCGCCACGAAGAAGCCTTGCGCCTGGCGCGCAGCACCTGGCAGGAGGCGCGGGGCATGACCGAGGACCCCATCGTCAGGACGAATCTGCCTCTCGTGAAAAGCCGGTACGAGCAAATCGCGCGAGCGCGCTGATTGTAGGGACGCAAGAAACTCCCAGTGTTTATGCAGGCTCTGGCGTTCGTTGCCCTTCTCCCCGCCGCAGCGGGGAGAAGGTGCCGAAGGCGGATGAGGGGTCTCCTCTCGAACGAGAACGAGACCCCTCACCCCGGCCCTCTCCCCGCTGCGGCGGGGAGAGGGGGAACGATCGAACGTTTCTTCTCTCTGGTGTCGCGCCTGCGCGATTCGAGTGCTCGGGATGACAAGCTTTGGTGCGTTCGGCAACTCCAGGCTCTCACGCCTTGGGCTACAAAGATTTCGCCGCTCCGCGGCTCAGCGTCGCCTCGGACCTTGAATGTAAAATGGCTCGACATCCATAACAAACTACGACTCCGACCCCCGCTCAATCGAGCAAGGAAGGATGATTTCTTGAAGATCACCGCCATCGTCATCGCCGTTCTCGTCGCCGCATTTCTTATCTTCGCTGCCTTGCGACCCGACACGTTCGTCGTCCAGCGCTCGGCCGTCATCAACGCTTCGCCGGAGAAGATCGCCCCGCTGATCAGCGATTTTCATAACTGGAGCTCCTGGTCCCCGTACGAAAAGCTCGACCCGGCCATGAAGAAGAGCTTCAGCGGCGCGCCCAGCGGCCAGGGCGCCATCTACGACTGGGAAGGCAACAGCAAAGTCGGGAAGGGGCGGATGGAAATCACCATGGCGTCGGCTTCCCTGGTCTCGATCAAGATGGATTTCGTGAAGCCGATGGAAGGCCATGACGTCATCGAGTTCGCTCTGGAGCCGAAAGGGCAGTCGACCAACGTGACCTGGACGATGCGCGGGCCCAACAATTACTTCGCCAAGGTGATGGGGATCTTCTTCAATATCGACAAGATCGTGGGGAAGGACTTCGAAAGCGGTCTTGCCCAATTGAAGTCGGTCGCTGAGAAGTAGGCCGCTGCCCGGGCCGTTTCGGCGGGACCTGAGTCCTGAGTTCTGAGTCCTGAGGGCGCCCCCGAACAAGCTCAGCACTCAGGACTCAGCACTCAGGACTGCCTGCACGTTCACAGTTGGTTCACAGGACCATGCCGGAGCTCCTGCGTTAGGATCTGTCGATCCGCGCGATTGATTTTCGCCGCCCTTGCCTGCAGATTCTGCGCGCCCTGATCGCGGCCACGCGCAATTGACATCCTGACCTCAAGGAGGCACGCGTGAGGAAGAGCATCAAGTTCACGCTGAATGGCCGTCCCGTAGCCCTCGACACCGACGACGGCCGCACGCTTCTGTGGGTTCTGCGCACCGACCTCGACCTTACCGGAACGAAGTACGGCTGCGGCGAAGGCATCTGCGGCGCGTGCACGGTTGCCGTCGACGGCACCGCGGTGCGCTCCTGCCAGACCTCGCTGGCCGCCATCGAGAACAAGAAGGTCGTGACCATCGAGGGCCTCGAGCACGGCGGCAACCTCCATCCGCTGCAGCAGGCCTTCATCGATCAGGGCGGATTCCAGTGCGGCTACTGCACGTCGGGGATGCTGATGAACGCCTGGGCGCTGCTCCAGAAACAGCCGCATCCATCGCACGCGGCGATCGTCGACGAGATGAACTCGAATCTCTGCCGCTGCGGCGCCCATCAGAGGATCGTCGCCGCGATCGAGCAGGCGTCGAAGAGCGGAGGTGCCCGATGACCACCCGATCGTCGTCGCCACTCCGGGGCATCGACCGGCGCTCCTTCTGCAAGCTCCTCGGCGGCGGCATCGTGGTCCTGGTCACCGCCAGGCCCGCGGAGCTGTTCGCGCAGCAGCGGCGGCGCGGCTATCCCGAAGATCTCAACGCCTACCTGCGCATCGACGAGAACGGGCGCGTCACGATCTTCTCCGGCAAGATCGAGATGGGGCAGGGCGTGCAGACGTCGCTCGCGCAGATGGCTGCCGAGGAGCTGGGCGTGGGCCTCGATTCGGTCAACATGGTCATGGGCGACACGGACCTCTGCCCGTGGGACCAGGGGACGCACGGCTCGATGTCGACGCGGTTCTTCGGCCCGGCCGTGCGCGCGGCGGCCGCCGAAGCGCGCACGGTCCTGATGAACCTGGCCGCGCAGAAGCTCGGGACGCCTCGCGGAAAGCTCGTCGTCGACAACGGCGTGGTCTCGAACGGCTCGCAGAAGGTGACCTACGGCGAGCTGGCAAAAGGAAAGCGGATCGCGCGCCTCGTCGACGAGAAGGCCGTGCTCCGCTCCGTCGGCGAGTTCAAGCTCATCGGCACGGCACCGAAGCGTCTGGACGGGCGCGAGAAGGTCAGCGGCCGCGCGAAATACGCGGGCGATGTCCGACTTCCGGGCATGCTCTACGCGCGCCTGCTGCGGCCGCCGGTACACGGCGCCACCCGCAAATCGCTCGACACGTCGAAGGCGAAGGAGCTGCCCGGCGTGACGGTCGTCGAGAAAGGCGATCTCGTCGCGGTTCTGCACGCCGATCCCGAGCGCGCCGCCGCGGCGTTGAAGCTGGTCAAGGCGGAGTGGGAGAAGCCGGCCGCGGCATTCGACACGGAATCCGTGCACGACTACCTCGTGAAGAACGCCGGCGAGGGCGAGGCGCATGTCTCCCGAGGCAATGTCGCCAGCGTGATCGACGGCGGTAGCGCACGCGTCATCCGCTCGACCTTCCGCACCGGATATCTGGCGCACGCGCCGATCGAGCCGCATAGCGCGGTCGCGGAATGGAAGGACGGACGGCTGACGGCGTGGATCGGGACCCAGGGCCCGTTCCAGGCTCGCACGCGCATCGCCGAGACGCTCGGCCTCGACGAGAAGAGCGTTCGCGTGATCACGCCGTTCGTCGGGGGCGGCTTCGGGGGCAAGAGCCCGGCGCCCCAGGGCGTCGAAGCCGCGCAGCTGGCGCAGATGACCGGCAAGCCGGTCATGGTCATGTTCACGCGCGGCGAGGAGTTCTTCTTCGACACGTTCGGTCCCGCCGCGGTGGTGAAGATCAACTCGGCAATCGACGGTGCCGGAAAGATCACGGCGTGGGATTACCACGTCTACGCCGCCGGCGAGCGCTCGGCCGAGCCGCCGTACGACATCGCCAACGTGAGCCTCAAGAGCTATGCCGCGCGCAACTCGGCGACCGGCGCGCGCATTCATCCGTTCGCCACCGGGCCGTGGCGCGCTCCCGGGGCCGGGACGAACGTCTTCGCCCGCGAGTCCCAGATCGACATCATGGCCGCCGCAGCCAAGGTCGACCCGCTCGAGTTCCGGCTCCGCAACACCTCCGACCCGCAGTTGATCCGCGCTCTCAAGACCGTGGCCGACGCCTTCGGTTGGAAGCCCGGCGCGGGACCGTCGGGACAGGGCCGCGCCATCGCCTGCAGCATCGACGCCGGGACGTACTGCGCCATGGCCGCGGAAGTCGCGGTGGATCGCAAGACGGGAGCGATCAATGTCAAACGCGTCGTGGCCGCGCAGGACATGGGGCTGGTGATCAACCCCGTCGGCGCGAAGATGCAGATGGAAGGCTGCATCACGATGGGCCAGGGCTACGTCCTCAGCGAGGAGCTCAATTTCCGCGGCGGCGACATCCTCGACCGCAACTTCGACACGTACGAGCTCCCGCGCTTCGCGGGAGTGCCGCGCATCGAGACGCTCCTGATCGCGAACGAGCGGCTCGCTCCTCAGGGCGGCGGCGAGCCGGCCATCGTGCCGGTCGGCGCCGTCATCGCCAACGCCGTGTTCGACGCCACCGGCGTGCGGATGTTCCGGCTGCCGATGACGCCGGCGCGGGTGCTGGCGGCCATGAAGGCCTGACGAATGGGACCGATGGGACCGATTTCGTGCGCGGGTCGAGCCGCATGAGGGCGCGAAGCGCCCGACGAGAATTTAGCGGCGGCCGTGAGGCCGCCGAAATACGCCGCCCGCTCGGCGTACGAGGGCGCATCGCGCCCGACAGATCCGAGGTACCATTTCAACCGGGACTTCCGCGGTCGGGTCGAAACGACCATGCCGCGCAGCTACACGTCGATCCTCGTTCACGTCGTCTTCTCGACGTACGAGCGCACCCCGTTCATCACGCCGGATCTCCGCGAATCGCTCTACGCCTACCTCGGCGGCATCGCCCGGAACCTCGGCGCACACCCTTTTCGGGTTGGCGGCATCGCGGATCATGTCCATCTGCTCGCCGCAGTTCCGCCCATGCTTTCGATTGCCGACTTCCTCAACAAGATCAAGAGCAATTCCTCAAAGTGGATTCACGAAGCGAAACTGCACCAGGACTTTGCCTGGCAACGCGGCTACGGTGCATTCAGCGTCAGTCCATCATCGGCAGGCGGCGTAGTGCGGTACATCGCTAACCAGGAACTGCACCATCATCAAGTCACATTTCGAGAAGAGTTCCTGTCGTTGTTGAAAGAAGCAGGCGTCGAGTTCGACGAGCGTTACGTTTTCGATTGAAGGTGGCCGAACCGCCGTTTTCTGTCGGGCGCTGCGCGCCCTCGACGCTGATCTGGAGCGCGTTCTCGGCGGCCTCACGGCCGCCGCTAAATGCTTTCGGCGGCTCCGCCGCCTCCACCTCCCTCCACCGCATGAAGGCGCAGGTCGAACCGCATGAAGGCGCAGGTCGAGCCGCATGAGGGCGCAGGTCGAGCCGCATGAGGGCGCAGGTCGAGCCGCATGAAGGCGCAGGTCGAGCCGCATGAGGGCGCGAAGCGCCCGACGAGAATTTAGCGGCGGCCGTCAGGCCGCCGAAATCTGCCGCCCGCTCAGCGTACGAGGGCGCATCGCGCCCGACAGAAGGTCCTCAATCCTGTTGTACGCTATGACCTTCCCTGAATTGAGGAGGCTGCATGCGTCTGCGAGCTCTTGGTGCCATGGTCGTTCTCTTTCTGGCAGTTCCCGTGGTGCGAGCCGATTCGTACGCGGAAATCAGGGCAAAGGTCGACGCTGCGAAGGCGGCCATCGAGTCCGGAAAGGTCGTTCCCGAGCGCGATCTCGCGCCGCTGCTGGACATGCTCCGCAGCTCACGTGACGGCGAAGATCAGGGCCACCTCGTCGACGCCATCGTCGACCTCGGCGCCGCCGACGGCAGCAGTCCGGCCGCCGTGAAGAGCTACATCCTCGACAAGGCCGCGCCGATTCTGATGACGATCGCCGAGACGAAGACGAACTCGAACTTCCTCCGCGGCGACGCCATCACCGGATTGCGCGAGCTCGGCGCGCCGCGCTCGGTCCTGCAGAAGGTGGCCGACATGGCCCTCAAGGACTCCGACTCGTACGTGCAGAGCCGGGGAGAGATCCTGCAGAACTACATCCGCTCGATGCCTGCCGAGGGCAAAGTCAGCGCGATCAAACCGGTCGATGCCGGCAAGGAGAGCGACGCCATCGCCTTCCTCAAGTCGCGTGACCTCGGCGTTTCGCTCGACCAGCTCAACCGATCTGCGGGCGAGGGGAATCAGGAGGAGGTTGCGGCCCTTCTTGCGGCCGGCGTCGATCCGAACGGCGGGCCGGCCGGCAGCGCGCCACTGGACAGCGCAATCCTGGCCTGCTCTCGCGGCGAAGGAGAGAACGAAGCCCTCCTGAAGACGGTCGACACCCTGGTCGCCGCCGGCGCAAACGTGAAGCGCAAGGGGGACAACGGCAATACGCCGCTGCTCAGCGCGGCCCAGTACTGCGGGGCGGGAGTGGTCAAGCGCCTGATCGCCGCGGGTGCCGACGTGAACGCCGTCAACGGGAGCGGCACGACGCCGCTGATGATGGCCTTCTTCATGAAGCACCTCGACGCCGCCGAGGCGCTCGTCGCCAAAGGTGCGATCCTGACGCCCGCGCAGGCGACCACGGTGTCGTCGATGGCGACAGACGCGAAATCGAAGGCGCTGATTCAGAAGGCGACGAAGAAGAAGGCGAAGTAGGGACGCGCAGCAGCGCGTCGGCAACTCTCATCGCCGTCGAGGCTCTGGCACATGCCGCACGGGCTGCATGAACGGCAGAGGGCGGTTCCACGTCGAGTTCTCAAAGGAATACGTCCCGCTCTGAATATCGGACCGGCCGCGCGCGTTATCGAATGCAGACGTCGAACCTTCATCCGCGCAACATCGACCGGTCGTCCGCACCGTTTGGAAGGCGAAATCGCTCTCCGATCATCGTTGTCCCACCCTCAACCGCAGGAGAGCATCTATGAAAACGCCTGAACCGAAGGTCAAGAGAGAAAAGAAAATGCCCGTGTCGCCGAGCAACATTGCCAGGGCCGCGGAGAGGCTCCTTTCCCAGCGGCTGGTATCGACCGAGATCGATTACGTCCAGCGAACGCTGGGCACGTCTTCCACGCAACAGCAGATCGATGCCACGGTCGTCGCGGTCCGCAAGATGCCGTGGGCCAGCATCGTCGTCCCTGACTGATCGCGCAGCCGCCATTACGCCGACGACGCGGGAGAGGTGAGCCCGCACGCCGGCACTGCTCCCGGCTAATCGACGAGTTCGGTGTCGACGATCTCGATCTGAGCAGCGTCGCCTAACAGGGTGCGCCTGCGTTTGCGCCTGTTGACGGCAATGGCCGCGGCCGCTGACGAGAGCACGAGGGCGCCGCCGAGGATCAGCAGCGTCAGGCCGATGCCGCGGTGCTCGGCCAGCATGCCGCTGGCCAGATTGCCGAATGGCAGGAACGCGTAGAACGAGAACGTGTACATGCTCAGCACACGGCCGCGCATCGTATCGGGCACGCGTTGCTGGATGGATGTATTGCAGAGCGCCAGGCAGGTCACCATCGAGGCGCCGCAGACGACGAGCATTCCCATCACGGCGCCGCGCCAGTGGAGATAGCCGACGCCGG
This sequence comes from Acidobacteriota bacterium, assembly GCA_021781455.1. GTDB lineage: Bacteria > Acidobacteriota > Thermoanaerobaculia > Gp7-AA8 > Gp7-AA8 > JAJXWV01. The sequence goes on along the minus strand of JAJXWV010000014.1, from coordinate 39,081 downwards.
CGAGCGATGCTCCGAACAGGCCGAGAGTGATGACGATCGTCGGCAGCATCGTGCGCTGCGGTGGCGTCCTCACCGAGAGCACCAGCGAACCGATCAGCGCCCCGACGCCGACTGCTCCCATCAGGTATCCGAGCCCGCTCGCTTCGTTCGCGTGGAAGAGATTGCGCGCCACGATCGGCATCAGATTCAGATAGGGAAATCCGAACGCGCTCGCCACCGCGGCCACGCCGAGAGCAAGAAGAATCATGCGGTCGCTGCGCACGTACACGAATCCTGCGCGCAGACGTTCCCACAATGCTCCCCCCTCGGTCGTCCGCTGCTGGCGGGGCTTGATCCGTCCCAGAATCCAGATGAGCGGAAGGAACGAGAGGGCGTTGAAGAAGAAGCACCAGAAGCTGCCGAACGCGGCCAGCGTCAGCCCGGCCAGCAGCGGTCCGATGGCGCGCGACAGCTGGAACTGCAGCGAGTTCATGGCCACGGCGTTGGCCAGCCGGGTGCGGTCGTCGAGCAGATCGAGCACCATGGCCTGCCACGCCGGCGCCGAAAAAGAGATGGCGATGCCTGTCACGATCGACGCGGCCACGATCTGCCAGACGCCGAGATGCCCGGTGCGGATCGAGACTGCCAGCGCCAGCGCCGCCAGCGCCTGAGCCCACTGCGAGATGCTCACCACGCGCCGGCGGTCCAGACGGTCGGCGAGCACCCCGCCCCACAGCATCAGGAAGAACGAGGGGACGGCATTCGCGAAACCGACGAATCCGAGGAGGAACGCCGAGCCGGTCAGGCGATAGACGAGGAAGCCCTGCGCCACCGTCTGCATCCAGGAGCCGACGTTCGAAAAAAACTGCGAGACCCAGAACCGCCGGTAGTCCGCTTCCTGAAATGCTTCGAACACACGCACAGCATGGGAAGCGAGCGAGGCTTGTCAAGCGCGCGAGGTCACAATACTGCACGAGGGGCCGGGGTTGCGAGGTGACGAGGTCACGAGGTTGCGAGGTCCTCAGGTTTTTGCGCGGCTCTTGACCCGAGACCCTAGCCACGAAGCGAGATCGTGAGAACCATAAGGTGCGAAGGTCTGGAGATTCCAGATTCTCGAGCGGCTCTTGATTCGAGACCCTTCTCCCCCGCCGCAGCGGGGGAGAAGGGTCTCGATGGATGCTCTGCGCACTTGATCGACCGCTGTGAGCTGCCGAACCAGGTGCGCTCCCCCCCTACGGCCGTCCGTGCATGCCCGCCAGCGGATAACCGGTGGTGGCGTCGCGCAGCGCGAGCTCGAAGCCTGTGGTCAGGTCGCGGAGTCTGATGACGACCCACTCCTCCACGCCGTTGTTCAATACCGGCGCCGCGGTGATCGAGAACTTCGCGCCTGCCGTGAACGTCAGGCCCGCGGCCATGACGGCGTGGTACGGCGCGACGAGCAGGGTCTTGTTGCCGCTCGCGGTCGACACGACGAGGGTGGGAAGACCGACGCCCGGGCCGCCCGTGAAGCTGACGATCGTGGCGTCGAACGTGGCCACACGGGTCATGTCCGGACCGTTGCCGTTACACGTGCCGTTCTGCGATCCCATGCCGCCGCCGAAGCCGGGGCCGCGGCGTCCACCGCCCATGCCGGGTCCGTTCGCGGTTCCGTTGGCGCCGGTCCACAGCGGCGTGCCGTCGGTCGCGCGGAGCTGCAGCGTCACGCCGGCGGTGATGTTGCGGATCGTCACGGCCGCGTAGCCGTTAGGGCAGGAGCTGCATGCCCGGGCCACGACTTCCACGCGATCGTTCGCGCTGGCCGTGAACTTCTGCTGCGACAGGTACCAGTACGGTCCAAGGACGAAGGTCATGGCGTGACCGTCATCGGTACGGATGACGAGCTGCGGCGTGCCGGCAGCGGGAGCGGCGTTGAACTGGGTCACGGTACCGGTGAAGGTCACGTCCGGGCCGAGCATGGGCGCCGAAGTGGCCGGGCGTCCCCGCATCTGCGCGAATGCCGCGACGGCGATGAGAATCAGAATGCCTGCGATCAGAGCCTTTTTCATGTGAAGCCTCCTTGCGTTCGAGCTCACTCATCGCAGGCCGCAGGCCATGCCTGGACAAGACGGGAAGTTCAACGACGAGAGCGACTTGCGCGTTTGGCCTCGGCGGCTGCGCGGCGCGGACTGCAAGATCCTGCAGTGGCCCGATTGCACTCTGCAGGGCGCTAGCTAGGTGAGGCCGAGCTTTCGGAGGCGGTAGTACAGCGTCCGCACGGAAACGCCGAGGAGCTTTGCGGCGGCATCGCGGTTGCCGTCGCTGCGGCGAAGGGCGTCGAGGGTGGCTTCGCGCTCGGCCTGTGCGACCGTACGAGCCGGCGCTGCGGCACGTGACAACGAGAGATCGGCCGCGCGGATCGGTGCGTCACCGCGGAGGACGACGGCTCGTTCGATGGTGTTGCGGAGCTCGCGGATGTTCCCCGGCCAGTCGTAACCGCGCAGAGCAGCGAGCGCGTCATCGGTGAACTGCGCGTGGCCGTGCCCGTGGCGGTGGGCCAGAGAGTGAAGGAGGTGCCGTGCCAGCTGCGGGATCTCGTCGAGGCGCTCGCGCAGCGGAGGGATCTCGAGCTGCACGACGGCCAGGCGGAAGAACAGGTCGCGTCGAAAGGCACCTGCCTCGACTGCCGCCGAGAGCTCGCGATTGGTGGCGGCGATGATGCGGACGTCGACGGGCAGGTCGCGCGTGCCGCCCAGGCGGCGGACGACGTGCTCCTCGAGAGCGCGCAGGAGTTTCGCCTGGATGGACAGCGGCAGATCGCCGATCTCGTCGAGGAACAGCGTGCCGCCGTCGGCTTCCTCGAATCGCCCGGCGCGCTGGCGCTCCGCCCCGGTGAATGCGCCGCGCTCGTGTCCGAACAGCTCACTCTCCGCGAGCGTCTCCGGAAGGGCCGCGCAGTTCACGCCCACGAAGGCAGCGCGCGCTCGCGGGCTGCGCTGGTGGATGCGCCGGGCCAGCACCTCTTTGCCGGTTCCCGACTCGCCGGTGATGAGCACCGAGACGTCCTTGGCGGCCACACGGTCGGCGGTATCCAGCAGGCCGCGCATGCGGGCGCTCTCGGCGACGATCTCGCCGGACCGCTCTTCGCCGCCTAACGCGCGTTCGAGCACGGCCAGGAGGGCGGCCGGCGAATCGAGCGGCTTGCTCAGGTAATCGAATGCCCCGAGGCGCACGCTCTCCACGGCTTCAGGGATCGTCCCGTGCGCGGTCAGCATCACCACCGGCGGAGGCGTGGGCATGTCGCGGATCGTGCGCAGAAGCTCGGTCCCGCGCATGCGCGGCATTTGCTGGTCGGCGATCACGGCGTCCACCCGGATGCGTCCGAGCTTTTCCATGGCCTCGACGCCGTCCGCCGCCTCCACGGCGCGATGGCCTCTGGTCTCCACGATGTCCCTGATCAGCGCCCGGAAGGAGGGCTCGTCGTCGACGATCAGAATCGTGCTCACGACTCCTCCTTCGGCACTGCCAGGACCAGCGTGGCCACGGTTCCACCGCCCGGGCGGGAGCTCAGGCGTACCTCGCCGCCGTTCGCGTGCATGAGGGCGGCGATGGTCGGCAGGCCGAGGCCGGTGCCGTCGGAGCGGGTCGTGACATACGGCTGGAATGCTTCCGGTGTGCCGATCTGCAGGCCCGGGCCGCGGTCTTTGATCTCGACGAGAGCGCGATCGCCGCGGCGCTGGACGTCGAGCTCGATCACGCCTGCATCGAACGAACGAGCGTTCGAAACGAGCTCCTCCACCGCACTCTCGACGTGCTCGCGATCGGCAAAGGCGAACACTCCTTCGTCGCCCTTCATCTTCACTCCACTGGTTCTGGCCGCCAGTGACGTGGCGATCGCGGAAAGATCCAGCCTCTCGGGATGCGCTTCCACCGGACGAGCGAACCGAAGAAGATCGTCGACCAGCAGCTCGATGCGGCCTGCCGCATCGACGATGCGCGTGGCCCGCTCTCGTGCGCCATCGCCGAGCTGCTCCTCCAGAAGCTGGGCTGTCCCCTTGATCGTTGCCAGCGGATTTCGAATGCGGTGGGCCAGGCCGGCGCCGGCGAGTGCTGTCGTCTCCAGCCTCTTGCGCTCCTCCTCGGCCAGAACGACTCGTTCGCGCTGCGCCAGCGACGCCGCGGCGAGCGCGGCGAATACGAACAGGCAGAGGCCCGCGACCACCGAGCCGATCGCCACCGCAGTGGCGACGGTTCGCGTACTGCCCAGCTCCGGCCTGGCGTTGAGAACGAGCTCGAACGGCGGGCGACCCTGCTGGCCGTACCCGCCGCCCATGCCGCCCAGGAAGCGCCAGGAAGGACCAAGAGCGAGCGAGACGGATACGGCGCCGACCCCGCCCGCACCGGCGGTGGCCACCACGCGCGATCGCGCCCGCAGCTGCACCGACTCGAGCTCGGTCGAATGAGCGCGCAAGAAATCGCCGAGAATTGCGTCGACGCGGTCAGGACCGCCGGCGCGAAGCTCCTGCTCCAGATTCTGGGAAAGGCGCAGGAGCACTCCCTCGCGCACTGCCGACTCGCGCTCCCGCAACGCGCGGCTGGCCACCACGCCGAGGGCGATGGTGCTGGCGGCCAGCGCCAGTGCAATCGTCAGCAGGCCCGCCAGCAGCCGGCGCGTCTTGCGAGCTCCTTCCAATGCTTCTCCCGGCTCTACGACGACTGCCCCGGCTGCGTGACTTGCAGCACGACGGCGTTGACGAAGGCGTTCTCCGGCAGTGCCCCCTCGATGCCTTCCCGGGAGTCGATCATGGTCTTGGGAACACCCATGACGCGGTAGCGCTGCGCGAGATGCGGATATTCGTTGATCTCGATGGCGTCGGCGGTGATGTTCGGGTTCTCGAGTGCCATCTGAAATGCCAGGCGGACCGCCCGGGGACAGTACGGTCACGTGGGCGTGACGAGCACCTCCAGGTGCAGCGGCTTGTTGATCAGGGCGACCGCCGCTCGCGCGTCGGCCGCCAGGCCGGACTCGCGCTGCGACGCCAGGACGATGGCGTCGAGCAGCGACGCGAACTCGTAGCCTCCCGGCACACCATAGAAGCGGATGCGCTGGTTGCCGTCGCCCTCGATGACCGTCGCAGGCACCTTGTCGACGTTGTATTCGGCCGCTCGTGCCGTATCGATCGTGAAGTTCAGCACCTCGAGGGTGAGCTTGTCGGACAGGCCCGCCACCTCCTCGAGCAGTTGACGCGTATCGAGGCAGGTATCGCACTCGAATGTTTGTGTGAAGTTGATCAGCTTCACGGGGTGCTTCATCGTTCCGAGAATTTTGCGGATTTCCACCCGCTCGCGCTCTCCGATCAGAGTCATGATTCACCTCGCTTCGTCATGCAAATCTATGCTCGCCCGCACCTGCGGGCCCGTGTTCATGCTCACCCGAAGCCGCTGCCCCAGCGCATGAAGACGGAATTGCCGACTTCCTCGGGCGGGATCAGATGCGCCATGAACAGGCCGCACTGCGGACAGCGCGGCTCACCGCTCGCATCGACGCCGGCGACGCCCGGCTCGAACTGGCAGTGACAGAAATCGCACTGGTAAACCTCGTCGGGAATCGAGTCACACGACATGGTGGTCTGCTCCGATCGGAAGGGCGGCCTCCGCCCGTGCGGCGTGCCGCGTCACGGTGAGCACAGGCGTGCGGGCGTGCCGCGTCACGGCGGCCGTGGTGGTGCCGAAGATGGTGATGTCACGGACGAGCTTGTGCTCCGCGCCGATGACGATGAGGTCGTATTCGCCGTGCTCCTCGGCGGCAAGAATTTCGGCCGCCGGATCATCGTGCTCGATTTCACACTTCTTGATCGTGGTTCGCACGTCGCGGGGAATGAGGGCTTCGATATCAAACGGGTGACAATCGCCGGCCTTTGCAACGTGGATCAGCGTCAGCTCAGCACCGACGGCGCGGGCCATCTGCGCGGCACGGTCGACGGCGATGACGGAGATGTCGCTGGCGTTGACGGGACAGAGTACGCGGCGGATCGATCCGGGCGTGGCCGTGGAGCGCACCGTGAGCACGGGTACGCGCGCTTCGCGCATCACGGTCTCGGCGACCGAGCCGACCATCAGGCGCTGCACGCCGCCGCGGCCGTGGGTGCCGAGGGCGATGAAATCGGCACCCTGTCGCTCGGCGATTCTGGCGATGGCCGCCGCCGGTGAGCCCTCCAGAACGGCGACTTTCGTTTTCACTCCGTGGACGACGTGATCCGCCACGTGTCGCTCGAGCTGCTCCCGCGCCCGGCTGCGCGAGCGTTCGATCGACTCGGCGATCCGCCGCACCTGGGATGCCGTGAACTCGGCAGGCGGCTCGAACGTGTCGGCGTACACGACTGTCAGTTCGGCTCCTGAGCGCGCGGCGATGGCGCCGGCGAAACGCAAGGCCGACGCGGCCAGCTCGTTGAAGTCCGTTCCGACGATGATCCTGCTCAACGTGGTCTCAGTCATACGCTCTCCTCACACCAGCACCGGCTCGGGCATCGCGTCTTCGGGAACCGGCGGCTGGATCTCTGCGCGCTGCCGGCGGCGGCGTTCGCTCATGTAATAAAGGATGGGGACGGTCGGCAGCGACAGCAGCACCGAGGCGACCTCGCCGGCCATCAGCGAGATGGCCACGCCCTGGAAGATCGGATCGAACAGGATCACCACTGCACCGACGATGACCGCCGCGGCGGTGAGGATCATCGGCCGGGCGCGAACGGCGCCGGCGTCGATGACGGCTTCCTTCAACGGCATTCCCTGCGCCAGGCGCAGCTCGATGAAGTCGACGAGGATGATCGAGTTCCTGACCACGATGCCCGCGCCGGCGATGAAGCCGATCATCGACGTGGCCGTGAAGAACGCGCCCAGCATCGCATGCGCCGGGATGATGCCGACCAGAGAGAAGGGGATGGCGGCCATGATCGTCAGCGGCGTCCGGAACGACTGGAACCAGCCCACCACCAGCACATAGATCAGTACGAGCACGGCCGCGAAGGCCAGGCCGAGGTCGCGGAAGACTTCGTAGGTGATGTGCCATTCGCCGTCCCACTTCATGGCGTAGCGGTCCGTGGTGAACGGTTGTCGCGCCACGAAGCGCTCCATCGAGTAGCCCTCGGGCAGTTTCAGCTTGTCCAGCGTGCGGTTGAGCTTGAGGATCGCGTAGACCGGACTCTCTTCGCTGCCCGCGACGTCTGCGGTGACGTAGACCACCGGCATCAGGTTCTTGTGGTAGATGCTCTTCGGGGCGATCGTCTCTTCCACGTTCACGAGCGTACCGAGCGGGACGAGCTGGCCGCGCGACGACATCACCCGGATCGACTGCAGGCGCCCGATCGACGAGCGCATCGAGCGCGGGAGCTGGATGACGATCGGCACGTCCTCTTCTTCGGTCGGCTGATGCATCAGGCCGGCGTTGATGCCGGAGAGCGCCAGCCGCAGCGTGGCGTCGATCTGGTCGGGCGAGACGCCGGTGAGCGCCGCCTTCTCCTTGTCGACGACGAAGCGGTACTGCGTCTGGTCGTCTTCCATGTACGTGTCGGTGTCGACGACCCCTGCGGTCTCGATGAAGGCCTTCTTGACCTGTTTGGCGATGGCCATCTGGCGCGCGTAGTCGGGGCCGTAGATCTCGGCGACGAGCGTCTGCAGGACGGGCGGGCCGGGGGGGACTTCCGCGACCTTCACGTTCGCGTTCCAGCGCTTGGCAATCGGCGTGATGAGCGTGCGCACCCGCTTGGCCACTTCGTGGCTCTGGGCCTTGCGCTCGCCCTTCGGCACGAGGTTGACCTGCAGGTCGGCGACGTTCGATCCGGCGCGCATGTAGTAATGGCGCACCAGGCCGTTGAAGTTGAAGGGTGAGGAGGTGCCGGCGTACGTCTGGTAGTTGGCCACTTCAGGAACGCTGGCGATCGCTGATCCGATCTCGCGTGTCACCGCCGCGGTGCGCTCCAGTGGCGTTCCTTCCGGCATGTCCACGATGATCTGGAACTCGCTCTTGTTGTCGAACGGCAGCATCTTCACGCGGACGAGCTTCACCGCGAACATCGACATCGCCAGCACCAGAGCAACCACGACGGCGATGAGGAATCCGTAACGAATGCGCGGCTCGCCGATGAGACGGCCCATGATCTTGCGGTAGACGCGCGTGGCGAAGGCTTCGGAACCATGAGAGCCCTTCGACTCGCGCTTGAGCAGCCGCAGCGCCGCCCACGGAGTGACGATGAAGGCCACCACGAGCGAGAACAACATCGCCGCCGAGGCCCCGACCGGGATCGGCCGCATGTACGGACCCATCAGGCCGCGCACGAAGCCCATCGGCAGGATTGCGGCGATGACCGTGAAGGTCGCCAGAATCGTCGGGTTGCCGACTTCGGCGACCGCCTCGACCGCTACGTCGCGCAGCGAACGGCGCCGGTTCTCCGGCAACCTGTGGTGGCGGACGATGTTCTCGACCACCACGATCGCGTCATCGACGAGGATGCCGATCGAGAAGATCAGCGCAAAGAGCGTGACCCGGTTCAGCGTGTAGCCGACCAGGTAGAAGATGGCCAGCGTCAGCGCCAGGGTCACCGGGATGGCGATGGCCACGATTCCCGATTCGCGCCAACCGAGGGTGAAGGCGATCAGCAGGGCCACGGAGATCACGGCCAGAAGCATGTGGAAGAGAAGCTCGTTCGACTTCTCCTTCGCCGTCTCGCCGTAGTCGCGGGTGACCGAAACCTTCACATCGGATGGGATGAGAGTGCCCTTGAGCGAGTTGACCTTCTCGATGACGGCGTGCGAGACGTCGGTGGCATTGGTGGCCTTGCGCTTCGCCACGGCGATCGTGACGGCGGGAGAGATGCCGGCCTTCGAGCCGGTGTAGACGTAATCGGCGGGCTCCTGCGGGCCGTCGGTAATGGTGGCGACGTCGCCGAGGTAGATGGGGCGGCCGTTGCGCGCACCGACGACGACGCGCCTGGCGTCATCGGCGTTGCGGATGAAGCCGCCGGTCTGGACGAGCATTTCCTTGTTGTTCGCGTCGAACGAGCCGGCCGGCATCTGCGTGTTGGCCTGCTGCACCATCTGGACGATCGGTGCCGGCGCCAGGCCGTAGGCGGCGATCCGCGCGGGATCGAGCGTGACGCGGAGCTGCCGGCGAAGGCCGCCGATCACCTGCACCGACGAGACGTTGTCGACCTGCTTGATCTCCGTCTGCAGCTGCATCGCAACGCGGCGCAGGGCGAAGTGGTCGTAGCGGTTGCTCGACAGGGTGAGCGCCAGGATCGGCACGTCGTCGATCGAGCGCGGCTTGATCAGCGGGCCGTACGCGCCGGGCGGAATCAGGTCCGCATTCGCCTGCAGCTTCTGGTTGAGGCGGACGATGGCGCGCTCCTCGTCTTCGCCCACTTTGAAGCGGACGATGACCATGGACACGCCTTCGGACGAGGTGGAGTAGACGTATTCGACTCCGGGAATCTCCCAGAGGAACTTCTCCATCGGCTTGGTGATGCGCTGTTCGATCTCCTTCGGCGAGGCGCCCGGCATCTGCACGAACACGTCGACCATCGGGACGATGATCTGCGGCTCTTCCTCGCGCGGCAGCAGTGCCACCGCGCCGACGCCGATCAGCAGCGAAGCCGCGATCAGCAGCGGCGTGAGCTTCGAATCGATGAATGCGGCGGCCAGCCGGCCCGCAATACCCTGGGGCTGCTTCATGACAGCCCTCCGCCTTTTGTCATCCCCAGCGGAGCGGGGGAGGCATGGCCAGTGCCGTCAGCGCGCTGCTCTTCAATGGTTGCCCTTCTCCCCGCCGCAGCGGGGAGAAGGTGGCCGAAGGCCGGATGAGGGGTGCTTTGCATGTCCGCTCGGGTCGTCACGATCTTCACCCCGTCCCGAACGTCTCTTCCCGGCAAAGGCACGATGGTCTCGCCATCATCGATGCCCGAGAGCACTTCCACGCGCTGGCCCTGCGGATCGCCGAGGGTGACCAGGCGCATGTGGGCGAGGCCGTCGTTGTCGACGACGAAAACGCTCGTCAGCTCGCCGCGGCGTGAAATGGCCGTCGACGGAACGGTGATGCCGTGGCGCGATCCGACCGTGAAGGCGACGCGCACGAAGGCGCCGGAACGAAGTCCCGATCCCTGCGGCAGGTTGATCTTCACCAGTGCGCTTCGCGTGGCAGCGTCGACCGACGGGTCGAGATTCGTCACCCGCGCGGTGATGGGCTGGCCGCCGTTGTCGATCGTGACTGTGTCGCCGACATGGACGCTGCCGGCCAGCTGCTCGTCGACCGTGGTCTCGACGCGGTAGTGCGAATCGTCTTCGACCGTGATCAGCGGCATGCCCGGTGCGGCCTGCGCGCCCGGGTCGATCATCCGTGCCGTGACGACGCCGGAGATCGGCGAGCGCACGGTCGAGTAGCTGAGGAATGTCTCCGCCTCGCTGAGGCCGGCGCTGGCCTGCGACTTGCGCGCCAGCAGAGCATCGCGGCCGCGTTTCGCCTGCGCCAGCTGGGCGTCGGCTCCCGCTTTTCGTGCGGCCACTTCTTCGAATTCCTGCGGGCTGACCGAGCCGCGCTCGCGCAGCGCCGAGAAGCGCTTGAACGTCGCGTCCGCCAGCTGGGCATTGGCCTCGGCCGCCGTCACTGCGGCGGTCGCACCGCCGATGGCCTGGGCGACTTCATTCGTCCCGGCCACCGCCTGTTCGGTTTTCGCGCGTCCTTCGCGATTGTCGATCTCGACGAGCACCTCGCCGGCACGCACGTGCTGACCCTCGGAGACGAGCACGCGGGTGACGTTGCCCATCACCTTGGCGGCCAGCGGGCTGACGGTCACCGAGCGGACCGTGCCCGTGGTGATGCGGGTCTCCGGAAGCGTGGCTTCGCGGATCACCTCGACCGGCGCGTTGACCGTCTTCGGGGCTGATTGAGTCGCCTCGTGCCCGCAGGCGGCGACGAGGATGGCTGCAGCCGCGAGGGCGCGCCGGTCAAAGGAAAGGATCGATGTCATGAAGACCTCCGGTGGATCGAAGTAGTTCGGCGTAGCCGGTGATGTATTGATGTCGTGCGGCGAGGAGCGCCAGGCGCGCCCCCACCAGAGCGGTCTGGGCGCGCAGCTCCTCGGTGATCGTGGTCAGGCCGTTCTCGTAGCGGTCCTGCACGATGCGCGCGGCGGCCGCGGCCTGCTCGGCGGCCGTGCGGGCCACGTCGAGCTGCTGCTGCGCGGCGTTGACGCGATGCCAGGCGCTGACGGTCTCCATCACCACCTTGTCGCGCATCATCGTCTCCATCGCTTTCGCGCCTTCCACTCCGGCTCTCGCTTCCGCGATGCGCGCGTACTTGCCGCCGTCGAAGATGTCGATGCTGGCCACGAGGCCCATGGTGTGATCGGAGTTGCGGTTGCTGAAGGTCGAGCCGCTCGCGCCCCACGACGCGAAGCCGTCCAGGCGGGGCAGGAGCGAGCCGCGCGCGGTGCGAAGCTGGAGCTCCGCGGCGGCGCGCCCGGCCTGTGCCGACGCCACTTCGCCGCGGTTCCGAATCGCTTCGGCGGTCGCGGCGTTGAGGTCCATCTGCGGGAACGTTTTCTCGGGAAGAGCGGGATCGATGGCGATCCGTTCGGTGATCGGGCGCTGCAGCGTCATGGCCAGCGCGGCGCGGGCGACGTCCGCATCGCCGGCGGCTTCGATCTCCTGTTGCCGGAACTGCGCGAGCTGCACTTCGGCGGCCAGGCGGTCGGAGTCCACGACCAGACCTTGCGCGGCCTTGTCGCGCGTGGCCTTTGCGGCCGCTTCCGCGGCGCGCACTGCCTCGGCGGCCACTGCCTGCCGCTGTTCGGCCACGGTCAGGCCGTAGTACCGGGTGATCACGTCGGAGAGCAGCCGCTGCCGCGCCTCGTCCGCCGCGGTCCGCGCGCGGGTGATGCCGTAGCCGGCCTGTTTGGTCATGTCGTAGCGCCGCATCTGGTCGAAGAAGGCGTACTTCACGGTCAGCGTCAGCCGGTCGTTGCGGAAGATCGGCGGGTTGTTCAGGAAATTCGGATCGAAATACTGCGGCGCGAACCGGCCCTGCTCGAGGAGCGAGGCGAAGACGAAGACCGGGTTGTTGCTGCGCGAGGAGTTGGCGCTGGCGTCGACCATCGGCAACCAGGTGGCGCGAGCCTGATTGAGGCGGGCCCGCGCGGCGTCGGTCTCCGAGGCCGCTGCGGCCATCTGAGGATTGCGGTTCAGAGCCTCGGCCGCTGCGTCGCGCAGAGTGAGGGTCTGGGCGGCCAAAGCGGAGGCGAAGAGCGCTCCGGCGGCCGCGATCAGGAGCAGTTTCCTCATGCCGCGGACTCCGTGGCGCGTACGGCCGGTCGTCCGTCGCGGACGCCGAGCTTGCGGAGGATGGCCATCATCGGGCACCAGTTGGTGAAGGCGGACTGCACGAGATTGAGGCCGACGAAGGCGATGAAGGCCAGGAACCAGAGGCTGACGGTCCAGGCCAGGAAGGCGGCCAGGGTGACAAACAAACCGGCGATGAGGCGGAGGGAGCGTTCGACGTTCATGAATGGTGTCTCCTTGTCTGACTTGCGAACTATATGAGTATTTGGTTATACTGTCAAGCATGCGAAACGAAGACGATATGACCGAGCGGCCGAGCGCGGGTGTCATCCTGAGCCGGCGCAGCCGCGGGGAAGGTGGGGAGGTGGAGCGGCGAAGCGCGGCGAAGGACCCCCCGCAAGTCCCCCCCGCCCTCTGCCCCACAAAGCTCTCCCCCGCCGCCGTCGACGAGGTCGCCGAGCGCTTCCGCGTCCTCGGCGAGCCGCTGCGCGTGCGCCTGATCCAGGAGCTCCAGGACGGCGAGAAATCGGTCGGGGAGCTCGTCACCGCGCTCGGCGCCACGCAGTCCAACGTCAGCAAGCACCTGCGGATCATCCAGGCCGCCGGACTGGCCGGCCGCCGCCACGAGGGCAACCTCGTCTACTACTTCATGACCGACCGCAGCGTCTTCGCCCTCTGCGATGCCGTCTGCGCCAGCGTCGGCGAGCGCCTGACCCGCGATGCCAAGCTGGGCGCCGAGCTCAATCGCAACGCCATCTTCCGGAAGTGACCATCGCCACGAGCGGTTGACAAGCCACAGGCGGCGCAGCCGCACTTAGGAGTTTCGCACTGCTCGGGGTTCCTCGGGTTCCTCGGGTTCCTCGGGTTCCTCGGAGTTCGGCCTGTGCGGAATCAGCCCGAGGAACCAGGAACCCGAGGAACCAGGAACCGAGGAACCAGGAACCGAGGAACCAGGAACCGAGGAACCAGGAACCGAGGAACCAGGAACCGAGGAACCAGGAACCAGCAACCAGGAACCGAGGAACCGCGCCGCTTCAGGCGCTGTCCCGCATCCATCCCACCTGCCCGGCTACGACGTCGATCGTCCCGACTTCGCCGGCTGTGCGGTCGAGGAAGGCGCGGACGAAATCGACGAGCCGGTAGGCATCGGCGAAATTCGACGCCAGTCCGACCGAGATGCGCAGCGCGCCGATCTCCTTGCCGAACTTCGTCCGGATGCGGCTGCGCAGCTCTTCGAAGGCCAGCGGCTCGTCGCTGCTGAAGAACTCGCCGATCTCGTGCTTCTGCAGGCGAAAGGCGATCTCTCCCGCGCCGGGATTGCAGAAGCACCCCGTCCGCAGCGAGATGTTCATCTCGGTCGCGAGCTCCTGGACGCGCCGGATGTCGAGCATCCGTCCCTCGGGATCGAGAAGGCTGAAGGCGATCGTCCCGCCCCGCCGGTTCACATCCGCCGGCCCATGAACCTCGACGGCCGGGCCGCCGTTCTTGTGCCGCAGACCTTCGAGAGCCTCGAGCAGCCAGCCGGTGAGGCACCGCACGCGCTCGTGAATGACGTCGATGCCGATGCTGCGGATGTGGCGCAGCCCGCTCTCCACGGCCGGCAGGTTCAGGTAATCGACTGTGCCGTCCTCGAACGCGGCGGCGTCGGACGCGAGATAGTGCGCGTCCGCCTGCACCGAGGCGATCTGGATCGTCCCACCTGCAAACCACGGCCGGCGCAACTTCGCGAGCATGGCCTTGCGCATGAGGAGGCAGCCGACCCCGGTCGGGTAGCCGAACATCTTGTAGAAGGAAAGCGAGACGAAGTCCGGCTGGCAGGTCGAAAGGTCGAGCCGGTTGGTGGGGACGAACGCCGCGGCGTCGAGGATCACGTCCCATCCGGCGGCGTGCGCTTCCTCGACGATCTCCAGCGGGTGCTGCACGCCGCTGAAGTTCGATTGTGCGGGGTAGGCGAGCAGCCTGTGCTTCGCGCCTCCGCTTCGCACGAGGGAGGCGGTGAGCTCGGCGCGATCGATGCACATCTCCGGCATGTGAACCGGCATGGTCTCGATGCTCGCACCGCGGGTGCGGGCGAACTCTCGGATGCCGTTGACGGAGTTGTGATTGTCGAACGTCAGCAGATAGCGGTCGCCCTGCTCGAACGGGTAAGCCTCGCCGACCAGCCTCAGCGCGCCGCTGGCGTTAGGCGTGAAGATGGCCAGGTACTCGGAAGGATCCGCGTTGAAGTACTCGAGCACGGCCCGGCGCGTGCTCTCCACGTGTTCCGTCATCGCCGCGGAGCTGGGGTTCGTCGAGTGTGGATTCCCGAAGACATTCGCGGCCAGAAGAGCGAAATGACTGCTCAGCTGGCTCTCCGCGTAAAGACCGCCCCCCGTGTAATCGAGATAAATGTGGTGCCCGAGGTCGAGGCGGGCGTACTCGGTCGCGCGAAGCTGGTCGAGCGCGGCGGTGGAGGCCCACTGCGGCCAGGCCTCCGCGAATCGGGTGTGAGCGCGATCGAGCTCGGCCAGGCATTCAGGACTCGCCCATTTCACAGTCGACCCTCCAATGACCGAGGAATTCTCCACACTTTCGTCGGCCCGGCCGTGTGACGCGCGCCGCTGCGGACGACTGACATGATGCCGCAAGGGCACGGGTCGAACAACGGGAGCGCGAGTTGAGCTGTTCCCCGCCCGCCGGTCGACGGTGCGAGTAGGGACGCGCAGCAGCGCGTCCGCAACTCTCGTCGTCATGTTCCACGCGGGGTTGCGGACGCGCAAACGCGAACGGCGCATGCAGAGGTCGATCGGTCTGAACCGATCTTTTCTGAAGTCGCGGAAGGACTGAAGCGCATCTCCCGAGTCAATCGCACTTTCTCGCAGTCAATCGCACTTTCTCCAGAATTCAGCCGAGTCTCAAATATCGAGACCCTTCTCCTCCGCCGCAGCGGAGGAGAAGGTGCCGAAGGCGGATGGAGGGGGCGCCGCGTACGAATGAGGCGCCTCGCCAGCGCGCAGCGTGCGGGTCGCGTCGCTGTTGCCCGCTGCATTTCCGCGCAGCGCGTGTCGCAGGGAATGACCCCTGTCGACCGGGGGTTAACCCGCCTTGACCGCGGGAGTTACCTCCGGTATCTTCCGCGTCCCCTGCCTTTCCGGCGCATTCGTCTAGGGGTCCAGGACGCCGCCCTCTCACGGCGCCGATTTCCCGCATAATCTCCAGTTTTTCGGAGCTGCCTAGCACGGCGACTAGCACCAAGGCTCGCTTTCAGGGGCGGTCTGCGTAATGCCCGAGACCTCCTCGGCATCCCGCCGCCGCACTCCTCGACGCCGACGTCACCTGCTACGATCCCAGAGATCGGAAGCTCTTTGAAAATCAGTCGCCGCGAGGGCAAACGTCTGGATTTTGCGGCGGCCTTGGCGCAACTCGTCGCGGAAGCGAGATCGGGCAAGTTCTATGTCCGCAATCGGTGGTACGACCCGACCACGGGCACGTGGCTGAGCCCGGACCCGCTGGGGTACCGCGATAGCTCGAATTTGTATGCATTTGCGGGCGGGGATCCGATCAACGGACGCGATCCGGAGGGGCTGGGCGACGGCATCGTTTCTGGCGTCGGAACGGCCCTCAAAGAAACCGTTCAGGGCGTTCAGCAGTGCACCACTCTTTTCAAGTACTGGTTCGGCTACCACAACCTCGGAAAGACAGAGTGGGAGTCGCAAGCATTCGACTACGAGTGGAACTGCATGCGGCCCGCCGAGAACGCAGTGAACGCTGGAGCGATTCAAACCATCGGCGGCGGCACAGAGAAATATCGCGCCGGGATCGCGAAGGCGTGGCGCAGCGGTGATCGGGCCGAAGCAGCGCGGTTAGCGACACACGGAGTGATCGACTTCCTCGCTCTTGGGATGGGCATCGAGGGCGCGACATCACTGACACCGACCGGCCCCACTCCTGAGTTGGCGACGGTGACTGGGTCAGCAGTGCCGGTCGCAGCGCCGACGGTTGGAGCGGTCCCTGTCGTGCCGACAATCATGATGGCGAGTACGCCCGACAACGATCAGTCGCCATCCGTCCACAAAGGAAAACAGGGGAAGCACATTCGCGGAGATAACAACTTCGTAGAGGGCAACAGCGAACTGACGGAGGATGCACAGACCCTCGTCAACGACTTTGCCGAGAAGGGCCAGCAAGCCGGATCGACGCCTCGGGGTCGGCCGGGATTCAAGGAACGAGTCGACTTTGGTCGAGTGATCGGCTACTACTTTGATAAGCAGACGGGCAAATACGTCCCAACCACGAAGGGCATCATTCACCACGCTGCAGACGGCGTTCACGTCGTACCGGCCAAGCCATGACAGAACGAGACATCACCGCAATTCTTTCAGTCCAGCATGCTCTGCTTGGATGCGTCTCGCCTAACCTGCGGGGCGTCACATGCGCGTCAGCATCTGACCGTGTTTTCATGCGATTCGTGTTCGACGGCGAAATCGCCGCCGATGACCGAGAAGCTGCATCCGAGGCTGAGACCGAAGTGCTCGCTGATTTTCCTGATCGGCGTGTCAAGTTCGAATGCGTGCGCCTTGATTCGCCCGCGCCTTTGAATCAGCTCACTCTCGACTGGTGGGCTTACATCCGCCGCGAGCGAACGTAAGTTACTCGTTCTTTGAAAACCTAACAGTGACCTAACGCCGACCATCGGCCGGTCACCCACTCCGCAATCGGTGGTACGACCCGAGTACGGGCACGTGGCTCAGTCCGGACCCGCTGGGGTATCGGGATAGCTCGAATCTGTATGCATTTGCGGGGGGAGACCCGGTGAATGGGAGGGACCCGACTGGCCTTCTCTGCGACAAGCGAAGCGGCGAGTCGATCCTCTCTGTCGGCTACTGGAAGCGGTGCCACGAAGACGTCTTCGGCGCAGAAGTCGATGCGGCGAAGCAGATCGTCAAGCACCCGCTGAAGACCGCCGGACGAGCGGTCGCTGGAGTCGTCGGCACGGGCAAGATGATCGGCAAGGCCGCCGTCGGTGTGGGTGCGATGGTCGTGGATCAACAGCTCGCGCAGTCCGGCGACGTGAACGCGATGATGCGGCAGGGTCAGCGCGCGATGGCGATGGCGAATGCTGTCCGGCATCCGATCGACACCGTCGTGGATGCACACACGCGCGCCGCCGACAGCATCCTCTCGGCCGAGGAGAGCGGACACTGGTTCCGTGCTTCAGTTGAAGCTGGAGAGGTAGGTTCGGCCGATGCTGCGGCGGTTATGGGCGCTGCTGAAGCGGGTGCTGGCCTTGCGCGCCTCACAGGTCGACTGAGCACAGCCATCGTCGGCGAAGGGGAAGGGCTGAGCGTTGCGTCCGGAATCGGTGCCGACTCAGCGCCGATGTCAGTTGTGCGAACAATCCAGCGCGGTGAGCGCGTTGCCAATCTCATTGATGAAGTGAAGAGTCTTACGTACGAGACAGGCAACGAGCACGCCATCGTGAAACTGGCGAACGGTGACCGTGCCATAGTCTCGGGAGGACCAAAAGGAATCGATTTCGCGCCGAATCAGATACAGAGGCTGTACGGTCATTCACATCCTTATGAATACGCCCCTACCGGACCGTCGGGAGCAGATGTTTCCGCTCTCCAGTCGCTTGGGCAAATGAGTTCCTACTTGCTGGAGCACGGCGAGTTGGTTAAGTTCTTCACGCCATGAGCATTCTCGTTCGCGGTTCAAGTCGATGCCCCTTCTGTGGCGAGGTGATTACCGCAGATGACGAGGCTATGTTGTTCCCGGTTTTTGTACCGAATGAGCTGGACCCTCTCTGGGTCTTCAACGATGTTGCGGCGCATTCGAGGTGTGTCCTCGCGCATCCGCTCGGCCGACAGGCCACCGAGCGACTGAAGAAGTACGAGGACGCGATGCGGGCGAAGTCGCGACGATGCGCGTTCTGCGGTGAGGTTGTCGTGAAGCCGGATGACTATCTGATGATCTTCCAGCTCGATGACGACGACCCGTTGCATGACCTCAGCCTTACGGAGCTGCACCGCAGCCATCTCTCCCTCTGGCCGCACGCGTCACGCTTGCTCAATGAGCTTGAACGACGGCGGGATGCTGGAACTTGGATGGGTCGCGCGGTTGACAAGCTGATCTCAATCGTTCGTCACGAACTGCGCGGAGGAGGCTAACCGTAGGCAGTGCTGGGCCACACCACGATGAACTTCAACGACATCACGAGCCGCGTCACGGGTTCAGCGAGCGGCGAGCGGGTGCTCCAGAGGTGATACCGTCCGGTCATGCCGCTGGCGACTCACTTGATGCTGAAGTACTCGGACGTCTTATCCGATACCGTGCTGGGGAAGGGCACTGCGTCGCCGAAGAACTTCCACTCGCAGCTCCTCCGATGCGCGGGCGACATTCCCACGAACGTCTTCGCCTCGATCAACAACCGCTTCACCCTCGACAAAGTCAACGGTCCTGACCAGCAGCAGCTTGAGCGCGAATTCCTGAGCCCGTCCATCGCCTCTAAGATTGCGAAGGCCAGAAAGGAGCGAGGTGGCGAGCCAGACTCCGTCGTCTTCAATCGCGTGGGCGCGCTCCTGATGCTGAAGCTTCTCCTCGGCACGCATCTACCGAAATCTCCGTTCAGGGCGACAGCACTCGGTGCCTGCGCGCTTCACGTCAACGACTACTTGGAGTCGATGGATACGTCGGCTCTGCAGCACGGTCTGCTGCCCGTAGTGACCGAGTTCGCGCCGATTTTCGAGCTGCAGAACCCGCCGGAGATCGGGCCGGTGCTGCGGCGGTTCTACTTCATCTACAGGACGCTGCTGCAGCGCGACCAGCGGATGCGGGCGCTCATCCGGGAAGAGCTGAACGTGGACGTAAACGAAGTCACGTTCAGCGGCTTGCCCTTCGACTCGTACTTTGCACTGCTGTTCGGAATTTATGCAGTAACCGCAGCAGGGGTTCAGGCGAAGCCATTTCCGACCTCGATCCTTGACTTTAAGGACGTCGCGGAGAAGGCCGGTATCTCGATGAACGATCTCGGCTCCTTCGTCTCCGAACGGGCCATGACCGTGTCGCATGGGTACGAGAAGTTAGGTCCGCTTGATGACGTCGTCGCCTTTAGAAAGGCAGTGACGGACAGCAATTGGGCCTCCGATTTCCGCCTGTTCCGCAACCGGCCGCTGCTTGCGCTCGACGATGGTCGCATGCTCGTCGTCGATCTTCAGTTTCTGTTCGAGAACGCGTCGCGCGGGTTGTACTGGGGGCTGCGGTCGAAGCTTTCCGAGCCCGGAACGAAGAAGTTCATGGCGTACTGGGGCGGGCTGTTCGAGCGGTACGTTCAGATGCTCATCGCACACTACTACCCCGAGGTGCGGCTGAACGTGCATCACAAGACCGGCGAGATCGATGTGCTCCTGTCACAGGGCGAGAATGTGTTCCTCATCGAGGTGAAGTCCGGTTTCCTGTCGCAGGACGCGAAGGGATCACGCGATCAGTCGACGTTCGCAAAGGCTGTGGAGCAGAAGTTCGTGGGTGCTGCTAAGAAGACCGCAGGCGGGCCCGGAAAGAAATCGCCGAAAGGTGTTGCGCAGCTTGCGAATGCCGTCGCCGCCGTTCGAGCTGGCGAGATCGAAGGTGTTGATCCGTCTGCACAGCTCTACCCGGTCCTCATCGGCGAAGACCCCGTTCTCCAGACGTTCGCGATGAACGCGTACCTGAACGGGATCTTCACCGAGAAGATCTCCAGTGGCAGTACCACGTCGAAGCCTCTCACGGTCGTTGTGGTTGATGAAATCGAACACGTCCTGCCCTATGTCGCGGCTGGCGATTTGTCCCTCGGAGAGTTGTTCGACGGCCGGTTCGAAGAAAGTAGTCAGCGCGTCGTTGCCATACCGTTGAACACGACATTCTATGACTGGGCCATCGTGCATCGGCCGATGGAGCGGCCGGAGACGTTTCTTCAAGCACAGGGAGATGAACTGGTAGGGATCATCGACGAGCACTTCAAGTCCCTGCGGTGACGGCGCTCCCAGCTGAGAGCACTCGGCCGGTGCCCGACCTAACAAGTCAACACTATGAGCGTGTGTGCGTGCAGTCGAGCATGCCTCCTTCGCTCTGGTCAATGAGAACTGTCACGGCTTGGCCTGCAGCCGCGCACGGGATCGGCGTGAGACGGCCAGCATGATCGCGCGACCCAGCGAGCGTCTGCATGCGCTCGTGGGACTACCTGCAGAGGAGAGCGTGCGTGACCACTATCGAAAGCCCGACGCCGAAAGCGTGGCCTTTGTCGTCGGAGTCGTTGACCGAGATCTACTCGTTGCCTGTTCAGCGGTTCGTCTGGGCGCTCGCTGGTGACGCGGCCGTCACCTTCCAGACATTCGATCCGAAGGGGCTTGCAGGAGACGCCAGCCTGAACCGCATCTTTCACGACATCCTCGGCAAGTGCATCACTGACCTTCTCGCGCTGAACGAGAAGGGTGCTGCCGTGTCGATGGTGGTCAACCAGACGGACGGCGGGGGAAGGAAGATCGAGAACGTGGTCGGACTCCGCGCCGTCTTCGTCGAGAATGATGAAGACCTGCGTGTCGAACCGGCCGCGCCGCCGTCTATCGTGGTGATCGGCCGAGAGGATCGACCGCACGTGTACTTCAAGCTGCGCCCGGGCGAGGACAAGGCCCGCTTCACGGGCATGCAGAAGCTGCTCTCGCGGTACTACAGCTCGGACCCGGGCGTGGGCGACTTGTCCCGCTGCATGCGGATGCCGGGCTTCTTCCACTGGGCGGAAGGGTCCGACGTCGTGCCGAAGGCGATCTACGCACCTACGT
Source organism: Acidobacteriota bacterium (assembly GCA_021781455.1). Taxonomy (GTDB): domain Bacteria; phylum Acidobacteriota; class Thermoanaerobaculia; order Gp7-AA8; family Gp7-AA8; genus JAJXWV01. The sequence goes on along the minus strand of JAJXWV010000014.1, from coordinate 18,007 downwards.
GGTCGAAGGACGAGAGCGGCATCGTCCGGTTCCACGAGCCGGAGCCGGAGATGCTCGACCATGTGCCGAGCGACGACGGGTTCCATGACGTGATCGAGAGCGACCCGTACATCCCGGAGTACACGATCAACGACCTGCTGAAGGCGCACGGCCTGACGGAGAACGATCTTACACACACCGCGACCGCCGATACCCCGGTGTATGTGGTCGACGACATTGGCGTCGAGGAGCGCATTCGCCGGGCGCATGCATACGCTGAGAGCATCCCCGCTGCGATTGAAGGGCAGGGCGGTGATGAACACACGTACAAGGCCGCGTGCAAGATCGTGCGCGGCTTCGATCTCGAAACGAGCGACGCGCTGCCGATCATGGAGAAGTGGAACCAGACCTGCGTGCCGCCTTGGACATCGGCAGATCTCCGACGGAAGGTGCGCTATGCAGAGACGCACGGCACCGATCCGCGCGGTTACCTGCTCGACCGAGTCCCGGCGTTGCCCAGTGTACCTGTGTTGCCGCCCGCGCCGGTCAGGCCCGAGGGCACGCAGCCGAAATACATCATGTCGTTGGGCGAGTTCCTCGACGAGCCGGACGAGCCGGTGCCGTCGTACTGGGGCGATGGTCTGCTCGACAAGGGCGGCGTTCTTCTGATCAGCGGCCCCATGCAGACGAGGAAGTCGTGGTTCACGATCCAGCTCTGCTTGATGCTCGCGGCGGGCAAGAGCTTCCTCGGCCACGAAGTGAAGGAGGCCGCGCGCATCCTCCTGATGGAGTGCGAGTCCGGAAGAACGAAGTACCGCCAGCGCATCAGGAAGGTTGCTGCGGGGCTGGGCATCGAACCTCCCCGCGATTCCTTCTTCGTGAGAAACCGGGACGCCGAGCCTCCCATCATCGGGGACCAGCTGGAGCTGGCGGTGCGTGAAGCCCGCGCCAACGTCACCGTGCTCGACACGATGAACAACTTTTTCATCGGCGACGAAAACTCGAACACTGACGTCCAAGAGAAGGTCTACAGGCATCTGCGGTCGATCTCGCGGAGGCTGGAGTGGCAGCCCTCGTTCGTGCTGGTCCACCACTTTGGCAAGGCTGGCAAGTCCGGTGACACGGCCCCGTCGCGTGGTGCCGCCATGCTCGAACAAGGCGCGTCCTGTGTCCTGCATATGGAGTTGAAGCAAGGTCTCACGCAGATCACGTTCCAGAAAGTGCGCGATGCTGAGAAGCCGAAGTCGATCAAGCTGGCGTTCGGAAATGACTTCTTACTTCGTGAGGTGGAGACCGACGACGACACCGGTGTGAAGATGACAGAGGAGCAGAGGCAGCGGTTCGTCTTGTGCCGGGACTTTGCTGTCAAGGAGAACCGGCCGGTAAAGAGTGAGGAATTCACGAAGTTGATCGTGGAGAACCTCGGCACCGACAGGGAGATCGCGCGGAAGAGCGCCCCGGATGCAGCGAAGAAGGGCTTCCTCAAACCGGCCGGTAAGAAGGGCTTCTACCTACCCTCCGATGAGACGCCGGATGGGAATGGGATGGAAAAATGATGGGACAGCTGATGGTAGTGAACAGCGCCTCATAATGGATGGAATGGATCTCTCCCTGTAAGGGGAGATCCATCCCAATCCATGAGGTCCACTGCTACACCACTCCTGTTTTGCTTAAATGAAAAGAAAGCCCGCCGCCCGTCACTCCTGTCCACCACCGGCCGGTGTCTCCTCAGATCTCGTCAAAGCCGGTCATCACAACGTCGATCTCGATGCTGAAGTCGAGTCGAACCGGCCGATCGACGCAGAGAGCGTGAAGGAGACGGTGCTGATGTCGATCATCGGCCGGTCGTAACGCTCGTCGGCCGGTGAAAATCAAGATCGCCGAAAGATCAGGTTTTTTCGATTGCTGACCATGCGAGCGACCCTCATGTAGTACAGCAGCCATAGGTGTACTCGCCGCTGCCGGGCGAGATTGCCGACGATCGGGTGGTCGTGCCGTACGACACCGCTGTCGTGGTGTCGGTCCCATATCCTCAACACTGATGATGAAGGGCATGGATCGCTCCCTGACGAGGTTCATGAAGCTCACCATCGATGGCGTCACACACCTCATTCTGCGCGAGCCGAATGGTCGTCAACTGGCGATTGCCGAGCAGCGCTTGAAGACGTGCTACCCGAAGAAGACCATCGAGATCGCCGCAGCCAGCCGCCTCGAATGGGGGCTCTGGAACGGCCTCACCGTCCTCACGTCCTGCGAGGCGGATCGGACCTGACTCGCCATCGGTGATCGGGCTCGATGGCAAGGATCGCCACCAATGCCCTCCAGACCGCCGTAGGCCAGTGACCTGTGCCTGTCGACCGCCACTACCTCTTTTGCGTTCGGATCGCTCTATGGGGCTTCTGGCGCTTCTGCGCCGTATTCCGAAGACGTGATTGGGATCGTTGGGGTTTTGGTCCTTCCGCGCCCGGTTGTGAGCCATGCCGGGCGTCCTCCAAGGCCTTCCGCAGCGCCCGCACGAACAGCATCACGTCGACGCCCATGACGTCGAGCAGGTCCATCAGCTCGATGACGTCGAGCTTCCTCTCGCCGCGACGTTCGACCTTCACGAGGAACACCTGCGAGGTGCCGATGGCTCGGGCGACGTCGGTCTGAGTCTTGCCCTTCTTCTTCCTGAAGCCCGCGAGCAGCTGGCCGAAGATCTTGTACTCCTCGGAGGGATCGAGGGTCTCGGCGGTGCTGACTCTGCGTATCGGCTGTCGGTGCTTCATGGTCGTTGATCTGTTCGGCCGAGCAAGCGTAACACTGTCATTGCCGCTGACGGTATGTTCCACAGACGTGATGTTCCGCAGACGGTATAATGCTCCGCATGACCGTAAAGCATTGGCGTGATACCTCAGTGCTGATCGACATCCACTCCGCCTGCGGTTGCTGCGACACGACGGGCGTCGAGTGGACCGAGTTTCTTACCCGGTTCACGGATGAAGAGCGCCTTCCCGATCGCGGCGATGCGGTACCGCTCTCGGTTTCTGTGAAGCTCGGGGACGTCGATCTCGATCCGGTGCTTGCAGCTCTCCTCGAACGGCGCGCTGTGAAGCTCGGCGAGGATGGCTCCCATCGCGCTGCCGGACTGCTCCTACATGCGTGTGCAGCGGGGCATTGAACCTCCCGGCCCGGTTGTCGTCGGAACGTCGCGCTTCAACGGCTGTTCGTTCGCGCAGATCGAGGCAAGCGGGAAGAACCGGCCGTTGATCTACCAGAGGGGTTCACCTTGCAGTCCGCTGATTAATCAGGAGGAACACAGCAGGCGGGGAATCGAACATTGCCGAGAATGCGAGAACACGGCCGAGTGGAAGCCATCGACAGAGCGCATTGCAGAGGAGAACGAATGACGAAGCTGCGGTTGGTCCAGACGGAGAAGTCGGCCAAGTTAAGTGCGCCGCCCCGGCGGAAGCGGATCGAAGGGCGGAAGCACGTCACGCCCGAGGAGTTCGAGAAGATCCGGGCGGCGGCCCGGAAGCGTGGTCGCTATCCCGTCCGTGACACGCTCCTCGTAACGATGATGTACCGGCACGGACTCAGGATTTCTGAAGCCGTCTCGATGACGTGGGACGACATCGTCTTCGGCAGGACGTGTACGGTCCACATCACCCGGAAGAAGGGCAGCAACAGCGGCACCCACTATCTCGACGGCGACGAGGTTCGAATGCTCCGCGCGGTGCGCCGGGCCGAAAGTGCTTCGCGGTTCGTCTTCACCACCGAGCGGGGAGGCCCGATGGCGATCCGTACGGCTCGCAGGGTCATCACCGCAGCAGCGCAGTCGGCCGGTGTTCCAGTGACCAACCCACATTCACTTCGACATGGTGCGGGGTACCGGCTAACGCGCCGGGGCATCGACCTGCGCCGGATTGGCGAGTTCTTGGGTCACCGCGATCCGAAGAGCACGCTCGTCTACTCAGCGCTCGATCCGGGTGCTCTGGCCGGTCTTGAACGGGACTGAACTCACCCTGTCCTGTTCGCACCGCAGCTCCTGACGAGCTTTCTGAAAAGGAGGTGCCGCTTGACTGCGGCTGCAACGGAAACACAGCCCGATCTGCTCACGCAGGTGGCGACGTACTACCACCAGACGCTGTCGTCCTCGATCGCTGCGAAGGACTTCCTCTCCACGCACGCGATCACCCGGCCGGAGACCGTCTCCGCGCTCCTGATCGGCTACGCAGACGGTTCGCTGCTCGACCGAGCACCGGCCGGAACTCCGACGCACCGGGGGCTCGTCGCTCACGGGCTCCTGACCGGCAGTGGAAGAAAGCGCCATGAGCTGATGCTCGGTGCGATCACTCTCCCGCTGAGGGACATCGACGGCAACATCGTGGGGATCTACGGCCGCGTGATCGACAGCGGCCGAGACCTCGTCGTCGGACATGGTCTCGTGAACGCCCACGCCGCCGCGATGATCGCCGAGATCATCGTCACGAACGGCATCTTCGATGCGCTGTCCTTTCTCGAAGCGGAGATCCCGAACGTCGTCCCGATCATCGGCCTGCATGGGTGGACGGCCGATCACGACGCGCTCGTTGACCGCCATCGCATCCGGCGCATCGTGCTGGCCCTCGGCGGTGACGACGCAGGACATGCCCTGACCACCTCGCTCGTCGACCATCTCGCAGCTCATGGCCTCGATGCAGCGGTAGCAGCCATTCCGGCGAAGAGTGCGAACGACCTGCTCGTGCGCGAGAGTGCGAAGAAGTTCGCGGAGGTCTGGCACGCGCTGATGAACCGGCCGACCACCGTGAAGGAACGCCGGGCCGATCCTCCGAAGATCGAGCTTCACCACGATCTCGACGACAGCGCCTACGTCGTTCCCTTCGGCGCAAGGACGTACCGTGTTCGTGGGCTCTCCGCACTCGGCGTTGATCGGATGCGCGTCAACCTCCGTGTGGAAGATCCCGAGACCCACCGCTTCCACGTCGACAGCTTCGACCTCTACGCCGCGCGCAGCCGTCGGAACTTCATCGAGTCCGCTGTCGTCACCCTCGGCGAAGCTGGCGCTGCGGGCGAGGCGGCGATGACCCGGGAGATCGGCTTCCTAATCGATGCGCTCGAAGCGGAGCGCCTGAGCCTGCGCAACAACTCGAAGACCGCCGGGAAGAAGCCCGTGATGACTTCGGCCGAGAAGGAAGAGGCGATGGCGATGCTGCGCGACCCGCACATCGTCGACCGCATCGTCGTGGACTTCGCATCGGTCGGCTGTGTCGGCGAGGAGTCGTCGATGCTCGCCGCGTATCTGGCCGCACTCTCGCGGAAGCTGCCGGAACCGCTGGCGGTCCTCTTCTGCGCCCGGAGCGGAGCCGGGAAGTCGAACATGCAGGAGCGCATCACCGACTTCGTCCCGCCCGAGGATCTCGTCCGCTACACCCGCCTCACCGGGCAGGCGCTCTTCTATCAAGATCCGGATGCGCTCAAGCACAAGCTCCTCGCGCTCGACGAGGAGGGCGGGGCATCAGAGGCGATCTACTCGCTGCGCATCTTGCAGTCGAGCGGGAAGCTCTCCGTGTCGGCCACGCGCACCGATCCTCTGACCGGCAAGCACCACGCGCAGCACTACGAGGTGCACGGCCCGACCGCGATCATGCTCACGACCGCACACCCGGAAGCGCTCGACTACGAGACCCGCAACCGCTTCGTGATGCTCACGGCCGACGAGTCCGCAGAACAGACCCGGCGCATTCTCGAACGCCAGCGCTGGAACGACACCCTCGACGGTCTCGTCGCGCAGACGAAGCGTGAAGCCGTCATCCGGCGGCACCGCAACGCGCAGCGCCTGATCGAGGCTCTACACGTCGTCAACCCGCATGCTCCGGCGCTCCACTTCCCGGCCGGGCGGCTGATCCTGCGGCGCGAGCAGAAAAAGTTCCTCACGATCATCAAGACCATCGCGCTTCTCCACCAGCACCAGCGCGAGCGGAAGAAGGTCGAGATCGGCGGTGGGACGATCACGTACATCGAGGTCATGAAGAGTGACATTGAACTGGCCCAGCAGATCGCCCCGGCCATCCTGCGCCGCAACCTCGACGAGCTTGCGCCGCCGACGCGCGCTCTCTTCGATTGCATCGGCCAGCTCGTTGCTGCGAAGATGGAGGAGCTGAAGCTCGGGCAGAGCGACGTGCAGATCTCTCGGCACGAACTCCAGAGCGCAACCGGCCTGTCGTACTGGCACCTGCGCACGTACCTGCGGCAACTCGTCGACTACGAATACCTCGCCGTCGTGCGCTCGAAGCAGGGCCGCCGGTGCCTCTATGAGCTGATCGCCGAGGCCGACGAAGACGACCTCGCCACCGAGCTGGCGCGCTGATTCCCACCGCTTCCGGAAAGTTTGCGGGCATTTGCGGCGACTTTGCGCGCAAGGTCCGGCACACCTTAACCGCCTTCCTATCAACGGCTTCCACAACCCGCCGAGTGCATTTGCGCGTTGGTGGGGAAATCTAACTACCGCGAAAACGAAACGCAGGCTCTTCGACTCGTCCTCGACGGCGAGATCGCCCCGGCCTGCCCGAAAGGAAAACACCCATGACCATGACCTCCGACCAGCGCATGAAGATCGATCTCGTCATCGTCCGCTTCATCGAAGCGATGCAGGCATGGAACTGGTCGCCGCGCACGATCACGACGTACGAGCAGAACGCCCGCTACTTCGTCGACTGGCTCCAGAGCGAGACCGAGATCGAGACCCTTGCCGAGGTGACCGCGCAGACGCTCACGTCGTACCAGACCGCGTTGCTGTCGATGGAGAAGAAGAACTCTGAGCCGCTGTCGGTCGGCACGCAGCGCCAGCGCCTAACGGCGGTCAAGAGCCTCTTCCGGCACCTTGCCGAGGAGGGGAAGCTCCTGAACAACCCGGCGGCGTCGCTGGTGCTGCCGAAGATGCGGCAGCGCCTGCCGCAGGCGCTCCTGACGCCGAAGGAAGCGTTGCGCCTCCTCGACTCGATCAAGACTGACACGCCCCTCGGCCTGCGCGACCGGGCGATCTGCGAGGTGCTCTACGCGACGGGGATGCGGAACGCCGAGATCCGCGCGCTGAGCCTCGGCGACTTCGACGCGAGCGGTGAGACGCTGACGGTGGTCGCCGGGAAGGGAAACAAGGACCGCGTCGTCCCGCTCGGTCCCATCGCCGCAGCGTTCGTCGGTGACTACATCGCGAAGGCTCGTCCGAAGATCGCGCTCGACCCTGCGGTCACGCTGCTCTTCGTCTCGAAGCACGGCCGACCGCTCGACCAGCACGGCGTCATCAACGCCATCCGGCGGCATCTGAAGCGTGCCGGGATCGACAAACCGATCCGGCCGCACCGGTTACGCCATGCGTGCGCCACGCACATGTTGAGTGGCGGCGCTGACATCCGATACATCCAACAGCTCCTCGGTCACGCCAGTCTTCAAACCACGCAGATTTACACGAAGGTCGAGATCGGTGACCTCAAGGCCGTCCATCGCCGGTTCCACCCGCGTGAACGAGGGCGACGATGAACGCGATCTCCATCATCGATGCCATCGACAACTACTTGACGATCTACGCCACGCGCATTCGACCCGGAACACTTGCGCTCCAGCGCATCTACCTCCGGCACTTTCTCGACTGGATCACTGCCCGGCGCGTGTTCGACCTCGCCGCCGTGACCGCTGAGCACATCGAGGCGTACCGCATCCACCTCGGCACCGTCGAGTACAAGTCGCGGCAGGGAATGAAGCGCATCGCGCCGTCGACACGCGCAGACCGGTTCGGTGCCGTCTTCCGCTTCTTCGAGTGGGCCGTGACGGCGAGGCTCCTCATCGTCGACCCGACCGTGAGCATCAGGCGCATCTCACGCGGCCGGTGGAGGCCACGGAGCCTGCTGACCGAGGCCGAGGTCGCGGCGATGCTCGAAGTCCCGGACTGTAGGGAGCCCATCGGCATGCGGGACCGTGCGCTGCTGGAGGTCTTCTATTCAACGGGGCTGCGATGTGCCGAGGTCGCAGGCCTCGATGTTGGCGATGTGGACCTCGTCGAGGGTGTGGTTTTCGTCCGGTACGGCAAGGGTGGCAAGCAGAGGCTTGTGCCCATCGGCGAGTCCGCCGTCGCGGTGATGAAGCAGTACCTCACGCAGGCCCGGCCGTTGTTCGTGAAGCGCCCCGGCGTCAGGGCACTGTTCCTCGCCAGCCTGCACTGCGGCCAGACCGGCAATCGCCTAAGCCGGAGTGCGATCCGTGTCGTCGTGGAGAAGGCAGCGCTCAAGGCAGGCATCACGCGCCGGGTCACGCCGCACACGTTTCGACATTCGGTGTCGACCCATCTCCTCCGTGCGGGCGCTGACCTGCGCCACGTGCAGGAACTCCTCGGTCACAGCCGCATCGACATGACCGAGCGTTACACGCACCTCGACGTGCACGATCTCGCGGAGGCACATGGCCGAAGCCATCCACGAGGGAAGAGCTGACGACCGGCCGGTATGCTGGCATAAACTGTGTACACAACTGTTGACACCAGTGCGCCACGAGTGAGACCCTCGTGCCCGACGGAGCCCACACCATGAAGACCGCCTCGATCCGCGACTTCCGCACCCGCATCGCCGAGCTGATCGACAGCGACGAGCCCGTGCTCGTGACCCGGCATGGGAAGAACGCTGCCGTGCTCTACCCGCTGAACGACCCGAAGAAGATCCCGCTCGACCTGCGCCGGAAGCTCTTCCGTGAGCTGACCAACGACATCGCCCGGCAGCTCGATGCGAAGGGAGTGACCGACGAGGATGTCGAGCGTGCCTTCACCGCCTCCAAGAAGCGTCGTCGCCGATAGCAACGTGCTCCTTGCGGCCGTCGCCCGGCGTGCCGCATGGCGCGTGTTCGAGAATGCCCCGGACCTCGTCATCGCCACGACCGAGGTCGCCATCGAGGAGGTGCACGAGCACGTCGGCGAGTTCGCCGAACGCTACGATCTCGATGTCGACGTGCTGCACACCGCCATCGAGGTTCTGCCGGTCGAGCGCTACTCCGAGATCGACTACTCCTCGCACGTGAAGGAAGCGCAGCGTCTGATCGAAGAGCGCGACCCCGACGACGTGCACGTCGTCGCCCTCGCTCTCATGCTCGGCATCCCGATCTGGTCGAACGACAGCGACTTCCGCGATCTCCCCATCGAGGTTTACACCACTGCGAAGCTGCTGAAGATCCTCGGCGCGTAGACGCCACCGCTGATACGATCACCCCAGCAATCGGTTCATTGAAAATCTGAAAGCAGCACAGGACCGCCTAACCTCCCATCGGCCGGTCACCTTGTCCGCAATCGGTGGTACGACCCGACGACGGGCACGTGGCTCTCGCCCGACCCGCTCGGGTACCGGGATAGCTCGAATCTGTATGCCTTCGCCGGGGGAGATCCGGTGAATGGACGCGATCCGGAGGGGCTAGGACTAGTCGATGGAACCAGCGCGCTGGCGGACCTCGTCGACGAGGCTGCCGAGGAGGCGGTGAAGTGGGGGCCGCGCCTCGTCCCGGAAGCGGCCGGAGCAGGAGCTGCAGTTGAAGAGACGGCTCTTGCGGCAGGTGCCGCAGGTGGAGTGACGATTGGAGCCGCTGTCGTTGGCGGTGCTGCGATCACGGCCACCGCCGCAGTCGGCGCGAAGGCTGTCTGGGAGGAGTACAAGGCGCGGCAGGCCGAGAAGAACCTGCGCGAGACGATCGCACTCAACGCCGCCAGACAGCAGAAGAAGCGCATCCAGCGCCTACCGAAGCTGCCGGGCGTGACACCGTACAGCCAGCAGGCGCACGCGAACCCGGCAGCGGCGAACCAGCTCAACGCGTATCACAACGCGGCGGTGAATCGAACAGTCGGACAGGGTCCTGTTAGGACCGCGAAAGACGTACGCCGCCGATTCACTCCCGTCGATGTTGGTCCCCTACCTCGGGATGTGGCAGCTACTTTCAGGTCGAACACATATGACGAGGTCAGGTTGGGACAACCGACGGTCCTTTACCGGTCCTATAGCGATCCGGCTCGGAAGATCGGTCCATTCTGGACGCGCACGAGACCGACGGGTCCTCTGCAGACGGTGATTGATTCGGCTCTGGACCAGAATTGGGGAAACCGCGCGACCGATGTCGTCGCGATCCGCGTACCCGCAGGTCAGACCGTGTACGAAGGACCGGCCGGAGCACAGCGTGGGCTAGTAGGTGGTGGAGGACAGGTCTACGTGCCTAACGTCGATCCGTCATGGGAGATGAAGCCATGAACTGCTGGTGCAACGCGTGGGAGGAAATTCACGGCTTCCAATCGCCCGATGAATTTGCTCGGTTTCAACGGTGGATCGCTGATCAATCGGCCGCCGATCATCTGAAGGAGGTTGCTGTGGCGCATCGCTACGGTGGATCTGATCTTTTCGACGAGCATTGGTTCAAGTGCACGTCATGTGGTCAGGTGTGGCGCGTTGTCGCCCCAGACCCGCCGTTCTCTGGTGTCTTTGAACGAGTGAATGAATAGCGAGGAGCGGTCGATTGCTTGGCCGCTCCCGAAGTCGGTTGTTGGTAGGGCAGCCAAAGCTGCAGCTCATTGAAAATCTGATCGGCCGGTCGAGCAGTGCCACCGTCTCCGCAATCGGTGGTACGACCCGACGACGGGCACGTGGCTCTCTCCGGACCCGCTGGGATACCGGGATAGCTCGAATTTGTATGCATTTGCGGGTGGGGATCCCGTGAATGGGAGGGACCCGACCGGGACCGAAGCCGCTGCCAGCGCGAGTGGGAATGTGATCATCACGAACCCGAAAACGGGTAAGGTCGTGCATCGGCTGGCAGGGTCATGGGTCCGGCAGAATCCGCTTGCTGTTCAGGATCTCCTTCAGGCTGAGGGCGGGCTGTCCCGACAGCAGACGAAGGACTTCATGGAGTCGATGGGGCTCAGCTACACGCATCCCTACAACCGGCCGGTGATACAGAAGAATCTGCCCGAAGGCGATAACTGGACGAAGAACATCATCACCGCGACGAGCGGCTTGCCGCCACAGAACAGACAACAGGAACTCGCGCAAGGCGGACTACAGATCGCCGAAACGGCTGTGATGGTAGTCGGCGGCACCTTCGGAAACGCGGGCACCGTAAGTGCTGAAGTGATGATGAACTACGAAGGGGCTGGCCCGGTCACGGTCTCGCAAGCTGATGCGGAAGGGTGGCTACTGCCGCATCGCAATCGACTCGATGCAGATGGACCTCACGATGTGTACGCAGTCGTAGACGTGAACACGCGACAGGTCTACCACTTCGGCGAGACAGGTCGCGGGTGGGAAACGCGCGGTAGGGAATGGCAGAGAAAGCTCGCGAAAGAGTACGGGCTTGAAACTGAAGTGGTTCCGCTTCGGACTGGATTGCCGGGAAAGGCTGCGGCGAAGGAACTCGAAACCCGGTACATTGAAACGTACGAAAAAGCGTTCGGTCAAAAACCGTTCTACGTCGACGAGAACGGTCAGGTGGTCCCGATTCAGAAGACGCGCCACTGACCTATGAGATTCTTCGTGACACAGACGTTTGAGAACAGAGCGTACCGCGCGTTCTCGAAAGCGCGTGCGCGGCTGACGCCCAAGTTCGATCAGTTGAAGGAGGTCTTCGGCGCGCTCCATCTCGAAGGTGAGCAGTTCGATGACATTATGGTCACGTTTGTCGATCAATCATCGCCGTACTACCACGAGGTGAAGAATCACGACCGCATCTATCAAGTGGAAGTAGCCGTACCCGACATGTCGTTTAAGCCAGCCGAAGACGACGCCCTCCTGATCAAGATTGCTGCTCAACTTCGTGAAGTCGTCAGCCGCGCGCCGGTCAAGGAGTCAACACGCACCGAGCTGCTGCGACAGTTCTCGATGTGGGAGAGTTCCATTCGGCAGCAGTCCATTCGGCCGGTATGAAATGCATCCTCTTCCGTTCTTTGAAAACCTAACCGTGACCTAACACCGACCATTCGGCCGGTCACCCTGTCCGCAATCGGTGGTACGACCCGACGACGGGCACGTGGCTCAGTCCCGACCCGCTGGGATACCGGGATAGCTCGAATTTGTATGCATTTGCGGGCGGGGATCCGGTGAATGGGAGGGATCCGACAGGCCTTCGGGACATGACCCCGGAGGACGAGGCGCAACTCGCGGCTCTGAAGGCGCGCGGAAAAAAACTGCATGACGACTTCACCAAGACGGGCCGGGCAACATTCCGGCAGCCGATGCGTGTGCCGGTGGACAAGAAGTGGTGGGACACGAGTGGCGTCCCGGGCGGCAACTACACGGCGCAGATGGTCAACGCCACCGTCACGAATGAAGAGTCGTACCAACTCGCCCGCCGCACGATGGTCAACGATGTCGCCACATTCCAGCAGGCGGTGGCGCGCGCCGATCAGAACGGCGAGATCAAGTACGTTCCCGGGCAGGGCTTCACGACCGTCACGGCTGCGGATGCACGACGCGCGACGACCACGACGTGGATCGCGGTAGGTACCTTCTTCGCGACGGATACCTTGCCGCTGTTGGCATCGCCATACGGCATGCTTCGACTTTTCGCTCCAGTTCTTCCTGTCCTCAGCCGAGACCTCCCTCGTGGCCTCGTTCGCTCAGGCGATGGCGAGATCCTCGTGATGGGGGAGTCAGCTCCCGACTTCGGGGCGCTGATGCAGGCTCGTGGCGAACCCGAATACGCCGCCTTCGATCTGCTGTGGTTGAACGGGCGTGATCTACGGGAGCTGCCGTTCACCGAAGAGGAAGGCGCGGCTGAAGAGACTCCTTGCCGGTCAGGTTGCGGTGGCCTAAGTCGAGGAACATCGGAGCCCTGTTCTGTTCGAGGCCGCTGCACGGCTTGACCTCGAAGGGATCGTCGCGAAGCGTGCCGCTGATCCGTATGCCTCGACCACGCGCTGCTGAAGATTAGAACAGGGAGCCTTCGCAGTCGGCGGGAAGGTGGGAGATCTCCGAGCGGCGAACGACTATCAAACGCTGGCGCTGGCTACTCCGCGACTGAGTCTCACGGGAGGGAGCCGTGCCTCATTATCGCTGACGAAGAATCAATGACTTACGGCCTAGCAAGATCACTAGCAAAACGGGCGGCATCGGCGGGAACCGGCGCGGAAATTGAGTGGAACCGTCTCAATCGAGCACCGCTCGGATCACGCGCTACCAGCTGGGAATGCCCCTGCAAAATCAGGGGTTAACCCGCCTTGACTGCGGCACTTACCTCAAGGTATCGTCCGCGTCCCTGCCACTCTGGCGCATTCGTCTAGGGGTCTAGGACGCCGCCCTCTCACGGCGGTAACACGGGTTCGAATCCCGTATGCGCTACCAGGCCAAATACTGCTCCTCAGCAGATTACGTAGTTGGTCACGCAGGCAATCTGCACGCATGTCCTAGGACTCCGAATCGCGAATCACGAAATCGTGACCGGGTGCGGCTGCTTTGAGGAGTTCGTCGAGTTTCTCCAGGGACGGAACAGCGTCCCCGCGCTCGTATCGTGCGTAGGCGTTGCGCGATGATGCTCCGAGACGGGAGGCGACCTCTCGCAACGAAGCACCGGCAGCCTCGCGACGTCGCCGCAGGAGTAGAGCAGTCATCGCTGCCGCACTGTTTCCCGACACCTCGAACTCCGACTTGCCGCGCGGATGCACCGCCGCACGGAGGCCGCGGCGATTGACCATCGTATCGACCCAATCAACGATCATCTCCATCGCCTCTTTGCGGCTCTTGCCTTGAGTCATCGCATCGAGCAGTGGAATTTCGGCCAACCACCACTTCCCATCGCGCCTGAGCATTCCTTCGAATCTCATCAGTTCTCCTTCCGGATCCACCGCAGAATCGCACGAGCAAGCTGCTCGTTGATGTTGCGGTGTCGCGGAACGGCCTCCTCACGCTCGCCGTCGGTCCACACATCGTGCCGACCACCACGGCGAAGGAGAAGCTCGAGCCGACCGTGTGCACACGAAAATGCGAAAAGAGCTTGGAATGCTCCTTCGACCGAACAGGCGCAAACTGAGGCGCGACGGCGGCAATGAATTTCGAGCGGCGAGGTGACGATCGATCCACACGCCGTCGAATACCTGGCGGCGCTCGGAATCGACATTGACTGGGGGCGAAGACCGCCCCATTCCATTCCCCGCCGGCCCTCTTACAACCACCCCGGCTTAACACCGTTTCGCGTGGAAGAACCCGACTGCACGAGTGGGACAGGCTTTCCAGCCCCGCATTCAGGGGGACAGGCTGGAAAGCCCGTCCCACACGGGGTGCTACGATGCGGCCGAATCGCGTGCACACGACCAGGCGGAACGGCGGCACATGGGAAACTCTGGCCGACAAGGAGTTGCTGCAGGTCCGTCTGCGCGACCTCCGCCTGAGCATCGAGGGCAGCTGGATCGAAGAGTGTCTCGCCGATCTCTACGATGAGCTGGCGCGGCGCGACATTCGCTTCCGGCCGCATGCCTGGCTGTCGTACGACTGGTTCGTTCCCGACGGCGTCACTGGAATCGCCATCCCCCTATATCTCGCTCATCCACGGCTCATGAAACTGGAGCGGAAGCAGATGTTGGAGGTGGAGGGAGGGACGCGGCAGGAGATGATGAAGATCCTCCGCCACGAATGCGGTCATGCCTTCGACAACGCCTTCGGACTGGAGCGTGACGTTGAGCGGCAGGAGATCTTCGGCAACACCTCGAAGCGTTATCCGGAGCACTACCGTCCCAATCCGGCCAGCCGTCGTTTCGTGCAGCACCTGCGGCTCTATTACGCGCAGAGCCACCCGTCGGAAGATTTCGCCGAGACGTTCGCCGTGATCCTCGGCTCGCGCGGTGAGGGGTGGCGGAAGCGCTACGAAGGCTGGCCGGCGCTTCGAAAACTCGAGTACATGGACGCTCTTCTCGACCGCCTGCGCGGCCAGAAGCCCTCGCATCGCAACCGCACCACGCCCGAGTCCCTGCCGAACCTTTCCATGACGCTCGGCGAGTACTATGAGGAAAAGCGCGGACGCTATCTGGTGAGCTATCCCGACATCTACGATCGCGATCTCCGGCGCCTGTTCTCGGATGATCCTCGACATCGGCGAAGAGAGCTGGCCTCGCGTTTTCTGCGCCGCAATCGCGCCGAGATCCGGCGGCTCGTGGCCACCTGGACGGGCGAGTATCAGTTCACGCTCGATCAGGTCCTGAAGGACATGATCGGCCGGAGCCGCGAGCTCAAGCTCCGTGTGGCAGGTCCGGAGAAGCGGCTGAAAATGGACTTCGCCCTACTTCTCACGGTCAAGACCATGGATTTTCACTACAGCCGAAGGAACTGGTTTGCCCTATGAAGCGCCGCCTGCGTCTTGCCGTCCTGACGCATCCCTCCCTGGTGCCGCCTGACAGTCTCGAGGGCTACAGCGAGCAGGAGGCCTACGAGTGGAAGACCGAGTACGACGTCGTGACGACGTTGCGTGAGCTCGGTCATGACGTGAGAGTTCTCGCCGTTGCCGACGAGCTCACGCCGATTCGCGACGCCGTCGTGGAGTGGAAACCCGACATCATCTTCAATCTGCTGGAGGAGTTCCTCGGTCGACAGGAGTTCGACCATCACGTGGTCAGCTTTCTCGAGCTCATGCAGGTGGCATACACGGGGTGCCATCCCCGCGGACTGATGCTCGCCCGCGACAAGGCGCTGTCGAAAAAGCTTCTTGCGTACCACCACGTGCCCGTGCCGAAGTTCGCCGTGTATCCGCGCCGGCGGCGGGTGGTCCGGCCGAAAGGACTCGATTTTCCCCTCATCGTGAAGAGCCTCGTGCACGAGGCTTCCCTCGGCATCTCGCAGGCTTCGATCGTCGACACCGACGAGAAGCTCCGGGAACGGGTGGCCTTCATTCACAAGAGCAACGGTTCGGATGCCATTGCCGAGCAGTACGTCGACGGGCGTGAGCTCTATGCAGCCGTCATCGGCAACGCACGCATGGAAGTCCTGCCGGTTTGGGAGCTCCTGTTTGAGAACCTCCCACCGGGCGCAGTTCCGATTGCCACCGCCCGCGTCAAGCACAACACGGATTACCAGCGGCGGCGGGGGATCTATCAGCAGGCGGCCGAGGACCTGAGCCCGGCGCTTCGCCAGACCGTGATTCACACGACGCGCCGGATCGCCCGCATTCTCGACCTCGACGGATACAGTCGCATCGACTACAGGCTCTCGCCGGACGGGAAGCTCTACTTCCTCGAAGCCAACCCGAACCCGGACGTGGCCCGGAGCGAAGAGTTCGCGTCCGCCGCCGAAGCACGCGGCCTGTCTTATCCCGCTCTCATCCAGCGAATCGTCCGCCTCGGACTAAACCGCGTTGCCGGCGGCTGAGCAGCCCGGCACCAGGAGTCGCTCACCCTCTCAACTGCCCTCGTATCGCGAACGGCCTTGTTCTGCACATCGCTCACATGAAGCAGCTTGCGCCCGTATATAGAAGGATCCGTCAAAAATCACTCCCGACGGATACTCGCGCGGCGGCCGAAAAACCCGCCAGCCGAGCTCTGTCGGCGGCGCAGGGGATAGATTCCCGGCGATGATTCATTGGTTGCGGCGCACCACGCGCTGAGTCGACGATCGCCTCGGCTCCGAGCCGTGCTGGTAGCGGAGAGCGGCCCGGCGATGCTGCGGAAGCCCATTGCCTCGCTCGAGTACGCGGCGTCGAACCATTCCACATGGGACAGCTCGTGTAGACTCCGATCGCGATGGACAGCTTCGGCGAAGCGCTCCGAGCGATCGAGCGTCTGAAGGCGGACGGAGTCGTGACGGACTACGCACTCGGCGGCGCGATGGCGCTGGTCTTCTGGTCCGAGCCGATCGCCACGTTCGACATCGATGTCTTCGTCCTGCTCCAGAGCGGAGGCTCGCTCGTCTCCCTCGCTCCAGTGTACGAGTGGGCGCGAAAGAATGGATATGCGGAGGAGGCAGAGCACATCGTGATCGCCGGTATCCCGGTGCAGATCATTCCCGCTCCGAACGCAATTGCGGAGGAGGCGATCACGACTGCCGCGGAACTGGATTACGAGGAGCAACGCGTTCGCGTGATCCGTCCCGAGTTTCTCATCGCGTTGTACCTCGAGCCGAGCGCGCGCAGTGCGAAGCGGCTCGAACGCGTGGCCGCGCTCCTCGAACAGGGCGACGTGGACCGTGAGTTGCTGCAGTCTCTTCTGCGGCGGTACAACTTGAAGCTACCCTCCTATGAGTGACTCGGCCGTCCACGCCAGGTTGCGCGCAGGCAAGAACGAACTGCGTTCGCGCCGCAGAAATCTCTCGCTTCCGCAAAAGGTTGCGCAGGTTGTCGACCTGCAGCGCGCCGTTCTTCCTCTGCTGCGCCGCCGTCGAGCACTGAAGGCATGGGAAAAAGTCTGGACGCTCACTCCCGCGAAGCGCACATAGCAGCGGGCAACTTCCCTGCGCGAGGATCCTGCCCTTTCCGGCGCGTCCGGCATTGATGTCCCGTCCTGCGTCCCTCCGCCCGGCCTCATAATCCAACCCATGACCTCCTCGTCTCCCTCTACCGCGGCCACAACCAAGGGTTCCGTTGGACGACGACGTGCGAGCGCATTACGACCTCGACTTCAAGAAGATGAAGCCGAACCGCTTTGCCTTGCGGCCAAAACTCGGGCGCGTGCGATCGGTCATTCTCGAGCCGGACGTCGCCGAAGTGTTCCACTCTTCGGATGACGTCAACGCCTTCCTCCGCTCGGCGATCAAACCGGGGCAGGCTCAAAGACCATGCCCCCACGCAGAGCGAAGAAGAAAGCTCCGAAGAAGCGCGCAAGCTGAACGGGGAACGGGAGATGGCAGTGACGGCCGCGGGAAGCAGCGTAGCGATCGCGGGCTCGCACGTCGGCTCTGGCGTACGGGAGGATGGGGGAGGATGGGGTCGGGTCTTCGGATGGGAGGATGGGGTCGGGTCTTCGGTCCGACGTTGGAAAGATCTGAAAAGACGGTTCACGATGGGGGAGGATGGGGTCGGGTCTTCGGTCCGACGTTGGAAAGATGGGGGAGGATGGGGT
>JAJXWV010000065.1 GCA_021781455.1 Acidobacteriota bacterium | reverse complement strand
GGGTCAGGTCTTCGGCGCGCATGTCAAGAACCTTCGCAGGAACTTCGCTAACTTGCTGTCAGATTTACGACTTGCGAAGACTTCAGAAGGCGATACCGAGCGATCAGAGAAGACCTGACCCCGACCCCTGGCACCGACCCCTGGCACCGGTGAGCGCGGCACAGGCCGATCCGGATCTGACGAACAACTCGGCGAGCATGACCCTCTCGCTCTACCCGTTGTCCGACATTCCAGCGTTGTCCGATCTGCTGCTCCTCCTTCTCGCGGCGGTGCTGGCGCTGGCCGCTGCACTCAGGTTGCGAGACTGAGGAAGTCACGACGGCTCAGGCCCTCCAATCGGCGGGAAATCGACGATCGGAACGGCGGGTTTCGATCCACATGAAGACCTCGCCCATTGCCGTCGCCATCCTGGCGTTCGCCGTCGGCTGCAGCGCCCGCGCCGAGGGGGTGAACCGGCAGATTCCGAGTCCGGTGGTCGACATTCCTGCCGCCGAGGCGAGAGGACCGCAGGTCGCGGTCCTGGCCGGCGGATGCTTCTGGGGAATGCAGGGCATGTTCGAGCATGTGCAGGGCGTGACCAGGGTCGTGGCCGGCTACTCCGGCGGCGAGAAGGCGACGGCGCACTACGAGATGGTGGGCACCGAGACGACCGGCCATGCGGAGTCGGTCGAGATCACCTTCGACCCGCGGAAGATCTCGTACGGGCAGCTGCTGCGGCTCTACTTCTCCGTGGCGCACGATCCGACCGAGCTCAACCGGCAGGGACCGGACAGCGGGCCGAGCTATCGTTCGGAGATCTTCTTCGCCTCGCCGGAGCAGGAGCGCGTCGCGCGAGCGTATGTCGCGCAGCTCACCGAGGCGAAAGTCTTCCCGAGACCGATCGTGACGAAGATCGAGCCGCTGAAAGGCTTCTACCCGGCCGAGGGGTACCACCAGGACTATCTGATCCGCCATTCGGATCAGCCGTACATCGTCTTCAACGACCTGCCGAAGATCGAGGCGTTGAAGCGGGCCTATCCGCAGCTCTACCGGGCGAACCCGGTGCAGGTGGCGGCGCGGTAGGCGGCACCGAGCGGTTCGGTCAGCCCGTTGACCGGTAGCCGGTTGCGAGGGGACAAGGTTCGTCGCGCGCTTCGGCAACGCATGCAGTACCTTAGCGCGCATGAGAACACCGGCCGGTCCGATCATCCTCCTTGCGGGAATTCTCGCCGCCTGCACATCGTCTTCGGCGCCCGTGGCACGCGACCATGACTCCTCGGCTCCGATCGACGCGAACCGGATGTCGGCCATCACGCGCACGCTGGCTTCGGACGAGTTCGAGGGTCGCGCGCCGGGATCCGTCGGAGAGACGAGGACGATCGAGTGGATCGCTGACCAGTTCAAGCAGGTCGGTCTCGAGCCGGCCGGCGAAAACGGGACCTATCTGCAGCGCGTGCCGCTGATCCGTACGCAGCTGAAGGCTGGCTCGGTGTCGATCGACCGCGGCGGCGAGCACATCGCGCTCGAGTTGCCGCGCGACATCTACCTCAGCACGACTCGGGAAACGAGCTCCGCGCGCGTCGAGGCGGCGCCGATGGTCTTCGTCGGCTACGGCGTCAACGCGCCCGAGCGGCAGTGGGACGACTTCAAGGGCGTCGACCTGACGGGCAAGGTCGCCGTCTTCCTCGTGAACGATCCCGACTTCGAAGCGGAGCCGAACGAACCGGTCGCCGGTCGCTTCGGCGGGCGGGCGATGACGTACTACGGCCGCTGGACGTACAAATTCGAGGAGGCGGCGCGCCGCGGCGCGATCGCGGCGCTCGTCATCCACGAGACGGCGGCCGCCGGCTACGGATGGAACATCGCCAGCGCGGGCGGCGGCGAGGACTACAACATCGTGCTGGGGGCGGGCGCACAGCAGCCGGTCCTGCTGCGAGGGTGGCTCCAACGGCCGGTGGCGGTGGACCTCTTTCGCCGCGCGGGCCTCGACTTCGATGCGGTGAAGCGGCAGGCGCGGACCGCGGAGTTCCATCCGATCGACCTCGGCGCGACGTTCTCCGCATCCTTCGATGTCGAAACGAGGCATGTGGAGAGCCACAACGTCCTCGGCAAGATCGCGGGATCGAAATGGCCCGAGGAGAGCGTCTGGTTCACCGCGCACTGGGACGCCTACGGGCTGGGCGCGCCCGATGCACAGGGGCGGCGCATGCGCCCCGGCGCGCTCGACGACGCCAGCGGCGTTGCCGGGATCATCGAGCTCGGCCGCGCGTTCAAGGCGGGTCCGCAGCCGGAGCGGACGCTCGTCTTCGCCGCCTGGACCGCGGAGGAGCGCGGCCTCCTCGGGTCGGAGTACTACGCCATGAATCCGCTCTTCCCGTTCGAGAAGGCGGTGGCGAACCTCACCCTCGACACGCTGCAGCCGAACGGACCGGCGCGCGACGTCGTCCTGATCGGGAAGGGACAGAGCGACCTCGAGGAGATGCTCGCCCGAGCGGCGGCGCTGCAGAACAGGACCGTGACGCCCGATTCGCGCCCTGAGCGGGGGCTGTTCTATCGCGCCGACCATTTCTCATTCGCCAAGCGAGGCGTGCCGGTGCTGATCGTCATGGCGTTAGGCGGCGGCGTCGACCTGGTGAACGGGGGGCGCGAAGCGGGCGACCGATGGGTCACCGAGTTCACCGCGAACTGCTATCACCAGACCTGCGACGACTGGCGGCCGGAGTACGACTTCCGCGGCGCCGCGCAGGACGTGGCCCTGTTCTACACGATGGGACGCGAGCTCGCCTTCTCGCACATGTGGCCGGCGTGGAGCCCGGGATCGGAGTTCAACGCCATCCGCGCGAAGTCGGCCGCGGCGCGTCAGTAATACTCGTGGGGCAGGCGGTGTTCCCGCCGGCGTAGCGCTGGCATTCCCCCCGTGTGGCGCAGGCACTCCTGCCTGCGCGGGCGCAGACAGACTGTCTGCACTGCGCAGACAAGAGTGTCTGCGCCACAGCGCGGAAGTTACTGCGGCAGAAAGGTCAGTGTATCGCTGTCCATCCCCTTGCCTCCCGACGACTTCATGCCATCAACGGACAACAGTAGCTTGGTTGTGCTCGTCCCAACGCTGATGGTGATCGCATCCGCGCCACCTGGGACGGGATGGAAGCGCGATGTGATGTCCGTGCGGTCGAGTGCCGCGCTGAAGGTCGACGGGAGAATTGTCTTGCCGTAATAGACGATCACCGTGTACGTGCTGTTGGCCGGCACCTTGCTGCGGCTCTGCTGTGGCGCTGCATACCGGAGGAACTTGTTCACCTCGGCCGGTTGCTGGCCACCGCCGTCGAAAAGATCTACATCCATCAGATCGGCCGGACCGACGGTGGTCGTCTCGATCGCGAATGTACCCTCACTGAGCGGAGTGACGAACTCAGCGTCTGAATGCGGCAATGTCTTGAGGGCTTCCCACCACGAGTGAATGGATGGACTGATCCACGCTCTGCGGATGCCCGGCCCCTGACGGCTCTCGAGAACGAAGCCTCCCTTGCTGCCACCGGGCTGCAATGCATAGATTGGCTTTGCACTTCTGAAGTACGCGCGTCCACCAGCAGCGACGCTGCTCGTACCCCATTGTGTCAGGTCCTGCACGGTAATGCCCACAGGGATGGTCGTGGCCGGCTGCAGCATCGACCAGCGGTGGATATTTTCCGCGAGGGTAGGATCGATCTGCGGCCGCGCGACCTTGCCAGACAGATCGATTTTGACCTCTTGAATCGGTGCCAAGTTTGTCAGCGCAGCGTTAATGGTGTAGTTGTATCGGTAGACGCCGCGCGAGGCGTCATATGTGAGGTCACAACTCAGCGTACTGCCAGTAATGGTGAGGTCCGGCAATTGAACGGACGTGCCATCGGCTAGAGGGTAAGAAGTCGACTGTGCGTTGACCGTTGCGGTCACTAGTGCAGCGGCAAGCAGTGACGGCAGTAAGCGGAGCCTCTTCATCGTGTCTCCCTCAATAGAACATCACTGAGTTGTGATTCCGGTATCTGCACATGCAGATTGTCGGTATTCGACGTCTCGATGAGCAGAAAACCATCGAGATCAGATGCGACATTACTCAGCGTCGTTTCATAATCGATTTCGACGAAAACGCCATCCGAGAATCGTTTTACAAAATGATCGATGTCGCAGGCCACTCCGAACGAGTGCTGGCTATGCGGCGGGAGCCAATTGGCAGTGATGTCAAAGACCCCGCCCGTCATCAGGCTCATGTCATTCAATCCCAGCGAGCCCTGCAGCATAGGATCCGCGATTCGCTGATTGTACTGGGCGGCGAGATTCCGGACGAACGCGTGAAGCTCAGCCGACGCGTTGTGATTCGAAGGATGGCGAAGGCCCACGGTGCTCGTGTTGCCCGTGTACCGGATGTTGGAATCGTTTGCCCCTGGGTCGGCCAGACCGAGAAAACCTGTGGCGACAAGCAACGGCGGTGAAGTAAAGGGCGAACCGAGAAGATTCGGCGCAGTCGCCGTGTACTTGATCGTTTCGGCGACCGCGCCGGCGTAGAGCATCGTCGTCCAGTTCCCGCTGGAGTCAGTTGTCCCGCTATAAGCGCCGAGCGACGACACACTGTCGAGCGGTGGGGGAGCTGTCGCGCTGTGCGCGCCATGACCGCCGCTCTCGATGAATTC
Source organism: Acidobacteriota bacterium (assembly GCA_021781455.1). Classification (GTDB taxonomy): domain Bacteria; phylum Acidobacteriota; class Thermoanaerobaculia; order Gp7-AA8; family Gp7-AA8; genus JAJXWV01. Next base: position 11,501 of record JAJXWV010000065.1, on the reverse strand, counting down.
CCGGCTAACCGAGAACGCCACGTACGGAATCACGCCGCAGTCATAAGAGGCCACGCTAATAGTCTCGGATCCCGGAGGAATCGACGAGATGCCGAGGTTGAGCGGGTCGTGTATGCCTGTGTATCCAGTCGCCGCGACACTAGGATGCACCAGACCACCGCCGGAAATGCTCAAGGCATTATCTGCCCGGCCCAGTGAGTAGTCGCGCGAGAACAGAGTGCCGCCCGGCTGCTCCAGGCGGGTCAACGTGGCCGGAACCGTCGGCGGATACCACTCCTGCGCGCCGGCCGGCACCGCTCCTTCGTCATAAGGGGAGGCCTGATAGAAAATGTACGCGTGGTAGCCCGGGCCGAGCTTCATCGCGCAAGTCGGGTTGGACGTCGTGATCGTACCAGTCAGGTAATCAAGATTGACGCCGTAATAATCGCATGGATAAAAGGTAAAGCAGCGATGGCCGCCCGGCGTCCTCTGAACAAACTCCAGGACGTAGTCACCTGCCGATGTAATGTTCACCTCGCTCGAAGATGGTGCGGAAGGATCGGTATAGCTGAATCGGAAGGTCCAGACTTCGCGGGCGATCTGTGCCGTTACGAGATTGCCGCTCGAATTGGCAATCTGTACGCATCCGCCGAACGGATGGGTGATGTCGATGGCAACGCAGCCGCCACCGTCCATACCGTTCGACTGAATGCCGATCGCGTACTTGTTTCTCGGGAGCGTGTCATTGGCAACGGTCACGCCGTTGCCGTCGAAACCAGTGGTGAAGTCAGGAAGGTCGGCTGCGTTCGCATATTGAAGCAATCGCGATTGGAACACCGTCGCAAGTTCCGGCGTCGCCCTTACGTGTCGGGCCCCCTCCGCGGTCGTCGACGAGACTCTCACCACCGAAGATAACCACGCGGGGGCCGGCCGATATGTCGCCTCGACAGACGGCGTTCCCAGCGCAAACAGGCCGCCGGCAATCACCCAAAAGAGCAACGGCTGAATCCACGTTTTCACGAGGCGGACCTCCTAGACGATTGGTGAGGCTTTGCGCCCAAGCCGTGGCGGTGAAGTCCTCTACCATAGGTAGTGATGCCAGCGGCCTTTCCCCTACCCTTGGCATTCCCCGCGACGCATGCCGCGTTCCCGGAGTGTTCGCCCGCTCCTCCTACGGGCGTCCTGGGATGTCCGTACCTGTCCGCAAGCGGCGGCGCTGCAGAACAGGACCGTGACGCCCGATTCGCGCCCTGAGCGGGGGCTGTTCTATCGCGCCGACCATTTCTCTTTCGCCAGGCGAGGCGTGCCGGTGCTGATCGTCATGGCGTTAGGCGGCGGCGTCGACCTGGTGAACGGGGGGCGCGAAGCGGGCGACCGATGGGTCACCGACTTCACCGCGAACTGCTATCACCAGACCTGCGACGACTGGCGGCCGGAGTACGACTTCCGCGGCGCCGCGCAGGACGTGGCTCTGTTCTACACGATGGGACGCGAGCTCGCCTTCTCGCACATGTGGCCGGCGTGGAGCCCGGGATCGGAGTTCAACGCCATCCGCGCGAAGTCGGCGGCGGCACGTCAGTAATGCTCGTGGGGCAGGCGGGGTTCCCGCCGGCGTAGCGCTGCAGGCACGCCTGCGAGTGGCGCAGGGACTCCTGCCTGCGCCGGCGCAGACAGATTGTCTGCACTGCGCAGACAAGAGTGTCTGCGCCACAACCTGCCGGCACTGCCCAGACAAGAGTGTCTGCGCCACAACCTGCCGGCACTGCCCAGACAAGAGTGTCTGCGCCACAACCTGCCGGCACTGCGCAGACAAGAGTGTCTGCGCCACACCCTGTCTGCACTGCGCAGACAAGAGTGTCTGCGCCACAACCTTCGTGAGCGGTCGCCACACCTCTCGCACGCAACCGCGCGACGCAACTCACATCGTCATGTGGCGACGCGCACATGGACATCGTGCGCGGGATGGAGAACATGGACTGAATGACGCTTCATTCAGTGGTGCTGAGCATCCCTTCGGAGGTTCGATGAGATTCGACGGCCAGGCCATCCAGTGCTCCCTGTTGGACGGAGGTATCGCCGAGCTGCGGTTCGACCTCGAGGGCGACTCCGTCAACAAGTTCAATAAGCCCACCCTCGACGATCTGCGCGAGGCGGTGGCCCTCATCAAGGCAGAACCCGGCGTGAAGGGCCTCCTCGTCACCAGCGGCAAGGACTGCTTCATCGTCGGCGCCGACATCACCGAGTTCGTCGAGTACTTCAAGCAGCCCGAAGAGCAGCTGGTCGAATGGATCATGGAAGTGCACAAGCTCTTCTCGACCATCGAGGACTTCGACTTCCCCACGGTCACGGCGATCAACGGATTCGCCCTCGGCGGCGGGCTGGAATTCGCGCTGACCACCAGCTACCGGGTCATGTCTTCGGCCGCGAAGATCGGCCTCCCGGAGACGAAGCTCGGCATCTTCCCCGGCTGGGGCGGCCCCATGCGCCTCTCCCGCGTGGCCGGCGCCGACAACGCCATCGAATGGATTGCCGGCGGCGAGCAGTACGGCGCCGACGTGGCGCTGAAGACCGGCGTGGTCGATGCAGTCGTCGCTCCCGAGAAGCTGCGCGAAGCAGCCCTGAACTTGTTAGGTCAGGCGATCGCCGGCAAGCGCGACTGGAAGGCGCGACGGCTCGAAAAGATCTCCCCCCTCAAGCTCAACCCCACGGAAACCATGATGGTGTTCGAGGGTGCCAAGGGTTTCGTGGGCGGCAAGGCCGGACCGAACTACCCCTCTCCCGTCGCGGCCATCACGGCCATGCAGCAGGGCGCCGGCCGCGGCCGCGAAGACGCGCTGAAGATCGAGGCCCAGGCCTTCGCGCGCATGGCCAGGACCCCCACCGCCTTCAACCTCGTGACGATCTTCCTCGGCGATCAGTTCGTCGGAAAAGTCGCGAAGAAGATGGCGAAGAGCGCGTCGAAGATCGAATCGGCAGCGGTTCTCGGCGCCGGAATCATGGGCGGCGGCATTGCCTATCAATCCGCGTCGAAGAACGTCCCGATCCTCATGAAGGACATCAACGAGAAGGCGATCGCGCTCGGGCTGTCGGAAGCGCAGAAGCTCCTGGCGAAACGCGTCGAGCGAGGAAAGATGACCGCCGACGGAATGGCCGATGTGCTCACGCGCATCCGTCCCACCCTCTCGTTCGGAGACTTCAAGGGCGTCGACATCGTCGTCGAAGCCGTCGTGGAGAACGAGAAGGTCAAGAAGTCCGTCCTCGCCGAAGTCGAAGGCCAGGTCAAGGACGACGCGATCCTCGCCAGCAACACCTCCACCATCTCGATCACTCGCCTGGCGGAAGGCCTCAAACGTCCGGAGAACTTCTGCGGGATGCACTTCTTCAACCCGGTGCACAAGATGCCGCTGGTCGAGGTCATCCGCGGAGCGAAGTCGGGTGATCGCGCCGTGGCGACCACGGTCGGCTACGCGCTGGCGATGGGCAAGACCCCGATCGTCGTGAACGATTGCCCCGGCTTCCTGGTCAATCGCGTCCTCTTCCCCTACTTCGCCGGCTTCATCGGCCTGGTCAGCGAAGGCGTCGATTTCCTGAAGATCGACAAAGTCATGGAGAAATTCGGCTGGCCGATGGGACCGGGCTACCTGTTGGACGTGGTGGGCATCGACACGGGCCATCACGCCAACGCGGTCATGGCGCAGGGCTACCCCGACCGCATGGCTGCCAAAGAGAAGACCGCCATCGACGCCATGTTCGAGGTCGAGCGCTTCGGCCAGAAGAACGGCAAAGGCTTCTATGCCTATGTCCCCGACAAGAAGGGCGTGCCGAAGAAGACCGTCGACCCGGAGGCGCAGCAGATCCTGAAGCCTCTGGTCCGCGTCGACAACAGCGCTTCCATCAGCGATCAGGACATCATCGATCGCATGATGCTTCCCCTGATCATCGAGTGCTCGCGGTGCCTCGAAGATCGGATCGCCAACACCCCCGTGGAAATCGATATCGCCCTGGTTTACGGCCTCGGCTTCCCGCCGTTCAGGGGCGGCCCGTTCCGCTACGCAGACGCCGTCGGCCTGAAGGCGCTTTGCGAGAAGGCCACGAAGTTCGCGTCGCTCGGGAAACTCTACGAGCCGACCGCGCAGATGCTCGCGCTGGCAGAAACCGGCGGCACCTTCCACGAAACAGGCAAGGTCAAAGAACCGAGCACGCAGGCGCCGCAGCTCGCCGAAGTCGGAGGTCAGCGATGAAAGACGTCGTCGTCGTCGATGCCGTTCGCACCCCCATGGGCCGTTCCAAGGGAGGCATGTTCCGGAACGTCCGCGCCGAGAACCTTTCCGCGGCGATGATCAGCGCGCTGCTGAAGCGCAATCCGAAGGTCAACCCTGCGGAGGTCGAAGACGTGATCTGGGGCTGTGTGCAGCAGACCATGGAGCAGGGCTTCAACATCGCCCGCTTCGCATCATTGATGACCGACATTCCCCATACGACGAGCGCGCAGACGATCAATCGCCTCTGCGGCTCATCGATGAGCGCGCTGCACACGGCGGCCATGTCGATCATGACCGACAACGGCGAGGTGTTCATCGTCGGCGGCGTGGAACACATGGGCCATCTGCCGATGACTTACGGAGTGGACCCGAATCCTTCGATCAGCAAGTACGCGGCGAAAGCGGCAGGCATGATGGGCCTGACCGCCGAGGTCCTGGCGAAGATGCATGGGATCAGCCGGGCGGCGCAGGACCAGTTCGCGCTCCGCTCCCACCAGAAGGCTCATGAAGCAAGGGTTCAGGGCCGCTTCAAGGACGAGATCGTGCCGATGGAAGGGCACGACGAGAACGGCTTCTCAGTCGTCTACGACTACGACGAGGTCATCCGCGAAGACACGAGCCTCGAGGGCCTCTCGGCGCTCAAGCCCGTCTTCGATCCGAAGAACGGCACGGTGACGGCGGGCAACTCGTCCGCGATCTCGGACGGCGCCTCGGCCATGCTCGTGATGTCGCTCGATCGCGCGAAGGCGCTCGGTCTCGAGCCGATGGCGAAGATCAGGGCCATGGCCACCGCCGGCGTCGATCCGTCGATCATGGGCTACGGTCCCGTGCCGGCCGTGAAGAAGGTTCTCGGCCGCGCGAAGATGAAGCTGCAGGACATTCAGCTCTGGGAGCTCAACGAGGCGTTCGCAGCGCAGTCTCTCCCGGTGCTCAAGGATCTGCAGCTGCGGGATCACGTCGAGAAGAAGGTCAATCTCAATGGCGGCGCGATCGCCCTGGGGCATCCGTTAGGCTGCTCCGGCGCCCGGATCACGACCACCCTGCTCCATCTGATGAAGGCCGGCGGGCAGCAGACCGGCGTCGCCACCATGTGCATCGGCCTGGGGCAAGGCATTGCCACCGTATTCGAACGTGTCTGAGGACACCGACAAAATTCTGCAAATCGTCCTAACTCGACTTTGATTTCAAGCTGGAGGCTCCTTCATGGCTCAGATTCTTGCCGACCGCCGGGATGTCGACTTCGTGCTTCACGAACAGCTGAACGTTGGTCAACAGCTCTCGCAACACGAGCGCTTCTCCGACTTCAACCGAAAAGCCATTGACCTGGTCATCTCCGAGGCACGGAACCTCGCCGTCAAGGAGATCCTGCCGACGCAGACCGACGGCGACCGCCTGGGCGTGCACTTCGAGAATGGGAAGGTGACGGTCCCGCAGTCCTTCCATAAGGCGTGGAAGGCTCTCCGGGACGGCGAATGGTTTGCCACGACGGAAGCCCCGGAATTCGGCGGGCAGGGCATGCCGCGGAGCGTGGCGGTTGCCGCCGCCGATTTCCTCCAGGCGGCGAATTTTCCGTTCCTGATGTACATGACGCTCTCGCACGGCGCCGGAAAGCTCGTCGACACGTTTGGATCGGAGAAACTGAAAAAGCTCTTCCTGAAGAAGGTCTACTCCGGCGAGTGGAGCGGCACGATGATGCTCACCGAGCCGAACGCCGGCTCTGACGTCGGCGCCCTCACCACCACCGCCACGCCGAACGACGACGGCACCTACTCGGTCGTCGGCAACAAGATCTTCATCTCGGGCGGCGAGCACGACCTGGCGAGCAACATCATCCATCCCGTGCTGGCGCGCATCGAAGGCGCCCCCGCGGGTACGGCCGGCATCTCCCTCTTCATCGTCCCGAAGATCTGGGTCAACGACGACGGCAGCCTCGGCGAGCCCAACGACATCGTCTGCACCGGCATCGAAGAGAAGATGGGGATCCACGGCAATGCCACCTGTTCGATCGCCATGGGCAGCAAGGGAAAGTGCCGCGGCTACCTCATCGGTGAAGCCAACAAGGGCATGCGCGCGATGTTCCTGATGATGAACGACGCGCGCCTGATGGTGGCCAATCAGGGCCTGGCCTGCGCCACGGCGGCCTACCTCTACGCGCTGAACTACGCCCGCACGCGCATCCAGGGCCGCCATCTCATGAAGATGATGGACAAGGAAGCTCCGGGCGTGCCGATCATCCAGCACCCCGACGTCCGCCGCATGCTCATGCTCATGAAGGTGTACGTGGAGAGCATCCGCAGCCTCTCGTACTACATCGCCTCCTGCCTCGACACGATCGCCACGACGGAGGACAAAGAGGAGAAGACGCGGCTCCAGGGCATCGTCGACTTCCTGATTCCGATCGCGAAGGCGTACTCGACCGAGCGCGGATTCGACGTCTGCAGCCTCGCCGTCCAGGTCTACGGCGGCTACGGATACATCAAGGAATACCCGGTCGAACAGCTTCTGCGCGACTGCCGCATCACCTCCATCTACGAAGGCACCAACGGCATCCAGGCCATGGACCTCCTCGGCCGCAAACTCGGCCAGAACGGAGGACGTCCGATCATCGATCTCGGCGAAGAGATCCGCCGTGGAATCGCGGCCGCTGCCGACGTCGAGCGCACTGCGCCGATCGCCGAGAAGCTCGAGCAGGCGCTGGTCCGCCTCGAAGAGGTGGCGCGGCACATGGGCGTGACCGCGATGTACGGCAATCTGATGACTGCCGCGGCGCATGCGCACCCCTTCCTCGATGTGTGCGGCGACGTCATCACCGGGTGGATGCTCCTGTGGCGCGCGCGCGTCGCCGCAGAAGCGCTCGCGAAAAACGACACCGGAAAGGATGCAGCGTTCTACGAGGGACAGATCAAGAGCGCCGAGTTCTTCACCCAGGTCCTGCTTCCGGTGGCGCTGGGAAAGATGGACGCCATCTGTGCCGGCGGTACCGCCGCAATCGACATCTGTGAGGATTCGTTCGGGGGCAAGTAACTTCCGAACCTGTTGCCGAGGATCTCAGGTTTGCACGACCCCTCATCCGCGCTTCGCGCCCCCTCTCCCGCGGCAGCGGGGAGAGGGGGAACCGTCATCACTGCGTGCGATATGCAGTTCGTATTTCGGCGGAATTCGCGTTTGTTCGGGCTGAATCACTGTTTGTTCGAGTTGAATCGATGTCTGTTGCCCCTCGCCCCGCGAGCGACAGCGAGTGGGGGGAGGGTGGCCGAAGGCCGGGTGAGGGGCTGTTAGAACGCGTCCCAGACAGGAACCAGTAGAGTGAACAACGCATTGGTCCACGAGCCCTTCTCTCCCGCGACCGCTACGATTGCGGGACTGCCGGCGATCGTCCTTTTCGTGTTGATCCCGCTGGTGGGCCTGGCCTGCTTCGCGTGGATCATGGCGCGCCGGATCGTGCCTCTTCTCCACGCCGCGCCTGACTCGCGGCTGCAGCGGATTCCGCAGCGCATCCTCCTCGTCCTCAAGATCTGGCTCGGGCAATGGCGCCAGCCACGCTACATGCTCGCCGGCGTCCTGCACATCGTCGTCTTCTTCGGATTTCTGATCCTGGCGGCGCGGTCGACGCAACTGGTGATCGCGGGATTCGTCAATGGCTTCGTCATCCCCGGCTTCGGAGGTGCGGTCTACAACGTCGTGAAGGACATCGCCTCCACAGCGGTGTTCGTGGCCGTGGTGATCCTGGCGGTGCGCCGCGCGTTCTTCAAACCGGCGCGCTACGCGGTGCCGGAACAATACGGGAAGGACCACACGCCTGAGGCGCTGTTCGTCCTCGGTCTCATTGCCACGCTGATGATCTCCGAGAGCCTATTCGAGGGAAGCATCCTCGCGGCGGGCGGGGGGACTGGCACGTTCCTGACGCTGTCGTGGGCGTTTGCCCAGGCGCTGCACGGCGTCCAGACCTCGACGCTCGCCACGATCAACCTCGCGGCCTACACCGTTCACGACCTGACGTTCTTCTTCTTCCTCTGCTTCCTGCCGTTCGGGAAGCACTTCCACGTCATCACGTCGCTGTTCAACGTCTTCTTCATGCGCCTGCAGGCCGGCAACATCAAGCCGGTGGTCTACGGGATCACCGAAGCGCAGCTGGATGGATTGCAGTCGTTCGGCGTCAAGAAATTCGAGGACTTCACGTGGAAGAACATGCTGGACTTCTACAGCTGCGTCGACTGCGGCCGCTGCTCGGACCGCTGTCCCGCAAACCGCGTGAAGCGGCCGCTCTCACCGCGCTTCATCAGCATCAAGGCTCGCGACTACGCGTTCGAGCATTACCCGCTTTTCGGTAAGGCCAGCGGCAACGGCACTCCCCTCATCGGCGGGATCTACAGCGAGGACGAGATCTGGTCGTGCACCACCTGCGGCGCGTGTGAAGAGGAGTGCCCGGTCGGGATCGAGTACATCGACAAGATCGTCGACCTGCGGCGCGGCATGGTGGACGAGGGCATGGTCCCCCAGTCCCTGCAGAAACCGATGAGCGCCCTCGAAAAGCGCGGCAATCCGTGGGGCAAGCTGGAGAAGAACCGCGCGCAATGGACCGCCGGCGTCGGCGACGGAGTGCCGGTCAAGCTCGTCGAGAAAGGCGCGACCGCCGAGACGCTCTACTTCGTCGACAGCATCACCTCCTACGACGACCGCATGCAGAAGATCGCCCAGGCCACGGCGCGGGTCCTCAACAAGGGCGGCGTCGATTTCGCGGTCATCGGCAAGGACGAGAAGGACAGCGGCCACGACGTGCGCCGCTTCGGCGAAGAGATGCTGTTCCAGAGCCTCAAGGAGCAGAACACCGAGGCCATCAAGGCATCGGAAGCGCGCAGCATCGTCGTCAACGATCCTCACGCGCTCAACGCTCTGCGCAACGACTACGCGGACATGCCGCCGGTACAGCACGTCAGTGAGTTGATCGCTCAGCAGGCCGGAAGCGGCAAACTGAAGTTCAAGCCGGTCGCGGATCCGTCGAAGACGTACACGTACCACGACCCCTGCTATCTCGGACGCCACAACAACACCTACGACGCGCCGCGGACGGCCATCGACTGCATCCCCGGCCTCAAGCGCGTGGAGATGAAAGGCAACTGCCGCGACCGTTCCTTCTGCTGCGGCGGCGGCGGCCTGATGCTCTTCTACGAGCCCGAAGAGGAGCAGCGCATGGGCGTCGTCCGCGTCGAGCAGGCGCGCCAGGCCGGCGCGGACGTGATCGTGACAGCCTGCCCTTATTGCCTGACGAACATCGAGGACGCGATCAAGGTCGCGGGACTCGAGGGAAAGATGGAAGTGCTCGACCTGGTCGAGCTGGTCGACCAGCACGTTCAGTCGTGAATGAGAGCGGTCACGAGGTTGCGAGGTCGCGAGGTTGCGAGGTCGCAAGGTTACGAGGTCGCAAGGTTACGAGGTCGCGAGGTTGCGAGGTTGCGAGGTTGCGAGGTTGCGAGGTTGCGAGGCAAATCATCCAGCCCTGTAACCTCGTGACCTCGTGACCTCGTAACCTCGTGACCTCGTGACCTCGTGACCTCGTGACCTCGTGACCCGGTATCACATGAACTGTCATGAATCGCGATCAGCCCTCGCGCTGACCGCCTGAGGAGACCGATATGGAGATCCTGGTTTGCGTGAAGCGCGTGCCCGACTCCGCTGAGAACGAAATCAGCGTGGCCGCCGGAGGCGCGGACATCCGGCGAGACGACCTCGTCTACTCCGTCAACGAGTGGGACAACTACGCGGTGGAAGAAGCGATCCAGATCGCGGAGCGCGCCGGCGGCAACGTTACCGTCGTCTCCGTCGGTGCGGATGCCGAGGAAGTCGTGCGCCGCGAGATGGCCATGGGCGCCGGCCAGGGAGTGCTCCTGAACGACGCCGCCTTCGAAGGCTCCGACGGCCTCGGCACCGCCACGATCCTCAAGGCCGCGGCACAGAAGAACAAGTACGACCTGATCCTCACCGGAGCGCAGGCCGACGACGGCGCCGGCCAGGTCGGAGGGATGCTCGCGGCGCTGCTCGATTGGCCCTACGCCTCGCTTGTCAACAGGATCGAGGAGAAGGAAGGCAACCAGCTCCGCGTCGGACGCGAGATCGAGGGCGGCAGTCAGGAGGTCAGCGACATCGAGCTCCCCTGCGTTCTTTCCATCCAGACCGGCATCAACGAACCGCGTTACGTGGGCCTCCGCGGCATCCGCAAAGTGGCCTCCGTGGAGATCCCCGTGTTAGACGCCAGCGCGTTAGGCGTGTCCGCGGACGCGGTCGGCGCGGCGGGCGCGAAAGTGAAGCGCGTCGACTACTTCGTCCCCGAGATCGGCGCGGGCGCCGAGATGATCGAAGGAAGCACCGAGGAAGTGGCCACGAAGCTCGTGGATCTCCTGAAGGCCAAGGGAGGGATCAAGTAATGGACGCGAAGATCTTCGTTTACGTCGCACACAAGGATGGGAAGGCGGACGATTCCGCGCTCGAGCTCGTCACTGCGGCCGGAACGCTGTTCCCGGGCAGCAGCCCAGTCGCGCTGGTCGCGGGTTCCGGCGTCGACGCCGTCTGCCAGGACGCGGCCTCTCTGTTCGGCGAGGTGTGGAAGTTCGATCAGACCTCGCTCGCCTATCCGAATGCCGAGCTCCTGCGGCCGCTGTTCGTGAAGGTCCTTCCGGCCGGAGCGATCATTCTCCTTCCGCACAACACGTTCGGCCTCGACCTCGGGCCGGGGCTCTCGGTGAAGCTCGGCGTGACGTACGTACCTGACGTCGTCGGCGCGGAACGCGTCGAAGGAACGACGCTGAAGGTCGTGCGGCAGGAGTTCGCCGGCCAGGTCAGTGCGCACGTCAACTCCGACATCGCGAAGGGCGCCGTGATCACCGTGCGCTCGGGCGCGTTCAAGCCGTCTGAAACGAAAACCACCGGCAAGGTCGTGGACCGTTCCTCCGACGCTGCCGGGCTGACGGCGCGCCGGAAGTTCGTCGAGCTGATCCAGGCCGAGGCCGGAGACATCGACATCACGCGCGAAGACGTGTTGGTCTCGGTCGGCCGCGGCATCGGCGACAAGGAGAACATCGCGCTCGTGGAGGAGCTCGCAGAGTCGATGGGCGCGGCAGTGAGCTGCTCCCGTCCGATCGTCGACGCCAAGTGGCTCGACAAGGCCCGCCAGGTCGGCACCTCGGGCAAGACGGTCAAGCCGAAGGTCTATCTCGCGTTAGGCATCAGCGGCTCGTTCCAGCACCTCGGCGGCATCAAGGGCAA
>JAJXWV010000049.1 GCA_021781455.1 Acidobacteriota bacterium | reverse complement strand
GTCCTCACCGCCATTGCCCCAGAGGCGTCAAGAACAAGGCGTACTCGTTCCGCATCTACACCCGCGCCCAACGCTCTGCACTCTCATTCACCGAGCAGCCCGATCTCGGCTTAACTTAAGGCCATTGTGTTGTCATCCCGAGCGTCAGCGAGGGATCTGGGAGGGTGGGGCTCGAGAAGCTTCGGTGTTGTGCCGCCGCACGCCCGAATATCGTGAATTCGTGCACCGCCCGCCCAGATCCCTCGCTGACGCTCGGGATGACAAACCCCCGCTCGGGATGACAAATCGCACGCTCGGGCCGACAAATCCGTTACCTGGGGCAACACGCCCATCACGAAACGATGGATATACTTTCCAGGTCTCTTTTCAATGCAGGAGGTGAACCGTGCTTCGTCTGTGGATGCGGATCCTGCTCTGTGGGGTGCTGGTTCTTTCGGCAGTCTCTTTGTTCGCCGATTCCCTCGTGCGCTGTGAGTCGAAAGGCGGCCGGCGCATTTGTGCCGTCGGCAACATCGGCAGTGTCGTGCTTCGGAAACAACGAAGCCTCTCCACCTGCACGGAAGGGGAAACGTGGGGATACACCCGCGATGCCATCTGGGTCGATCACGGATGCCGCGCCGATTTCCAGGTCTTTACTCGTGTGGCCGACCGTGATCGCAATCGTGATCGTGACCGCGACCGCAATCGGAGGGGCCGGTTGATCTGCGAGTCGGATGGCGGTCGCCGGTTCTGTGCGGCGGACACGCGCTTCGGAGTCAGGCTGGCGCGAACCCTCGGGCGCCGCGACTGCGTCGAGGGAAGGAGCTGGGGCTTCACCGACCACGGAGTCTGGGTCGATCGCGGCTGCCGTGCCGAGTTCACGCTGGGCAACGCGGGTGCCGACCGGCGCGAAGAGCGGCATTCGGTGTCTGTGGTCTGCGAGTCCGAGTACAACCGGCGCAATCGCTGCGCAGCGGATACTCGTTTCGGCGTGGAGATGAAGCGGCAGATCAGCCGCACCGATTGCGTGCTCAACCGGACCTGGGGCTACGACCGCGACGGCATCTGGGTCGCGAACGGCTGCCGTGCGGAATTCGTGATCCGCATGCGGTGAGCCATGGTCCTGTTGGGACGATGCTGCGGAACAGGGGGTTCGTCATGATGAACAGGATCAAAGTTGCCGTCGTGCTGTCGCTGATCTTTGCCGTAGTCCCGGCGGGGTACGCCGCGACCAAATGCGAGATGAGGTTCACGCTGAAGGGATGGTCGGTGTTCTACAAGACCGCCAGCGGATCCGGCACGATTCGCTGCGACAACGGGCAGAAGGCAGGCGTGAAGCTGGAAGCCAGAGGCGGAGGACTCACCGCCGGAAAGTCGACGATCCGCAACGGACGCGGAAAGTTCTCGGACGTTCCCGACATCGGCGAGACCTTCGGAACCTACGTTGCGGCGGCCGCCGACGCCGGCGCAGGGAAAGCAACGACGGCGACCGTGATGACGAAGGGCGAAGTCTCGCTGGCGCTGGCGGGCAAGGGGTCGGGAATCGACCTCGGCGTCGCGTTCGGGAAATTCACGATCACGAGGCGGTGAACAGCGCTCCCGGTCGCCAGCAACGACTCCAGGGATGGACGGTTAATGGAATCGTCGCGGGGACCTCGTGAAGCAATCGAGCGTATTTGTGATGCAGCTCAAGTTCGTTTCTGAGCCGTCGGCTACCATCCGAGTCGATGAGCACCTCGAATCCGGCTGAAGTCGATCTGATCGTCGTCGACTGGGATGGCGGGGAAGCCCTGCTGGATTGTCTCCAGTCCATCGCCGTCCAGACGCATCTCCCTTCCCGCGTCATCATCGTCGACAACGGCTCGCGCCTGCCCGTCTACCAGCGGCTGTCGAAGGACCTGCTCAAGGTCCCGTACGTCATCGTGCGGAACGAGACGAACCTGGGATTCACGGGCGGGATCAACCGCGGCATGAAGGAAGTGCGCGCGCCGTTCGTCGGGTGGGTCAACAACGATGCCGTCCTCGCGGAAACGTGGATCGAGAAGCTGTTGCCCGCCGTGGGTGGCGAAGGGAAGGTGGCCGGCGCGCAGAGCATCGTTCTTCTCGACAAGACCACCATCGACGTCGCCGGGATCGCGATCGAGCAGGGCGTCTTCCGTCAGGTCGGCTACGGCCTCAAGGTCGGAAGCCCGCGTTACGTGACGCAGCCATGGGGCATCTCGGCCACAGCGGCGCTCTTCCGCACGCAGGCGCTGAATGAGGTCGCCGTCCGGGGAGCCGTCCTGAGATCCGACTTTTTCGCGTATTTCGAGGACGTCGAGCTCTGCGCGCGGCTGCGGAAACGCGGCTGGAGATTCAAGCTCGTGCCCGAGCCTCTGGTGATGCATAGGGGATCCTTCAGCGCAGCGCGGCTGGGCCAAGCCGGTTTCCGGATGCGGGTGCGCAACCGGTACGTCGTCGCCCGCGCGCATCCGGGGGTCGGGCAGATCTCCGCTCTCATGGCCGAGGACGCGACGTGCGCAATGAAAGATCTGCTCGGCGCCCACTTCCGCTTCGCGATGACGCGATTCAACGGAGTCCTCGAAGGCCTCAGGCATCACTGAAGGCCTCAGGTGTGGGGGCGGGCTTTCCAGCCTGCCCGGCGTGGGCTGGAAAGTCCGCGCCACAAGAGCACAGGCAGCTTCGAACGGACATGCGGCTCCCCGTCTGCGCGATTCCAGAGGACACGAACGCAGCGTATCGTTGAGTCCATGGTCTTCTTCGACAGTGTTCTGGCCTGGCTCGTCTCCGTGGTGGGTGTCGCCACGGGCGTCGCCTACATCCCGCAGGCGCTGAGGATCTGGAAGCGTCGATCCTCGGACGACGTGTCGATCCTTACGTACCTGCTCTTTCTCGGCGGGCAGCTCGTCTATTTCGTCTACGGCATTCGAATCCATCAGTGGCCGCTGATCGTCGGCATGGCCGCCAACCTGGTGGGAAGCATCGCCGTCATCGCCAGCGCGCTGCGGTTTCGCAAGTAGTCCGGTTTGCGCAGGTTGCGACGGCTCTCGCCGACAGGCTGGGCGTGCCGAGCGTGAGCACGGCCGTTCGCTGCATCGATGGCAGCGCGGCCATAAAGACGCGCTTCGAATTCGTCTACCCGACGGGACCGTTGTCGTCGCGGCTTTACGTCGTGGTCGACGGACGCGCCGTACCGAGCGTCGCCGGATCCAATGTCCATCTCGTGGTCAGGCCGATTCGCTCGCTCGCCATCCTCAATGCTGCCGCCGCGGCGACGTTGCTCGCCGGCATTCCTCTGGCGCTCATCGTGAACGAAATCGCCATCGCTCTTCCGGTGGCCTTGACGGTCCTCGCCGTCAACGCAGCAGCCACGCTCGTGTGCGCCGGCCACGTGAGGGACACCTTGCGAGCGGCGTTACCAGGGTGGCCGGAATGAGAGCGGCGGAGCGACTCTCGGCCTAACTGGAAAGACCCAGCCGGCCGAGCAGTGTCGTCTTGCGCATCAGGATTTTCGCGGCCGGGATCGTCGTGGCACCGCCGATTCCGGCAAGAGCCGCACCGACCCGGTTTCTCGTCGACGGTCTCAGGCGGTTGGAGATGAGGAGCGCCACTCCGGCGGCGAGCGCGGCGCGGGTACCGATGATGAACATCAGTTGAGGTGTCGTGATCGATCGTCGTTTCATCGCAATCTCCTGCCCACGAGAGATGCAAGAAACATGCGGTCGCCCGCTGATCATCGCTTCAGCTCGATTCACGAAACCGTCGGTTTGCGCGACACGCCTCAGCAGTTAGACTTTCCGAAGGATGTCCTTCCGATGTGCTGCTTCGATTTCGTCGGCCTCGGGCACGGACTACTCGTTCTTCGTTGAGGCGAAAGGCCCGGACTGCCTGCTGCGCCTCTACGCGCGCTATCGAGGCTCCTCGTCGTATGTGAACAACCTCACCTACATCGAGACACGGCCGCTACAACCCTGCAGTTGCGCGAGGTGATCTCCCGCGCATTCACGGACGTGCGCAACGGCCGCGCCGCGGTCCTACGGTTCATCCTTCGGCGCGACCCGCCCGTAGTCGAGGAACTCCACCGGCGCGAGGCATTCGGGCCCCAGGATGCTGGTGAACTTCTGGAGCGCGGGCGAGGCGGAGTGGGCTCGATCGGCCGCGGAATCGCGGAACACGCAGACGTGAACGAACGAGGTGGGGTCGTCGTGCTCCTGCCAGACCTCGTAGAGCAGAGTTCCCGGCTCGTTGGCGTGCACCCAGGCGACGTACTCGCGAATGGCCGAAAGGCATCGCGCCAGGCCGTCGTAGCCGACCTTGTAGCGGGCGAGTTGCCGGATTGGCCCCTGCCCGATCGATGACGTCGACATGGCATCCTCCAGCTTCGATTGTCGAGAGACCGCAAACTCTACGCGCTCTGACGGCGCTGTCCAAGCGCGGCCCTGGATGGGCAGCTTGTCACCCAGCTTGTCATCCCGAGCGCCCGCTCGGGATGACAAGTTTGCTCCCTTGGGCAACACGCCCGCCTCAGGCCGCCGGTGGAGTCTGACGCCGGAAATTACCGCGCGCTACACGCGCATGTGCTGTGCGGCGACGGCGGCCGCGGCGATTACCAGCGGCACGGCGGGCGTGATCGCTACGTTGGCGAACCCCTTCGCCGACGAGAATTGCTGCGCTTCGCCGAGGCAGCAGCTCGCCACCCAGATGCAGCAGATCGCGAACGCCAGCTGGAACGCCAGGTAGACCACGACGATCGAGCAGCCCCCTGGGCCAGAAAGTCGAGGAGCACCGCCGTCACGTCGACGTTGCTCGACACGTGGAGGCGCCTCGCCAGCAAACCGATCGGGAGCCGGTAAGCCACCGACCAGATCACCGGCACCATTCCCCAGGCCAGGATGCCGCCGAGGGTCACGCCGATGCCGACGCGGAGGTTGTGCCCGTCGCGGAAATACGACTGCGGGACCCAGTAGGAGTCGCGGCCGCGATCGAGCTGCACGCGATAGCCGTCGCGCTCGCGGCTGAACGAGGTCACTCGCCCCTGGACGGAGAAGCGCTCATTGTCGCGACGCGCGGTGTTGTCGTTACGGCCGCGGTGCTGGTCGTTGAACGACTGCGCCTGGAGCGCCGGCGCGGCCAGCGTCAGGGCGAGGACGCCCGCTCCGGCCGCTCTGCCCAGCCATCTCATGCTTTCTGTTTTCATCTTGGCCTCCTTGACTTCACACGAGGAGACGCGCCGCGGGACCGGTTTCTTTCGCCCCGGACACCAGTTGCACGCGGGTGTGATGAAGTGCATGAAAGCGCGCCGAAACGCGGCCGGCCCCGCCTGCGGCCTTTGTCGCGATAAGATGAATGTTAGGCGTGCCTGCTCAGGCATGCCGGCGAGGGAGGTTCTCGATGTCCGACCCGTTCATGCAGGCAGCGATCGACGAGGCGAAGCAGGGGCTGGCCGAGGGAGGCATTCCCATCGGATCGGTGATCGTGCATCGCGGCAAGATCATCGGCCGCGGCCACAACCGGCGGATCCAGAAGGGCAGCCCGATCCTTCACGGCGAGATGGATGCATTCGAGAATGCCGGCCGGCGCTCTGCAGCCGTGTACCGCGAGAGCGTTCTCTACACGACGCTCTCCCCCTGCTCGATGTGCACGGGCGCGATCCTTCTGTACGGCATCCCGCGCGTGATCGTCGGCGAGAACCGCACCTTCATGGGCGAGGAGGATCTGCTGCGCAGCCGCGGCGTGGCGGTCGAAGTGATCGACGATCCCGCGTGCATCGCCATGATGTCGGGCTTCATCGAAGCAAACCCGAAGCTGTGGAACGAGGACATCGGCGAGTAAGGGTCGTTCCTCTCAACGGATCGCACGCGCACCATACAATCCAATCGATGAAGTGGCATGAGCTGCACGACCGCTACGCGCGGCTGCTCTGGGCGCTGCACTCGGCGTGGGCTCTGGTCAGCGGCATCGCCGTTCTCGTGCTGGCGCACAACCGCTACGGCTTCCTCCGCTGGGTCGTGCTCTTCATCGCCCTGACCTGGGGCTCGACGCTGTTCTTCTCCCGCTTCGCGATCGGCGGCGGCTCCCGCTTCGCCCGCATTGCACAAAGCGTCGTCTCCTATCTGACGCGGGTCATGTACCAGGAGACCCTGTTCTTCCTGATCCCGTTCTATTTCTATTCGGCGACATTCCGGTCGTGGAACTTCCTCTACGTCCTGATGCTGGCGGGCTTCGCGGTGCTGTCGTGCTTCGACATGCTCTTCGACAAGCTGCTGCGCGAGCATCGCTGGTTCGCGATCGGCTTCTTCGCCTTCGTGAGCTTCTCCGCGCTGCAGTTCTTCCTTCCGCTGCTGTTGCGCACACGCATCGACAACAGCGTTTACGTGGCGGGCGTTGTCTCGTTCGTCGCCGCGCTGGCGCTGGCCCAGCGGTGGGAAGAGCTGCGCGACCGCCGTCATCTGGCGCTGGTCGCCCTCGCGCTGGTCGGCGTTTTGGTGGGAGTGCGCGTCTTCCGCCCGCTCCTCCCGCCCGTGCCGTTGCGCATGACGCGGCTCCGTTTCTCGGGCGTGCTCGACCCGCGCACGCTGTCCGCGCCCGTCGATTTCGAGAAGGAGATCCCGGCTGCTGCCCTGCGGCGGGGGCGGATCTATGCGGTGGCTACGGTCTTCTCGCCCGAGCGCATTCCGGCGCGGCTACAGATGCGATTTCTCCAGCACCGTAAAGTTTTGCGTGCCTCGCGCACGCTCGACCTGACCGCGCGACCGGGTGGATATCGCATCTGGGATTCCGTGCGCGTGCAGCCAACGCCGTCCCCCGACACCTATCGCGTCGAGGTCTGGACCGGTGGCCAGCTCCTCGGCAAGCGGGACGTTCGCGTCGTGCGTTAGCCCCCCGTCACTCTGAGCCGGCGGGGCCGCGCCCCGTCACTCTGAGCCGGCCTAGCCGCGCCCCCGTCACTCTGACTCTGAGCCGGTTTCGTGACTTCAGGATCATGATGACGGTGGGGTGCCTGCAGACCGCGCACTGCGCCCTATTTGCCGGCCGGCACGCGCACCCAGTAGCCGCCCTTCTCTTTCCAGTCGTAGCGGGCCTTGCCGTCGACCTTGTGGATCGTGGCGTCGGCCATGGCCAGTTTTTCTCCGTCGTCCTTCATGAAGAAGTCGACGTCGACGACATGTCCGTCATCCGACTTGAAATCGGTGCAGGCGAAGTAGGTCTTGGCGTCGAGGCGGGACAGGCGCTCGCGATGGACGTGATCGAGCACCATCGACCAGGTCTTGTTCTCCTTGTCGTCCTTCATCGGGTACTTGCCGCCGTTCTTGTCCTGAGTGGCGATGATCTGCCCTTTGATGGCCTTCTCCAGCTCGTCCATGGTGTAGGTGTGGGCCCCTTTGGCGGGCGCTTTCCCCGTGGGGTGCTCCGGATGCTCCTGGGCGATGGCCGTTCCGCACAGCAGCAGCGCCGCTGCGAACGCGATGAGGATCTCCTTGCGCGATGCGATCATGGGGGACCTTCCTTTCCGTTGGCCTGCCATTGTCTCGCGCCCGAAGGTGGCGCACTCGAAATTTTCTGAAAAGCGCGCTGCCGCCCGGCTCAGAGTGACGGGGAGAGTGAAACCTTCGCTCCTTCCCGTCGTCCCTCCAAGCGAATGGAACCTTTCCCCGATTGGCGAGTTAATCGTGCAGGACGAGCGATGGCCGCACCGACGGACGCGGAACTGATGGCTCGGGTCTCCGGCGCGGATCACGACGCATTCGCCATTCTCGTCGATCGTTACAAGGATTCTCTGGTGAACTATCTCTCCCATCTGACCGGCAGCCGCGATCGTGCGGAGGAGCACGCCCAGGCCGCCTTCGTCCGCCTGTACGAGAGCGCTTCCCGTTATCGCGAAGAGGGAAAGCTGGCGCCGTACCTGTTCCGCATCGCCACGAACCTGGCCCGCACCGAAGCGGTGCGCACGAGCTTCCGCGAGCTCATCCTGCTGCGGCTCTGGAGGCCCGCGGAACGGAGCGAGCAGACGCCGTTAGGCGACCTCGAGCAGCGCGAGCTGCAGCAGCAGGTGTCGGCGGCGCTGGCGTCGCTCCCCGTCGCCTACCGCGCCGCAGTCGTCCTGCGCGAGATCGAGGGCTGGTCGTATCAGGAGATCGCCGCCGCCCTCCGCTGCAGCGAGGGAACCGTGAAGTCGCGGATCGCCCGCGGCCGCGACGAGCTCCGCAAACGGCTGCGACCCTTCTGGAATGGAGTGACTGAACGTGAGCCACGACGAGCTTTCTGAGATCCTTCGAGCACTGCCACGGCAGACCGCCTCGCGCGGCTTCACGACCCGCACCCTGAGCCGCGCCGGCCAGGATCGTCCCGCCCGGGTCCGCCTGCGCAGCGCCTTCGCCATCGCCCTCGCTCTCGTCGTGATCACCGCGGGCGGCCTCGCGTTCCGGCGCCACCAGGAGCAGGTGCGGCTTCAGAGCCTGAGAACGGAACAGCAGCAGATTCTGAAAGAGCTCGACGAGCTGAAGGCTCTCTCGAAGGAGAGCGAGCCGCGCGTCTTCGTCGGCAGCAGCGGCCCCTACGACTTCGTGGTCGGCGTCGGACCGCGCTCACGCACAACCGGCCGGCAGCGGCCGGTCTCCCTTCACATCGCCAACGACGGCATTTCCTGATCCGGAGGCATCATGAATTCATCGAGAATCATCCGCAGTCTGGCCGCCATCGCGCTGGCCATCGCCATTGTCCCTGCCGTCTCCGCGCAGGAGAAGAAGGAGACGAAGCAGACCAGAGAGACGCGGCGCGTAGTCATCGTCAAGGACGGACAGGTGTTCACCTCCGACGGCACATCCCGCATGCCGCGCCTGGCCGCCCGCGGATTCCTCGGCGTGCAGATGGTCGACCTGACGCCGGAGCTGCGCGAGCATTTCCGTGTCTCGAAGACCGCCGGCGTTCTCGTCAGCAAAGTCGTGCCCGACAGTCCCGCCGCCAGGGCCGGCATCCGGGTCGGCGACATCATCACCGCCGTCGACGGCCAGCCCGTCCGCTGGGCCGGCGACCTCACCCGTGCCGTGCGCGACAAGAAGAAAGGTGAGAGCGTCCGCATCGACTACTCGCGCGACGGCGCCAATGCCACCGCCATTGCCGCGGTCGCGGAGCGCGAGCGGAAGGAAATCGATCTGCGCGAGCTCAACATCGACATCCCCGACATCCACGTCCCTGCCGTCGAGATTCCCGAGATCCACGTCGACATCCCCGACATGCAGATCCCCGACGCCGGCAAACACCTCGGGGAATACTTCAACAGCCCGGAGTGGAAGGCGAAGATGGCGCAAATCCAGAACCTCGACTGCGGCCAGATGCAGGACCGCATGCGCCAGCTCGAGACGAAGATGAAGGACCTGGAGAAGCGGCTCGGGCAGAAGTAGGCGCCGCATTCTTCGGCCGTAGGGACGCGCAGCAGCGCGTCCGCAGCCCTCGTTGGAACGATGCGACCGAAGTTGCGGACGCGCTGCTGCGCGTCCGCAGCCCTCGTTGGAACGATGCGACCGAAGTTGCGGACGCGCTGCTGCGCGTCCCTACAAGTTCCCGCTGTCGATCCGGTACACTTCGATCCCGTGATCGACGAAACGCTGACCATGATTCCCGGGCCGACTCCGGTCCATCCGCGCATTCTCGAGGCCTTGAGCCAGCCCACCGTGTCGCATGTCGCTCCTGCCTTCGTGGAGCAGTTCCGCTCGGCACTGCGAGACTTTCAGGCGCTCTGCAAGACCAGGAGCGGACAGCCGTTCATCGTCGCCGGCGCGGGAACGCTGGCGATGGAGATCGCGCTCGTCAACGCCGTGGCGCCCGGCGAGCGGATCCTGGTCATCTCGCACGGCTACTTCGGCGACCGCTTCGGCGAGCTCGCCGCTGCGTTCGGCATTCAATGCGACCTCCTCCGCGCCGAATGGGGCCATGCGGTCTCTCCGGCGGAAGTAACGCAGCGCCTCGATGCCGGCTCTTACGCGGCCGTGACGATCACGCACGTCGACACGTCGACCGGCACGGCCGCGCCCGTCGAGGCCTATTGCGACCTGCTGCGCGGCCGCAAAGAGCTGGTGATCCTCGACGGCGTCTGCGCCACGGCCGGAATGGATGAGCGCTTCGACGAATGGGGCATCGACGTGCTCCTCACCGGGCCGCAGAAGGCAATCGGCGCGCCTCCGGGCGTAGCGCTCTGCGTCTTTTCCGAGCGCGCCCTCGAGCGGCGCCGCGTGCGTTCCACCGTGCCGGCGTACTACGCGGATGTCCTGCGCTGGCTTCCGGTCATGCAGGACCCTGGCCGCTATTACTCGACGCCGTGCGTGAACGAGATCGTGGCTCTCGCCGCCGCATTGCGGATGGTGCACGAAGAAGGATTGCCGGCGCGTTTTGCACGGCACGCCCAGATCGCGCGCGCCTTCCGCGCCGGGCTCGAAGCGGCCGGCCTGAAGCTGTTCACTGCACCCGACTGCCGCGCCGACACGCTCTCTGTCGTGATGCTGCCGGCGAACGTGGTCGACGCCGGCTTCCGGAAGGAGATGGCCGCTCGCGGTGTCGTCATCGCCGGGGGCCTCGGACCGATCGCCGGCAAGGCCTTCCGCCTCGGCCACATGGGAAACATCGGCGCCGGCGAAGTCGCGGCGGCGCTGACCGCGCTCGAAGCCGCCCTCCGCGCGTCAGGCATTCCGGTCGAAAAGGGTGTCGCCGTCGCCGCGGCCGCGGCCTTGCTGCCGGAGCCGTACCCGGTGTAGGGCAGGCTTTCCAGCCTGCCCCTCCCTGGCTGAGTAGGGACGCGCAGCAGCGCGTCCGCAACTCCCGGGGGTCTGGAAAGCCCGTCCCCTCAGCGGGAAGCGCACAGATCGACAGTGCGATAAACGACGCGCTTCGTGCGCGGGCCGTATGTCCCTTCCCGGTATGCCACCAGGCGCCCGCTGCGAAAGGTGAGATCGAGCAGCGTCAGCTCCTTCTTCGCCGATGTCGACGAGCGCGCCAGCCAACCCGGATCCGAGCTGTTGTAGCCATGCTCATGCGCCAGCCGGGTCACTTCGGCGCGCGTCATTCCGCAGCGAAGAGACTCGACGTACGACACCTGCCGCTCTGCGCGGCGATGACAGGCAGCGGACGCGAGCAGCAGGACTGCGCCGGCGGCGACGAACCATCCGCGGGATTTGTGCGATGAGGAGCTCAGGTCCTCGCCTTTTCGATGCATACCAAACGATCACCTCATCGTGCGGGGCAGGCCATTCATTCCGGCCAGGGAGGGCAGGCTGGAAAGCCTGCCCTACACGAGGGGTCACGGATCGGCAACGTTGAACTCTTATCGTGAAATTGAGCAATCGGATGACCTCTGCACATGAACCTCGACAAGGACCGCGACAAAGCTTACGAGTTCCTGGAACGGTTCCCGGCGCAGTTCCCGGTGGTCTTCGACCCGAGCGGGAAGACCGCCGTGGCGTTTCACGTGGAGGCGATGCCGTCGAGCTTCATCGTCGGACGTGACGGCAGGATCGTTTACGCGCACCAGGGCTTCCAGGAGGCGCAGGCTCACCTCGTCGAAGATCGGATCAAGGAGGCGTTGTCCAAATGACCCGCGCATGGAGAATTTCGTGGTTTCTGATTCTCGCCCTCGCGCTTCTCATCGTCGCCGGATGTGCGACGGTTCAGCCGTGGGATCGCGATCTCCTCGCCCAGAAGCGGATGAGCTTCAATCCGACGCCGATGCTGCAGGCGGTCGATGAGCACATCTACTTCAGCAAGGAAGCGTCGATGGGCGGCATCGACGTCGGAGGCGGAGGTTGCGGGTGCGGTTCGAGGCCTAACGCGATCCCCATCGTCCACCACTCGTGGCACTACCCGCCCAACCAGCGTGCCTGCAGCCGACGCTGACCGGCGTGCGACTAACTCGCGAGTGCGCTACGATCGTTCGTGCCAGTCAGCACGGCTGAGCGCTGGCCGTTGGGGCGGCGCCACATCAGGGACGGCATGAACCGGGAAAATGAGCGACATGTTGAAAGATGCACTTGCGGAAGCGACGAAGAACAACCGGGTGTGCCCGCAGCCCCCGAAATGGACCGAGCTGTGGAACATGCTGCGGGAGCGAATTCCGGGAGCTTCGGCCAATAAGCCGGAAGCACCCCTGATTCTCGCGGGCTGGTCGGACACGACGGATCGCGAAAAGGCCGCACGCTTTCGGGCCCATCTCACCTGGGCGGATCGAAACGGCTGCCTGGATCCGGTCCTCGACTTCATGCGGTCGCTGCAGGAAGGCGCCTGGCACCACTTCGGCGAGTGAGTGCCGGCAACCGGGCATGACTCTCGTGTGCCGGCGGTCATCATCGACCGGCAGGGTAGTGCAGAAATCGACGTTGATCGCCTGCCGCCGCATTCCTAAGAGCCAAGAGCCAAGAGCCAAGAGCCAAGAGCTGGAGCCCCCTGACCGCGTGGCTCGAAGAGAAAGGCAGCGATGCTACTCAACCAGCGCGAAGAGATCACCCGCCAACACATCAGCATCCTGGGGATGGCCTGGGCCGGCTGGATGTTCGACTTCTACGACCTGATGCTCCTGTCGTTCCTCCTCGTGCCGATCAAACGCGACCTCGGCCTGAGCAACTGGGAGCTGTCGTTTCTCCTCGGCACGACGCTGGCCGCCACGGCCGCGGGCGGCATCGTCTTCGGCGCGCTGGCGGACCGCTTCGGCCGCAAACGAGTGCTCACCTGGACGCTGCTGACCTACTCGGCGGGAGCGTTC
Source organism: Acidobacteriota bacterium (assembly GCA_021781455.1). Lineage (GTDB taxonomy): Bacteria > Acidobacteriota > Thermoanaerobaculia > Gp7-AA8 > Gp7-AA8 > JAJXWV01. The sequence goes on along the minus strand of JAJXWV010000049.1, from coordinate 3,528 downwards.
CTCTGCGGACTGGCCCCCGGATTCTGGCTCTTCCTTCTGTTCCGCGTGATCACAGGACTCGGCGTCGGCGGGGAATGGGCGACCGGACAAACGCTCATCGGCGAGACCTTCCCGGCGCGGCTGCGGGCTCGCTTCGCGGCGGTCATGCAGACCGGCGCGCCGCTCGGGATTCTGCTGGCGTCGCTGGTCGGGTCGTTTCTGGAGCCGGTGTTCGTGTCGGGATTCGGGCCGGCGTGGGGCTGGCGTGCCTGCTTCCTAATCTCCGTCTTTCCCGCGCTCCTGGTCGTGTTCATCCGGAGACACATGCCGGAGAGCGACGTATGGGAATCGCAGCGCGATCGCGCGCGCCCCGGGACGCTTGACCTCCTGCGCGACCTGAAGGCCGATCGCACGCTGCGCCGTCTCTTCCTCCTCGGCCTGGTTCTGGCGCTCGCCGACATGTCGGCTTACTGGTTCACCTATACATGGATGCCAAAGTATCTCTACGACCAGCTCGGGTTCTCACTGGCGCGCTCCGGCATCTGGATGATCGTCACGCAGATCGCCGCGTTCACCGGGTACCTGTCGTACGGAGTGGTCGCGGACTGGAAAGGCCGCCGCTGGGCCTACAGCGTGTTTTCCGTGATCTGGGCGGCGGGGCTTCTGGGGATCACCTGGTTCTGGAGCGCGATCGGGATCTGGCCGTGGCTCCCGTTGTTGTTCATGATCCTGGTCGGGCTGGGCACCGGCAATTTCTCGGGATACGGTCCGATCTTCTCGGAGCTGTTCCCGACGCGGATCCGCTCGAGCGCCATGGGGACCGCGTTCAACCTCTCGCGTGGCGCGCAGTTCTTCACGCCGCTCATCATTACGTGGATCACCACCATGCCGATCGCGCGCTCGCACGGCCTTGGAGCGGGCATCTCCGTCGGCGCGTTCTTCGCGCTCTTCACCGGGGCGTGGGTGTGGCTGCTGCCGGAGACGAGGGGAACGGAGATCCAATAGAACGAGCGATGGCGTCGCGCTCAGTGCGGGGCGCTCTGGTAAGGCGGGGGCTCGACGAAAACGGGGGCGACGTTGGCGAGGGTGGCGCCCTTCCAGGCCGACGGCACACCGCGGATGAATGTGACCAGCCCCGCCGAGGGCGAGGTGATCTTTCGGGCGTCGCGGCCGGTGTAATCGGTCAGCGTGCCGAGGAGCATGCCCCTGCTGACGTAAGTGCCTCCGCGAACAGCCTGCGCGAAGATGCCGGGCGATTCGGCCTGAACGCGGGCGCCCGAGCCGAGCCACACCGGATGGGCGGCGGGAGTGAAGGCGCGGTCGATCATGTGCGAGGTGGCGAGGACGTTGAGGCATCCGTCGACGAGCGCAGCCACGTCTTCCGGACGCACCTTCCCGCTCGCGCCTGCCTCGGCGACCACGACCTTCTTTCCCAGTGAGATCGAATAGCCGCTCAGGGTTCGGGTGCCGGTGGGGCTGGCGAGGTCGACGTCCTCGATGATGATGCGGTCGAGACCGAAGGCGAGAGCGAGCTCGCGCGATGCGGCGTCCTGAGTGGCTTTGCCGCTGCGCATCCAGTAGCTGTAGGGCACGAGGTCCTCATCGAGGTCGCCGCCGTGCAGGTCGACCACGAGGTCGGCCCGCTTGACGATCTGAGCCGCGACGAGCGCAAGGGCACGCTGCGTCTGCGTGCCCGCCGGATCACCGGGATACTGCGCGTTCATTCCTTTGCGGTCGACCGGGTTGAGGTGCACGGTCATCTGCTCGAAGGAGGCGACGTTCAGCAGCGGTGCGATCACCACCGTGCCCGCGAGCTGGCGCGGGTCGAGGCGCGGCGCGAGCTGCGTGAGAGCGATGATCGATGTGTATTCGGTTCCGTGACTGCCGGCGACAAACGCGACGACCGGTCCGGGCCTGACGCCCTTGACGACGATCACGGGGATGCTCGTCGCGGCGTCGGCAGCGGCCGGAACATCGATCGCCCCGTAGGCGATCTCGCCCGGGCGTGCGGCAGCGGTGCCGACTGCAAACGGTTCCGCGGTTGGTTGCGCCTGCGCTGCGCTCAGAGGTGTGAGCGCGATCAGGATGACGGCGGCCAGCGTTGCTTTCATGAGGTCCTCCGGTGAAGCGCAATCGTATGGCAGAACCCGAGTCCTGAGTCCTGAGTCCCGAGACCCGACACCTGAGACCCGAGCCAACATCGCATACTCATTTCTATAAGGCGGTATGGCGGCATAAATAGGCTGTAGCTAACCAGAGGTTGCAGCAGAATCGCATTTGTTGCACAATCGCTCATCGGGAGGACGACGCGAGTGGCAAAGAAGAAAGCGAAGCGTTCGGCACGGTTCAAGGGAATTGCCCGCATCGACGATCCGGGGCGGCACGGAGTGGGCTGGTACGCGCGCGTGACGTTCAAGGGAAAGACGCACTCCAAGTACTTTGCCGACGGCGCACACGGCGGGAAAGCGAAGGCGTTCGGCAAAGCGCTGGAATGGCGCGACACCAAGGAGCGCGAGCTCGGCAAGCCGCGCACCGATCGCGTCATCCAGGCCGGCCGCGGCCGCGGCGGCACCGGCGTCACCGGCGTCTATCGGTCGCGGGACAGCTATGTCGTGGCGTGGACGCCCGAACCGGGCGAGCTGCGCCGCGAGTTCGTGAACATTCACAAATACGGGAAGGCCGAGGCGCTGCGGCGCGCCATCGAGCTGCGCAGGCGCCGGGAGCGGTCGACATACGGCCGCAACCTGGAAGGTAAGAAGAAGAAGCGATAGCGGAAATCTTTCGCCCCGGCAGCAGAAGGCCAGCTTCCATTTTCGCGCTCCAGAGCCGCGCACAAGCGCCGCCTCACGCGGCGTATACTCCGCCCCTCACCACAATTTGCGCAGTGCCAAAAGGAGGGAGCGCCCATGACCCGTTCCTCGATTCTTCTTTCGATCACCTGTGTCATTGGAGCCGTGGCTGCCGCCGCCGCGCCGGTCAGTCACCTGCCGAAAGCAAACACGCGGGCTGCCGTCGCCTCGTACGTACAGGCAGCCGCGAGCGTCGTGCAGAAGAGCGGACCGTCGTGCGCGACGTTCGCCACTCCGGCGTGGCGATCGGGCGATTACTACATCTTCGTCGTCGGCCCGGACGGCAAAGGCGTCTGTCATCCCACGGCCAGCCTCGTTGGAAAGCCGATGAGTGACATCGTGAATTCGAAGGGCGAGAAGGTCGGCGAGAAGATCGACAAGATGGGCATGGGCGACGGCAGCGGTTGGGTCGACTACCTCTGGAAACGTCCCGGCAAGACCACTGAAGAGCAGAAGGACACCTATGTCATGGGTGTGACCGGTCCCGACCACAAGCATTACATCGTGGGCTCGGGCGGGTGGGGCCTCAAGTAACGACTCACAGTCACGACGATTCACGAGCGGCGCTCGCAGTTACTAATCGGTCCGTAAGTTAGTCTACACAAAGCCATTCACCTGCTGTACAATGGCATCATTCGAATCGACGGCCGAACACTCTCGCACGAGAGCAGCGAAACGATCAGGCTGATGGCGGTGCGGC
>JAJXWV010000021.1 GCA_021781455.1 Acidobacteriota bacterium | reverse complement strand
TCTCACCGTGCCGGCACCGGCTGCTGCTGCAGCCCAAGCTGATCCGTTCACGATCACGCTTCCGGCCGGTTTCAGTCCGTTCGCGAAGCAGACCCAGTCGGTCAAGACTAACGACGGCAACGTGGAGACCACGAACTGGGTCTCCAAGGCTCCGACAGGCGAGGCCGTCGTCGTGACGGTCAGCAAGATGTCTGGAAAGATCCTCGATCCGGCGAAGATGATCGGCAGCACCCGCGACTCGCTCATGAAGAGCCTGAACGCGACCGTGGAGAGCGATGACAAGGTCGATGGAGATCTTCCTGGCGAGCAGGTGATGTTCCACAGCGGCACGAACGCGTTCCTCCGGGCCCGCCTGGCCGTGAAGGACGACAGCCTCTACCAGCTGCTGTACGTCGGCCGCACTGCCGATCAGCGCGCAGTGCCGGCTGTCGAACAGCTCTTCAGCTCGTTCAAGATCAACGACACTGTTTCGGCGGCCGCGGCCCGGCCCGCTGCGACGGCGACCCAGGCGACGGCGACCCAGGCGACGGCGACCACGTCGCACTGAGCGATCCCAACCGCATTCGAAGCGAGGCGCAGCGCCATGCTGCGCCTCGTCTGTTTTCGGCCGCGCGGTGTCGGCTGCAATCCCCTTGAATGCGCGTTTGTTTGGACTGACAGATGAGCGACTTCGATTTCCTGTTGTCCGTCGATCCGGAATCGTGCTCAGGCAGGTCGTGTCCAGCATCGACGACCTGCACCGCATTTTGACCGAGGAAAGGATCGAGCTGGCCGCGGCGATCGACGTCATTCGCCGCACTGAAAAGCTCGCGTTCACAGTCGTCCCGGCGCGCATCGAGCCGCGCTGACCGCCGCCGGGAATGTGGTAGATTCGTAGCGGTTCTGTTGACTCCCTGCGCACCATGTCGAAACCAGCCGAACGCTACGCCCAGATCCTCGAACAGATCCTGCGACCCTTCGATCTGAGCCACGATTTCGGCCGGAAACGAGCCTACGAAGCGGCCATCGACTACGCCCGCGAGCACCTCATCGAGGATCCTCACTGCAACGAGTTCCTCGTCGCCGCGGCCAAACGCCTGGGATTCGCCCCGATCTCCTTCGACGCGATCGAGAGCCGCGTCAAGGTCCCCCAGAACGCCTGGCTCGACGTCTGGATCTCCGACGAAGACGACGAGATCGCGGTCACCGGAACCCGCGACGGCATCCAATACCTCATCGAGCTGCTCACGCATCTCCGCGACGCTGCCGATCCCGACCAGCACATCCATCTCGATCGCGGCCTCGCGCCGATGACCGACAACTCCGCCAACCTCGTTCTGTTCAAGGAAGAGGAGAGCTGGTTCACCGGTGCGGCCGCCGAAGCGGGCGAGGAGTTTCCGCAGCGCGAAGTCGACCCGAAGTCGATCTACGCGATCCAGTTCGTCCACTATCCGCCGGAGGATCTGCCGATCACCGCGCACAAGCTCTATCGCGTGCTCGATGTGGCCGGCGACGACGGCGAGTCGCCCACGGTCAAGGAGTTCCCGGAAGGGACCAGCGACCGCTACTTCCGCTTCACCTTCGTGGCCGACAACGACGAGAAGTTCACGTACAGCTTCCACCTCGACGATCCCGCGGTGAACTACTTCACGCACCGCGAGATCCTGAAGCTGGCCATGCGCTCGGTGTGAGTCCGGCGTAGGGACGCGCAGCGCGTCCGCAACTCGTGATCTCTCCCGACAACCAGGGCTGCGGACGCGCTGCTGCGCGTCCCTACTCAGTCCCTCACGCGGAGCCGAGGCGTCCGCCGATCTCGGCCGAGCAGAACTTGCAGCGCCTGGCCTGCAGCGGAATCGCCGAGAGACACTCGGGACAGTCGCGCACGTTCGTCGCAGTGGGTTCGGGTTTCTTCTTCAGGGCGTTGAACCACTTCACGACCAGGAACACCGCGAACGCGACGATCAGGAACGTGATCACATTGTTGATGAAGACGCCGTAGTTCAGCGTGGCCGCGCCCGCGGCCTTGGCCTGGGCGAGCGTGTCGTAGTGATTCCCGTTGAGCGCCACGAACGAATTCGAGAAATCGTGGTGTCCGGTCAGCAGGCCGACGGGAGGCATCAGGAGATCCTCTGTGAAGGACTTGACGACCGTGCTGAACGCCGCACCGATGACGACACCGACGGCCAGGTCGATGACGCTTCCCTTGAGGGCGAATTCCTTGAATTCCTTGACGAAAGACATCCGGGCCTCCTTGTGATGCGAACCATACATCAGGAGAGTCGTGCGCAGTGGGCTCGTGGGTCACCGGGTGACCACTCCGCGAGACCGGCGTTATAGTCCACGCCATGATCCGCACGATCTCCATCCTCGGTGCCGGCACGATGGGACGCGGGATTGCCTATCTTTCCGCGGTCGCCGGCTTCGACACGTTCCTGCACGACAGCGATCCGGCAGCGCTGGAAAAAGCGCAGGAGGCCGTCGAATCGCTTCTGCAGAGCGGGATCGCTCGCGGCAAGATCACGGACGACCTCGCCCACGAAGCGCTGGAGCGGCTGCAGCTCGCGGCCGAGATCGAGCCGGCGGTCCGCGAAGCCGACCTGATCATTGAAGCCGTCCCCGAAGATTTCGATCTGAAGAAGAACATCCTGGCGCAGGCGGATCTGTTCTGCGGGGAAGACACGATCCTGGCCTCGAACACGTCGTCGATCTCGATCACCAAGCTGGCGTCGAACGTGGAGCGCCGGGAGCGGTTTGCCGGCATGCACTTCTTCAATCCGCCGCAGTCGATGGAGCTCGTGGAGATCGTGCGCGGGGAGCGGACCTCCGACGAGACCGTCGAAGAGGTGGCCGCGGCCGCGCGAAAAATGAAGAAGACTCCCATCGTCGTGCACGATTCGCCGGGCTTCGCCACCTCACGGCTCGGTGTGGCCCTCGGCCTCGAGGCGATGCGCATGCTGGAAGAGGGCGTGGCCACGGCCGAAGACATCGACCGGGCCATGGAGCTCGGCTACAACCATCCCATGGGCCCGTTGCGCCTGACCGACCTGGTCGGCCTCGACGTCCGCCTCGGCATCGCCGAGTACCTCGCCTCGACCCTCGGCCCCCGTTTCGACCCGCCGCAGATCCTGCGGGACATGGTCGCGGCCGGGCAGCTGGGGAAGAAGTCGGGGCAGGGGTTTTACCCTTGGGAGAAGTGACAGGCGGTCACGAGGTCACGAGGTTGCGAGGTTGCGGGTTTGCGCTCTTGCCGCCTCGTGATCCCGCAACCTCGCAACCTCGTAACCGGTTGCTCGAGCACGCTCCTTCTGCCACTCTGCCGATCCGATGAACGAAGCCTACGGCGCGTTCGCATACGCATACGACCAGGCGCTCGGCGAGATGTTCTTCCAGGCTGCCCGCCGGGTGCTGGGGGATGTCCTGGCGAGGTACCCGTCTGACGAGCGCACGCACCTGGACGTGGCGTGCGGGACGGGGCTGGCCGTGGAGTTTTTCGAAAAGCATGGGTATCAATCCGTCGGGGTGGACGCCTCGCTGGCCATGCTGGCCGTTGGAAGAAAACGCGCCGTGCGACTGATCGGCGGCGATTTTCGCGCACTCCCGTTTCGCACCACGTTCGGCCGCATCACGTCCCTCTACGACAGCCTCAATCACATCGAGCGGCGCGAGGATCTCGTGGCCGTTTTCCGCAGCATCCGCGGGCTCATGTCGCCCCGATCGCTGTTTCTGTTCGACATGAACCACCCTGACGTTTACCCGGCCGTCTGGGGGATGCACGAGCCGTACGTCTCAACCGGGCGCGATCATCACCTGGAGATCGCCACGAAATTTCGAGCCCGCGACGGCATCGCCCACGGCCTCGTGACCGGCTGGGCCAGGCTGACCAACGGCGAGCAGGTGAAGATCCGTGAGACTCACCGGCAGCGCGCCTGGTCCGAGGCCGAGATCACCGAGTGCCTCGGCGAGGCCGGCCTCGGTGCCCTGGAGGTGATCGACTTCGACCCGTTCCAGGACGTCACCAACCTCGATACCGGCGGAGTGAAACTCTTCTTCGTCTGTCGGGCGACGTAGCTTGTCATCCCAATGGCCTTAAGTTAAGCGACACTATGGCCGAAGTGGGAGGGTGTGATGGGCGGCCAGAGGAAAGAACGAGACCTGGAAGGGTTGGGTGTGTTGGATGTGGCGTTTCCGCTTGAG
>JAJXWV010000062.1 GCA_021781455.1 Acidobacteriota bacterium | reverse complement strand
GGAAACGCCACATCCAACACACCCAACCCTTCCAGGTCTCGTTCTTTCCTCTGGCCGCCCATCACACCCTCCCACTTCGGCCATAGTGTCGCTTAACTTAAGGCCATTGGCTTGTCATCCCGAGCGTCAGCGAGGGATTTGGGGCGTGGGTGGCGCACCAAACATGCTGAAACCGCGCATGTTAGGCGCCGCCCGACCGCCCAGATCCCTCGCTGACGCTCGGGATGACAAGTGCCAGATCGACTAGTGGCCTGTATTGGTTGAATTGGTACCAGTGGCGCCGGGATCGGCGACGTGAGCGAGGCGCGCCGACGCAGGCATAGCGGTGACTATGCTGAGGAGGCGCAACGAAGCTCACGGCGTCGAGACCAAGCCAAGTGGTACCAATTCAGCCGATACAGGCCACTAGTTACGCGGAGAGAGAAGTGCCAAACTCCAGGCGCGGGCTCTCCAGCCCGCGCCAATCGGGCCCGATCGTCGAGTTTCTGTCGGGCACTTCGTGCCCTCGTAGGCTGATGCGATCGCTTGTTCCGGCGGCCTGACGGCCGCCGCTAAATTCTTTCGGCGGCTACGCCGCCTTGTCGGCCTAACGGTCGCCATTGTCACGGCGGCTACGCCGCCTCGATCTAGCGCCTCGCGATTGAGCGTGGCGCTTCCGATCCTCATGCGCCGCGGCTGCCACGCAGACGCTCGGCGGCGATCATCGTCTCGGTGGCTGCCAGGGTGAGCCCGGCCGTGGAGAGCGTTCGGAGCTGCGACCACTGCTGGCGGAGCTCGCGCGAAAGCGGCAAGGGCAGCGCGCGCAGCCATCCCTCGATCCTGAGGTCGACGAAGTCGCGCTTCTCGTCGATGGTGAGCTCGCGGCTCAGGAGCAGCCGTGGCGCGTCGTCGCCGTCGATGAAGGTCTGCAGCACGCTCCAGCGGCGACCCGGCCGCTCGGAACAGAGTGCGGCGAGAGCGCCACTGCCCGTTTCGCGGATCAGCTCTTCCTCGCGCGTGGTGGTGCTCTCGTGCTCCTTCGTCTCGTCCCAGCTTTCCGAGTCCTCGGCCACATATCGCAGATAGAGCATGGCGAAGAGGCAGGCCGGGGCGACGAGATCTTCGTGCGTGCTCACGTCGACCCACAGCGAAGCGCCCGCCAGAAGGCATCGCTGTGCGATCGCATCCGCGAACGACTTGCCGAAGACGAGCGCCACGGAATCGCGGACGAAGTAGGGCACCTCGCTGGCGATGATCTCGCGATAACCGGGCACGCAGCGGTCGAGCAGGACGGCAGCGCGCTTGTCGAGCACGGCCAGGTCGCTCACCACGGCCGGCAGCCCGAGCGTCGTGCAGCCGAGGTTGAAGTTGATCGCGCGCGGCAGCGTGACGCCTTCGGGCCACGCATCGCGGAGATCTCTGGCATCCGGCAGCACACCCCCGCCGCCCCACTCCTCCGGATACTCAGGAATCGAGCGGCCGTAGTTGGCGGATCCGGTGGAACGGATGCGCACCCGTGTCTGAGGAACGAGACCGTTGAACGGTGCGATCAGCGGCGCAATTCGCAGCAGGGTGGTCGTGTGCGCGGCGACTCCTTCGTGCATCAAGGCCAGCAGCGCGTCGCGGTCGGCCGTGCTCAGCGGTTGTGCCCGGCCATTGGCAGCGACGGCCTCGACGAACGACGCGGCCAGCCGCTCGGTGCCCTCCGGCGCGTCGGCGCGGATGCCCTGCATGGTGACGCCGTCGGCGCGGGCAAACTGGCGGATGACGCCCTCGTGCGCCGGGTCGAAGCCTCCCCGGAAGCCGGCCCGACCCGCGCCGATGAGGAACGTCACTCGCGGCGCCGGGTCGCCACTCTGCGCGGCACGTCCTGCCAGGAGCGCTTCCGCCTCATCGCGCGCGGCCACTGCAAGTGAGTACGCGGCGTCGGTGGCGATCTTTCCGCTCTGCTCCGCAGTGTCGGACATGGCCACGAAGACGCGCACGATCGCTTCGGATCCGTCGAAACGCGCGCAGAAGGTCGCCGGCGTCGGCCCATCCGTCCCAACGTTTCGCTGCAGCGCAGCGTAGAACGCTTCCAGCAGTTGCGGCAGGTGCGCCAGCGCGCCGACGTTCTCCACCAGAGGCACGAGGCGAACGCGCGAAACCCGCGCCAGCAGTTTCCGGCGATCCGGTTCGGGAATGCGTTGCGACAGGAATCGATCGACCTGCTCGGGCAGGCCGTGGAACAGCCCCTCCACGGCCTGCCGGTACAACGTGCCGATCTTCACCACCGCGCCGAGGTCCGCGCGCGAGTTCACCTGGGGGATGGATATCTCGTAGATCGCATTCTGCGCGGGCGCGATTTCCAGGCGCTCACACGCCAGCTGGAAGAGCACGTTCGCCCGGGCGATCGAGGCCAGGATCTTCGAGATCTTCTCTTCGTCCTGCTCGAGCCAGGGGTTGGGCACGCGGCAGAGGAGATGCCGATCCTGCCCGGCCACGATGCCGTGGTGCAGCAGCGCCAGGACGACTTTCTCCGGCAGGTCGAGCCACTCCGGGCTGATCTGGCGGCCTTCGAAATCGAGGAGGACCTCATTGCACGCGCCGCGCAGGTCGTCGATGGTCTCGTCGAACTCGCGGCGGGCGTCGACGAGCGGGTTCCACTCGAGGTGCGTGAGGGCACGCTCGGCGTGCTCCGGCTCCTCGAAGGAAGCCGATCCGATGGCCCTCTCCAGCTGTTCGGCACGATGAGCGGTCGAGTCGGGATGCTTCGTGCCGGTGAGGCGGATCGAGCCCGACGGCTGCGGCCGCGCAAGGAAGCGCGCATGCGCCTCGGCGAAGACGCCGGCATCGAGATCGTCGAGTGCGCTCCAGCCGCGCGACGTGCAGCGGCTGCCCCACACCAGGTCCTCGATCGACCGCGGAGTGCGCTCGACGGAGGGTGCACTCGAGCCGAAGCGGCCCTGGCGCTCCATGCACGCCGTCAGGCGATCCATGAAGACGGCCAGTTCCTTGACGTCCTTCGAGCCGTACGACAGACGCTGCCAGGTTCCGTAACGCGCCTCTTCGGTTCCCGCGAATGCGGCAAACGGAATTCCCCCCACGCCGCCGGCCAGGAGGAAGTCGAATGCGTCCGCGGAACTCCGCACGACGGCGCGCTCCCACTGTCCGTTGCGCAGTCGGTCGAAGCGCTCGCCGACCAGTCCCGAGAACGCCAGCGGCGCGTAGAAGGTGCCGCCAAAGTCCGTGCGCTCGACGCCGAACCGCGCCAGGGCGTCCGCCGCCTCCACCATGAAGTCGCGGCGGGCGCGCATCTGGGGTGAGGGGCGGCGCAGCGCAGCCAGAGGGCTCTGCAGAGCGGCCAGCGCCCAGTCCTGCGCCAGCGTCGACGGAGTGGCCACGAGCCACGCGGAAAGGTTGGCCACCACCTCCCGGGCGCGGACGCCGTCCTGCCGGATCTGATCCGACAACACCATCCAGCAGGCGCGCGCCCCGGTCGACGCTCCGAACATGTCCATCTTCGACAGACCGGAGAGCACCACGACCCAGTCGCGCCACTCCGGGTTGGCGAAGGCCGGATTGACGAAGGCGTCGACGTAATCGAGGCGCTGGTAGACGGCGTCGTAGAGCACGAAGACGCCGTGCTCGACGGCGATTCCGACGAGCTCCTCGACCAGCGCACGCGGATGAACGCGACCGGTCGGATTGTGCGGGTTGTTCAGGATCATCGACGAGATGCCGCCGCGCTCCAGCAACCTCCGCAGCGCCGCCGGATCGGGAACGAAGTCGGGCCCATCCGTCGGAAGCTCGACGACTTCCTTTCCGGCGCGCTCGACGAACCAGTCGTACTCCCAGCTCGGCCGCGGGACGACTACGCCCGATCCGTCGGCGCCGAGGACTTCCAGGACCATGGCCAGGCCGGAGCGCGTGCCGGGAGTGAAGATGACCTCGTCGGGGAGGAAGCGCACGTCGCTGCCGGGATAATCGCGAAGGCCGTCTCGGTTGACGAACTCCGCGATCTCGCCGCGAACATCCATCCGCCCCACTGCGGAACCGTAGCTGTGGACGCTGTTGCGCGTGATGCGCTGTGCCGCCCGCACGACCTCGGGATGCGGCGCGAAGTCGGCGTTCTTGTAATCGCCCTGGGTGAGATCGAGCGCCCCTTCCTGCTGCACGCGGCGGGCGAAGGCGCGCACGAGCGGCTCGGGCGTGGACAGAGCGCGCCTGGAAAGGCGGGCCGGGCGGGACGGGAGGATCGCGGACATGCGCGCAGTATCGACGTGAACCAACTATGCGTCCAGATCAATTAACTAATCCGAGCAATGCATCAAACGCATATCGGCAGGTATGCTTGTAAAGTGGTACATCGATCTCATTTCAAGATGGCCAGGCGCGGTACGTTGGGCCCATCCGTGGCCGCGGTCCCAAGAAACTCCCAGTGTTCATGCGGGCTCTGGCGTTCGTTGCCCTTCTCCCCGCCGCAGCGGGGAGAAGGTGCGAAGGCGGATGAGGGGCCTTTTCTCGAGCGAGAACGAGACCCCTCACCCCGGCCCTCTCCCTGCTGCGGCGGGGAGAGGGGGAACGATCGAACGTTTCTTCTCTTCGGTGTCGCGCCTTTGCGATTCGAGTGCTCGGGCTAAAATTCGCATATGGACACGCGGCAGCTGGAGATGTTCAGGGCGGTGGCCGAGGAAGGGTCGTTCACTGCGGCGGCGAGCCGGCTGCACGTGTCGCAGTCCGCGGTCAGCCGCCAGCTCAAGCTGCTGGAGGATGAGCTCGGGACGCTGCTCTTTCATCGCACCGGCCGCGGCGTGATCATGACCGGTGCCGGCCAGCTGCTGCTCGGGGCGGCCAGCCGCATCAGTCGCGAAATGCAGGACGTGACCTCGCAGATCTCCGAGACCGGCACGCTGCAGCGCGGCGTCCTCAGCCTGGGCGGCGGCATGACGGTCTGCCTCTACATCCTCCCCAGGCTGCTCAGGAAATTCCGCGCCCAGTACAAACAGGTCGATCTCCGCGTCATCACCGGCACGACCGAGACCGTGCTTCGCCTTCTGCGCACGCGGGAGATCGAGATCGCACTGCTCACGCTGCCAATCGTGGCGGCTGACCTGGAAGTCACGCCGGTGTTGAAGGAAGAGATGGTGGTGGTCACCGCCGGAAGCCATCCCCTGGCCCGGCAGCGCAGCGTCGAGCCGAAGGCGGTGGCCCGCTTTCCGCTGATCCTCTTCGAGGGCGGCTCCAATTCACGGAAGGTAGTCGACGAGTTCTTCGTCGAGGAAAAGGTCCCGGTCAACGTGATCATGGAGACCGAGAACGTCGAAATCATCAAGTCGATGGTCGCCGCAGGTCTGGGCGTGACGGTGATCCCGTTCAACGCCATCGCCCACGAAGTCCGCACCGGACGTCTGGGGTGGACGCGCCTGCGCGGTCACCGTCTTTATCGGGAGACCGGGTGGGTTCACCTGAGATCCGATTACCTGCCGCGATCGGTGACGGAGGTCCTGCGGATTTTCGATTCGATGAAGACGCAGTTCGGCCGCGGTCTGCCGAAGTGAGGCCCTACGAGGCTGCGCGGCGGGTTCTGATCTCGCGGCGGCGCCGATGGAACTCCACGAGGATGTCCGCGTACACCAGCAGAACCTGCCCGGAGAAGTCGGGCGCCCGATCGCGGCAGTAGGCAAAGTGCGACATGATCGCCGACCGGATGAACCGCGAGGCGTCCACGTCCGCGAAGAACTCGCAGATCTGCGCGCCGCAGAACTCACATTTGACTGTGTCGGTGGCTCGGGCAGCCATCCGCGAATGGTAGCAAGGGTGTCAGGCCGTGGACACACTATTTCGGAAAATGAGGCCGCCGCGCGCGGATTGCGCTGAGAGGCGGTCTCAGCCGATGTCCCGAGTGTACCGGGTCAATTGACGTCGATGCCGATCTTCTTCAACACAGCCAGATCTTCTTCCGAGAAATCCGGCTCGTCGCGCTTGAGACCGGGTCCGACAAGCAGTCCCACGATGCCGGCAGCGCTGAGCATGTGGTCCCGGACCGAGTCGAGCGTCGTGTTGAGGAAATACTGAAGGACATCGAGGTCGACTCCCGCGCGCATAGCGAGATCGACGAACGGCTGGGCATCGCGCCGCTCGAGAACGGCCGTCAGGATGAACTCGACCCACGTAAGCACATCGTTTTCCACAATGTGGGGATTTTAAGGAAGGCTTGCGGCTCGCTTCAGTCGACGACATCACGAGTGGATGTTGCGGAAATCATACGTTCGTATGAGATTGCCCTAAATTCTCGATCCCGAGACGGTGGGCCGGCTGCAACGCTGGAGGCGTGCCAGAGGGTGGCCGGCGGTGGAGCGCAGCAACACCGCCGGATGTGGATCACCCTCCAATTCGTGCACCCCGGAGGGATGCCAGAGGTCGCGCCTGGCACCGCTCCGCGGTGCGACTGGATCTCCGGCGTATTCCTCGCTGGTTCGCGGCTCCGTGTCCTCTGTGCGCTCTGTGGTTGAATGGCAGCCCGGCATCGCGGCTTCAACCCTCAACTCCCCGCCTTTCCCGTCACCCAGGCCGATGCCGTCGGCCAGTCGACGGAGATCAGCTTCAGTTTCTCGCAGTACCCGCCCGAACAATCCTTGTCTTCGTACTCGATGACCGGCCCGAGATTCTGGAGAGCAGTCCCCGACGCGCTGTACCGGTTCCTCGCTGAGTCCGTCATCGGCAATGCGTTGAGGACGATCTTGAACCAGACGCCGTCGGTGTATTGCTCCTGCGCCATGACGGATACGAGCTGGTTCGTCTGCACCGACACCGCGATGTACCCGCCGCTCTCCCCCTCCTTCACGCAGCGGGTGACGTGCTTCACCGACGAAATCCGCGTCTCGGCGGTCTGCAGGTTGAGATTGCCGTCGAAGCAGACCTCGCTCACCCCGGCGGGAACGGCCGGTCCGATGCTCACCGTGACGTCGTTGGTCGCGCCCTGAGCGTTGATGTCCCCGGCCGGCAGATTGCGATCGACGAAAACGACCGTGAGGAGCGTCCCCTTCAGCGCGTTGAGATCATCGATCTTGTACGTCGGTGAATCGGCTGTGATCTCGGCCAGCGGCGTCGCCCCTTTGCCCGTGACCTGCATCGCGTAGACGCTCTGCATGGCCTTGAGTCCGGTGGCCGTGAGCACCGCCGGCTGCACTGCGGACGAAGAGAAATTTCGCAGATCGAGGTTCCACGACTTCGCGGACAACGGATGTGCCGAGATCCTCGTGCTCCTCGGGAGGTACTGCTCATTCGCAATGGCCTCCTTCCCGAACATCGCCCACGAGACCTGGCAGCCTTCGTCCATGCCTGTCGTGAAGTACTCCTTGGCGAATTCGGCCCAGAATCCCGCGAGGTCCCTCGTACCCATGGCGCTCTGCATCGCTGCGACTTCGCTCTGGCCCTGTTTGATGAACTGCCACATGAGGGAGATGAACGGATCCGTCAGCAACGTGGAGTGATAGTCGAGGAAGTAGGAGGCGCTGTATCCATGGTGCGCCTCGACGACCGCCTGCTTCTCCCCTTGCGCGCCGGCGGCGCTGTTCTTCGAATTGAAAAGGCCGTTCCACGGGAATTGCTGATAGCCGCTCTGCACGGTGGGACAGGTGTTGCCGAGAGCCACCTCGTACCAGATCGACGAGGCCTCCTTGAGCCAGAGGTTGGCGCGGTTCCCACCCGGGCTGTAGATGTCCTGAAGAAGGTGGAAGAGCTCATGTCCGGCGCCGTAGCTGACGCTCGAATCGTTCGCCGGATAGCTGGTCGTGATCTCCAGGTAATCGTTGAAGAACCAGCCGGCGCCGCAGGGGCTGTTCCGCGACACGTGGCCTCCGAGGTCTCCGCCCTGGCCGAACGCTATCGGTACGACCTCGATGCGCCGGAAGACGCCCGAGTCGGTCCGGCAGCCAAACGAGAGTCCCATGTCTTCGAGCTTCCTGAATTGAGTTTCGAAGAGAACCAGACGGGCGTTTGTGTCGAGGTAGTCTTTCGAGGGCATCGACGCCGTGAAGTGCTCGGTCTCGACGGTCTTCAGGGTGTTGGCTCGAACGTCGCCGGTGAATCCCATCGCAATGTTGGGAACGGCGCGGTGCGCCTTCGTCGCGGTGGCCGGTACGTCGAGCCACGTCTTCGGAACGGTCATGCCGAGCTTCGTCCCGCTGACGGTTGCGGGAATGCGGAAAGGCACCGTGACCACGTTGCGATCGTGGTAGGCCGGAGCATCGATGGTGATGAAGTACTTCTCGCCGGCCGCGAGCGGCGGTGCGGAAGCCGGCAGCTGGATCTCGATCGTCAAGTCTTTGCCCAGCGTCCCTGGCAATCCGCCCAGGCGAAAGGTGTCGCTGATCTGCCCGATCGACGCGTCGAGGCCGCCGACCTTCGACAGCGTCAAAGTCGCGTTGGCGCTGAAGGCGCCGGCCGGCACGACCAGGGCAAAGCCTCCTCCGCTCAGCGTCCCGCCCGAGACGCCAATGGTCTGCGTGGCGATCAGGCTGGTATCGAGCGGCGGCGATACGGCGCGGCGCCGGTTCGCAGACGAGGTCGATGAAGTGACGACGACCGATCCGGACTTCGTGCAGCTCACGCCTCCCGCCGTGGCGGTCACGCTCCAGCCGTATGTGCCGGCGAGGGCGTAGGTGTGCGACGGATTCTGTGCTGCCGAGGTCTGGCCGTCACCGAACTGCCAGGCATAGGAAGTCGTCCCGCTGCAGTTCGAAGCGGTGGCGCTCGACTGGAACCCCACCGCGCTCCCGGCCTTCGCCGACGACGGAGCGCTTGCACTGCAGGAGATGCTGCACGTGGCGGCCGTGCCGACGTGAATGACGGTGTGCGCGTAGGCGCGGACTCCTGTCTCCTCGACGCGGAGCCGCACGCTGTAGTCGCCGGCAGTCGAATACACGAAGGAGGGATTACGGCTCGTCGACGTGGTCGACGCCGGATCGCCGAACGTCCACTGGTACACAGGGCTGCCGGAGCTGCCGGTCACCACCGGCGCGAAACTGACGGTGAGCGGCGCCGGCCCCGTCGCCGGAGATGCCGTGATCGCCGCGGCGAGGAACGAAGGTGCTGCATTGCTGACAGTAATGTCGTCGACACGCACGCCGAGTCCCGACTCCACCGACTCATCCGAATCGAATTCGAGGGACAGGGCGGGGCATGACACGGCGGTGACGTCGCCGACGGAGTACCACTGCTTGAGGTTCATGACGACGTGAAACCACGCCGCCCAGGTCCCGGAGAATCCATAGCCGTACCGCTTGCCGGCGGAATCCGCGTAGTAGAAAGCAAGCATGTCGGCGCCACTCTCCGTATCGACATGAATCCAGGCATCGAGCCACGCAGCAGCGGCTCCCTGGATGCCCTCGCAACCTTTGTGGACCATCTCCGTGTTCACGTTCGCGGCGTACGTCGAAGTACACGTCAGGGTGTTCGCTCCGCCGCGAATCGCGTCGGCCGAGCGGGTTCCGGTTCGCGCTTCGCAGCTTGTCGCGCCCCACGAGTAGAGGCCCAGCGTGTTGTCGTCGAGATCCCAGTTGCCCATGCCGCTCTCGAACGACTCCGTGAAGATGGCCGCCTGCACGACCGGAGGCGTCGTGCTCGCACGGGGAGAGCGAGACGACGTCACCGGCATCTTCAGCAGAAACGGCCCCTGCGCATTTCTGCGGAACAGCGGGTAATCGCGCTCGAGCTGTTCGGCGAATGCCGCCGCCTCGGCCTCGCCGATGTGGTGGGACGAAGCGAGCCATCGCGCCCGCCGCGACTCGGGGAACCAGATCGCAGCGTCGGCGCTCGCGAAAAGGCGCTCCGCCTCCGTCTGGCCGACCTCTTCGGTCTCGTGCGTGGCGGCTGCGACGCGGCTGGCGATCTCAGCGTGCGAAAACTGCCCCATGGCAGACGAGCAGATGCCCAGGACCAGGGACGCAACCAATGCGGGACCCATTCGCATGGCATGTTCCTCCGGTGTCCAGTGAGCATCCGCGGAGAGCAAACCGATGTGACAGCAGCACAAAATGGTCGTGATCGGGGGTCGTATCGAGGCCGGCTGAAGCGATATCCGACAGCGCGGAGAAGAGATTCGTGCGACTTCAGCTGAGAGGCTGTGCAGAAATCCCAGGTCGGCGATTCCGGCCAATGAATCTTCACCACAGAGCCACAGAGACACGGAGACACGGAGACACGGAGACACGGAGACACTGAGGTACACAGCGTAGCCTCGCTGCGCTCGCCCGCAACCGAAGATGCCTCATAGGTCCCCTCGCCCCGCGGCGCGATGCATCGACCACTCGGATCGAACGTCCGCGGGGCGAGGGGATGCAAGGGGAGTGGGGTACCGAGGATCCCAGGATTTCTCAGGAATCACGAGGTTTTTGAGCAATCGCGCCCCCACTCCCCTTGCATCCGCTCGCCCCGTGCGGATCAGTTCGGCCAGGTTGTTCGTCGGGGAGCACGGGGCGAGGGGACCGTCGCACGGTCACCTGTGCAAGGAAATCTGAACCGCGCGAAGAATCATCTGCTTGGTAGTACAGAGTCTTCTCTCTGAATCCGCCTCTGCGCCTCTGTGGTTGAAGCTTTGGACTGAGCTGCCCGATACGAGGCCTAGGGCGTCATCGTCGAGCTCGGCCGCGGCCCGTGCACGAAAACCTGGCGCAGGGCCAGAGTCAGATCGCGCAGGCTCATCGTGGCGTTGTCGATCAACGGACGCGCCCAGAAGCCGATGCTCAGGATGTATCCGAGCGTCAGATAGAGCAGGAGCATGCCGCTGCGCAGGCCAAAGCGCTCACCGAGCCAGCCGACGGCGAGCGATACGAACGCCCCTCCGATGATCGCCGTGCAGAGGATCCCGGAGAACGACCCGTGATGGCGATCGACGGAGTTCAGGGCCAGCGAGAAGATCACCGACCACATCACCGAAAGGAAGAAGCCGAGAGCCATGAAGGAGTAGTACGAAAGGGTCGCTCCGCCGGTGAGAGCCGCCGTGAGGGTGAGGATCGCGGCCGAGGCGAAGCCGATCA
Organism: Acidobacteriota bacterium; assembly: GCA_021781455.1. Taxonomy (GTDB): domain Bacteria; phylum Acidobacteriota; class Thermoanaerobaculia; order Gp7-AA8; family Gp7-AA8; genus JAJXWV01. The sequence goes on along the minus strand of JAJXWV010000062.1, from coordinate 5,830 downwards.
GGATCCTGCGCCCGTCGAAGAGTTTCAGCAGAACCAGGCCTAACAGGCACCCCACGGTCATCAGTCCCCAGAACATCGCCACCGCGCGTGCTCCTTCGACCTGCGGATCGAAGCCGTGGTACGTGGCCAGGAACTTCGAAGCCCAGTTGGCGATGCCCTGTTCGGAGCCGACGTAACAGAAGATCGCCACCACGTACAGCAGCACCACCGGCCGCTTCAGCAGATCGCGATGCGCCGTCCATGGTCCGATGCGCTCCCCTTCGGCGAGCTCGTATCGCGGCAGCTTGATCGCGGCCAGGATCACGATCATCACCAGAGTCACGGCCGCGAAGACCCAGTACAGCGACACCCACGGCAGCTGGCGGGGAACCACCCTGGCCAGCATGCTCAGAACCGGCCCGACGGCGGGCCGGCCTGCCTTCAGGTGCGCCACGAGATACGAGTAGACGAACGGGCTGAGGAACGAAGCGCCTCCGAACACGAGCTGCGCGGCCACGGAATTCGCCGCGAAATGTTCTTCTCCGCCGGCCACGCGCAGCAGCGGGTTGATCGCCACCTGCAGCATGGTCATGCCGATCCCGATCAGAAACAGCGACACCAGTGCGATCTGGAATCGCGGCGCCGCCGCGAACAGCATCGAGCCGCCAAAGGCCATCACAAACGCCGCGATCATCACAGGCTTCTCGCGGAATCGTTCCAGCAGCATTCCCGCCGGGATCGACATCACGCCGTAGGCGATGAAGAACGCGAACGGCAGGAATCCCGCCAGGCTGAGGCTCAGGTCGAAGCCGCTGATGATGTCGGGGATGAGCGGCCCGAGGATGTTCGTCAGAAAAGAAATGACGAAGAAGATCAGGAAAACGAGCAGCACGATCGAGAGGCGGCGCTGGTTCATCGATTGCCCTCCACGTTGATTCCCTGCCAGCGGAGGATCGGCTCCTCACCGCTCAGCGCATGCGAGGGGATGGTTGCCCGGACGATCCGGGTCTCTCCGGGAGCGAGCGAGACGTAGTTGTCGTCCCAGAAAACGGGAGCGGCCAGGCGTCCCGTCTGTTTTCCGGCAACCTCCAGCTCGACGAAAAACGCGAGGTTCGGGCCGGGGTTGCGCAGCGTCACCTCGAGCTCCGTGTCTTTCCCGCCGTTGACGAAGCGGGGCTCGACGCCGAGGTCGGCCTTCGGCAGAGTGTTCACGCCCTTCATGTCGGTGAATTGCCTGACCGGCGTGTAGAACCACTCGCCCTTCTGCCAGTCGAGCACATCGGGCGTGGCGCCAAGCCAGTAGAAATTCGAGCCCAGCAGCTGGCCGTCTCTGCCCGTGATCCGCGCATCGATGAAATGAAGCCCGCTGCTCACCGACTCGGGGATCGTCAGGACTGCACTGCGATTTGCGGCAACCACGTTCACGGGCCGGGTCTCGTCGAGCAGAACGCGCGAATCTGCGTCGAAGACGCGCACGCGTGCCGTGGCGTCGAGCGCCGCGGTCGTGTCGTTCACCGCCACGATGTCGCGCGTTCCGTAATCGAGTGCGATGTGGATCGGCCTTCCGGAATTGCGCGCGCCGTAGAACGCGCCGGTCGGCACGAGGTAGTAGTCGTAGAGCTGCCAGAACATCTTCGGCCAGGCGCCGTTGAGCATCCACTGGATCACGCCCGTGGCCACCGGACGCCGAAGCGAGAAGGCATCGAACATCCCGCGCATGGCCTCGTAGCTGGCCATCTGCGCTTTGAGGCTGAACTCCTCCAGATTCGCCGACGGGCCGTAGCGCGCGTCCAGCGCGGCGCGATAACGGTCGAGGTTCTTGAACTGCCCGCGCGCGCAGTGGTAGCTCCACATCTCGTCGATCGGCCACCAGCTGGCCTGGGGCAGCATCCGGCGAATGCTGCCCGCCACGGGCGGCTGCGCGCCCGGACCGGTCTCGGTGTTGAATCCGAACGCTCCTCCCGGAGCGGCTTTGTCGTACCAGTAGTTCGGAGGCTCCCACTCGTACGGTCCCTCCATCTTCACGGCCGTGGGACCGCTGACGTCGCTGGTGCGAGTGGAGCACGCGGCCAGCGGCGGACGCGTCGGATCGATCTTCGCCAGCTCGTTGAGATAGCGCTGCTCGAGGTCGGGCCGCGGAAGCATGTCGCTGCCGAGCGCCCAGACGATGACACTCGGATGATTGCGCAGCCGGGTCACCTGGTCGTGCAGCGAGGCCGTGATGAGGTCCATCTCCGCCGGCGTGTCGATGCCGCCGTAGGTCTTGTCGACCGGCTGCCCGAAGTAGTTCTCCCATTCCCAGAGACAGCTCCAGCCGGCCCAGATCATGACTCCGTAGCGGTCCGCCAGGTCGTAGAGCGCATCCGTGCTGCCCCAAAAACCTTCCAGGCGGATCGTGTTGAGGTTCATGTGCCGGACGTATCGGATCTGGTCTTCCAGGCGCTGCGGATCCTCGACGAGAAGCAGGTCGTCGGCCCAGCCGCCGCCGCGGATCAGCACCGGCCTGCCGTTGATCGTGTATCCGCGGTGGCCCTGTTCGTTGATGTAGTCGTCGACGTGGCGGATACCGAAGTGCGTGTCGAATCGGTCGGACACGTTTCCGCCGACGACGGACTGGAGGTCGAGCGAGTAGAGGTTGGGCTCGCCCATGTTCACCGGCCACCAGAGTCGCGGCGAGGCGATGGCCAGCTGCGCAAAATCGGCCGGGCCGAGGAGGAGCTCGCGCTTCTCTCTCGGCGAGAGCGTCACTTCACGCTCGAAGGCGATGTCCCCGGGCTGGATGCGTCCCCGCACCATCGCCGTCGTTCGCCGGCCGGTGCGATTCGCCACCTGAGCGCTGATCGACACGCGACCCTCGGCGAGATTCTTCGGGTCGACGTCGCCGCGAACGAAGATGTCGTCGAGCGACACGCCCGAAGTCATCTTCAGCGTGACCTCGCGCCAGAGGCCCATGTAGCGATCGGGTGCGGGAGGGTTCCAGTCCACGAAGCCGATGGTCGGGTCGCCCGGCTTCGGCGGGAACACCTCCACGGCCAGCACGTTCTTTCCCTGCTGCAGCCTCCGCGTGACGTCGAGCTCGAACACGCGGAACGCTCCCGTGATCTCGTCCCGCCCTGCCACTCGCACGCCGTTCAGCCAGACCTCGGCGCTGTAGTTGATGCCCTCGAAGACGAGGCGGCCGTCAGGCGGTGCCGCTTCGATCCAGAATTCGTGGCGATACCACCAGGGCACCGCAAAACGCTCCGCCGGAATCTTCTCGAGGTTCCTTCCCACGAACGGATCCTCGACGGCGCCGTTGCGGACGAGCGCCGCCAGCACCGTCGAGGGAACCGTCGTCGGAGTCCATCCCGCGGTATCGAACTTCGGCGTCGAGATTTCCCGTCCGCCCGCAGTGGCGATCGCGGAGGATTGGATCGTCCAGCCGCGATCGAGGGCGAGAGTCCGCGGCACGGGCGGCGGGATCGTGTGCGCGCAACCGAGGGCAAGCATCAGGCAGAGAACCAGGCATGAGCTCCGAACGACCATCGCCGTCTCCTTCCCGGATTTTGGATACGGTGGACTGTGGCCGATGAGCCTCGACTTCGCGTGTGGGCTTCATTGCGGTGTGGGGTGACGGATGAGCATTTCCGCGGCTGTCTTTCACCACAGAGGGCACAGAGAGCACAGAGGAACTCGTCGTGCGCGTTTTGGCGAAGACACGCGTGAGCGCGCATCAATCTCTTCTGTGTTTTCTGTGCTCTCTGTGGTGAATTCATTGGCTCAACGCGCCGCGTCGAGATAGATCGCCGCTGCACCCAGCAGCGCCACGTCTTTCATCTCGCTGCAGACGATCTTCAGGCGTTCCAGCGCGTGCGGAAAGGCAAACGCGGCGAGCTGCCTGCGCATCTGTTTCTCGAACAGCGGGAAGGCGCGGCTCACTGAGCCGCCGAGGACGACGATCTCGGGATCGAAGGCATAGAGGGCGATGACCATCGCATCGCCCAGCGCTGCGCCTAACGACCCGAAAAGCTCCAGGGCGGCCGGGTCGCCGGCGCACGCGCGGCCGTAAAGGATCTCGCCGTCGAGGCCGCTCTCGCGCCGCAGGAATTCGCCGGAGCAGCAGCGCTCGATCGTGCTGCCGCGGTAGGCGATGTTCCCGATCTCGCCCGCGCCGCAATTGGTCCCACTGTAAAGGCGCCCCTCGATCACGATGCCGGCACCGAGGCCCGTGCCGATCACGATTCCGACGAGATTGCGATAGCCGCGGCCCTGGCCGAAGTGAAGCTCTCCGACTGCAAAGGCGTTGGCGTCGTTGTTGATCCAGGCCGGCACGCCGTAGCGGCTCTCGAGCGCGTCCTTGAGCGGCACCTCCTGCCAGGAGGGGATGTTCTCGACGGAGTAGACGATGCCCTTCTTCACGTCGACGACGGTCGGCACGCAGAAGCCGATGCCCGATACTTCGCGATCGAACACCGCATCGACGGTCTCGAAGATCTCGCCCAGGACGACGTCCTCGCTCTCCTTCGCCGAGATGCGGCGCGAGGCGCTCGACTCGATCTTCTCGTCCCTCACCTTGCCGGCGCGAACATGAGTTCCGCCGAGGTCGACTCCGATGACTGCATCCTGATTCTTCACGATCCACCTCGAGTGCTGAGTACTGAGTGCTGAGTACTGAGTCGCTGCAGGCCCGAAATCCCACTCAGTACTCAGCACTCAGTACTCAGCACTCAGTACTCAGCACTTCGTTACAATCCGCACCATGAAGTACCGCACTTTCGGACGCCTCGGCTGGCAGGTCAGTGAGATCGGTTACGGGATGTGGGGCATGGGAGGATGGACCGGGTCCGACGAGAAGGAATCGGTGACCTCCCTCGACCGCGCGGTGGACCTGGGCTGCAACTTTTTCGATAGCGCCCTGGCCTACGGAGACGGCCGCAGCGACCATCTGTTAGGCGCGCTCGTACGCCGCCATTCGCAGCGCCGGATCTACACGGCCACCAAGGTGCCCCCGCTCAACAAGCAGTGGCCCAGCCGCCGGGGAGTGCCGGTCGCCGAGGTTTTCCCACCCGATCACATCGAGCGATCCCTCCATCAGAGCCTCGAGCACTCCGGGCTCGATCACTTCGATCTCCTCCAGTTTCACGTCTGGGAAGACGACTGGTTGGACGACGACCGCTGGCGAAGGCGAGTCGACGACCTTCGTGCGCAGCGGCTCATCGGAGGAATCGGCATCAGCATCAATCGATGGGAGCCATGGAACGGCGTGCGAACCGTGCGCAGCGGCGCCGTCGATGCGGTGCAGGTCATCTACAACGTGTTCGACCAGGCACCCGAGGACGAGCTCTTCGTGGCCACCGGCGAGATGAACGTCGCAGTCATCGCCCGAGTCCCGTTCGACGAGGGTTCTCTCACTGGCGCGCTGAAGGCGGATTCCGTCTGGCCGCAAGGCGACTGGCGGAACACGTACTTCGTTCCCGAGAATCTCCGAGCCACGCTCGACCGCGTCGCTCGCCTGCGGCGGGCCGTGCCGGAGGGAGTGGCGCTGCCCGAGCTTGCTCTCCGCTTCATCCTCTCGAATCCGGCCGTGTCGACGATCATCCCCGGCATGCGCCGGCCGCGGCACGTCGAGAGCAACCTCGCGGCCAGCGACGCAGGCCCATTGAGTGCCGATCTCGTCGAGCAGCTCCGCGCTCATCGATGGGATCGCACGCCGACCGCCTGGTCGCACTAGTGGCCTGTATCGGCTGAATTGGTACCACTGGCTTGGTCTCGACGCCGTGAGCTTCGTTGCGCCTCCTCAGCATAGTCACCGCTATGCCTGCGTCGGCGCGCCTCGCTCACGTCGCCGATCCCGGCGCCACTGGTACCAATT
>JAJXWV010000003.1 GCA_021781455.1 Acidobacteriota bacterium | reverse complement strand
ACGCAGGCATAGCGGTGACTATGCTGAGGAGGCGCAACGAAGCTCACGGCGTCGAGACCAAGCCAAGTGGTACCAATTCAGCCGATACAGGCCACTAGGGTGGGCAATCTGTCGGGCGCTTCGCGCCCTCGTACGCTGATGCGATTGCTGGGTCCGGCGGCCTGACGGCCGCCGCTAAATTCTTGCGGCGGCTCCGCCGCCTTCAACCGCGCAACCGCGCAACCGCGCAACCCCGCAACCGCGCAACCCCGCAACCGCGCAACCCCGCAACCGCGCAACCGCGGATTTTCCCTTGCTCCCTTCCATTCCAGCGCCGACAATGTCCCGCCACACCGGCCGCGCCCGCGAATAGGTGGCACAACCCTTGTGTTGCTCAAGTCACCCCCGGCAATCACGCCCCGGATTTCAGGAGGTGCCTCATCAAACCGACTCAGCAAAAAGACTGGGTGAACATCGCCTTCCTCACGCTCACGCCAGTCATCGGTGTCGTGGGAACCGCTCTCTACAGCTGGCAGCACGGATTCCATCTCTGGATGCCGCTGCTCACCCTCGGCATGTACCTGCTGGTCGGCATCTCGATCTGCGCCGGGTACCACCGTTTCTTCTCACACAAGAGCTACGAGGCTTCCCGGCCCGTCCAGCTGTTTTTCGCGTTTTTCGGGGCCATGGCCGCGCAGAACTCGATCCTGTGGTGGTCGGCCGGCCACCGTGTCCACCATAAATACGTCGACCGCGACTGGGATCCGTACAACATCAAACGCGGCTTCTGGTGGGCGCACATCCTCTGGATCTTCTACAAGAATCCCGACGTCGAGTTCTCCAATGCCAAAGACCTGGTCGCCAACCCCGTCGTGATGTGGCAGCACCGCTGGCACAAGGCCATCCTGATCCTGGGCGGCTTCGGTATCCCGACCCTGATCGGCGCCGCGTTCGGCGACCCGATCGCCGGGCTGCTGTGGGGCGGTTTTCTCCGCCTCACCATCATCCACCACACCACCTTCTTCGTGAACTCGCTGGCCCACACCTGGGGCAAGCCGGTGTTCAACGCCGAGGTCTCGGCGCGCGACAACTGGGGCGTGGCGCTGCTGACCCTCGGCGAGGGTTACCACAGCTTCCATCACCGTTTTCCCGCCGACTTCCGCAACGGGCTCCTCTGGTACCAGTGGGATCCGGCGAAGTGGTTCATCCGCGGACTGAAGGCCACCGGCCTGGCGAAGGACCTCGTGGCCACGCCGCCGCCGCAGATCGAGCAGGCGCGGCTCACCGCGGCGCTGCTGCTGATGGAGAAGCAGATCGCCAGCGCACCGCATCACATCGCCGACGACGTGCGGCGGCGGTTCAACGAAGCGGCCGCGCACCTGGAGCAGGCCTTCGCGCTCTGGCGCCAGCACATCGACGAGCGCGCCGGGGAGCTCAAGCAGTGGCGCGCCACGCGGCGCCAGGCGCGCAGCTACGTGCGCCAGTCGCGCCGCGAGTGGAAGCTCGCCCTGCGCATGCTGGCCCGCGTTCCGGCTGCCGCGTAGAGCCCTGGTGTGGGGCAGGCTTTCCAGCCTGCCCCCCTCCCAAGGCGGGCTGGAAAGTCCGCCCCACACCAGGCGGGAGCGTCCCTCCCGCGACAAACCACCTGCCATCTGCGATCTCCGGCGCCGGAATCGCCCGCGAAACTATCCTGTTGGTCACCGCGTCAATGATCCGGAAGGGTCACGTCCACTCGGCGGCCCCGACACCTGACACCCGACACCTGACACCCGGAGGACGAATGAAGCGCTTCATCATCGCTGCCCTCGCGCTGGTCGCATCGGCCGCTTTCGCTCAGCAGACTCCTGCACCGGCGTCCGCAGCCGCTGCCGGCGGCAAGAAGATCGTGGCTGTCGTGAACGGCGAGACCGTCACCCGGCAGACGCTCGACGATCTGTACGACTCGATGAACCCGGGGATGCGCGCCCAGTACGACGCTCACGGCGGAAAGGCGGCGTTTCTCGAGAACTACGTGCAGAAGCGGCTGGTCCTCCAGGAAGCGGCGAAAAGCGGCTTCGACAAGAAGCACGACGTCCAGGTGGCGATGGAAGCGGCGAGGGATTCCGCGCTCTTCGACCGCTACGTGCGCGACGTGGTCGCATCCCAGGTCATCAGCGAGGCCGACCTGCACACCTACTACAACACACACCAGAGCGACTTCACGAACCTGGCGATGGTGAAGGCGTACCAGATCATCCTGTTGACCACCGGCCCCAAGGCGATGCCGGAAGCGGAAGCGGCCACCCGCATCCAGAAGATCGCCAGGCAGCTGCAGGATGAAACTGCGGCAGCGACGAAGAGCGATCCCGCCAGCGCTCCGAAGGTCCTCCTCTCCTTTTTCGAGAACGCAGCGCGACAATACTCGCAGGACGACACCGCCTCGCTCGGCGGATACCTGGGATGGTTCCCGCGCGGCAATATGGACCCGGCCTTCGAAACCGCAGCCTTCAGCACCCCGGCCGGCACGATGAGTGCGCCGGTGCTCTCGAAGTTCGGCTATCACCTCATCTATGTGGAAGCGACCCGGCCGGCCGGCGTGAGGCCGTTCGCAGAGGTGAGGGACGACGTTCGCGAACGGCTCCTGCGCGACCGCACGGCCGACATCATGTCCGCCGTGGCGCGCCTGACCACGCAGCTGCGCGCCAGCGGCAAGGTCTTGATGTATCCGGAAAACATCAATTAGAGCGCGGACTCCCCCGAAGTTCGGAACCGCTCCTGGGGCAGGGACCCGACGCGGCCTATAATCCGCTCGGGTTTCCATCCAACAGGAGCTCTTCGGATGCAAGTGCGGGGTCGGTCACTCGTCCTGCTCGCGGCCATGCTCGCGCTGACGCCGATCGCCATCGGAGAAGCAGCCCTTGCGGCCGACCAGGTGACCTTCGTCCCGTGGAAGGTGCTCAATCCCGGCGACGAGCCGGTGCATGGCGACCTGATCCTCTACTGGATTCCTGCTTCGCGCGAGGAGATGCGCCACTCGCCGCTGCTGACCTCGCACGCACTCGCCGAGTATGCCGGACAGTGCATCGGCATGCAGGTGATCCGTCCCGATGACGTAGTCATGATCCGCCGGCTCGGCGCCGAGGGAAAGCTTCCGGCCGCCGTGATCACCGACGCCGCCTCGACAGTCCTCGGCAGTGCCTTCGCCGAGAAGGGGAGCCTCGCCGCAGCGCCGGTGGAGAAGCTCGTCCGGGACACCTTCGCCCGCGCCGACAGCGACAGCGACAAGCTTCTCGACGACGCCCAGGCCCGCCTCGCCGCCGGCGACCGCGCTGCCGCCGCCGCTCTCTACCGCCGCGTCCTGAACCAGCGCTGCCTCTTCCCGCGCAAGGCCCGCGAGGCCGAGAAGGCGCTGAAGAAGTTAGGCGCGATGTAGCCCCCGGTGTAGGGCAGGCTTTACAGCCTGCCCTCCCCGGCCGAAATAGATCCTGTCCCTCAAGCCCCCTTGTACGCCTTCGGCACCTTCTCCACCCGCTCTGCTCATGGCGAAGGCTCGCGCTGTGTGAATCGACGCGGGGGAGAAGGCCCTCGATTGTTGAGCCTGGCGAAACCGTTCAACGCGAGATCCTTCTCCCCCGCGTCGATCCTCGCGGATGACGCCACCGCGACCATCAAAGCGGGGGAGAAGGTGCCGAAGGCGGATGAGGGGTCGTTGTCCCGCTCGAACCATGACGAAGCGCGACTCCACACAGCGTAGAGCGCATCCTCGTGTTGCTCTCTACGCTGTCAATAGAAATCTCATTTTTTCTACCACCTGTGGAAAACTCATTTCGTCAGCACCAACAGACATCCATCTGGAGTGTGGCGTGTGGAAAAAAAGCGGACGCGCGGTGGAGAACCTCGAACGCGAAAAATCCTCACTAGAATTCGCCGGTCCAGTCCACCACCGTGTCATCCCCTTGCGAGGTCATGCTTCTGCAATGTTCCTGAGATCCGAGAGCTGCGACCTGCGACCTGAACGATGAGCATCGCCCAACTCGACACGTCCATCGATCGTCCGCTCCCGCAGAGCCCTGACGCAGAGCGCGCCGTCCTCGGCTCCATCCTCATCAACAGCCACGCCTTCTTCCGCGTCGTCTCCACCGTCGACACCGAGGACTTCTTCAAGGATTCCCACCGCATGATCTTCGCGGTCATGCGCACGCTCGCCAACGACAGCCGTGAGATCGACCCGCTCACCGTCAAGGAGGAGCTGGCCAAGCGCACTCAGCTCGACAAGGTCGGCGGCCAGGCCTACATCTCCAGTCTCACCGACGGCATCCCCGACATCGCCAACGTCGAGCGCTACGCCAAGATCGTCAAAGAGAAGTCGATGCTGCGGCGCCTCATCGTGATGGGCAACAGCGTCATGCGCGCCGCCATGGACGCGCCGAGCGAGCCGGGCGACGTCCTCAACATCGCCGAGAAGTCGCTCTACGAGATCGCCGAGGGCTCCATCGACAAGGGCTTCGTGGCGCTCGACAAGATCACCAAGCACAACATGACCGCGGTCGAGCAGCTCCACGAGGCGGGAAAGCTGATCACCGGCATCCCCACCGGCTACGACCGCTTCAACGAGTTCACCTCCGGCTTCCAGCCCTCGGACCTGGTCATCATCGCGGCGAGACCTTCAATGGGAAAGACGAGTTTCATGATGAACATCGCCGAGGCCATCGCCATCCCGGGGAAGGACGGCCATCCGCGCAACGGCGGGCAGCGGCTCTACTCGGTGGGCGTCTTCTCGCTGGAGATGTCGAAAGAGCAGATCGGCCTGCGCCTGTTGTCGTCGGAGTCGGGAGTGTCGAACCACCTGATCCGCGCCGGGATGCTCTCGGAGAAGAACTGGCGCGACCTGGCCGAGGCCTCGGCGCGGCTGTCGAAGGCGAAGATCTGGGTCGACGACACGCCGGGGATCGACACGATGGAGATGCGCGCCAAAGCCCGGCGGCTGAAGATGGAGAGCGGCCTGGACATGGTGATGGTCGACTACCTGCAGCTGATGTCGGTGAAGGGAAAGATCGAGTCGCGGCAGCAGGAGATCTCGCAGATCTCGCGGGGACTGAAGGCGATCGCCAAGGAGCTGAAGCTTCCGGTGATCTCGCTGTCGCAGCTCTCGCGCCGGCCCGAGCAGCGCACCGGCGACCACCGCCCGCAGCTGTCTGATCTTCGTGAATCGGGCTCGATCGAGCAGGACGCCGACGTGGTCTGCTTCATCTACCGCGACGAGGTCTACAACAAGGAGACCGAAGAGAAGGGCATCGCCGAAATCATCATCAGCAAGCAGCGCAACGGCCCCATCGGCGACTTCAAGCTCGTCTTCAGAAACGACATCACGAAGTTCTTCAACTACGAGCCGCAACCGGACTTCGAGCCGGTGTAACAGGCGCTCAACGCGAAGCGCGCGCGCCCGCGTGGGGGAGCGGCGAAGCGCGGCGAAGAACCCCGTGCAGGGTGGGTGGTCGGGTGGAGATGGCTTCTCGGAATCGATCTCGAGCGGCAAAGGACCCGCGGGATCTTCAGTACAACTGCCGGCGCGGACCACCGAGCGTCCGCCGGCCGTGCAATCCCGTGGAGGAGAGACTCGATGGCGAGACCGATGCCGAAAGACGAGGTGAAGCGCCTTCTGGAGACGCTTCCGGACGACTCGTCGTACGAGGACATCCAGTACCACATCTACGTCCAGCAGAAGATCGACCGAGGGCTGGACGCGTCCGAGCGCGGCGATTTCATCTGATGAAGAGATCGAGCAGCGGATCACGCGGTGGGCTGGCGAGTAAGGTGGACGACGCCGGCGTGGAATGACGTCGGGCGGGTCGGGAGAATGGGGTCGGGAGAATGGGGTCGGGTCTTCGGTTCACGCTTTGAGACATCAAGAAAGGGCGTTCAGGACGTCTGTCCTTTCGTGAAGTTCTTCGGATCGCTCCCACGGTGCGATTCCGCCTGGAACGACGGCGAACGCGGGATGCGGCAGAGGAACCGCGATGTTGGCAATCCGTCGATACCACGCCTCGTTGCGCAGTCGAACCTTCTCCTCGAGGTGTGCCCATTCGAACAGCAGCTGTCCCACGGTCACCGAGAGAAGCGGAGGTGCCTGGCGGTCGCGCAGCCGCCCGCCGCCGCCCCTGGTCGCGCGGGCGCCCGCGCCGCGAGCGTCGCTGCGGTTCTCGCGACGGATCTTCGCCGCATCGAAGCGGTACCCCCGCCGTTCCGCCTCTTCCGCAATGCCGTCGAGGTAATGAGCGATGGCGGCTCGCGGATCGCGCTGCTCGCGGAACCGCGCCAATTGAGGATGATTTCTGTAGCCGCGCGTCAGCTCATGAAGGACTGCCTGCGCGAGGAGCCCTTCGCGCCATACCGCGACGAGCCCGGCAGGATCGAGATACTGCGGATGCAACGACCAGAGACGCACGCCGCGGAGCATACGATGTCCGAAGCGCGGGGGGTAACCTTCTTACCGCTCGCGGTCAGACGAAGCAATAGGGAAGCAAAGGGTCAGGATCGGGGTCAAAGGATCGGGGTCACGAGGCCATTGGGGTCAGACCCGCATTCCACACACAATTATTCGGAAGGGTCAGGATCGGGGTCAGGTCTTCGGCCCGCGTGTCAAGCGGGCCAATCGGCGTTCTACTCAGCACCCATGAATCGAACCGATGTCGTGCCGCTCGCCATTTTCTTCGTTCTCGTTGCCGCGGCCGCGTTTACCGGATCGCGCTTCATGCCGGACGTGTGGTACCGGAGCCTTTCGAAGCCGCCGTGGAATCCGCCGGACTGGGTGTTCGCACCGGTCTGGACGGTTCTCTACGTCCTGATTGCGCTTGCCGGGTTCCTGGTGTGGAAGTCGGCGGGACGCGTCAACGCCGCACTGGTGCTGTGGGTCGCTCAGATGATCTTCAACGCGCTGTGGACGTGGCTGTTTTTCGGGCGGTGTGATCCGGCGCTCGCTCTGGCGGACATCGCGATGCTGCTCGTCTGCATCGTGGCCTTCATGGTCGTGGCGCGCGCGACCAGCCCCACGGCGTCGTGGTTCTTCGCGCCGTACGCTGCCTGGGTGATCTATGCGTCGTCGCTCAATCTCTGGATCTGGCTGAAGAACCGGCACGTCTGATGGATTGTCAGGTCGGCGAGCCGCGCCCACTCGTCGCACATTTGCGCACCTCACCGCCATTGGCGAGGCGCGTCGGCACCGGGGTCGGGTCTTCGGTCTGTGTGTCAAACCGTTCGCCGCAACCGGGTCGCGGAATGGGGGTCGGGTCTTCGGTCGGGTGTTGGAAGATCTGAAGAGAACGCTCAGCGCAATTCACTGTCGTCGATCTTTCGATTTCGGAGGGAACCGAACTGCTCGAGGCGCATCGGGTTCTGGCTGAGGCTGCTACGGCATTGAGAGGGACGGGCGCGGTGATAAAATTTGTGCGTTCCCGAACTGAAATCCCGATTTGCCCGATTCCGTCTTTGGACCCGGTCCGGTAAGCCGTGGCATTCGAACTGCGGTGAAACGGGGCGGCGTGGTCGTCGATCGACTGTTTCGGACGCCGGTCCGGCGCCGAAGACCCTCGAATCGAGCGCTGGAGGAGATGATGAAGCTTTCCGCCTGCGTCCTCGCCTTTCTTCTCTGCACCTCATCGATGCTGTGCGCGTGCGCGAAGGAGAACACCCCGCCCGCCGAGACGAATCCCCCGGCCACATCGAGCGCGACGGCGCCGACACCGGCACCTGCGGCGTCAACCTCACCCGCGCCTGCAGCGACGCCGGCCAGCACCGCCACCGCGCCGGCGCCATCGGCAGGCGCGATTGCCTCGACTGATGGTGAGAAACCGGGCATCCACATCGACGTCACGCAGCTGAAGAGAGCAAGCGGGGGCACGCTGAATCTGGAGTTCACGCTGACGAATGGCTCGGACAAGACCTTCGACATGTATTCGGCGATGAGCGATCCGGAGGTCACGGCCGAGGGAAACAAGACCATCAGCGGCATTCATCTGATCGATCCGGTCAACAAGAAGAAGTACTTCGTGATCACGGATTCGGGGAAACACTGCGTCTGCAGCACGGACATCGACAACATCCCGGCGGGACAGAAGGTGAACCTCTGGGCGAAGTTTCCCGCCCCTCCGGCCGACGTGCAGAAGATCTCGATCGAGATCCCGCACTTCCAGCCGATCGACGACGCTGCGATCTCACAATGAACAGGACCTGGTTTCGTCCGGTGCTGTTCCTCCAGGCGCTGCTCGTCGTCTTCGCGGTGCTCGGGGTGGACGGTCAACAGAGCGCGACCCTGGCCGGCGGGAACGTTGTCGATCTCGCGCCGATGATGGTCCGCGATCTGGTTCTCAAGGTCACGGATCTGAGCGGAAATCCAGTGGACGCGATCGCCGGCAGTGTTCGGGATCTGCAGGTTGAGCAGCGCGGAAACGAAATCCGCATCGATCTGAACGCGGACGTCCTTTTCGACTTCGACAAGGCAGATATTCTTCCGAGCGCGGCGGCAACCCTCAAAGAAGCCGCCGACATCATTCGCCAGCGTGGCGCGAAAGGTGCCGTGCGCATCGAGGGATACACCGACTCGAAGGGCGATGACGCGTACAACATGAAGCTGTCGCTGCGCCGCGCCGAGTCGGTCCGCGACTGGCTCGTCGGGAAGGAAGGGCTCACGACGGTCTCTTTCGCGACGCAGGGCTTCGGCAAATCGCAGCCGGTTGCTCCGAATACGAATCCGGACGGCAGCGACAACCCGCAAGGACGCGCGAAGAACCGCCGCGTCACGATCGTGATGAAAACGTCCTAGCCGCGCTGCCGCGCCCGAGCTGTTCTAGTCCGGCAAAGCGATCACCGTTCGTGACCGCGCCGGCACGATCAGGTCGGCGACTTTCACGTACTGGTCCGCATTCGGCTTCCCGGTCGATCGAACGGAGTACAACGTGTAACTGCCGGGCGACAGGAACTCCGGCAGGATCAGCGTTCCGTCGACGCCGCTGCTCAGGAGCTGAAAGGGCGACATTCCATTGATCATCGCAAGCTCCCTGAAAACGGCGAACGGGATGATCGCCTCGCCGCGGGGAGCAGGCAGGAACAGTGACAGAGTCTGCGGCGGCTTGCCTCCGCCGACGAGCGTAACCGCGCCGGCGTTCGGAGGTGAGAGCCGCACGACGTTGTCGGACGACTCGCGCAACGTCGCCACCGCAACGGCTTGTCCTCGGGCGACGATGTACAGACGAGTCTCCGACTCCGGTGCTTCGGAGATCTCGAACCGGCCCGACGCGTCGGAGCTCGTCTCGACGCTTCCCTGATTCACCGCGGGTGAGGCGTAGCCACCGAGGATCCGGGCTCCGCCGACCGGTGCTCCGTTCATGTCGACGACCCGACCCGAGATCGTGCCGCCCTTACTCAGAGCCACGGTCACGTCCGCAGCATCCATAGTGATGTCAGCCGCGATCTCCCGTCCCCGGTACCCCTTGCTGCGCACGACCATCGTTGCCTTCCCCGCGGGGGCGCCTGTGATCGTCGCACGCCCATCGGCGTCGGTCTCGACGTAGATGCCACGCGACGCGCCGTCTGCCTCGACCAGCCTTCCTCGCACGCGGGCACGGAGTGGCGTTCCCGATTCAGCATCGACGACCACGATCGTTGCGCCGGCCGTCGGCAATTCGAAATCGACGTGCCACTCGCGCTCACCGGCGAGAGTCAGGTTCTTCAGTACCGGCTGCGCCACGTTCCCATTCTCGCGGGGTCCGCTCGTGTACAGGAGGACGTCCCCGCGCTGATAGATGGCCAGCGTGTACCGGCCGTTGAGATCCGTTCGAGTCTGACCGACGACCATGCGAGAGTCGTGGCGATCCGATGCCGTCACGAAAACGCCTTCGACCGCTTTGCCGGAACGCCGCACTTCACCGGTGATCTCGGTGGGAATCGGAGCGATCACCAGCCGGCGGTCGGACGGACCGATATCGAAGTCCTGGTAGAACATCTTCCTGCCGCTCTTCGACTCGATCGCGATGCGCAGCCTTCCGTAGCGGGTCAACCGGATTCTGTTCTCTCCGTCGCGCAGCGGTTGCCGCGAAACGGCCTCGAATCTCGGCGAATCTTCACGCTCGGGTTCTGACAGAACGAGCCGCGCTTCTCGAAATGAATCGCCCGACCGAGGCAAACGCGCGTCGACGACAACGGTCGCGTCCGGGCGGAGCGGCGTATCGGCGAGCGCGACGCGTTGGACGTCGGCGATCGTCACGGCGGGCGTTAGACCGAGGGCGTATCCCGTTGCACTCACGATCCATCGCGCCGGAAGGGGTGGAGGGCCGATCGACGGAAAGGTCGCAATGCCCGCACGATCCGTCGTCGCGCTCCACAGCCGGCTGAAAAGAACTCGCGCAACCGCCGCGTTCAGCGCATCCGGCGGCGACCAGGTGAGCCGTGCTCCCGGGACCGGCCGCCTGCTCCGCTCGTCGACCACGCGCAACGTCACGGAGCCGGTCGGCTCGAATGCGATGTCCCCGAGTTCCGTCGTCTGGCCGGGATTGATCACGACACCCGAGCGGATTCGCGTTGCGCGTCTGTCGCCGACGAAGGCAGCCGCATAGATCCCCGATGGCAGGGCTGCGCGGAAAGCTCCCTGGCCGCTGATCGCCAGCGGCGTGTCGGCGACGCTGGATGTGCCGTTGCGGACGAGACAGACGGTGACGGTCTCGCCCGGCGGAGGCGCCGGATGGAAACGAACTCGCAATTCGCCGAGCTCGCGCAGCAGTAGCGGGGCCTTCAGCTCCAGATCGCGCTGCGTGTACGACGTCGGTTCGAACCGATGCAGCGACACCGTCCACGGCATCGCCAGAGTTTTCGGAACCAGAACCGCACCACCTCGCACAGCGCAGGAGTGAACCTCGCCACCCGCCGCCTTCAGAGTGACTGCGTGAATCTCCTGCACCGGCTGAACCGCAAGCCGAACCTCAACCACGGGCTGTCCATAAAGCGAAACGGCGACAAAGACGCATGCCACCGAGAGCTGCGCCGCGCCACGTGCGATCTGAGACATTCGAGATCCCTCTAGAAAATGGCGACTTGATCGACGCGAGCGCCGACCCAGGACAGATTGTGGTCTGCTACGACCGAGCTCGAGCGAAATGAATCTCGATGAGCGGATCCGCACCGGTTCTCCTCGAGCCCCGATGCGATGTGTCGTGGTCCATGCGGATCGTCGCCGACGCTGCAGGGAACGTTGGTGGTCGGGTTGCTCCAGTTGCAGTAGCCGCAAGTGTTGCAGTCTGTTCGTCCGGTCCAGGGATCCGCCACATACTCGTCGCACGAGTAGGGGCCGGCCTGGTAATAGTAGCTACACCATCCAAAGTTACTTGGCGAGTACTTACGGTCCGGGCAGGCCGCGATTGAAGCAATGAAAACTACTGGGATCACGACGGCGAGGGCAATCGGTCGATGTCGTTGCATTGCAACTCCTTCGCGATTCAAACGGCCTAAGGTAGAAACGCCACCGAGTTGTGGAACATATCGGTCTATGTTACGGCAATCAGGAAAGACGGCATCGTGACGCAGCTCATCGCTGAAGGTGTACAGCTGCTGGCACCAACTGTTGGGCGAGCACCGCGTCACGATGCGGTCTTCACTATGGAGTTCCGGCCACCCCCTCATCACGGGAACACGCGTGTTAGGCGAATGGAGATCGGCCGTTACGACGCCGCGAATGGGGCGCCGCGAATGGGGCGCCGCGAATGGGGCGCCGCGAATGGGGCCGGAGCTTCTGTCGTCTGGGCAAATTGACGCGAATCTGACGCGACACGCCGGCTGATCCTCGGGAAAGTCCGTGCCGTCTTGCTCCACGATGCGTGGAGCGAGAGAACAACGCAGACGACAGAAGCTGTGACCCGCTGTGACCCGCTGTGACCCCGTGACCCGCTGTGACCCCATTCGGGCCGCCCCATTCGGCCGGCCTCGGTCGATCGCCGGTCGGGCCGCAGAACGCGAAAACGCGTGCAATCGCGTCGGAAACCTCCTCGGATTGGAAAGTCTCTGACCGAATCGCCTCGCTCGATCCACAGCGCGTTGACTGCCGCGGGCAGCTTCGGGTCTGCATGGTCCGCGATACCGCAGACCTGACCCCGTTCAGAGACCACGCCTGCTAATGGGTGACCCCGTTCAGAGACCTGGTCAACACTCAGAGCTCGAATCTCACGAACCTGGTCGACAACAAGACCGGCGAGGTCGAGGGCTTGATCAACCAGAAGACCGACGATGCGCGGCAGCTCGACCTGCGTCTGCAGATCGAACTGAACCTCGCGGCCGGTGAAGGAAACGCGCTGGCGATGTTCGAGCTGCCTGAGGCCAACGGCGGCTATCTCGAAATGGCGCGGGACATCGTGGACAACGAGATCAGCAGCTTGCTCGCAGCGGGCCTGCCGATCGGGCAGGCGCAGAAGCTGTTCAACGATGCCCTCTCCTGGATTGCGGGCGGCAGGTTCAAGGACGCGTACGACTCATTGCAGAAGGCGCACAACGAGTTGACCAAGAAGCGGTAGAGGTTTCGGCCGAGGGCGCAGCACTCGCTGTGCCCTCGGCAGTTCTGCTGCGGTCCGTCATTCATTCGACCTTCGTCGCGCCATCCGCCCTCCCGGACTCTTCACGCTCGGAATGACGAAGGCGCGAGGATGGGGATGAGGCGCGGCAACTCCCACCCGCACTCGGTGAATTCGCGGAACTCGCGCTGGTCCGCGCCGTGACTCGCATCGGAACGAAATCACGTCCGAGTGTGATACCGTCCCGTCCTCCTGATCGCAATACATCGTTGGTCTCTGGTCCTCGCGCTGGGACTCTGGTCGGCAACCGCCGTCGCTGCCACGTTTACCGTCACTTCGGCGGCAGACAGCGGGCCCGGATCGCTGCGTCAGGCGATCCTCGACGCGAATGCAGCGCCCGACGCCGACGCGATCGTCTTCTCCATTGGCGTGGGACCGCAGACGATCACACTCGCGTCCGCTCTTCCGGGCATCTTCGATTCCGTCGTCGTCGACGGCACGACGCAGCCGGGCTTCGCCGGCTTGCCAATCGTCGAGATCAACGGGGGAGGCGCGAACTGCCTGACCGTCGTCGCTGCGAATTCGACGATCCGCGGCCTTGTCGTGAACCGATGCGCATACGGGATCCAGCTTCTCGGGACCGCGGACGCGCTCGAGGGGAGCTACGTCGGGACCGACGTAAGCGGCACGGCCGCGATGGCCAACGTCACCCTTGGCGTCAGCGTCGGCGGAACGAACAATCGCGTCGGCGGCTCCACGGCAGGCGCGCGCAACGTGATCTCCGGAAACACGAATGCTTACGGCGTGGCCATTGCCGATGCCACCGGTGCCGTCGTCCAGGGGAACTACATCGGGACGGATGTCACCGGCTCGCTGCCACTGCAGAACTTCTACGGCGTCTACGTGTCCGGCACATCGTCCTCGAACACGATCACCGGAAACGTGATCGCGGGCAGCGGAAACAGCGGGGTCGTGCTCGACGGGACGGGCGTCACGGCCAACACGGTGAAGGGGAACTTCGTCGGGACCGACGCGACCGGTGCCGTTCCGATCGCAAACGCGTTCGATGGCATCGACGTCATCCGCGGTGCGGCATCGAATATCATCGGCGGGACCGCCGCTTCGGATCGGAACGTGGTCGCGGGAAACACGCAAGCCGGCATCTCGATCCCGTCCGGCGGCGCCGGGAATGTGGTCGAGGGCAACTACATCGGCACGAATGCGGCTGGCACCGCCGCGCTGCCGAATGTTTTGGGCGTCCTCGTGTCGACGGACGGCACGATGATCGGCGGATCGACGGCCGGAGCAGGAAACGTCATCTCCGGCAACTCGAATGGTGGCATCGTGCTCTCCGCCTCCGGCTGCACGATTGCCGGCAACTTCGTCGGAACGAATGCGTCCGGATCAGCGGCATTGAAGAACGACTCCGCCGGAATCTCCTTCGGATCCAACGCCTCGAACAACACGATCGGAGGAATGGTCGCCGCTGCGCGCAACGTGATCTCTGGAAACGGCGGCGGCGCGATCTTGATCGCCAGCAGCACCAGCAGCGGCAACACGATCGCCGGCAACTTCGTCGGCACGGACATCACCGGATCGTTCGCCATCCCGAATGAAGGCGGCGGCATCTTTTTGACGAACGGATCGCTGGACACGACCGTCGGCGGCGTGACGGCGGCGGCGCGCAACGTGATCTCAGGCAATGCCGTGGCCGGCCTCTACATCGCCTTCGGAGCCACCGCAGTCGTGCAGGGCAATTTCATCGGCACGGACTCGGCCGGGAGCTCGGCCGTCGCGAACGCCGGCGACGGCATCGACCTTCTGAGCGTCACCAACGTCACCGTCGGCGGCGCTGTCGCGGGCGCGGGAAACCTCGTCTCGGGGAACACGGGCGCAGGCATCGCCGTCGGTATCATCACGACGCCTCCGAGCGGCATGACGATCGCCGGAAACCTGATCGGAACGAACGCCGCCGGCACGGCCGCGATCCCGAACCTGAACGGAATCACGCTGGACAAGGCCACCAACTGCACGATCGGCGGCACCACGACGGCGGCGCGTAACGTGATCTCCGGAAACAGTGACGACGGAGTGTCGCTGACGTTCTCAGACAACAACCTCGTCGAGGGCAACTACATCGGTGTCACGTCCGCCGGCACGGGAGCCCTCGGAAACGGCGGAACGGGCATTCGCCTGACCTTCAGCTCGAATAACGCGGTCGGCGGTACGGCCGCCGGCGCGTCGAACGTCATCCGCTTCAATCGAAACGGCGTCGGCGTCGAGGGCGGCTCCTCGTCCGGCGACAGCATCAGGCTGAATTCGATGTCGGACGACCAGGTCATCGGGATCTACCTCGGCATCCCCGTCATCATTCCGAACGACTCCGGCGATGCGGACTCGGGACCAAACACGCTTCAGAACTTCCCCGTAGTGACCGGCGCGGTGCTCAAGCCGGGAACGACGGTCGTCTCCGGAACCCTCAACAGCACGGCGTCGAAGACTTTCACGATCGACGTCTACGACAACGCGGCCTGCCACTCGTCGGGCAACGGCGAAGGGCTGACGTGGGTCGGCTCGACGCCGGCCACGACGGATGCCAGCGGCAATGCCAGCTGGACGCTCACCGTCCCGACGACCATGAACGTCGTGACGACCACGGCCACCGATGCGTCGGGCAACACATCTGGATTCTCCCAGTGCCGCACCGCGTCGGTCATTACGAACGTCCTCACGATCGCCGATTCATCGCTGCAAGAGGGGAACAGCGGCACGGCGCCAATGACGTTCACCGTGACCCTCACGCCCGCGGCCACAGTCACGACGACGGTGCAGTACGCGACCGCGGACAACACCGCGAACGCGCCGGCCGACTACCTCGCCTCCTCCGGCACGCTGACGTTCGCGCCGGGCGAATCGACGAAGAGCATCGCCGTGCAGGTCGTCGGCGACCCAATCTCCGAGCCGAACGACGAGTCGTTCTTCGTCAATCTGAGCAACGCCACAAACGCCGGCATTGGTGACGGTCAGGCCGTCGGCACGATCGTCGACGACGATCCGACCGGCTTCACGGTCGACAACCCCGTTACTTACGATGGCCTCCCGGCGGTCTTTACGATCACGCTGATCAACCCCTCGGAGATCCCTCTTTCGATCCTCGCGGCGACGCAGGACGGGACCGCGCTCGCCGGCACCGACTACGCGAGTACGAGCGTGCAGCTGACGTTCGCGCCGGGCCAGCTCACGCAGACCGTTTCGGTGCCGACCATCCTCAGGACTGCGCTTGGGGGAGCGAAGACGTTCTCGCTGATCCTGAGCGGCGGCCTTGTCGTGCGCTCGCCCGGCGTGGCGACGATCTACGACGCCCAGAACATCCCGGCACTGTCGCCGTGGTTGCTCGCGCTCCTCGCCGCCCTCCTCGCCGCTCTCGGCATCCTCGTGCTGAAACCGTAAGCGCTCGGGCCCGGTCGCAGGCGACCGCAAATGAAGACCGGACCAGGTGACGGGCGACCGAGAACGGCTGCCGATCGGTTTGATCACTACGGTAGCAAGCACTTCGAGACCTCACAGCTGATGAAAATGAAGCGTGAGGACTTTGAGCAACACCCACGTGGTCCGGACAGGTCTCCTCAAATGCGCAATGAGCCGGTCCCCTCCCCCAGTGCTCCCTAACGAGCGGGTGCACAGAGCTGAGCCACACAATGCGAGGAGATGAAAGGGAAGTGGGGCCGCGATTGCTCGCGAAACCACGCAGACCTGGCCCCGTTCAGGGGTCGCGAGAACGGGGTCGGGTCTTCGGTCCGCGCTTTGAGACTTAGAAAGGGGCGTTCAGAACGTCTGTCCTTTCGTCAAGTTTTTCGAATTTCCACGGCGCCGCCGCGCATCGATGCCGCTTCGCGGCTGCTGGCACCACGAGTTGGCCGGGCACCGCGTCACGATACGGTCATCACCATGGAGCTCCGCCCCGTTCTCATCATGGGAACGCGCGGGTTAGGCGAATGGAGATCCGCCGTTACGGCGGAGAGGCGGCCGGCGATGCCGACGGATAGAACTCCGTGAACCGCGGCATCACCGGCTTCATCTCCCGGCGCAGCAGGGCAAGACAGCGATCGATCGCGATCCGCAGATACTTGTTCTCCTTCTGATCGACGTCCCGATCGCATTCGGCGATCAGCTTCGAGACGCGGCTCGTGCTCCGCAGCCGCAGCACAGTTCCGATCCCGCCGAGGCGCGCCTGCCCTTCGTAGCAGCCTAACCACGCCGCGACCCGCCGCTCCACCGTCCCGTGACTGTTCCGGATCTCCCAGGGCGTGGTCTCGAACACTTCGGCGACGACATCGACGATCTTCGCTGGTTTCGGCCGCGCCGCGTAGCGCTGCCTCACCGGATGATCCGTGCTCCGCGGCTTCGACTCAATCAGGCTCCGCATCGACTCGACCCACTGCTGGCTGCCGATGAAGATCTGCCCGATGGCGTCCTTCCACG
>JAJXWV010000069.1 GCA_021781455.1 Acidobacteriota bacterium | reverse complement strand
GCGCGCAGTGTGGTTCGTTCTTTCTCGTCCAAGGGCCACCTCCGTGGACGAGGGTAGCAGATCTGCGTAGGTCTGGCAACTCCTGTAACCGACCTACATATAATTTGTCCAAACTCCAGGGCGGCCGCCAGGCCGCCGTCCGATCACCCACACCAGCGTCGGAGCGCGCGGGGCGCGCGACAGATCCTCGTTGTTGCTTTCTGTCGGGCACTTCGTGCCCTCGTACGCTAATGCGAATCGCTTGAACCGGCGGCCTGACGGCCGCCGCTAAATTCTTTCGGCGGCTTCGCCGCCTTGCGCGGGCTTTCCAGCCCACCAGGGCTTTCCGGCCCGCGCTCTCCGTGGCTGTCACCTTCCGAACGTCTTCACGAATGCCGGATGCGCTCCGATCAGCTCGATCGACCGCCTCAGCAGCGCCGCGTTCTCGGGCTTGTTGATCCACGTAGAACGCCCCGATGGATGCGGCAGAACGACGACGTCGAAGGAGCGGCCGGCGCGTGACGCGCGGTGAACGCGTCCGACCGCGTCCTTCAGCTGCGAGATGTCGAGCAGCTGCTGGGACGCCAGCGTGCCGACTGCAATCAGGAGCTTCGGCCCGAGGATGCGGATCTCCCGGTCGAGGTGCTCGCCGCAGCGCGCGATCTCATCGGGAGCCGGCACCCTGTCACCGCCATTCTTCGGGTCCTTGCCTGGAAAACAGCGAATCACTGCACATACGTGGATGCGGGCGCGGAACTCCTCTTCAGATATGCCGAGTGCATCGGTGAACCAGCCGAAGAGCCGCTTGCCGGCGGTGTAGGCGAACGGACGCCGGTCCTCCACCTCATGCGGGCCGGGAGCCTGCCCGACGAGCATGACCCGCGCTCCGGCGACCCCGCCGGTGACGGGCTCGCCGAGGACGTTCGGGCAGGCGCGGCACGCGAGCAGGGTCCGCATGTGCCTCGCGAATTCGTTTCGCTTCGCTGTTACCATTGCAGCGGTCGATGAAACGCCTCGCGCTTGTCCTCCTCTTCCTTCCCATCACTGCCAACGCCTGGACCCGCGCGTCCGACCAGCGGATCGCGATCAAGGCGCTTGCGCTCGCTCCTCCCGATCTGCAGATGATGCTCGAGAAGTTTCAGCCGGAGTACCTAGCCGGGCTCGAACAGGCCGAGGCGCATGAAGGAAGCGAGGGCCACCACTACTACGTGCTCTCGCGTGCCGGCAAGCTTCGGGAGCGGCTGGAGCTCGGGACCTTCACGGCTGTCGCGATGATCCGGAGGGGCGACTCGATGGGGGCGGTGGCCGGCCAGCTGGGGCTCCTCGCTCACCTGGTTGCCGACGCGAACAATCCTTTCCACACGGCGAATGACGATCCGCGGATGGCGCTCGTGCACGATGATTTCGAGCAGTATTTCGAGCGACGACTGTCGCGGTTTCCGACGGTGTTCTACGGTCTCGACCCGCACTTCACGCTGGACTCGTTCCTCGACCGGACGTTGGCGCGATCGGCCGGGTTCTACCCGCTGATGGAGTCGGAATACTTCGCGGGAGGCGAGCGGCACAGCTCGTCGACGTTCGACGATCGGTCGACGGCGTTCGGCGTGGCATCGGTCAGCTATTCACACAGCGTGACCGACCTGGCCAATCTCTATTTCTACATCTGGAAACAGGCCGGCGGCGACGTGCGGATAGCGTCGCGTATGCGGTCGATGCAGGTCCTTGGCGGAAATTGAACAGAGAAGGAATCAGATGCCCACCATCAAACGCGCCATCCTTTCCGTTTCCGACAAGAGCGGCATCATCGAGCTCGGCCGCGTTCTCGCCGCCAGGGGCGTGGAGATCCTGTCGACTGGCGGGACGGCGAAGCACCTCGCCGACGCGGGTGTGCCTGTCACGCCGATCGCTTCCTGGTCCGGCGCGCCCGAAATCCTCGGCGGCCGCGTGAAGACGCTCACGCCGAAGGTCTTCGGCGCGATCCTCCACGACCGCGACAACCGCAACCACCTCGCCGACGTCGAGCGGCTTTCCATTCCGGCGATCGACCTGGTCGTGGTCAACCTCTATCCGTTCGAGGCGACGATCGCAAAGCCGGACGTGACGCTGACCGAGGCCGTCGAACAGATCGACATCGGCGGACCGTCGATGCTGCGCGCGGCCGCGAAGAACCACCGCCACGTCCTGCCGCTCTGCGATCCGTCGCTGTATGCCGAGTTCCTGAGGGAATTCGAGAGCGGCTCGATCGGCGACGCCTTCCGCCTCCGCTGCGCGATCGCGGTGTTCGAGAAGACTTCGACGTACGACGCCATGATTGCGAGGTATCTGAGATCGCAGATGGCAGATCGCAGATCGCAGGAAGAGTCCGCGACGCCCGATGCTCTCGATCTGAAGCTGACGAAGTTTCAGGACCTCCGCTACGGCGAGAACCCGCAGCAGACGGCAGCGTTCTACGTGGCCGCCGGCAGCCGCCCGTTCGAGCAGCTGCAGGGGAAGGAGCTTTCGTACAACAACCTGCTCGACCTCGACTCCGCGATTCGCCTGGCCAACGCGTTCCGCGAACCGGCCATCGCCGTCATCAAGCACACCAATCCGTGCGGCGTGGCCCGGCGCGACTCGCTGGGCGAGGCGCTCGAGGCGGCTCTCGAGGCCGATCCCGTCTCCGCGTTCGGCGGCATCATCGGATCGAATCGCGAGTTCACCGGCGATTGCGCGAAAGCGATCGCGGACATGTTTCTCGAGGTCATCGTCGCTCCTTCGTTCTCCCCCGACGCGCGCGAGATTCTCGCCAGGAAGAAGAACCTCCGCCTCGTGACCACCACGGCCGGCTTACCGAAGCTCGAGTTCCGCAGCGCGGCGGGAGGCATCCTCGCCGAGAGCCCCGATCACGTGAGCGGCCGCGAGAAGTGGCAATCGGTCACAGACCGCAAGCCGACGGCCGAGGAGCTGGACGGCCTCGAGTTCGCCTGGATCGTCTGCGCACAGGTGAAGTCGAATGCGATCGTGCTCACGAATCGCGCTCAGTCGGTCGGGATCGGCGCCGGGCAGATGAGCCGTGTCGACGCCGCGAAGGTCGCCATCATGAAATCGATCCTCCCGGCGGCCGGCACCTTCGCCGCCTCCGACGCCTTCTTCCCCTTCCGCGACGGCCTGGACATCCTCGCCGACGCGGGAGTGCGCGCGGTCATCCAGCCCGGCGGCTCGGTGCGCGACGCCGAGGTCATCGCCGCCGCCAACGAGCGTGGCCTGGCGATGGTGTTCACCGGAGAGAGGCACTTCCGGCATTGATCGCGCCCGATCGGCGCGTGTCCAGTCTTTTTCAATTTTCAATTTTCAATTTTCAATTACCATCCCCGCCATGTCCTCCCCCTCTGCAATCCGAGTCATCGTCTCCGACGTCGACGGCGTCTGGACCGACGGCCGGATCATTTACGCCGGCGACCAGCGCGAGATCAAGGAGTTCAACGTCCGTGACGGTCTGGGCGTGAAGCTCGCGCAGAAGGCGGGCCTCATCGTCGTCCTCATCACCAGCCGGCGCTCCCCCGCCCTGCAGCGCCGCGCCCAGGAGCTCGGGATTCTCGAGCTGCACCAGGGCAGCGCGAACAAGTTCGAGGAGCTGCAGCGCGTGGCCTCGAAGCTCAATGTGACACTCGACCAGATCCTCTACGCCGGCGACGACCTCCCCGATCTCGCGGCCATGATGCGCACCGGAATCTCCGCGGCCCCGGCAGACGCCTCGCCCGAGGTGCTCGCTGCCGCGACGTGGAAGCTGGAGAGCCGTGGCGGCGCAGGCGCATTTCGCGAGCTCGTGGAGCGGCTGCTGCGCGAGCGCGGAGAGTGGGACGCGCTGGTGAAGGAATTCGCCATTGGAAAGCTCGAAGCCCGCAGCGTCTGAGAACCGAGCGGAGGACCCGGCCAAGCGCAGACGGCGCCGGCGCGGGCGCGTCCTCCACGTCATTCTTCTGGCCTTTGCGGCCGTCGTGCGCCGCCTTCCGCTCCGATTGGCGCGCGCGATCGGTTTCTTGCTCGGGAGTCTGACGAGCATCGTGGCCCGGCGCGAACGGCGGATCGCATTGCAGAACATCACGCGCGCGTTCCCGGAGTGGAGCGAGCGCCGTCGCCGCGCCACCATCCGGGCGATGTTCCGGCACCTCGGCATGTCCCTGTTCGAGATCCTCTGGCTGCCGAATGTCGATGTTCCGATACGCGATCGAACGACTGTCATGGAAGGCACGGCCCCGATGCTCGACATCGTCGACCGCGGCGGCGGCGTCATCGTTTTCACCGGTCACTGCGGAAACTGGGAGTGGCTCGCCTTCTCCACCGGATTGCTGGGCCGACCGGTGTCGGTTCTGCAGCGCGAGCGGAACGAGGCACAGCTGAACCGCTTCATCACCGAAACGCGCGCCCGTGCCGGGGTTCGCACGATCGACCGCGGCTCGACCGCTTCCGGGCGCGAGCTGATCTACTCGCTGCGCCGCGGAGGCATTCTTGCGTTTCTGATCGACCAGAACATCCGCACCGAGAGCGCGAAGGTGCCTTTCTTCGGAGTCCCGGCGCTGACGCCGATCGGTCCTGCCAAGCTCGTCATCCGCACCGGCGCCTCGATCGTGACTGCATTCATCGAGCGTGGCGCCGACGGGCTGCAGCACATCCGCTTCTCGGAGCCGTGGACCGCCTCACGCGATGAAGATCCGGTCGCACTGACCGCCCGCCTGACGCACGAGATCGAGAATCAGATCCGCCGCGTTCCCGAGCAGTGGGTCTGGTTTCACGAGCGTTGGCGGGAGCGGCCGGAGTGGGAAGTGGCGCCTCCGCCAGTCTGAGCCGGCGAATCCGTGCGGTTCGGCTCCGGACCACGGAGGAGTGCTACTTCTTTTCCGGGGCGCACACCGGCGCGCCCGGTCCGTCGAAGAGGATCTTCCAGGAGCCGTCCTTCTGCTTCTGCCAGACCGAGAGGAAGTCGCCGATGTGCCTGCCGCCCCGGTCGAACACCGGTCCGTTGGTCATGCCGATGTCGCCCGTTCCGTTGACGACGACGCGATCGGGGGACCAGCTGAACGGCGCGGCGCCCTTGAGCAGATCCGACCAGCCTTTGACCACGGCGTCCTTCCCGGTCAGCGTGCGATGGGCGCCGAGGAAGGCCGCGTCCTCGGCGACGAAGGAAAAGAACGTCGCCGAATCGCGATCGGCGAACGCCCTGGCGAACGAGGCTTCGGCCTGGCGGACCTGATCGACGGCATCAGCAGCGAGCGTGGGAAGGGCGATCAGCAGCAGTGTGGCGGCGATGAGGAGATTGCGCATTGCCTGATTGTGGCATGTCAGCGCTTGGAGCGCCTAACGCCGGAAGATGTTCTTCAGGATGAACAGCACATTCGCGGGGCGCTCCGCGAGGCGGCGCATGAAGTACGGATACCACTCCGTGCCGAACGGGAGATAGATCCGCACGCGCCAGCCGTCGCGCACGAGCTGCTCCTGGAGGTCGCGCTTGATGCCGTGCAGCATCTGAAACTCGAACGCGTCCGACGGGATCTTCTCGGCGGTCGCGAACTTGATCGTGGCGTCGACCATCTTCGGGTCGTGGGTGGCGATGCCGTGGTAGATCCCGCTCTTCAACAGGATCCGGGTGAGGTTCACGTAGTTCGCGTCGACGTCCTTCTTGTCCTTGAAAGCGATCGAGGCCGGTTCCTTGTACGCGCCCTTGCACAGCCGGACGCGAATGCCTTCGGCGCAGAGAGACCGCACGTCGTCTTCACTGCGCTTGAGGTAGGACTGGATGACCGCCCCGACGCGGCCCTTGTTGCCGGGCTGCCGGTGCATCTCGCGCACGAAGTCGAGGGTCTTCTGCGTGTACGGCGAGCCTTCCATGTCCACGCGCACGAAGCTGTCCAGCCGCACCGCGTGAGCGATGAGATCGGAGACGATCCGCCGGGCCAGAGCTTCGTCGACGTCGAGGCCCATGTGCGTGAGCTTGAGGCTGACATTGGCGTTGAGCTTGCGCGCGGCGATGGCGTCGAGCAGGTCGTGGTACAGCTGCGAGCTGTGCTGCGCTTCCTCGGTGTTGGTGACGTTTTCGCCGAGGTTGTCGATGGTGATGCTCATGCCGGCGGCGTTCGCGGCCGCGGTGGCGTTGAGAGCGGACTCGATGGTCGTGCCGGCCACGAAGCGTGCCGACATCTTCCGCCCCATGGGCGAACGCTCGGCAATGGCGCGCAGCATCTTGCTTTCAGAGAGGGCGATGAAGAAGGCTCGGAGCATTGGTGTTTTCAGTGCAGGCGGGTTCGGTTCAGGTCACAAGCGGCGCGCATTCTACACGGAGCGAGGGGGTGCAATTGTGACGGAGACGCGCAGGGACGCGCAGCTGCGCGTCCGCAACCCTGTTCGAAGAGAGGACGAGAGCTGCGGACGCGCTGCTGCGCGTCCCTACACCGCCTTCGCCACTGCGATCGCACAGACGCGGGCGGCATCGTGGCGGAGCAGTTCGTCGGCGCAGGCGCGCAGGGTCTCGCCGGTGGTGGTGATGTCGTCGACGAGGAGCAGGGCGCGTTCGGCGGCCCGGTGCGAGGCGTGGAAGGCGTTGCGCACGTTGGCGCGGCGTTCCTTCCGGGCCAGCGTCGACTGGGTCTCGCCGGCCTGAATTCGGATCAGGAGATCGGTGCGGCAGCGGATGCCGCTCTTCTTCGACAGCTCGCGCGCCAGGAGCTCCGCCTGGTTGTAACCGCGCCGGCGGCGCTTGCTGCGGAACATCGGCACCGGAACGATCGCGTCGAACCCCAGGTCGCCGCGCACGCGCATGGTTTCCTCGAGCAGGCCGGCCAGCGGCTCGTCGAAGAAATCATGTCGCTCGAACTTGAAGGCGTGCAGCACCCGCTCCATCGACCCGCGATAGTGGCAGGAGGCCTCGCACCATTCGACCGGCAAGGGGCTGCCCTGGCAGGCGATGCAGCGCACGGCCGCGTCGTCGCCGGCCAGCGGGAGCGCGCAGGAGGTGCATTTGACCCCGGTGATCCTGGGGAGCGCCTTCCAGCATGAGGCGCAGCAGGAGGCTGTCCGATCGCGCCAGGGAAGCTCGACTCCGCAGGCGACGCACCAGGCAGGCAGAACGATTCGCGCCGCCTCACGTCCAAGGAAGGACAGCGCGCCTGCAATCGACTGCACGCCGCCATTTTAAGCGGGTAGCGAGTAGCGTGCAGCAGGCAGGCCCTCCCTGCCCGCTGCACGCTACCTGCTGACCCGGGAGGAACCGTAACTCATGCGATTGAATCACCAGTGCGCATCCCGTATAGTCCGGCCCATGAAGAAAGCCGCATTTCTGCTCGCAGTTTTCGCGCTCGCCGCTCTTCCCGCGGCCGCGCAGACTTCCGAATTCGGGTTCCTCCTCGGCGGCAGCAAGCGGTTGAACGACCTTCCCGGCACCCAGGGAAGGAGCAGCGCCAAGGACTTCACGTTCAGCAATTCCGTGAAAGAGGCCTTCTACTGCGTCCAGCTCGAGCCCGACATGATGTTCAAGATCAAGGTCGGTGAGATCACCGCTCCGATCGTCACGACCAATTCGGACGGAGCCCGCGTCGATGCCGGAAAGGGAAACATCGACCACATCGACGCTCTCGTCGATTACCGTTTCTCGGAGCCGTTCGGCTCGACGGGGCTGTTCGGCGGCGTGGGGATGTACCGGCAGAGCGTCAGCGGTTACCAGGACGAGACCAACGTCGGCCTGAGCGCCGGAGTCAACGGTGACTTCCCGCTGAGCCGCCGCTACGGCATCATCGTCGAGGGCGCTTACCACTGGATTCACCTCTCCGCGCGCCCTCGTTACATCACGCTGACCGGCGGCTTGCGCATCTCGTTCTGACGCCTCCGCCAGCCATTGGTCACGAGGTTGCACGGTGAGCGCATGACATTCGCTTTCTCGCCTCGTGACCTCGCAACCTCGTGACCTCGTGACCCGCATGCGCGATCTGCCTTGTGCTTGCCAACCGGCCCGCTACACTACGCGGATGCAGAAACGGCTCGCGGTTCTTTTTCTCACCCTCGCACTCGCCCTCCCCGCCTCTGCCACGAAGCATCAGAAAAAACGCCACGTCAGCCATCCCGCTGTGGCGGCCGAGGCCCAGGCGGTCACCGTCGATACGCACGCCGACACCCCATCCGTGTACATGGAGAACCGCTTCGACCTCGGCGTCTGGAACAAGGTCGGCCACTTCGACTCTCCGCGACTGAAGGCCGGCGGCCTCAATGCGGAGTTCTTCGCCGCCTACGTCCCCGCCAGGTATGCGCACAACGGCGCGGCTGCCTATTGCATGAAGATCATGGAGACCATCCATCAGATGGTCGACGCCTACCCGCAGTGGGTCCGCTTCGCCACCTCCACGACGGACATCCGCAACGCCGTACGCGACGGCAAGGGAGCCATCCTGATCGGCATCGAGGGCGGCCACGCGATCGAGAACTCCATCGATCTGCTCCGCGCCTTCTACCGCTTCGGCGCGCGCTACATGACCCTGACGCACGTCAACTCCAACGACTGGGCTGACTCGTCCGGTGACGAGGCGAAGCACAACGGGCTCACCCCCTTCGGCAAGGAAGTCGTCCTGGAGATGAACCGCCTGGGCATGATCGTCGACGTCTCTCACGTCAGCGACAAGACCTTCTACGACGTCATCGAGACCTCGAAGGCGCCCATCATCGCCTCGCACTCATCCGCCCGCGCTCTCTGCGAAGCGAAGCGCAACATGACCGACGACATGCTTCGCGCGCTGGCGAAAAACGGCGGCGTGGCCGACGTCAATTTCTATCCCGAGTTCCTCTCCGACGAGGCCCTCCATGCGGCGGAAGCCCGTGATGAAAAGCTGAAGGCTCAGATCGCCGAGTTCCACGCCAAGGACCCCTCCGAGGGTCCGGAGTTCGAGGCCGCCGTGGGAAAGCTGTATGCCGAGAATCCGCTGCCGCCCGTGCCGTACACGCGGATCGTCGACCACATCGACCACATGGTCAGGATCGCCGGCATCGACCACGTCGGCATCGGCTCGGATTTCGATGGCATCTCTGCCGTCCCGGTGGGGATGGAGGATGTCAGCAAGCTTCCGGCAATCCGCGCCGAGCTGAAGCGCCGGGGCTACTCCGAAGCCGATATCCGCAAGATCATGGGCGAGAACTTCATGCGGGTGTTCGCAGAAGTGGAACGCATCAGCCGCGAAATGTCGAAATAGCCACACTTTCGGAGTGGTTGGGGACTGCGAAAATTCGTCTTCACGGATCTGGAGAACATGAAGAAAATCGTTCTTGTGTGCCTGGCCGCTCTGGCGGCGAACGTTCTTTTCGCGGCGGAGAACCCTCCCGCTGAGGCTGCCAGGAAGATCAGCCTCAACCCGAAGGAAGAGCGCGCCATCCGCGACTCCCTTCCGGTGTGTCCGGACTCGAAGGTCACTTTCGACACCATGGTCCACAAGCTTCCGCCGAACCTCAGCGGCACGGTGGTGCGGGTGCAGAGCCCTCGTCCCTCGTGCCAGGGCCAGTACCTCAGCGTCGTCTCGAGCGGCGGCGGTTTCTACCTCGGCGTCCCCTGGTTCCTCGACGGCGAGACCACCGGCACGATCGAAGAGAAGCTGAAGCATTTCACCTGGACGAACATGCAGCAGAACTTCGACCCGGTCGTGGTGAGAACGAGGACACCCGAGGGGCTCTACAAAGTCACGATGGTACAGACCACCGAGGACGGCAAGCTGCCGCTCGAAGGCGAGATCGATCCGGCCGGCACGGTGTTCTTCTTCGGGCACTTCCGCCCGCTGAGCGAAGACGTCCGGACCGCGCGGCTGAAGGTGTTCCAGCCGTTCGTGGAAGGCTCGCCCACGACCGGCGCGGCCAAGCCAGTCGTCACCGTGATCGAGTTCTCCGACTTCGAATGCCCGTCCTGCCAGCACGCTGCGGGATATATGAAGCCGATCCTCGACAAGTACGGCGACAAAGTGCGGTACGTCCGCTACGATCTCCCGCTCGTCGGCACGCACCCGTGGGCGTTTGCGGCCGCGGTGGAAGGCCGCGCCATCTACAACCAGAAGCCTGAGGCTTTCTGGGAGTACAAGAAGCAGGTCTACGACAATCAGGACAAGCTGAACGCCTTCCTCATCGACGACTTCTCGCGCAATTTCGCGAAGGATCACGACCTCGACATGACCCGCTACGACGCCGACGTCGCCTCGCCGGCGATCCGCGAGAAGATGATCGACGGGGTCGGCACCGCTTTTTCGAACGACATCCGCGCGACGCCGACCTACCTGGTCAACGGGACTCTGGTCGACCCGGGAACCGACGGAAAGGCGCTCGAGACCTACGTTGCCGAGCAGTTGAGGTAACCGCCCGCCAAACCGGTTGCGAGGTTACGCGGTTGCGCGGTGGGTGATCCATTCATCCGTACATTCACCCGGCAGCCTCGTGACCTCGCAACCTCGTGACCGAGAACGGCCTGCGCGCTGCCCGGTTACGCGGTGAGTGGCCCACGACATCCGTTCATCCGCCTCGCAACCGGCAACCGCGCAACCCAGGTCATCAAACCCCTCCAACACGCGATTCCCATCTGGTACAGTTCGCCGGCCAAATCCAGCAGCAGAAGGACATCATGGAATCGAGCCTCGAGATCGGATTTTTACGCGTCACCGAGAAGGCAGCCATCGCGGCGGCGCGCACGATGGGCTACGGAAAACGCAAGTATTCCGATCAGGTCGCGGTGGAGGCGATGCGCGAGGAGCTGAACCGGCTCAAGATGCGGGGATCGATCGTGATCGGCGAGGGTGAGCGCGACAAGGCGCCGATGCTCTACATCGGCGAGCCTCTGGGACGGGGTTGGACCGAGGGCGAGATCTACCCGGAAGTCGACATCGCCGTCGATCCCCTGGAAGGAACGAATCTCTGCGCGACGGGCGCACCTGGGTCCATCGCCGTGCTCGCCGCCTCTGAAAAAGGCGGTCTGCTCAATGCGCCCGACGTCTACATGGACA
Organism: Acidobacteriota bacterium; assembly: GCA_021781455.1. Lineage (GTDB taxonomy): Bacteria > Acidobacteriota > Thermoanaerobaculia > Gp7-AA8 > Gp7-AA8 > JAJXWV01. The sequence continues at coordinate 66,975 of JAJXWV010000069.1, read as the reverse complement.
AGATCGCGGTCGGGCCGACCGCTGCGAACGCGGTCGACCTCAACGCCTCGGTCGGCGAGAACCTGAGCAACATCGCCGAGGCATTCGAGCGCGATGTCGACGAACTGACGGTCATCGTGCTCGATCGCGAGCGGCATCACGACCTCGTCGCCCAGATCCGCGAGGCGGGTGCGCGGATCAAGCTGATCAGCGACGGCGATCTCTCGGCGGGCATCTCCGCGGCCGTCCGCGGCACGGGCATCCACTGCGCGATGGGCATCGGCGGCGCGCCGGAAGGCGTGCTGACCGCCGCGGCCATGCGCTGCCTCAACGGGCGCATGCAGGGCCGTCTGCGGCCTCTCGAGAAGTGGCAGGAGGAGCGCCTGCACGCCATGGGATTCGTCGACGGATCGAAGGTCTACGATACCCAGGAGCTGGCGTCGGGCGATGACATCATCTTTTCCGCCACAGGCGTCACCGACGGCGATCTGCTGCGCGGCGTCCGCTTCTTCGGCGGCGGCGTCCGCACATCCTCCCTGTTCATGTCACTGAAAACCAACACCATCCGCTTCGTCGACACGATCTACCGGGAAGAGGGATCGCACCACCTGGCGATCAGTTTCGCGTAGCCCGTGTGGGACAGGCTTTCCAGCCTGTCCTCCTCGGGGATGGCCGCCTCCAGGGGACCCGCGACGAAGAGTCTCCAACCGCCCAATCGTCCCGGTAAGAGACTCTTCGCCGCGCTCCACCGCTCCCGCCAGTCCACCACCCGCGCGGTTCCGCCGGCTCCGGATGACGGTCACACAAAAAAGGGCAGGCTCGTCGCCTGCCCTTTTGCCCTGACGCAGGATCCTGCTCACTTCGTCGCGGCGTCGACGACCTGATAGACGAACGGCAGGGCCATCCCGGCGTGGGACTTGGCACCGGCATCGTCGCCCTTCATCGCTGCTACCCGCATCTCGCGAACGTGGGTGCGCGCTTCGCGAGCAGCCTTCTTCTCACTGGCGGTACGCGCGCCGGCGTAGACGCGGCCGACAAGGACATTGGCCTCGTTCGCCGTCGTCTTCAAGGCCGCGGTGCTGATGCTCGCTTTCGACTGCGAGTCGTCGAGAATGGCCGCCAGCCGCGTGGCGTCCATGACCAGACGGCCCGAAGCGGCCATGCGGGCCTTGTGGTGCGCCATCTTCATCTCATGGTGCTCACTGGCCTTGTTTTCCTTCTTCTCTTCGGCCTTCGTCTCCTTCTTCTCTTCGGCCTTCGTCTCCTTCATTTCGGTCTTGGCCTTGTGGGTGACGTGCCGGGCCTCGGTCTTCGTCGAGGTGGTGCTGCTCGTCGTGGCGGTGGTGCTGGTCGACGTCGTCTGCGCGACCAGCGGCAGAGCTCCGACACATCCGATTGCGAGCAGCCAGCGGGAAATGCTTTTCAGCGACATACACACTCCTTCTCGTCAAACATATGCGGTCCGGTTTGCCAGACCACGGCTCGGCGCAGACGACGATCGGTCCTGGGTGGGACGCCGGCTGCGCCGGGCCGTCGATCGATCCATGCAACAAGCAGACCCGACGGATCACCTGAGAATGTCGCGAAAAGTCCGCGGCAGAGGCGCGACAAACTGCATCCGCATGGACGTCGTCGGATGCGCAAATCCGAGAAGCTTCGCGTGCAGCCCCAGTCGTCCGATCGGGTTCACACTGCTGCCGTACAACTGATCGCCGATGACCGGGTGACCGGCCTCGGACAGATGAGCCCGGATCTGATTCTTCCGACCCGTCTCCAGCGTCACCTCCAGCATCGAGTACCGGCCGTTTGCAGCGGCGGTGCGATAGTGCGTCACCGCCGCCTTGGCGTCGGGATGCGCGTCGACGCTCATCATCCGCAGGTCCGGTCGCTCCAGAAGGTTCGAGCGGAAGGTCCCGGCAGGCGGCTGAAGCGACCCCTCGACGATCGCCACGTACATCCGGTCGACCGAGTGCTCCGCGAACTGCTCCTTCAGCGCCTCGCGCGCCGCGAAGTTCTTGGCGAACACCAGGACGCCCGATGTCTCGCGATCGAGCCTGTGCACGACGTGAATGCGCCCTTCGCGCTTCGACTTCAGGTAGTCGTTCAGATAGGCCTGGGCGGTGGCTTCGCGCTCCCTCTCCGTGGCCACGGTCAACAGCCCGTTGGCCTTGATGACCACGATCACTTCGGCATCTTCATGCAGAAGGGTCAGCTCAGGAGGCAGAGGAGGGCGAATCGACTTCTCGGTGACGTCGACCAGATCCCCGTGCTGCAGGATCAACCTGGCGTCCTTTTCAATCTCACCATTCACGCGAACCCGGTCGTACTGCAGGATCTGGCGGAGCGTCGTCCGCGAGGAGTCGGGAAACATCGAGGCCAGGAGATCCAGCAATGACGGGCTTCCATCGACGGTCTTGCGCACGCGGCGAATGATACGAGAGGGCGGAGCGCTCTTCGGTAGAATCGCAAACTGGAGGAGCTTATCGATGGAATACCGGATCATCGGCGACGTCATGCAGGCACTGCAGATCGACTTGCGGCAGGGTGAGGAAATCTACGCCGAAGCAGGAGCGATGCTCTACATGGGCGCGGGGATCGACCTGCAGGCGAAGATGCAGGGCGAACTGATGAAGGGGCTCATGCGCAAGTTCCTGGCCGGCGAGTCGCTGTTCATGTCGGTGTTCCGCTGCGACACCGCCACAGCCCGACTCGCACTGGCGAACCCGATCGCCGGCAAGATCTTCCCCATCGAGTTGCGCGGCAACACGATCCTCGCCGAGCGCAATGCCTACCTCGCCGCGATCGGCAACGTCGACCTCTCCGTGGCCTTCACGAAGCGATTCGGCGCCGGCCTGTTCGGCGGCGAGGGCTTCCTCCTCCAGAAAATCAGCGGCCAGGGGCTGGTCTTCCTCCACGCCGGAGGCAACATGGTCGAGTTCGACCTCACGCCCGGCGAACAGCTGCGGGTCGACACCGGCTGCATCGTGTCGATGGCTGACTCCGTCCAGTACGACATCCAGTTCGTGGGCGGCTTCCGCAACGCCCTCTTCGGCGGCGAAGGATTGTTCTACGCGACCCTCTCCGGCCCCGGCCACGTGGTCCTGCAGACCCTCCCCTTCAGCCGGCTGGCCAATCGAGTCGCCGCCGCGATCGGCAGCAGCCGCGACGAGAGCAAGGGCGTCGGTGGGATCGGCGGAAAGATCATCGGAGACCTGATCTCGGGCGACTGAGCAGGGCAACCATGAGCCCGCCTGCCGAAATCGCCGTAAGCTAAACAGATGATGCACCTGGGCTTGGACGTTGTTACACTACTGTCACCCATTCCCCGAGGTGCCTATGCTTCAGCAGGTTCGGATTCAGTCCCGAATTGGGAACGTCTTTCTCGCGACCCTCGGTGTGCTGTTCACCGTCGCATCGTCGGCGTTGCTCATCTATTACATCGTGAGCACGTGGGGCGCGAATTCGCTGATCGACCGCGCGCTGCAGTTCATGCTCCTGGTCGGAGCCGGCGCGGGCGTCTTGTTCGTGACGATCGGACGCGAGAATCTCCGCCACCGTCATGGCTGATCTCGCCTAACCGCCGGCGACTTCTCGCGACTCAGCGTCGTCGAGGGCACGCTGCAGATCAGTCGTGAGCGGACCTCGTGTGCCTCCCCCGCAGGCGCGGCCGTCGATCTGAACGACGGGCATGACCCCCAGCGTCGTGGCCGTCACGAAGATCTCCGAGGCGCTGTGGAGCTCATTGACCGCGATCACCCGTTCGTCGACCGGAATGCCGCGCCCGCGCGCCAGAGCGATGGCATGGTCGCGCGTCACGCCCGGCAGGATGTGCTCGTCGAGCGGATGGGTGACGACGCGTCCGTCGAGGACGGCAAAGAGGTTCGAGCTCGCACCTTCGCGGACCAGGCCATCGTCGACGAGAAGGGCCTCGTCGACCCCGGCGCGCTGCGCAGCCTTCTTGGCCATCGCGTTCGGCAGCAGGTTGACCGATTTCACGTCACAGTGCCGCCAGCGCACGTCCCGCTGCGTGATCATGCGGATGCCCCGCGCCTTTTTTGCCGCATCCGGAAAGGTGTAACGGCGCGAATAGGCGATCGCCGTCGGCTTCATATCGTCGCTGTAGAAATGAGTGCGCGCGGCCTCGCCCCGCGAGACCTCGATGTAGACGATTCCATCGTCGCATGCCGTCCTTTCCAGGAGATCGCGCATCGTCGAGGCGAAGGAGCTCTCGTCCCACGGCAGCGGGATCTCGATGGCCCGCAGGCCGCGCTCCAGCCGGCGCCAGTGACCCGCCAGAAAGATCGGCGTCTTCCGCAGGAACTTGAAGACTTCGTAGACCGCATCACCGAAGAGAAAGCCACGGTCCTCCACTCCGAGGACCCGCTCGTCGGTGGTGGTGAAGCGACCGTTGATGTAGAGGACGTCCGGCATCGTTCATCTCAATCTGGAGGCTCTTGGTTGTTGGCCTTCATCCATTTGCCAGTGCCTTGACGATCACCACAGTCCGATCGTCCTCGCGGGCACGACCCCACTTCGCGACGCGGGCCAGGACCTCCTGGCCGATCTCCTGAGCGGTCCGTTCGCGATTGTTCCGCACGACGCGCTGCAGCCGCTCCAGCCCGAACTCCCGGTCATGGGCGTCATGCGCCTCGACCACACCGTCGGAGTAAAGACACATCAGATCGCCCGGTTCGAGATTGACGAAGCCGCGCGTATAGGTGGCATCGGGCGTGGGGCCGAGAACCGGGCCGCCGTTCTTGAGGTACTCGATCTTGTTTCCCTTCAGGAGGAACGGAGCGTTGTGCCCCGCGTTCGTGTAGATGAAGATGCCGCCTGTCTCCAGCTCACCGTAGAAGAGCGACACGAACTTCGTGGTCATGCGGCTGCGATGGATGATGCGGTTGAGCTTCTGCATCGTGCGGATGATCTTGAAGTCGCGATCCGTGGCCATGCGCAAGCCCATGTAGATGTCGCGGACGACCAGCGCGGCAGGGAGGCCGTGTCCCGAGCCGTCGGCGATGGCGAGGCCCAGGATGTTCTCGTTGACCGGGATGAAGTCGTAGAAATCGCCGCTGACGATCTCGGCCGGCACGGTCTTTCCCCAGATGTCGAAACCGGCGTAGACCGGAACGCGCTGCGGAAGGATGGAGGCCTGGATGCGCTGGGCCTCCACGATCAGGGACTCGTAACGCATGGCCCGCATGCGGTCGTTGATCACGTAGCGGATCAGGTTCAGCGAGAAGAGGATGTCCTCCCGTCCGAGCCGGTCTGCGACGTCGAAGCTGACGATGTACTCCTCGTCTCCCGCGGCGATGGCGGCGAAGCGGCTCGCGCCGAGTTGCTCTTCGAGGACCGGGTCGACTCCCGGATCATCGGGGCTCATCACCACGATCCCATTCTCGAGAACGAGCTCGATGGGCTTGTAGCCGCGCGGCACGCTGATGCCCAGCCGCGCCTCGCGGGCGATCCCGAAACGGCCGATCAGCTCGAAGGAGTCGTCTCCGCGAGCCTCGTAGATGCGTCCGCCGCTGATGCCGAGCTCATCGCGGAAGTTCGTGGCGATGATCTCTGCGATCTGCTGGACCATCGTTCCGCTGGTTCCGCTGTTGCCATCCAGCTCGATGGATTCGAGGGTTTTTTCGACTTTGGTGAGTAGTCTCTTGTAGTCCAATGCGATGTCTGCTCCAGGCTCTTGGCTCTTGGCTGTTTGCTCTTGAAACCCCGACTACTCCATCTGGTCCAATTGCCGCCGTACGGCGGATATGAGGCCGTTGAGGACGCGGCCGGTCGAGGCGGCGCTTTCGAACAAGCCTTCGAACGTGGAGTTGTCGAGGAAGCCAACGTTATGCGCAATCTCGAGTTGCGTCTCGACTTCGAGTAGCGACCCGCGGGCGCGCGAGAGGAACTGAAGATACTCCTTTTTTGAGAGGCGACCCTTGCCTTCGGCGATGTTGCTGGCCACCGATACCGCAGCCGAGCATACCTGCAGAGTCAGTGCATACGTCTCGCGGCGAGGAAAGCACTCAGCGGCACGGTATACGTCGGTTGCCAGTGCCATGGCCCTCTGCCACGCGATGAGATCTCGATGTGAGCTCATGACTTCTCCTGCCCAAGAGCCAACAGCCAGGAGCCAAGAGCCTACTTCAATTCGACCCCATCCAGCTCATACGGCGCCTTGAGCTTCAACAGGCCTAACACGGTCGGATAGATGTCGGCGATGTAGGGGGCGCGGTTGGTGGTGAGCTTGCGGTTGTAGAAGAAGATTCCTTTCACGATCTCAGGGTCGAGCGAGCAGTGGTCGCCGCTCCAGGGCAGCTTGTTCACCTCCAGGAGGTCCTTGGGAATCCCGCCCAGGGAGGTCTGCCACGACACGCGGTAGCCGTTGTTGTTGAGGACGAACAGATCGGGAATCAGGTTGGGGTCGAACTTGCGGTAGACGTCCTCGCGCGCCACGACGCGGCGCACGACACGATCTCCGGTCTCCGGGTCGGTGAACTGCACGAGGCGCTGCTTGAGCTCGTTCTTCAGGGCGTCGTACTCGGCGCCGGGATTGACGATGCCGTGCGCCTCGCGCCCCTTGAGGTTGATGTACACCTCGCCGAGGCCCATGGCGTAGGCGCGCGTCTTCGACCAGTCGACGTTCTCCCAGAACTGTCCCTGGTCGAACAGCATCTCCAGATTGCGGTCCTTCACGCGCACGCCGCTCTTCAGCGTCATGTAGCCGTTGAGCACCAGCCAGGTGTTGTAGTTGACAGCCTTGCGGAAGCTGGCGAAGCCGTGATCGGACATCACGATGAGCGCGGCATGATGTTCGTCCGCCGCCCTCATGGCGTCGCCGACGATCGAGTCCATCAGCTGGTAGGCGCGCAGAAGCCCGCCACCCCACTGCGCCGCCAGACGCGGGTCGTATGCGGGATGCTTCGGATCCATGAAGCGCCAGAAGACGTGCGCCACGCGATCGGGAAATTCGAACTGCTGCACCAGCAGGTCGCTGTCATCGTGCAGGAACCCGTCGAACATCTTCCGGTCCTGGATGACGGACCACTCCATGTCATCCCAGAACATCTGCTCGCTGGCGAAGCCCTCGGAGATCGCCCAGGTGTCGATCTGCCAGCCGATGGTCTTGTACAGGCCGTACTTGTTCGCCAGCTCCGGAGCCCAGCTCGTCGGAGCCGAGATCTTGAAGCCCGGCGGCAGATTGCGCGGGTCGAAGTTGATCGGCGACAGGTACAGCTTCACTTCGGGCTGCGACGAGATCAGGTGAAAGCGGCTGATGCCGTGCACCTTGATGATGGGATTGAACGGGAACTCGAAATCGACCCAGTTGCTCCACTGCCCCGGTTGGAGCGAGATCTTCTGCCCGCTCACTTCGATCTGGATCGAGCCCCGGTCGTTCGCCACCGTGATCGTCATGGGAATCGAGATGTACGGCGGATTCGGGAAGAGCTTGTTAGGCGGACCCTGGATCTTCGTCTGGATCACGCCTTTGTTGTCTTCCAGCTGCACGACGTCGATCGAGAACTCGTTGCCGCCTTCTCCCCCGCGATGAAAGTCGAGCTCGGAGGTGAAGTAGAACGGCTTTCCGACCCGGCCCGACATGTCGGGCACGCCCAGCCCCGAGAGGAGGTGATCGCCGTCGCCGAAGTCGTTGGCCGGAAACGTCACCGGCACCTCCACCACCGTCGCCTTCTTCCCGGACTTCGCAACGACCTCCCAGAACGGAATGCCCTGACGTCGATTGATCACGCCCGGCCGCGAGTTCGGGATGTACTTCCTGGTTGCCGCGAACGTCGCGCCGGCGAGAATGACGGAGACCACGAGCATGACGATTCCGCCGGTTCGTGATTTCATCAGCACCAGGAGAGAGATGATCCCGAAGACGATCAGCACTCCGGCGGCGAACGCCGGCGCGTTCTTCGCGCCGAGGAGAAACGGCACAGTCGTCTCGTCGAAGGCTGCAAAGACTGGCAGGTACGTCTTCGGATCGCGGCGCAGAAAGTCGAAGATCCCGGTGCGCCCGGGATCGATGCCGGTAGTGAAGGTCGACCACGAGACGGGAGTCTGGGCCGGCGTTGTCGGCAGAAGCGGACGGAACGTCCCGATCGCGCGAAGCTTCGCGAGATTCGGCAGCTTCCCCTCGTCCATCCATTTTTCGGTGTACTTGGCGTCGACCCCGTCGAAGCCGAGGACGATGACCTTTTGTTCGGCGAGAAGCGGCAGGGAGATGGCACAGAGTGCCAGAAGCCACAGAATCCGGTGACGCATGGAGCGGGATGATAGCAAGCGGGCACTCCTTTTGCGGGCAACAGTCGCGCAACACGGCCTGAAACAAAGTACTGAGTGCTGAGTACTGAGTGCTGAGTACTGAGTCACTGCCTGATCGAGTCTCGTCCACTCAGTACTCAGCACTCAGTACTCAGCACTTCAAGGAGTCGCGATGAGAATCCGTCATCTCCTGACGATCGTCTGCGCCGTCGCCCTCGTCGCCTGCGGAGGCGAAAAGAAGGGTGCGAGCGGGGCGAACGACAAGAACACGCTCACGATCGAGCTGATGAGCAGCCCCACGAATCTCGATGCGCGCGTCGGCAACGACAACGCCTCGGGCCGGGTGTTCGACCTCATCTACAGCGGCCTCGTCAAGGTCACGCCGGACATGAGCTACGCCCCCGACCTGGCGACGAAATGGGAGATGCCCGACGACAAGACGATCGTCTTTCACCTCAATCCGAATGCGAAGTTCCACAACGGGCAGCCGGTCAGGGCGGCCGACGTGAAGTGGACGTACGACTCGCTCATGGACCCGAAGTTCGTGACCTCGAAGCGGTCGGGATACGCGGCGGTCGATCACATCGAAGCGCCGGACGAGCACACCGTGATTTTCAAGCTCAAGGAGCCGAACGGCGGGCTGTTCGACAACCTCACCCTGGGGATTCTGCCGACGGGCGCCGACACGAACGTCTACAAGACCCATCCGATCGGCTGCGGTCCCTACAAGGTCGTCGATTTCCGCTCCGATGATCGGGTGGTGCTGGAGGCCTTCGACCAGTGGCATGGCGGTCCGCCGAAGATCAAGAACGTGATCCTGCGAGTCATCCCCGACGCGACGACGCGCATCCTGGAACTGCGCCGCGGAACCGTGCAGTTCGAGGTCAACGCCATCCCCTTCGAGAACATCTCCGAGTTCGACGGCAAACCCGACTTCACGGTCGACAAGCAGCCAGGCTCGGTCTACCAGTACCTCGCGTTCAATCTGAAGGACCCCATCCTGAAGAACCTCAAGGTCCGCCAGGCCATCGCGCACGCCATCGACCGCCAGAAGATCTGCACGGACCTGATGCGCGGCTACGCAATTCCGACCGACACGATGCTGGCGAAGGGACACTGGGCCCGCGCCGAGAACCTGCCGGCGTATCCATACGACGTGAATGCCGCGAAGCAGCTGCTCGACGAAGCGGGTTACAAGCCGGGACCGAACGGCATCCGGTTCACGCTTTCATTCAAGACGTCAACCGACGCCGAGGCCAGTCTGCGCGCGCAGATGATCCAGGCCATGCTGGGACAGGTCGGGATCAAGGTGAGCATCCAGTCGAGCGAGTTCGGAACCTTCTTCGACCAGATCTCGAAGGGCGAGTTCCAGATGTACTCAATGAGCCGCAACGGCGTGCAGGATCCCGATTTCTACTACGTCATTTTCTATTCGAAGAACACGCCGCCGTCCGGACAGAATCGCGGCTACTACTCGAATCCCAAAGTCGATCAGCTGCTCGTCGAAGGGCGCTCCACGTTCGACAAGGCGAAGCGGAAGGCCATCTACGGTCAGGTGCAGACCATCCTGCAGCAGGACCTCCCCTATCTCTCGCTTTATCACCAGGTCAACGCGGCCGTGATGCGGAAGAACATCCAGGGATACGTCGGCTACCCGGCTGGATTCCTTCTTTCCGTTCCCCAGATGTCGATTCAGTAGACGGGCTTTCGGCTGCCGGCCGTTGTGGCCGGCAGCCGATCAGCAGCGCATGATCGTCGATGCTCACACCGCACTTCTTCGCCTGGGGATGGCCCTGGTTTTCGGGGCAGTCGTCGGGATCGAGCGGGAGTGGCGTCACAAGACAGCGGGTCTGAAGACGAACTCGCTCGTGGCCATCGGTGCGGCCACACGTCCGCCAGAGCTCGCCCGGCGAAGAGCACATGTAAAGCGCAGAGGGCGGGCGCAGGTAGCACGCCCGCCGACTTGTCATCCCAATGGTCTTAACCTAACAGGATCGCTGCCGCGTAAGACCCCTCACCCCGGCCCTCTCCCCGTTGCGACGGGGAGAGGGGGAACTTGTTGCGAAGGCGAGTTTTGTTGCCCTTCTCCCCGCCGCAGCGGGGAGAAGGTGCCGAAGGCGGATGAGGGGTCTGACGCGCTGACAATTCATAAGTTAAGGCCATTGGGATGACAGGGACCTGTGGTCTGCGAACTGGTCAGAAGCGGTACCGCACTCCGGTCGCGATGTAGAGCTGGTGGTAGTCGACCTTGTCGGTCTTCGCGCCGGGATGGGTGATTTCCGCAGTCGATCGCGCCGGCCCGTACTCCGCGCCGATGCTCACGCGCCAGTGCCGGGCTACGACGTAGTTGATGCCGGCGTCAGTCATGAGCGCGGCGTGGTCGGGCTGTTCGGCGCGGCCGTATGCAGTCGTCACGCCGCCGCGGAACATCAGATACGCCACGCCGACGCCGACGTACGGCTCGACGATCGAATCGGTGACCGGGTGATACTGGACGAGCGCGGAGGTCGGGATGATGTGAAAGTGGCCCCGCTGGCTGCCGCTCACACGGATGTTCTCGGTTTCCAGTCCGGTCTGCACCTGTGCCGAGAGGTGGCGCGCGAAATACCAATCCAGACCCGCTGCGGCGCCGCGGCCCGCGTGAAGGCGCCAGTCGGTGGGCGTGAGCGAGCCGAACTCGTGGTTTGCACCGCCGAGAGCGGCCGCAAACACCTCGATGGGACCGGCCATCGCGGAGGGCGGCGGTACAAGCAGGGTCGTCGCGAGGAGAATGGCGAAGATCGCAAGACTTCTCGCGTGCTCTTTCCACCACCCCGCCCGCGCCCGCTGCGGCGGCTCAGGATGACACCGAGAATGACACTGCCGCCGCTCAGAAAGCCTGCGTCGTGCCGAACGAGAAGACGAAACCGCGTTTTCCTGTGGGACTGTTGTTGAGTGCATATGCCATATCCAATCGAAGTACGGTCGACTCGGCACGTGCGATTGCGATCCGCAATCCAGCGCCGACGTCAGTTTTGAAATCGCCGAAACGGATCCGCTGACCCGCCGGTGAAGCAGTTCCGGAATCAATGAAGATCGCCGCCGCCGGCGCGAAGAGCTGCAGCAGCTCGCGACCGAGGAACAGGCGATGCTCGGCGTTGAACACGACGGCCCGATCGCCCGCGAACGCGTAGGCCGGGTATCCGCGCAGCCCGCGCAGCCCGTCCGCGAAGAACTGCACATCGCGGTCGAGATTGTGACCATCGTCGATGCGCAGCCGCGAGACGAAGGTCTGGATGGGCCTGGTGTCGGGACGCCAGATCAGACGCAGTTCGGCCGTGGCGATCTCATTCTGCGGGCCGCCCTCGAAACGGCTCGTGTAGGCAGCACTGGGAACGACGAAGGCGTGCTCGCCGAGTCGAAAGCCGGTCGAGGCGCTCGCGTTCACGAGCTGGGTGACCCGATCGGTCACTCCTCGCGGCGAGACTCCGAACATGACCGCGGCGTGCGGGCCGAGCTCGAAATCGTCGAAGCGGGCATCGTGGTCGACGTAATCGAGCTTCACCAGGTCCTGCGACGCGAACTCATAGCCGAGAAGGGCCCATTGAAAATGTCGATCCAGCGGACTGCCGTCGCCTTCGAGCAGGCCGAAGGTGCTGTCCTGAAGATCCACCCCGAACAGCAGCCGGTGGGCGTGCCTGTCGCTGACCGACAACGCCGCGCCGAAGAGGGCCCGGATCTCGCGGTTGTCCTCGTGAAAGCGCGAAGTCATCACGCCGTCTTCGAAGGTGCGCATCGACTTCGCGCCGTGGTCGAACAGGATGCTGTACGAGAACGGCGCAGTCGTGGAGTAGAACGGCTGGCCGAGCTCGGCGCGCGTCTCCCCGCCGTCCGAGGCCTTTGTCAGCGTGAGGTCGAGATTCGAATACGCGCGAAGGAACGCCGGATGGATGATCTCCAGTGATCGCGAGGTGCGCTCCGGATCGCGCGCTCCCGTCAGCGAGACCTCGGCACCGCTGCCGAGGAGATCCTTCTGCGTGACGTTGAGACTCCAGGTGGCCACGCCGCCGTCATGACCGAAATCGATGTTGGGATCGGTCGTCCACTCGTCCTGAGTCTCCACGGCGATGTCGACGACCCCGTCGTGCGGCGGGCCGGACTTGATCGTGGCCACCTTGATGAAGTCGAGCTGCCTGAGATTCTTCTCGCTCTCCACGATCCGCTTCGGGTCGTACAGATCGCCTTCGTGGAACAGCAGGAACTTGCGCACGAGAGCGGAGCGCGTCGGCGTGTGCAGGGCATCGGCCACTTCGTAGAACCGCCCGTGCGATTCCTCCTCGGACGAAAACAGCGGCGTGGTGTGCACTTCGATCCGCCCGATCCGCAGCGGAGCTCCCGCCACGCCCCGCATCTCCAGCCGCGCATCTGCGCTGGCGAACTGCTGCAGGCCGCCGCCCGCCAGCCATTGCCGGGCCGTGCCGTCGCCGCGCAGGAAAGCGTCGAGAAACGCCGTCGTCGCCGCCCGGATCAGGTCGTGATCCCGGCGGTTGTGCGCACTTTCGTCATCCGAATACGTGGAGTGGTTCGCACCGCGAATCGTGAGCAGGAACTGATCGGGCGCCGTGATGCTGTCGAATGGAATCCGGCGATCGCGAGGCAGCGTGCCGTAGACGATGCTCGAGTCGCGCGTGCCGGTGATGTGCAGCAGCGGAATGCGAATCCCGCCATAGGCCGAAGGCGGGAAGTCTTCGGACATCGAGATCGGAATGCCGGCGATCACGCGCGGGTCGTGCAACCCTTTCGCTCCGGGCACGATCAGTCCGGCCTCCGCCAGAGTCGCATACGCGCCGAGAGAGTGCCCCGCCACGGCGATGTGCTGCATGTCCACCCGCGACGCCACCGACGACTGTGGAAGGTGATCGATGACGAAGCGGATGTCTTCCGGGTAAGTACGCCAGTAGCTGTGGTCGTTGCCGGCGCGATAGAGCGCGATCAGCCCCTTCTTCTCGATGTCGTGTGCGGCACCCACATGCTCCGGGTGAACGGAGACGAAGCCGTGGCTCGCCCAGTGATGGCCGAGATACTCGTAGCCCTCGCGTGAATTGCCGAGTCCGTGGGAGAAGATCACGACGGGAGAAGGTGTGGTGATGTCGTCGGGGTAGTAGATCTTGACCGGGACGCTGCGCTGGCGCGCGGAGTCGTACCACTGCTCGCGTACGACGGAGACGGAGTGAGGACCTGCGGCAGCGTAATCGGTCGGCTGAGCGGCGTGGAGGGATGAGGCGCCTACCACGATCACCGTGAGAACAAGTAGGGGCGCCCACCCGGCCCGCGATGAACTTGCGGGGGATCCTTCGCCGTCCTTCGCCGCGCTGCCGCCACCCACCACCCGCGCGCGCTTCGGCGGCTCAGGATGACACATGCCCTTCGCCGCGCTGCCGACGCTCACCATCGGGGCGCGCTCCGGCGGCTCAGGAAGACGCGCATCCTTCGCGGCGCTTGTGCCTGTCGACATCAATCGAATTCTTCTCACGAGTGCGACAGTTTCAGGATCGTTCCGGCGAGCTCTTCATAGCTGCCGGCAAAATGATGTCCGCCCGGTTCAGGAACGCGGGTCACGAGCGACGGCGAGAGGTCGCGGCAGAGGTTGTCCGGGTCGCGAACACCGTAGATGCAGATCAGCCGCTTGCCGTGCAGTTTCGCGATCTCACCTGCAACCGGAACGTCATGCGATGCGGGCGCCGTTCGAAACAGGTCGAGTGGCGTGACCTGAAAATCGATGGTCCGCTCGAGGGCGATGAAGGCGATCGATTCGACGTGAGCCTGCCATTTCGCAGGCAGCCGAGAGACCATGAATGGCGCCACACCCGCTCCGCGCGAGTATCCGGCGATGATCACTTTCGGCGCGTGCCAGTAGATCGAGTAGTACTCGATGATGCGCCGCAGGTCGCACGAGGCCTGCTCCGGCGTCTTCCGCTTGCCGAAGTACGCCGGTGCCACGAGTCCCACCACCGACACACCACGCGCATTGAGACCGGAGGCGATGCTCTTGTCGATGCCCCGCCATCCTCCGTCTCCGCTGATCAGCACCGCCATCGTGTGGCCGGCATAAGGCGCGGGATCGACGACCAGCGGGAGATCACGGACGTCCGCGAGCGGCCCGCAGCCGCAATGGGAAGCGCGCGCCCGTGTCGATGCAAACGTTGCTGTGAACACTGACGGGTGTGCGTGCAGCGCCGTTGCCGCGGCGGCGACGAGCCCGATGAACGCGCCGATCACGACCAGCCAGAGATCGCGCCTCATCGGTGTGCTCGCCTTTTCTTCGCGAAGATGCAACGACATCCTCCAGGGGCGCTGACGCCGGCCGTCAGCCCGGAGACACGCAAGACGATGGCCATGTGGAAATGCAGAGGCGGCGACGGCGCGGGCGATTTCGAAGGCAGCGGCGGACACTGCGTTGCATTTTTGCCGCGGAGCGCGGAGGTCGCGAGGCCCGGGAGACCTGCTGCTGAACCTCGCTTACCGAGCCCGGTCCAGCAGCCATGGGGCGAGAGGAACCGCCGGAACGACATCAATGAATGAAAAGCCTCAGCCGTCGAACGGCGGCGCCCCCGCAGCCCGGGTGTCGGCCCAGGGGATAGCCGACACGCGGGAACGCCGCCATTCCACGGCTGCGGCACGTTGAGCGATTCAGCACCCGCATCCCCGCCGGTTCAACCATCCGAGGAGGAATTACGGATTTTGACGAACACCAGACATTCGCGGAAAAACCGGCAGGAATGCCAGTGCTGCGATCGCCAGACGCGCTGCGCCGTATTTCAGACGCGGGGCGGCGATCGTGGGTCGGAGTGAATCGGGATCGCGAGCAGCTGCATGGAGCGCTGCTGCGACCGGATGCGGAAGACCAGCGTAAGGCCGAGGAAGAGGCCGAAGCCGATGAGAACGGCGGCGATCGCGTCGAGCAGCGTCCGGTCCGCCAGCATGTCGTCGGAAACGGAGATGATGGGGAACAGAACGGCCGCAACGCAGGCCACGGCGGCGATCGCACGCACGTCACGGCGCCGCGGCAGGACTGCCACCGCCGTGCCGACCGCGATCGCGATCCAGATCAGGTTGAGTATCTGTTCCATCGCCACTGTCCTTCCATTCTACGACCGAAGGACTGAAAGGTTCCTATGCAAATTGGACGCGCGGTGCAGAAATTCCGCTGGAAGGGCGAAGGAGGGACGCGCGGCTGCGCGTCCCTGCCGGGTCGGCATCAACGGCTAATCTCCACAGACCGTCTCCACCAGGATGGCGCAGACCTCGTACGGATCCATGTTCGCGGCGGGCCGCCGGTCCTCGAAGTATCCCTTCCCGGCGTTGATCGAGGCCATCGGGATCCGAACCGACGCGCCACGGTCGTACTCTCCGTAGCGGAACGAATGGATCGGCGAAGTCTCGTGCTCGCCGGTGAGGCGCTCCTGGTTGTGAGCGCCGTAAACAGCGATGTGCTGCTCGTGCTTCGGCTCGAGCTTCTTCATGGCGGCGAGAATCACCTTCAGGCCGCCGTCTTCGCGCATCGCCTTCGTTGAAAAGTTTGTGTGCGCACCGGCCCCGTTCCAGTCTCCCTTGACCGGCTTCGGGTAGAGCGTGGCGCTGACGCCGAACTCTTCGGAGATGCGGTACAGCAGCCATCGGGCGAGCCACAGCTCATCGGAGACCTCCAGCGGTCCCAGCGCACCGACCTGAAACTCCCACTGCGCCGGCATGACCTCGGCGTTGGTGCCTTCGATGTGGATCCCCGCCGTCAGGCAGGCGCTCGTGTGCGCCTCGATGATGTCGCGGCCGAACACCTCGTCGGCGCCCACGCCACAGTAGTAGCCTCCCTGCGGCGCCGGGAATCCGTTCTCCGGCCAGCCCAGCGGCCGCGCCCCTTCGAACAGCGTGTACTCCTGCTCGATCCCGAACCACGGCTCGAAGGCCTTGTACTTCTCCGCAACCTGCCGCAGCCGGGCTCGGGTGTTGCTCGGGTGAACGCTGCCGTCGGCGTTGAGCACTTCGTTCAGCACGAGGATGTTGTCGTCGCCGCGGATCGGATCGGGGACGAACCTCACCGGGCGAAGCTGCAGATCGCTGTGGTGACCGGTCGCCTGGAATGTACTCGACCCGTCGTAACCCCAGTCGGGAATGTCGCTGACAGACTTGACCGGCCCGTTGATGATCTTGGTCTTCGATCGGAGCTTGGCTGTCGGCTTCTGCCCGTCAATCCAGATGTATTCGGCTTGAATTCTTGCCATTGTGCTACCTCCGTGCTGTTGGTTGTGGGCTTGCTGCGGGACGCTCAAGAAGGATGCGGGAGGATAGCAAAGCGCGCGCCGCAGCGGCACTCCTTACTTCGAGGGCGTCGCTGCGCTAACATTGCAAACCCACCCCCATGGAGCTCGCAACGTTTCGCCCTGACGAGCTCGCAAGTCGTGACTCGTACGAATCAGGTGGTTCCTGCGAACTGCGAGCAGCGACCTAACGCGCGGCTTCGGAGAGCTCGCCGCCCGGCTCATCGTGCACGGTATCGCCCATGCGCGAGACCACGACCTGGTTCTTGCCGCGGGACTTGGCGCGGTACATCGCGGCATCGGCGCGCCGCAGCAGGTCGTTCTTGTCCTGGTCGAGCGGTTGCGTCGACTTCGGGTCGGGGACGAACTGGGCGATTCCGAGCGACGCGGAAAGGATTCCATGCAGATTCAGCGGCGGCATGCTGAAGCCCCACTCTCCCGAGAGGTAGGTGGTGGAGGCGATGGCATCGCGGATCGACTCGCAGACTTCGACGCCTTCATCGAGGCTCGTTTCCGGCAGGATCATCACGAACTCGTCGCCGCCGTAGCGCGCCACCGTGGCGTCCTCCTGCTTGACGGAGCGCTTGAGAATGAAGCCGACTTCGCGCAGCACCTGGCTTCCGGCGAGATGACCATGGCAGTCGTTGATGACCTTGAAGCGGTCGAGATCCATGAAGATCAGCACGGCCTCTTTGCCCGACTTCCGGGCATCGCCGATGGCCTCGTTGAGCCGGACGTTGAACCAGCGGTCGTTGTAGAGGCCGGTAAGGTCGTCGCGCTTGGCCAACTCCTGCGCGCGCTTGGCGTCGAGCGCGTTCTGCAGCATGAACGAGGTGTAGCCTGCGAAGATCTCCAGCAGGGTCATGTCGCGCTGCGTGAACGCCTTCCCCTCCAGGCGATTGATCAGCTCGAGCACGCCGCAGACGTTTTTCCCGATGTAGATCGGAACCGCCACGACCGAGTGCGTCTTGTGCCCGATCTGCTGATCGATCGCCGAGTAGAAGTAAGCATCGCGGTCGACCTCCGCCGAGAGATATGGCGTGCCGGTCTCGTAGACACGCCCGACGATGCCGTGGTGTGCGGAGAGGCGATGGCCGATCAGGTCGCGGCTGGCGTGGCCGAAGGTGGCCACGAACACGAGCTCGTTCTCGCCGCGGTTGGCAACCTTGCGATAGGGGTCGTCGAGGAGAATCGATCCCGATTCGGACGGCACGAACTCGTAGGCCTTCTGCAGAATCTGGCGCAGCACGAGGTCGAGGTCGACATCGCTCTTGAGCGACAGACCGGAACGGTGCCGTTCCAGGAACCGTTCGAGCTGCGGGATTTCGAGCGCGTGAAACTGGATCATCTCCGTCAATCAGCCTGAGATCTCGAGTGGAAGCTCCCCCCGGTGAGTCGATGGGTCACCACTGGTACATCCTGAGTCGCCAATCGTTGAAAGTGCCTGCTCAATCCATCATCGGCACAGTTGGGAGACCAGTTGCTGAGCAACTCAGCTACCGCCGGGTAACTCCCGCAAATTCAACGATTCAAATGGCTCGCCAGTGGCTTGATTATACGTCCAGGTCACCCTGCACCTCCTCGGCGGCTCTCGCCTCCCGCTCGAACGAGATGGCCCGGTAGGCGTCCCATGACGTCATTCCGGCACGGCGGTGGCGCACGTATTCGACCCCGTATCGAGCGTAGAACCGGATCAGGCCGATCCTGTTGATCTGCCGGACGTGCTCGATCTCGTGGCGCAGCAGCCGCTCCAGACCGTCAGGCGCGTCAGCGGTTCTCACGTAGACACGGCGTCCAATCGTGATGGCTGTGATGCCGCGGAAGACGAACGGCCGCAGCCATGCCGGAAAGCGAAAGTGAAGACGCGCTCCCGATTCGGCAACGGCCTGCTGCAGCTCGTCCGACAGATTCATCGCTACAATGACCTCATGCGCAGAACGTTCATTCTCATCGCGTTCCTCGCCCTCGCCTCTTCAGCCGCCGCCCAGGACTTCAGCAAGGTCGAAGTGAAATCCGTCAAAGTCGGCGGAAATGTCTACATGCTGACCGGCGCCGGCGGCAACATCGCGGTGCTCACGGGTGACGACGGCGTGTTCATGATCGACGACCAGTTCGCCCCACTCGCACCAAAGATCGCCGAAGCCATTCGCGTCCTTTCGCCCAAGCCGGTGCGCTTCGTCCTGAACACCCACTACCACATGGATCACACCGGCGGAAACCAGTTCTTCGGTGCTCAGGCAACCATCATCGCCCACGACAACGTCCGCAAGCGCCTGGAGAGCGGAGCGAAGGCGTTCGGACGCGACTTTCCGCCGTCGCCGAAAGCCGCATTGCCGGTCATCACCTTCGACGACCGGATCACGCTGCACCTCGATGGCGACGACGTCCGGATCATTCACTATCCCGACGCCCACACCGACGGCGACGCCATCGCCTACTTCCCGCAGTCGAAGGTGCTGCACATGGGCGACGAGTTCTTCAACGGCGGCTATCCGATCATCGACACCGAGAACGGAGGCAACGTTCGCGGCCTGATCGCTGCCGTCGACAAGACTCTGCCCATGATCCCCGACGACGTGAAGATCATCCCCGGCCACGGTCCCCTCGGAGACAAGGCCAGCCTCCGCGCTTACGGCGAGATGCTCGAGGCGACCTCCGCTGCAGTGGAGAAAGAACTGAAGGCCGGCAAGACTGCCGCGCAAATGAAGGAAGCCAACGTCCTCGCGCCCTGGAACGAGACCTGGGGCAAGAGCTTCGTCAAAGCCGACCGTTACATCGATGAACTGGTGGCGAGTCTCCAATGATCTGTCCAGAATGCCTCACCGAATACCGCGAAGGCGTCGATCGCTGCGCCGATTGCGGCGAGAAGCTCGTCGATCACATCGAGGAGACGCTGAGCTCGCAGCTCGTCAGCCTGACCATGACCACCGACGCCGGGCTCCTCTCCGCACTCGCCGACCGGCTCGAACGGGCGGGGGTGCCGTACGTGATCGAGGCGGGGACCGCGCTCCCGCTCCTCGACGACCGGCCGATCGACGGGCCGCAACCGTGGAATGCCCGGGTCTGGGTTCTCGATGCGCTGCACGAGCGCGCTCAGGAAATTCTCGAGCGGTTGCAGCGTGGCGACGCGTCGACGACGGAGATGAGCGGGCCGTTTCCGGGAGTCCACTAGTGGCCTGTATTGGTTGAATTGGTACCAGTGGCGCCGGGATCGGCGACGTGAGCGAGGCGCGCCGACGCAGGCATAGCGGTGACTATGCTGAGGAGGCGCAACGAAGCTCACGGCGTCGAGACCAAGCCAGGTGGTACCAATTCAGCCGATACAGGCCACTAGCGCCTGCTGCCTCACCGCCGTTTCAAGGAGAGCGTGAGCTCGAAACGCGCCACCGGCTCGCCGCCGAGCTTCTTCGGCACGGTGGCCGTGACGTGAACCTTGGCCTCTTCGCGCTCACCACTCGCCAGAGCACGCCGGAGCAGTTCCTGAATCACCGGCCCATCCTCGTTGGCGAAGTGCACGTCGCCTTCCGCGCGTTTGAGGAACTCCGCCTTGAAGTCCTTGAAGATGAACGAGACGTTCACCTTCTGCCGCTGCATGAGCCGGAAGGCGATCAGGCCGCCGGCCATGTCCGCGCCCATCGACAGCGTGCCGAAGTACATGGCGTGAATGTCGCGGCGCCGTGTGATCCAGTTCAGCGGGATCACGATCTCGCAGCGGTTCTCGTTCACTTCCAGGATCGACGGCCGGACGATCCATAGCAGAAAGACGTTGACGAACGACCAGAGGCGGACGTTCATCGTCTCGCGAAACAGGCGCTTCATCGCTTCACCTTCGACGGATCGCTCTTACGCCGCCCGTACGGAATCATCACCCGGTCGTAGATGGCGTTCGGCAGCAGGCGCGTGAAACGCATCAACAACGACATCGGCCACGGGAACTGCACGACGCGCGCGCCGCGCTCCAGCCCGTCGGCGATGATGACCGCAGCCTTGTTCACGTTCACCAGGAACGGCATTTTGAAGCGGTTCCTCTCGGTCATCGGCGTAGCCACGAACCCCGGGTTGATCGTCGTCACTCCGACGCCGTACGGCGCGAGCTCGACGCGGCTCGACTCGAGAAAGGCCTGCATGGCCGCCTTCGTGGCGGAGTACGCGGACGACGTCGGCAGGCCGCGCAGTCCCGCCAGGGAGGCCATGCCAGCGAACCGCCCGCCGCGGCGCTCGATCATCGAGGGGACCACGGCGTCGAACAGGTACATCATGCCGAGGACGTTGACGCGCACCATCTGCTCGGCCTCGTTCGCCTTGAACTTGCTCGCGTGAGTGGGCGCGCCGATCCCGGCATTGGCGACGACGAGATCGAACGGCCCGCCGAGAGCGGCTTCGGCCTTGCGCACGGAATCCGTCACGGAGGTGAAGTCGCTGACGTCGCAGGGAAAGGCCACAGCGTTTCCAATCTCGCGGGCCAGAGCTTCCATCAGAACGTGTCGCCGCGCCAGAAGGGCCAGCGACCAGCCGCGCCTCCCGAGCTCGCGCGCCAGCGCTTCGCCGATTCCGCTCGACGCGCCGGTGATGAGCGCACGCTTCGACATGAGGCGCGATTATGAACGAATTGCGAATTGATCTCCGTTCGTCGCTTCATTTCGCAATTCGCAATCCGCAATCCGCAATTTCTCTGCTACCTTACCGCCCGTGCAACTCTGGACGGCGTTTATCCATACGGGATGGGTGGGAAAAACCGTTCTCGCCATCCTTCTCCTCTTTTCCATTCTGTCGTGGGCGACGATCCTGATCGTCTGGCGGCGTTTCAGCCGCTCGGAGCGGCTGTCGAAGCGGTTCGTAAGTGTGTTTCGGAAAGCCAAGCGGCTCGCCGACGTGCAGTCGGCCGCCAATTCGCTCACCTATTCGCCGCTGGTCGGTCTGTTCAAGGCCGGGTATGCGGAAGTCGAGGCACAGATCGCCCACGAGGGTGCGAAGGTGCGCTCTCTCGACAGCGTGGAGCGATCGCTGATCCGCGCTTCCCGCATCGAAGGGGCCCGCCTCAGCCGCTACGTCCCTTTCCTGGCCACCACCGCCGCCGCGACGCCGTTCATCGGCCTGTTCGGAACGGTGTGGGGAATCATGGACTCGTTCGCCAGCATCGGCTCGACCGGCTCGACCTCGATCACCGCGGTCGCCCCCGGCATCAGCGAAGCCCTGATCAACACGGCGGCCGGGCTCTTCGCAGCCATACCGGCACTCCTTTTCTATAACGCCTTCGTCCAGCGGCTGCGCCACTCCCGCGGCGAGATGGAGGACTTCACGCTGGAGTTCCTCAACCTCACGGAGAGGAACTTCATGTAGAAGTCCTGAGTGCTGAGTCCTGAGCGGAAGCGTGCACGATCTACTAAGGACTCAGGACTCAGGACTTCAAGTTACTTTCACGTCAACACGATCGTCTAATTTCTGATGGCTTTTCGATTCGACAGCAACGGCGACGACCTGGGCGACATGGCGGACATCAACGTCACGCCGCTGGTGGACGTGATGCTGGTCCTGCTCATCATCTTCATGATCACGGCGCCGATGCTCACCACGGGGCTCACCGTGCAGCTTCCGACGGCCGAGGGGAAGAGCTTCGAACTGGCCTCGAACCAGCCGGCCAAGGTCACGGTGGCGGCGAACGGTGCCGTCTACGTCGACGGCGCGCCGGCCGGGACGGGAAATCTCGAGGCCACCCTGGGGCCGATGCTGCGCGGCCGTCGCGTCAAGCGAGCGCTGCTGGAGGCAGACAAAGGCGTGCCATACGGGCGCGTGGTGACGGTGCTCGACATCATGAACCGCGCCGGGGTCGAGCAACTGGGCATGATCACGCAGCCGAAGGAACCGGATGGAAGACCGCGTCGGTGAACTTCTGGCCGAACGAGCCTCGCTCGACACGGGTACCGCTCCCGGAATCATCCTCTCCGTCCTCCTGCACGCTGCGATCACGGCCATCGCCGTCTATGCCGCGCTGCACCACTCCCCTGTCCATGGGGTCAACATATTGACCATCAGGCTGGCACCCATGACTCCCGCGAACGCGGCTGCGCCGGCGGCGAAGCCCGTTTCCCCGCCGCTCCCGAAACTGGCCGAGCCGCGGCCCGCCGTCGAGCAGCCGAAGCCCGCGCCGGTGGAGAAGCCCTCGAAGAAGACGGCGCCGACGTCACCCTTCGGAAAGTCGACGAAAAAGGGCCTGGACGTCGCTGCTCCTCCTCCGCCCGCCGTCGCGGCGCATCCGGCCGGCACCGGAACCGCAACGGGAGTGGCGGACGTTCCCATCGGCAGCGCCGGCGTCACGGGCATCGAAGGCGACTTCCCGTACACGCTCTACATCGAGAACATGAAACGACTGATCGGCACGCACTGGTTCCGGCCCCAGGTCACGCCCGGCACGGCCACGACCGTTTACTACGAGATCGAGCGCGACGGCACGATCCGCAACGCGAAAATCGAGACGGGCAGCGGCAACGGCACCGCCGACCGCGCCGCTCTCCGCGCCGTCCTGGAAGCCTCTCCCCTGACACCGCTCCCTTTCGCGTATAACGGCACCTTCCTCGGAGTTCACCTCACGTTCAAATGAAAAAGACGACTCCAGCTCTTTCGGTTCTCCTCGTCCTGCTGGCGTCCGCCGCGCACGCGCAGACGCAGATCCAGACCACGATCGATCAGTCGAAGGCCCAGCAGGTGGCGCGCATCGCCATTCCGTTTCCCGGTCTGCCGGCAGGACTGGACCCGCAGAAGATCAACGCGCTCTTTTTCGCGCCGCTCACGCGCGACATCGCGGAGTCCGGTGTCTTCGCCATCGCCCCGTTGCCGCCGAACGTCCCGCCGACGCCCGATCTTCTCAAGCGCATCAGCGCGGCGTACCTGCTCGACCTGCGGTTCTCCACGACGCCGGCGGGCGGCGGGGGCGCCGAGATCGACTACCTCGTCGACACACGGCTGGTCGACAGCACCGGTGCCGAGGCGCTCCCCAGCAAACGCTATCGCGCCGGGGAGGCCGCTCTCACCAAGACCGCGCACACGATCGCCTCGTACATCGTGCGCAGCATCAACGGCAAGCCCGGCATCTTCACCACGCAGATCGCATTCGCATCGAATCGCGACGGCTTCTGGGAGATCTACCTGATGGATTGGGACGGCGGCAATCAGCGCCGGATCACCTTTCACCGGGGGCTTTCGATTCTTCCCAGCTGGTCGCCCGACGACGAGCGGATGGTCTACACCTCCTTCAGCCGCAACGCCAGCGAGATGTACGTGATCAACCGCCGCGGCGGCGGCCGGATCAAGATCCACACCGGCCTGGCGCTGAACACTTCCGCGCGATTCTCGCCGGTCGGACACGACATCGCCTTCGTCGGCTCGGTCAACGGGAATCCCGATATTTACGTGATCAGGGACGACGCTACGAACCTGCGGCGCCTGACCACGTCGTACTCGATCGAGTCCACGCCCGAGTGGAGTCCCAACGGCAGGCAGATCTGCTTCACTTCCGGACGGAGCGGCACGCCTCAGATCTACGTGATGGACGCGGAAGGAACGAACATCCGGCGCATCTCGTTCGAAGGCCAATGGAACGACGACGCGCGCTGGGCGCCGGACGGCGAGCGGCTCGCCTACACCTCGCGCGTCAACGGCGTCTTCCAGATCCGAATCACGAACGTCGTCACCGGCGAAAGCCACATCCTGGCCGGCGAAGGATCGAACGAGCAGCCTTCCTGGTCGCCGGACGGCAAGTGGATCGCCTTTCAGTCGAACCGTTCCGGCAAATGGCAGATCTACAGGATGCGCGCAGACGGAACCGATCTGATGCCGCTCACGTCGCAAGGTGAGAACAAAGAACCGGACTGGTCAAAGAAGGTTGAGTAATCGCGCTGCGGCCCGTTTGGTATGATTCGAACTGGTTCACATAAGGAGTCGAACTGCAATGACTAAGATGCTGAAGACGCTTGCCCTTACGCTGCTCGCCACTCTCATCGTGATCCTTCCCGCCTGCCGGACCAAGAAGACACCGGCCCCTGTCGTCGCTCCGACGCCCGTCGTCACCACCACCCAGCCGCCTCCGGTCGCCGCAACTCCGGTGACTCAGCCGCCCGACTTCGTCCAGCCCGAGGCCAAGGTCACGGAAGAAGCGCTTCCGTCCGACATCGACGAGCTCAATCGCGTCGCCCAGCAGCGCGGCTACATTCAGGACGCCTTCTTCGCGTTCGACGAGTCGACCCTCACTCCCGACGCGCAGACCGCGCTGACCAACTCCGCGAACTGGCTCAAGAAGAATCCGCAGTACAACCTCCTCATCGAAGGCCACTGCGACGAGCGCGGCACCGAGCAGTACAACCTGGCCCTTGGCGACCGCCGCGCCAACACCGCCAAGGAGTACCTGGCCACGCTGGGAATCGACGCCAGTCGCATCCGCACAGTCAGCTACGGCGAAGAGCGTCCCTTCGACCCGGGTCACGACGAAGCGGCGTGGGCGAAGAATCGCCGCGACCATCTCGTGCTCATCGGAAAATAGGCAATGACCCCGCGCATCGCACTCCGCCTCGCCGCCCGCTGTGCACTGGCCGTGTCGCTGCTGGGCGCCGGCGCCTGCGTGACCTCCTCCGACATCCAGAAACTGCAGAGTCAGATCAACGAGCTGCAGGACCAGGTGGCGCAGCTCAAGCGCACGGCTTCGAGCAAGGAAGAGGTGCAGAGCGTGAACGCGCGCATCGCCGAGCAGACGCAGACGCTTCTCAAGTCCAACGCCACGATGGTGGCCAAGGTCGACCAGATCGAAGACCGGCAGAACAACCTGCAGGGATCGATCGAGCAGACCAACTACCGCATCGACCACATCGTCCAGCAGGTCACGCAGGCGCAGCACGACCTCGACGAGACTCGTGCGGCCGTGGCCCGGCTCACCCCCGCTCCACCAGCCACTGCACCCGGCGCTGCGGCCGCGCCGGGAGCGCCTCCCCCCGGCCCCGCGAGCGAGGTCACCGTCGCTGCCGATACCGAGAGTCCCACGGTCGAGTACCAGGCCGCCTACCGCGACTATCAGCGAGGCAACTACGACCTGGCCATCGCCGGATTCAAGGACTTCATCGGCAAGTATCCGACATCCGACCTGGCCGACAACGCCGCCTACTGGATCGGCGAGTGCCTCTACTCGCAGAAGAAATATCAGGACGCGATCGCGCAGTTTGACAGCGTCGTCAACAGCTACCCGCAATCCGACAAGGTTCCCAGTGCGCTGCTGAAAAAGGGCTACGCCTACGTGAACATCGGGGAGAAGGCGCAAGCCATCGTCCAGCTTCAGTACGTGGTACACGAGCACCCCAAATCGCCCGAGGCCACGAAGGCCCGGGAGGAATTGAAGAGACTGGGAGTGGAATCAAGGTAGAATACGCAGCCTTTCGTTCGGCCGGCACACCGGTCGCAGACCTCACCGGAAGGACACAGGAGCAAATTCATGGCGAATATTCGCTCGGCCGAGAAGCAGAGACGTCAGGCCGAAAAACGGAATGAGCGGAACCGCGCGGGCAAATCGCGGCTTCGTGGCGCGCTGAAGAAGTCGCGCGCAGCGGTCGCCGGTGGCGACACGGCGGCCGAGATTCTCTCGACCGGATTCGCCGAGATCGACAAGGCGGCCAAGCGCGGAATCATCAAGAAGAACACCGCGAACCGCTACAAGTCCCGGCTCTCCGCGGCCGCCAAGCGCGGCAGCGGCGAAAAGAAGTAGCCACCCGGATCGCGGAAAACGAAAACGGCGCACGCGAGTGCGCCGTTTCTGTTTTGCCCCCGTCACTCTGAGCCGGCGCAGCCGCGGGAAAGGGCGGTTGGGTGGAGCGGCGTAGCGCGGCGAAGAGTCTCAAACCTCTGATCGTCCCGGTAAGAGACTCTTCGCCGCGCTCCACCGCTCCTGCCCTTCCACCGCCCCCGCGGTTTCGCCGGCTCAGAGTGACGGGGCGCGGTTCCACCAGCTCTCAGGATCACGGAAGCGCGCGGACGGACGCTCGCGGGCGGATCCGCGCGCGCCCTAAATCGCGATCTTCGCGTATCCGGTCTGCTCGGAGTTCTGATCGAGCACGCCGACCGAAACCTGGGTGCGTCCCGGTATGAGCGTGACGTCGACGCGAAAGCCGATCGACTTCTCGAGGATCTGCGGCAAGGCGGCGGCCGGAAAGCGCACTTCCTTCGACTGCTTGTTCACGGCCGAGGCGTGGCCCTGCGCATCGCCGGTGGAGATGTAGACCGCGAACGCGCCGACCACTTCGTCGCCCGCCCGTGTGAGCTTGAGCGACTTCACGGGGATCATCACCGTGAGCGTCACCTTCCGGTTGACCCCGTCGGGCACCGGCTCCTCGTTCTTCACCGCGATGTTGAGCTCGTTCGATGCCGGTGTGCCGCTCTGGTTCGCGACCACCGCGTCCTTCACTTCGGCATCCTTGCTCACCGGACCGCCCGCGAAGGCCGATCGAACCTTGTATCCCGGCTTGGTCATCTTCACGATGACTCTCGGAAGGTCGCCGACCGCGGGGATGGTCTGCTGGAACGACAGCGCGTAATGCATGTCGAGGTCGGCGTTGATCGCGGCCGCGGCGGCCTGGGGGGTTCCGCCCATCATCGACTGCCCGCCGGTCATGGCGCTCAGCAAGGTATATCCGCTCATCTGGTCTGCGACGCCGATGAAGTCGGCCGAGGTGTCGGCGACGTCGGTCCGCTCGACGGCCAGCTGGGTCGATCCGGTCGTGTCGGGCTGGATCGCATACATGACGACGCCGTGATTCCGCGCCATCTCGCCGATCTGACGGATATCCTCGGCAACTTCGTATCGCGAGATTTCGGACCGCGGATTGGCTCGCCTGGCCGTCGCATTCAGCCCCGGCCCCAGCTGCCCCATCTCACCCTGATTCTTGAGGGTTTCGAGGTACTCGAACATCTCGGAGCCCGGCCGGGTCTGCAGCCCGCCGCCGGCGAGGAGCACGATCTTCTTTCCGGGTCCGCTACCCAGCATTCCGACGACGTCCTGGATGGCGACGATGGTCCGGCGCGTCTCGGCTTGTGCGCGGGCGGCGTACTGGCGGACCGTGCCGATCAGGCTGTCGAAGGTTATGACCACGTTGCCGCCGGGCTGGTCCATCTCGACGGACATCTGGATGTTCCGTTCCGTGTTCTTTCGCTCGAAGGACCGCTCGCTGACGTTGAGCCCGTCGATGACCGCCAGCTGACGCTCGATCTCTACGGGATCGGAGGTCCAGGCCCCCACCGGGGAGGCAGCGCCCACGACCGAGACCTGCGCGATCATGACGCGGTCCGTCGGCCTGACGCGGGTCTTGAGAACCTGCCGTACGGCATCGACACTTTTGCGACGGCCCTGCATCGAGAGCGAGGACATGTCGAACGCGACGACGATCATTCGCCCCGGCTGCGTATCAGGAGCGTCGCCGGTGCGCGTGAGCTCCACGAACTTCGTGATTTCCTGAGGTTTTCCGTCCTGCACGATCTGAAAATCGGCGGCCGTCAAACCGGCAATGTGCTTGCCATGAGAGTCCGTAACCACGGCGTCGATGACGCGCGGAGCGGTGAAGGTCGTTACTGCCGGCGCGGGAGCCTGGGCCAGAACCCCGATCGCCGCCAGAACGAGAACCGCCGCGCATATGAGCTTCCGGTGCATAGAGCCTCCCCTGTGAGTTCTAACAGAGTATCGCAACGGAAGAGGGTCGAGATGTGACGTCAAGCGGTTTCGAGGCCGCGAGGTTCCGAGGTTGCGTAGTACTCAAACCAGGCACCTCGTGACCTAGAAACCTCGCGACCTCGCGACCGTCTCGTCAGAACCCTTCCAGCAGGTTCGTCACCAGCGACTCCGCGAACCGGACGGCGATCTCGGCGATCGCCCGCGTCTCCTGGTCGAAGGTATCCGAGCTCGTCACGTCGCCGACCTGGTAGTTCTCCGTGAACCGGTACTGGTCGTTCTTCCAGATCACCTTGTCCTCGTGCCGGTGGTCGACGAGCTCGATCTTCGCGGTGATCGAGATCTGGTACTGCGTGGCGCGTCCCTGCGGGTTCGAGGCGATCGGGAACAGGCCGAAGCTGTCGATCGAACCGCGCAGGATCGCGTCCGCGTCGGCCGGCTTTGTCACGAGCTTCAGCCGCCCGCGCGAGACGAACTCCTCCGCGACCGCCTGGGTGACACGCTGCTCGAGCTCCACGCGCGTGGTCTTGTTGACGAATGCCGGGACCGCGATCGTGTGGATGTCCGCCGGCAGGAAGTTCCCCGTGCCGACCAGGGCGTAGCCGCACGACGTGAGCAGGAAGAGCGTGCCGAGCATCGCCACGATTCCTACAAATCGATTCGGCCTCATTTCACCACCAGGTTCACGAGTTTACCCGGGACGTAGATCTTCTTCACAACCTGTTTGCCACTGATCCACTGCTGGACCTTGTCGTTGCTGCCGACCGCGGCAAAGACCGCCTCCTCGACCGGAGGAGCCGGCACTTCGACCTGGCCGCGCAGCTTCCCATTGACCTGCACCGCGATCGTCACCGCATCCTCCTGCATCAGCGCCAGATCGGCGACCGGCCACGAAGACACCAGGATGAGCTCGCGGTTGCCGAGCAGCGACCACATCTCCTCGGTGATGTGCGGCGCAAAGGGATGGAGAAGCTTCAGAAGCGTCGAATACGCCTCAGTCATCCTGACCGTGTCGTGTCCACCGGCCGAGACATAGTCGCCGATCGAGTTCGAGAGCTCCATCAGCGCGGAAATGACGGTGTTGAACTGGAACCGGTGCATGCGCGCGGTGACGGCGTCGATGGTCTGGTGCATCTTGCGGATCATGCGATCCGGCGAAACGGTCGCGGCGCCTGCCTGATGCGCGTTCCGCATCTCCAGCAGCTCCTGGCCGAGGTTCCAGACGCGGCCGAGGAAACGCCAGGCCCCGATCACGCCCTCGTCCGACCATGCCGCTTCCTGATCCGGTGGCGCGATGAAGAGCGTGTAGACCCGCTCCGTGTCGGCCCCGTAGCGCTCGATCAGCTCGTCGGGCGGGACCACGTTGAAGCGCGATTTCGACATCTTGCCGACTTCGGCCATCAACTCCGCGCCGCTGCCCTTGCGCACCGGCTTGCCGCCGCGGAGCTCCACCTCCCCCAGCGGCACCCAGGAGAAGTTGTCGTTCGGATCGCGGTAACCCTCCTTCGTGATCACACCCTGGTTGAACAGCCGCGTGAACGGCTCCTCGAATTCGACGAGACCCATGTCGAACAGCGTCTTGGTGATGAAGCGCGCGTAGAGCAGGTGAAGGATGGCGTGCTCGATGCCGCCGATGTACTGGTCGACCGGAAGCCAGCGGTTGACGAGGTAGCTGTCGAAGATCTTGCGGTCGTCGTGCGGCGTGATGAAGCGGCAGTAGTACCAGGACGAGTCGACGAACGTGTCCATGGTGTCCGTTTCACGCCGCGCCGCGGCGCCGCATCGCGGGCAGGTCGTGTTCACGAACCGCGGATCCTTGGCCAGCGGGTTCCCCTCGCGGCCGGTGAACGGCACGTCGAGCGGCAGCGTCACCGGCAGCTGCGAGTCAGGCACAGGCACGATGCCGCAGTGATCGCAGTAGATGATCGGGATCGGCGTGCCCCAGTAGCGCTGGCGCGAGATGAGCCAGTCGCGCAGGCGGTAGCGGACCATCTTCCGGCCGATGCCGCGTTGCTCGATCTCGTCGAGGATCTTCTCGATTGCCTTCGGCGTGGCCAGCCCGCTGATCGATCCGGATTCGACCGAGACGGCACTCTCGTCTTTCACCACGAAGGCTTCGGCCATGTCCGCAGGGGCCGGCGCCCGTTCGCCCTGCGGCGTGACCACCACGCGAATCGACAGGCCGTACTGGCGCGCGAACTCGAAGTCGCGCTGGTCGTGGCCCGGAACCGCCATGATTGCGCCGGTGCCGTACTGCATCAGCACGAAGTTTCCGAGCCAGATCGGGATGTGCTCGTTTGTAAACGGATTGATGGCGGTCCTTCCAGTGAAGCGCCCTTCCTTCCCCGCCTCCTGGCGCTCGAGCGCGGACTGGTTCTTCACGCCTTCGATCCAGGCCTCGATCTCGCTGCGTTGCGGGTTGTCGGCGATGAGCGTGGCCACGGCCGGATGTTCCGGCGCCATGACCATGAACGTCGCGCCGTAAATCGTGTCGGGACGGGTCGTGAAGATACGCAGCGGCTTGCCGAGGGCCGGCACCTCGAAGTCGACATCGGCGCCCACCGAGCGGCCGATCCAGTTCCGCTGCATCAGCTTGACCTTCTCAGGCCATTCCTCGAGCCCGTCCAGCGACTCGTCGAGACGATCGGCGTAGTCAGTGATCTTGAAGAACCACTGCTCGAGCTCTTTCTGCACGACCTCGCTGCCGCAGCGCTCGCATCGGCCGTCCACGACCTGCTCGTTCGCGAGCACCGTGTGATCCGAGGGGCACCAGTTGACGGGAGCCTTGCCCCGGTACGCCAGACCGCGTTTGTAGAGCATCAGGAACAGCCACTGGTTCCAGCGGTAGTAGTCGGGATTGCAGGAGGCGAGCTCCTTCGACCAGTCGTAGAGGATGCCCCAGCGCTTGAACTGCGCCTTCATCCGACCGATGTTGCCCACCGTCCACTCGCGCGGATGGATCCCGCGCTTGATGGCGGCGTTCTCGGCGGGTAGACCGAAGGCATCCCATCCCATCGGGTTGAGCGCGACGCGGCCCTGCATGCGGAAGAAGCGGTAGAGCGCGTCGCCGAGGATGTAATTGCGGCCGTGGCCCACGTGAAGATCGCCCGATGGGTACGGGAACATGTTCAGCATGTAGAACTTGTCGCCCGGGGCGGTCACGTCGACTTCCGCGACGCGCTCCTCGGCCCACCGCTGCTGCCACTTCGATTCGATGTCTCTGGGGTCGTATTGCATGACGGACCGCGAAGTATAGCGAAGCGAGTGCTGAGTACTGAGTGCTGAGTACTGAGTGCTGAGTACTGAGTATCGAATCCGAAGCACTCAGGACTCAGCACTCAGCACTCAGTACTCAGTACTTTTCGCGATCTGATGGACCTACGAGTCGTAGGTGAACGTGACCGGCCCGTCGTTCTCGAGCGAGACGATCATCATTTCGCGGAAGCGGCCTGTCTTCACCGGGATTCCGGTGGCGCCGAGCTCGCGCACGAAGATCTCGAACAGCTCGCTCGCCCGCGCCGGCTCCTCGGCATTGTCGAAGCTCGGGCGGCGGCCCTTCGCGATCGAGCCCGCGAGGGTGAATTGAGAGACCGCGAGAATCGAGCCGGCCACGTCGGTCACGTCACGGTTCATCTTGCCGGCATCATCGGCAAAGATCCGCAGCTCGCGGATCTTCCTTGCCGCATCGACGATGGCTTGCGGCGTGTCGCCCTTCTCTACAGCCGCTAGAACGAGCAGGCCCGGACCGACCTCCGAGACGAGATCGTCACCGACGTGCACTGAGGCGCGGCGGACGCGCTGGATGACGCATTTCATCGGCGGGCAAACTTAGCACGCCTCCGTTACTGTGAGCCGCCGGAGCGATGATGCCATCACTCTGAGCCGGCGGAGCCGCGGGGCAGGTCGGGCGGGCGGAGCGGCGGAGCGGGGCGAAGAGTCTCCAGATTGCACGATCGCGGTGAGCCTGCCGTCGCGCACGATCCGCTCCAGCCTGACCATCGTCCCGGTAAGAGACTCTTCGCCGCGCCATGCCGCTCCCGCCGACCACCCACGCCCGCGGCTCCGCCGGCTCAGAGTGACGGGAAAGCCACTCCACACGCGGTAGAAAAACGTCAGCCTCCGCTTGTCTCGATTTAGAATGAGCTCGACCCACACTTGGACGTTCGAGCAACCGCCGACGCCCGTCGGTCCATTACAAAAAGCACTCGAACAGGAGAAAGACAATGGCAGGAACCGTAAACAGAGTCATTCTGGTTGGCCGTCTCGGCAAGGACCCCGAGGTCCGGTCTACACCCAATGGCACGAGCGTGACGAAGTTCTCGCTCGCCACCGACGAAAAGTTCACCGACCGCTCCGGCGAGAAGCAGGAGCGTACCGAATGGCACAACATCGTGGCATGGGGAAAGCTCGGTGAGATCTGCGGCCAGTACCTGAAGAAGGGAAAGCTGGTGTACATCGAAGGCTCGATCCGCACCGACACCTGGGACGACAAGGAATCGGGACAGAAGCGGGAGCGGAAAGAGATCATCGCCCGCGACATGCAGATGCTCGATAAGAAGGGCGACGAGAACGGCGGATCGTACGGCGGCGGCTCGTATACCGGCGCCAAGAAGGGCGGCTCGACTTCGCAGCCCGATGTCGTGCAGGACGAAGACGAAGTGCCGTTCTAGATCAATCGACTGGAATCGCAAAGCGGCGGCGCGAGCCGCCGCTTTTGCTGACTAGTGGCCTGTATTGGTTGAATTGGTACCAGTGGCGCCGGGATCGGCGACGTGAGCGAGGCGCGCCGACGCAGGCATAGCGGTGACTATGCTGAGGAGGCGCAACGAAGCTCACGGCGTCGAGACCAAGCCAAGTGGTACCAATTCAGCCGATACAGGCCACTAGGTCACCGAGTCACCGGGGTTCCGGTCCCCAGGTGACTTGGTGACCGGGTGACCCGGCAAACCTGCCGCTCGCCCGTCACGTGCTAGATTTCAAGAATGTACCGCGGCGAGCTTTTCAACAGCATCACCCACATGGTCGGCTCCCTGCTGGCGGTGGTGGGGACCACGGTCGCCGTGACGCTGGCTTCGATCAACGGCGGGGCCACGAGGATCACGGCGGTCGCGGTTTACGGTGCGATGCTGATCGTGCTCTACCTCAGCTCGACGCTCTACCACTCTCTTCGCGGCAGGGCCAAGAACATCTTCCACGTCTTCGATCACTGCGCCATTTACCTTCTGATCGCCGGCACCTACACGCCCCTGACGCTGGCCCTCCTTCGCGGCAGGCTGGGCTGGACTCTGTTCGGCATCGTCTGGGCCCTGGCCGCGGCAGGCATCGCGAAGGACGTCTTCCTGCACGGCCGCTATCGGTGGATCTCCATCACGCTCTACGTGCTGATGGGTTGGCTGGTCGTTTTCGCTTTCGCACCGTTGAAGCGGGTCATGCCCTCGCCCGGAATCGTCCTTCTCCTGACCGGCGGCATCATCTACACGGCCGGGCTGACGTTCTTCGCGCTGTCGAAGAAGGTCGCCCACATGCACGGCATCTGGCACCTGTGCGTGCTCGGCGGGAGCGCCTGCCACTACATCGCGGTCGTGCGCTACGTGGCCCTGGGCTGAGCGGCGTCGCATCCGAGCGCTGAGAGCCTGGAGCCAACAGCCCGTCACACGTATCGTTCGCGCAAGATCTTCAGATGGTGCCGCTCGTGGCCGATGGTGATGTAGGCCAGCGCTCGGACGCTGACCGGATTCTTGTTCGCCGTGCCGCGCCGCTGCCACGCTTCTTCGTCGAGCTGCCGGAAGAGAGCGAGGCTGGCATTGCGTACGGCGAGATACGCGTCGAGCAGATCGCGCAACGACTGCTGCTCGAATCCCGCGCGGGTCACGTACGCCTTCTCGTCGAAGCCCGGAAGCGACTGCTGTTCGCCGCGGGCAATGGCCATGGCCCGGTACGCGAACACCCGCTCGGCATCGGTGAGGTGCCCAAGCACCTCCTTGATGCTCCACTTGTCGGGACCGTAGCGAAACGACTCGCGCTCCTTCGGGATGGAAAGCAGAAATTTCTTCGTGTCGTCCCGCTGCGACTCGAGTGCGGCCAGGACGTCCTCCTCGGGAACGTTGCCGACGTAGGTACCGAAATAGGATCCGTACTCCGATGAATCTGGGCGCATTCGTTCACCTCACGAGCGTGGCAGTATAGCGGCGTGAGCGAGATCAGGATCCAGCCGCTGGCCTCCGGGACCGAAGCGTCACAGTGCGCCACGATGATGGCCACGAGCGAGCCGTGGATCACGTTCGGCCGGACCTTCGACGAATGCCTGTCCGTCCTCCGTGATGTCAGCCGCGAGGTCTACGTCGCCCATGACGTGCAACGACCCGTCGGTTTCGTCATCCTCAACATGCACGGGGCGTTCGTCGGCTACATCCAGATCATCTGCGTCGCTGCGGAGGCCCGCAGCCGCGGCATCGGAACGGAGCTGATGAGCTTCGCCGAGGGGCGGATCTTCCGCGAGTCGCCGAACGCGTTCCTCTGCGTTTCCTCGTTCAACCATCGCGCGAAAGAGCTCTACGAATCCCTCGGCTACCGCGTGGTAGGAGAGATGCCCGACTACCTCATGCGCGGTCATTCGGAGATCCTGATGAGAAAGTCGATCGCACCGATCGACGACTTCCGGAAGAAGCGCTCGCCGTAAGGTCAATCCACAATCCGGGCTCTTCAGGGATGTTCAGTGGATCCCGGCGAGACTTCGAAGAGGGCACTCCAGCCGCGGAGGATGTTCGTTGGATCCGGCGAGATTTGAAGAGGCACTCCAGCCGCGGAGGATGTTCGCTGGATCCGGCGAGATTTGAAGAGGGTACTCCAGCCGCGGCGCGGCGAGATCTAAGTAGCCCAACGCGTCAGCGTTGGGATGATCGGTGCGTGATCCAGCGTATGAGCCGCGGAGCGGCGACATCTCCGAGAGACCAATGTCGCCGCTCCGCGGCTCTGCGCTGTGCCTTGCCTCGTCCCCCAAGGCTCACGCCTTGGGCTAATTAGATTTCGCCGCTCCGCGGCTCAGCGGCGATTCTTGACCCACTGAAAGGTCGGAGCGCCGCAACCCGCAATCTGCAATTCGCAATCGGCAATTCGCAATCCGCAACTCGCAATCCGCAACTCGCAATCCGCAAACGGATCACGTCCATTCTTCGCGGCCGGTGTGTCCCTTGCCCGGTTTCCGCGGACCCTTGCGGCGGTCTTCATCAGGGACCACGCTCTCCCGTTGCGGGCGCGTCTGCTCGAATACCTCGATGAACCGCGTGGCCTCGGCCACGAGGTCGTCGAATGACGCGAATGGCGGTCCGGACTCGTTGCGAAGCCGGCTGCAATGTGCGCGATATCTCTCGCACCGTGCCACGGCGATGTCGAACTGGGCGTGCACTCGCGCGTCTTCCGCGACCCGTTTGTTCATGAACAGTTGCAGGTCACGGACGCGCTCGATGTGGCTGCAGAAGAGGACGACGTCGTTCCCGGCCATGAGCGCTGATTCATAGATGTGCTCGTACGACCCGAGGTCCGAGACGGCATGCATTTCCATGTCGTCGCTGACTGCGATGCCGTCGAATCGAAGCTCGCCGCGGAGCAGATCGTGCGCAAGGCGACGGCTCAGCGTGGCCGGGACATCGGGATCGTCGAGCTGCGGATACGTCCCGTGGCCGATCATGACCGCGCCTGCTTCGTTGGCGAGGACGCGGAACGGAACGAGATCGCGGCGAAGGAGCTCGTCGGCCGGAATGTCGATGACGGTGGCTCCGTAGTGCGGGTCTGCCGAGCCGACTCCGATGCCTGGAAAATGTTTGAGACAGGAAGCCGTGCCGGCCGAGTGCAGACCGCGCATGAACGCGCCTGCGAGATCGACGACCGTCTTCACATCGGTGCCGAAGGTGCGGCGCTCGAGGCCCTTCGGTGCGCTGCTGCCGCGGATGTCGACCACGGGCGCGAGGTCGATCTCGATGTCGAAGAAGCGCAGGGCCTGGCCGATCACCCTGCCAAACCACTCGCTCAGCTCTCGCGGTCTCTCCCCTTCCGCGAAGGCCTCGGCGCTCGGCAGGCCCGGGATGAGGTGGCGCAGCCGGTCCACGCGCCCCCCTTCCTCGTCGATCATCAGCACGGGCGGCGTCTTCGAAACGGCCTTGATCTCGCGCGCCAGCTCGCGCAGCTCCTCGGCCGATCCGACATTGCGTCCGAACAGGACCACCGCGTACGGCGACTGCTGCTGCAGGAGGTGGCGCTCGAGGGGGGTCAGCGATTTTCCGGTGAGGCCGATGCCGAGGATGTCGTAGTCAGGCACGGGTGGGATGGTAGCAAAGGGGATGCGCGGCCGGACTCCCGTCACTCCGAGCCGGCGAAGCCGCATGGGAGGGTGGGCAGGTGGAGCGGCGGAGCGCGGCGAAGAGTCTCAACCCGGTAAATCGTCCCGGTAAGAGACTCTTCGCCGCGCTTTACCGCTCGCGCCCACACGCCCGCCCCCGCGGTTCCGCCGGCTCGGAGTGACGGAACTTCTACGTCCCGAGCTTTCCCTTCAGCTCGTTGAGCCGGTTCAGGGCGTCGATCGGCGATAGCATCTCGATCTGCATGGCGCGCAGGGCGTTCAGCACGTCCTGCTCATTCGAATCGAAGAGCGACATCTGCCGGCTCGACACCGGCGCATGGCCGCGCGTTTCCTCGACCATGGCGCGCTCTTTCCGCTCCAGCGTCGACAGGATCTCGTGGGCCCGGTCGATCACCGAACGCGGAATTCCGGCGAGCTTCGCCACCTGGATGCCGTAGCTCTTGTCCGCGGCCCCCGGCACGACCTTGCGCAGGAAGATGATCTGGTCGTTCCATTCCTTGACCGCAACGTTGTAGTTGGCCACGCGCGGCCGCGTCTTGGCCAGGTCCGTGACCTCGTGGTAGTGCGTGGCGAACAGCGTGATGCCCGACCGCGAGGCGCTGTCGTGCAGGAACTCGATGATCGCCCACGCCAGCGAAAGGCCGTCGAAGGTGGCCGTTCCCCGTCCCACCTCGTCGAGGATGATCAGCGACTGGGCGGTGGCGTTGTTGAGGATGTTCGCCGTCTCGTGCATCTCCACCATGAACGTCGATTCGCCGCGGGCCAGCTGGTCGGAAGCGCCCACCCGGGTGAAGATCCGGTCGAACACGCCCAGCCGCGCGCTCGAGGCAGGAACGAACGAGCCGGCCTGGTTCAGCAGTACGATCAGCGCGACCTGGCGCAGGTACGTCGACTTGCCGCCCATGTTCGGCCCGGTGATGACCTGGATCCCGTTGCGGTCGCGGTGGATGTCGCTGCTGTTGGGAATGAAGCGCTCTGCCGTGATCTGCTCGATGACCGGGTGACGGCCGTCTTCGATCGAGATCTCCGCGTCTTCCGTCAGGGTGGCGCGGACGTAACGGTTCCGGATCGCGATCGTGGCCAGGGAAACGATGGCGTCGACCTCCCCCACTGCCCGCGCCGTGGCGAGAATGGCCGCGCTGCCCCTGGCGATGGCAGCCAGCAATTCGTCGTACAGCCGCAGCTCGATCTGGATCGACTTCTCCTCCGCCCCGACGATCTTCTCCTCGAGCTCCTTGAGGTCAAGCGTGATGAAGCGCTCGGCGTTCACGAGGGTCTGCTTGCGGATGTAGTCGGACGGCACCTTGGCGAGATTCGATTTGGAGACCTCGATGTAGTAGCCGAACACCGAGTTGAAGCGGATCTTGAGCGAGCCGATGCCGGTGCGTTCCTTCTCGCGGGCCTCGATGGAGACGAGGATCGACTTGGAGTCGTGGGCGATGGCGCGCAGCTGGTCGAGCTCGGTGTCGACTCCGCTGCGGATGACGCCGCCGTCGCGGAGAACGGCCGGAGCATCCAGGTCAATCGTCGACTCCAGCTGCGCGACCACATTCTCCAGCGGATCGAGGGCCTCGCGGACGCGGGTGAGCAGCGGTCCCTGCAGGCCGCGCATGCCTTGCCGCAGCGCAGCCACGGCCCGCAGCGAGTCACCGAGGGTGAGGCATTCGCGGGGGGTGGCGCTGCGGAGAGTCACCCGCGAGGCGATGCGCTCGAGGTCCGCGATCTCGGAGAGCCTCGCGGTCATCTGCTCGAGCACGGGACGCGATCGCGTCAGCTCGTCGACGGCATCATGCCGCTCGAAAATCGTCTCGCGGCCCTTCAGGGGACGGGTGATCCATCGCCGCAGCATCCGACCGCCCATCGCCGAGCGCGTTGCGTTGACCACGCTCCACAGCGTGGCCCGCGGCCGGCCGGCATCACGCGACTCCAGCACCTCCAGATTGGCAAGCGTGGCGGCGTCGAGCTGGAGAAAATCGGCGTCGTTGTCGACGCGCAGCGACTGCACGTGATCGAGCTCGCGCTTGTGGCTGGCCGCGGCATAACGCAGCGCAGCGCCGGCAGCGGCCACACGCCCCTCGTCGTCCTCGAGACCGAAACCTCGCAGCGATTGAGTGCGAAAGTGACGCGCCAGGTACTCGCGCGAACCGGAAGGCTCGAACAGCGACGGCTCCACGCCCGTCGCGGCCAGACCGAGGCGTACGATCGATTCCGATGAGAGCCCGTCCTGCGCCGACCCTTCGCGCGGGAAGATCGCCTCGCGCGGTCCCAGCCGGGCCACGTCATCGACCAGCCGGGTGTCGTCCAGAGACCGATACGACGTCACGAAGAAATCACCCGTGGAAACGTCGAGGTAAGCCGCACCGATGCTCTCGCCGTCCGGCACGAGCGAGAGCAGGTAACAGCTTTCCCGCTCCACGATCGAGCTTTCGGTGGCGGTCCCCGGCGTCACGATGCGGACGATCTCGCGCCGCACGAGGCCCTTCGCCACGGCCGGATCCTCGACCTGCTCGCAGATCGCCACGCGCAGGCCGTTCTTCACCAGTTTGGCGATGTACCCGTCGGCGGCGTGGTACGGCACCCCGCACATCGGCGCCTCGTGGTCCTGGCCTTTGTTGCGCGCGGTCAGCACGAGGTCGAGCAGCGGTGCGGCCTTCTCCGCGTCTTCGAAAAACATCTCGTAGAAGTCGCCGAGCCGGTAGAGGAGGATGGCGTCCGGAACCTGCCGCTTGATCTCGAAATACTGCTCGAGCATCGGCGTGAGCCTGGGGCGGGACATTGGGGGGATTATGAATGATCGACTGTCGATGATGAACGGGTTCCGCGGTTACGCGGTTCCGCAGTTCCGCGGTTGCGCGAACGCAATCTGGCCAGTCGAACACCGCGGAACCGCGCAACCTCGCAACCGCGCAACCCTCTGATCACTCGACCGGTCTGCGGATCCGCACGAGTGCGCCGTCGCTGGCGCGGAGCTCGACGACGATGGCCTTGTGCAACGCGGTGCGCGGCTCGCCGTCGAGGAGAACGATCCACCGTGGCTCGGGTTGTCCTTCGGCGCGTGAGGCGTAGGCGACGTGGACGACGTCGTAACCGCGCCAGCTGCGATGGCTCTTCTGCGCAATCTGCTGCGCCATCCGGCCGGCATCGTTGCTGAGGATCCGGCCGTGGCGGCGCGACGGGTCCTCGGCTCCGGAGAGTCCGAAGAAGAGGATGGTGCAGAGGGCGATCCACGCTGCGTAGATCGCCGGATAACGCTTTTTCGGCATTCGTCGCCTTCGCGCGGCGCCGTCACTTTCGAGCGCCGCGGCTATCATAACGATCGTGATGACACGTTCCGAGCTCGACGCGAGGCTGATCGCCATCGTTCGAAAGGAAAAGACGATCCCTGAGGACAAGCTCGCGCCCGAGACTTCCCTGGCCGACGCCGGCATCGACTCGCTCGACGCGCTGACCATCCTCTTCGCCATCGAGGAAGAGTTCGGCATCCATATTCCCGACGGCCGTGCCCGGAGCATGAAGACCTTCGCAGACATGGCCGACGCGGTCGCCGCGGAACTGAAAATTGAGAAGTGAGAAGCGAGAAAGTGCAACCGGCGTGACTCTCTCAATTCTCAATTCTCAATTCTCAATTCCTCCCCGCCGCCGCGTGGCCATCACCGGAATCGGCATCGTCAGCTGTCTCGGCAATGGCGCGGCGGAGACCCTCGACGCGGTGCGCAACGCGCGCAGCGGAATCCGCTGGCTGGAGAGCATCGACGCCACGCAGCTGAGCTGCCGGATCGGCGGCGAAGTGCCGGCACCGGCGCACGAGGGGCTGCATCGCGGGCATGACCGCTTCACCCGTTTAGCGCTGATCGCCGCGGAAGAAGCCGCCTCGCAGGCGAACTTCTCTGCGCTCGGCATCGATCCAGACCGCTGCGGCTGCCTCATCGGCACCGGCCTCGGTGGATGTGAGACGTCGGACGCCGGATACAAGCGCATCTACAAAGAGGGCACGACACGAGTGATGCCCACGACGATTCCATGGTCGATGTACAACGCCGCCGCCAGCGCGATCTCGACGAAGTACGGCGCGAAGGGTGTCGCCTATGCCGTCGTCTCCGCCTGCGCTTCGAGCGCCCACGCGATCGGCCTGGCTGCACTGGCCATCCGCAGCGGACAGGCCGACGCCATGTTCGCGGGCGGGGCCGACGCGCCGCTGACGTTCGGGATCATCCGGGCCTGGGAGTCGATGCGCGTTCTGGCCGCCGACGACGATCCCGCCAGAGCCTGCCGTCCCTTCAGCGCCGACCGGAAGGGTCTGGTGCTCTCGGAGGGGGCGGCGGTGTTCGTGCTGGAGTCGCTCGAGAATGCGCTCCGGCGCGGCCAACCGGTCCTCGGCGAGATCCTGGGGGTTGGCGCCACGAGCGATGCCGGGCACCTCACCGATCCTTCCGCGGACGGCGCCGCCCGCGCCATGCGCATGGCGCTCGCCGACGGCTCGATCGATCCGCGGGAGGTCGGTTACATCAATGCACACGGCACAGCCACGCTCGCAAACGACGCCACTGAGACTCGCGCCATCAAGGCCGTGTTCGGCGACCATGCCCGAAGGATCCCGGTCAGCTCCACGAAGTCGATGCACGGCCACGCCATGGGAGCCAGCGGAGCCATCGAGATCGCGACGTCGCTCATCGCGCTCAGCGCCGGCGTGATTCCGCCGACCATCAATCTCGACAGGCCGGATCCCGAATGCGACCTCGACTACGTGCCGAACGCCCCCCGCGCCGGGAGCGCCCAATACTTTCTGTCGAACTCGTTTGGCTTCGGCGGCATGAACGCCGTGGTGGCGGTACGAGCGGGCAGCGTCTTGTCATCCTAGAAGCGTTAGCGAGGGATCTGGGGGAAGGGGCGGCGCGCTGAGTGTGCTGAAACCGCTCATGAGGCGCGCCACCCGCCCTCCCAGATTCCTCGCTGACGCTCGGAATGACAACGACTGCCCGCTCACGCTCGGTTGACCCCGGTGGCCCCCAATTTGCTGTGCTTGAATCCGTAAGACCGGAGGCTGTGTGATCGTCGAAAAGAAGCACGTCGAAAACTTCACGATTCTTTACGTGGAAGGCCTCATCAAGCTCGGTGAGAGCGCGGAGTTCTTCTCGTCGGCTCTCGAGAACGTGCTCAGGAACGAAAGCTCGAACGTCATCATCGACTTCACGAAGATCGACTACATCGACTCGACTGGTATCGGCGAGCTGGTCGGCTATCTCGGGAAGTTCACCACTCAGAACCGCAAACTGATCCTGGTCAACCCTTCGGAACGGATCCAGAAGCTGCTCAAGCT
The DNA here is from genome assembly GCA_021781455.1 of Acidobacteriota bacterium. GTDB lineage: Bacteria > Acidobacteriota > Thermoanaerobaculia > Gp7-AA8 > Gp7-AA8 > JAJXWV01. The sequence continues at coordinate 25,069 of JAJXWV010000069.1, read as the reverse complement.
GGCCAAGCTCGATGCCGTGTTCAGGATCTACAACACCGAGGAGGAGGCCGTCGCCGCGGAGAGCGGGACACCGGCGAAAGCTGGTTGACGGCGGTTACGCGGTTCCGTGGTTGCGCGGTTCCGGCGGGGTGGATGACCGCGGAACCGCGCAACCGCGCAACCGCGAGACCAGATCGGTGTCCCACTCGCGATAAACTCTCTGCCCAATGCAACGCCTGGCGAACGTGTACCGGGGCGCCTACCTCGAATCGTTCCACACCGGCTCGATCGCGGTCGTCGACGCCACGGGCCACCTGCTGGCGTTCGCCGGCGATCCGAACCTCCGCACCTGCCTTCGCTCCGCGGCCAAGCCGTTCCAGGCCATTCCCCTGCTCGAGTACGGCGGAGTCGACGATTACGATCTGGCCGGCGAGGAGGTCGCTCTGATGTGTGGGTCGCACGGCGGTGAGCCAAAACACGTCTCCATCGCCGCGGCCCTTCTGCGCAAGGGAGAGTTCGACGAGGCAGACCTGCTCTGCGGCGCGCACATGCCGTTCGAGGAGAAGGCGGCCGCCGACCTGAGGGCCTCCGGCGAGGAACCGTCGCCGCTGCACAACAACTGCTCCGGAAAGCACGCCGGAATGCTGCTGGCGACACAGGCCATGGACGCTCCGTCCACGCAGTACATCGATCCCGACCACCCGCTACAGGTGCTCATCCGTTCGATCCTTGCCGATTTCGCCGGAGTGAGTCCCGACGAGATCCCGATCGCGGTCGATGGCTGCGGCGTGCCGGCGTTCTTTCTCTCGTTGTACCGCGCCGCGTTCGCATATGCACGGCTGATGGCCACCGGCCGCGGCGATTCCGGGGCACTCGACCGCTACAGCGACAGCACCGCTGCGGTAGTGGAGTCGATGACCTCGTTTCCGCAGTACGTTGCCGGCGCGTGGAGCATGACCACACCGCTGATGGAAGCGTTCGGAGGCGATCTTCTGGGCAAGGAGGGGGCGGAAGGCTTCTACGCCATGGCCTTGTCGTCGTCGCTGAACGGCGAATTGACTGAACGCCTGAGGCTCGCCGATGATGCCGCGATCGGAATCGCATTGAAGATCAACGACGGCTCGATGACGCGCGGCCGCAATCCCGTGGTCCTGCGCACACTTCAGCTCCTCGGCCTCGACCTCGACGGCCGCCGCGAGCTGGACCGTTATCGCGACTGGCCCGTCCGCAACATCGTCGGAAACGTCGTCGGCGAGGTCCACGCCGAATTCGATCTGGAGTTCGTTTGACGGGCCTGTGTCATTCCGAAGGTAGGGACGCGCAGCAGCGCGTCCGCAACTCTCGTCATGCCCCTCCGACCAGGGCTGCGGACGCGCTGCTGCGCGTCCCTGCAGGTGGCGGGAGCTGGGCCGCCTCGGAAGCAGAGAGGAAACGCGAATGAAGAGACTGGTAGTGCTGACTCTGATTCTCTTCGCCGGCTGCAGGACGGTCGGAATCTCCATGACCAGCGGAGGCTACGCGGAGGTGGCTCCCACGGTGGCCAGCGAAATGATCAGCGACACCTCGCAGGTGGTCGTCATCGACGTCCGCAGCGCGGCCGCCTACGACGGACCGGAAGGACACATCGCCGGCGCGTTGAACGCCCCCTTCGACTCGATCGAGAAGCAGCTTCCCGAGCTGCTCCCGTACCAGAACCAGACCGTGCTCGTTTACGGCGAGAGCTCGACGGACGGCTCCCTGGCGGCGAAGCTTCTCACCGTGGCCGGGTTCCGCAACGTCGTCCACGTCGAAGGCGGAATCGAAGCGTGGATTGCGCACGGCTATCGCACTGTTAACGCCCGCTGAATGGGTGCAGCGCCGGCTCGATGGCGGCGGTGCAAGTCATCAAACCAGCATGAAAAAACTTCTGATCGCACTCTCTACGCTCGCAGTTTCGCTGTCACTGTCGGCCGCTCCCGTCGATGTCGCCGCACTCAAGGTCTACGCGCGGCGCGCGCTGGCGCGCTGTCCTGACGCGATCGTCACCGCCCAGCCGCTCCCTCAGGGCGGGCCGCTCAACTTTCTGGTGTTCGACGTGCGCATCAAGTCCACCGATGAGAACTGCGACACCCGCAAGTTCCTCATGTACTCGCCGTCCACACAGCAGATCATCCTCGGCACGGTGTTCGAACTGCCGGCCGACGGCAAGCCGCTGGACCAGCGCATCAGCGAACAGGGCTCCCAGCTGTTGAAGCAGCCCGTCACCGCGACGGTGGCGCCCTTCCCTCTTCCGGACGGATTGAAAGCGGTGGCCATCACGCGCCAGACCAGCTTCGGCCCGTTCTCGTATCACGGCTACGTCGACGCCTCGGAGCGCTTCCTCATGGTCGGCATGCGCGGAAATCTCCGCACGCCCCCATCCGTCAGTCTGCGCGACGCCATCGGCGCGCAGAACGCCGTCCGCCGCGGCAACAGGAACGCCAAACTGGAGATCCTCGAGCTCTCCGACTTCGAATGCCCGACCTGCGCACGGGCGCACAAGACCATCGACCCGGTCATCGCGAAGAACCTTTCCAAGATCAATTTCGGGCGCCTGGACCTGCCGCTGTTCGAAAATCACACCTGGGCGTTGGCGGCGGCGCTTGGCGGGCGCGCCATTCAGCGCGTCGCCCCGTCGAAGTACTGGGCCTATGTCGATTTCATGTTCAGCAACCAGGAAGAGATCGGGAAGCAGCCCTTCGACAAGGTCCTGCAGAACTTCTGCGAAGACCACGACATCCCGTGGGCGAAGGTGCTGCCGATCTATCGCTCTCCCGGTGAGCGCCAGTCCATGCTCGAGCAGGTCTCGCGCGCCTTCGACAACAACATCAACGCCACGCCGACCTTCATCATCAACGGCCAGGTCACCGATTTCGGCCCTGACGGCAAGTACGTGCTCAAAGCGATCAAGCAGGCTGTCGGCGCCAAGTAGCCTTGCCCTGGCGACCGCCCACGCCAACGAACGATCGCGGGCCGGCCGGCATCGGCCGGCCGGCCCGCGTCAGTCGGGGTGGTTCATTTGTTGAACTTGAGGAACGAGTTGGACGTGAGTCCTTCGATCTTCAGCGAGCTGTTCGACGATTTCAGCGTCGGAGAGTCGTACTTGATGTACAGCGCGCCACCTTTCGGGTCCTTCTCGGGCTCGAGGTCGTGGACCTTGACTGTCGGTTTGCCCTTGTTGCTCTTCTTGGACTTGGCCATTCTGTGCTCCCTTTGCTGTGGTGATCCGGAGCGAACGCTTCCGAATCGCCGCCGTTGGTAAAACGTCCCCGCCACGATCGTGGCGAGGGGTCAACAGCCGGTTCGCGCGGCTTGCATGGGACCTTATCGAGAACAGGATCGGTGCCATCGGACCACAAAACGGTAAAGCGCTCAGCGGCGACGTCTTAGGCATGAGTGCTCGCTTCCCGCTCACGCGGTTTCGGCCGCAAAAGCGAGCAATCCGGCTCCGGATTGGAGCCATGGCCGGCGCACGGAGCTAGCCGGCCGCCGGAAGCAGGTTGAGAGCCGTCAACTGGTACAGGAGGTACATCGCCTCCGACACCGTTGCGGCCGGGATCTTCGAGCGTACCGGCCGCAGGAGCTCGAGCAGCGACCGTTCGCCGTCGCAGTTCTTCAGGATTTCCACTTCCCATTGAGGCACGTTCAGCGTCGCGCCGGTCATCGTGGCGCGACTCTCGAGGGTCACCCGTCGAAGGTCTTTCCAGGGCGCGCGGCCGCGCGGCAACCGGATCGCGTAGAGTGCTGTTCGGATCGGACGACAACGAAGGATCTTCCTCGCGTCGTGCCACGGAATCCTCGGTGACGGCCTCCGAGCCAGCACGAGTTGATGAAAGCTCGCCGGCTGCAGTGCATCGACAAGCTCCGAAATCTCGGTTCTCGATTTCGGCATCAGCACCGGATGCAGATCACCATTGAGCACACGGCGAATGGCGAAGAACGCGTGATAGCTGCCGAGGAGATGAAGACCAGCGCGCGAATAGAGAGCCTTCCATTCCGAGAGCGAAATTGCGCGGTTCATCGGACCGAAGAGGTCTCCGGCCAGAAACCCAGCCGGCTTTGATGCGATCGGCGTCGGCGGATAGACCGACAAAGCATCACAGACGCGGAGAACATCCCGCACGCGCCGACCTTCGCGGAATTCGTCGGCCTCGATGCCGAGGCGCGGAAGGACCGGCCGGAACCGCACGCTCGGGTGAGCGGCGCCGTTCGTACCGAGAATCACAATTCCCGTGGGCGACAGGCCGCGCGCCAGATTGCGCAGGACCGTCGCGGCGTCCGGAATGTACGAGAGCACGCCATGGCAGCTGATCAGGTCGAAGGCCCGGCCGGTGATGGCAAGCAGCTCCGCACCGGCGAGGTCGGCCACCTCGAAGCGAACGCGGGCTCCCCCCTTCTCGGAACGCTGGAAGCGCCGCGCGGCGGCGATCGACCGTTCGCTGAAATCCACCGCAACGATGTCGGCTGAGGGGAACCTTTCCCCCAGCACGAAGGCCTCCATTCCGACGCCGCACCCGGCTATCAGGATGCGTCTGGGAATCAGGTCTTCGCGGCGCTCCTGCACTCCGTTGATCCACTCCAGCGGCGGCAGGGACCACTTTCGCTCCTCTTTGCGCATCGCTGGAGGAGGGTATGGACGGCGCTCGTAGATCCTACGAACCCGGCTTTCGACTGTCATCGGATGGGTGTGAGAGTACCACGCACCGTCTTTCCGAATTCGAGCATCCGATGTTAGTCTGGAGGCACCGGAAAAGGTTCAGGGATTCGTTGTCGCTGACAACCAGGAGCGATCGATGCCGATCACGGCGGAGAAGCTGACGATGCTCGGTCCGAGCCTCCGGCTCGGGTCGGCGACGGTGTTTCGCGCCGGCGGAATGGCATTCAGCGTCGATGATGCAGTGGCGTCGGCATGCTTTCGCGGCGAGCTGGAGGCGGCGATGGCGGAAACTCTCGCGCTCGCAGCCATCGAAGCGCGGATGGCGGAGGAAGGGCTCGAGATCGACGACGGGGCGCTGCAGGCGAGCTCCGAGCGATTTCGTTATGAGCACGACCTGATCAGCGCCGGCGAGACCGAGGCCTGGCTCAACGAGCGCGGAATGAACACGGCGGATTTCGGGCGCTGGCTTTATCAGCGCCTCTGCCGGGAGACGATCGCCGCAGCGGAGGACGACGCGATCCCGGACGATTTTCCCGATCTTCTGCGCATTCACCTCTGGCTATCGGACGAGATGGGGGCTTTGGCGAAGCGGCTTCGACGCAGGGTCGCCGCCGACGTCGAGCTCGTGCAACGCGGAAAGCCGGTGTCCGGTGAGGCGGTGTTGAAGCAATTTCTCGATCGTCGTCGATTCGACGGACGCAGCCTGTCGGAATGGCTCTCGGCGCTGGCCCGCGACCAGTCCTGGCTCGAAAGCGCGGCTCGACTCGAATCGGCTTTCGATCGCCTGGTGATCGAAGCGCTGACCGACGAGGTGCGGACCGCCAGGCTTTCGTCGATGGGCGCGGCTCTGACCCGCCTGGAGATCGACACACTCGAATTCGACTCGGCAGCCGCGGCCCGTGAGGCGGCGCTCTGCGTCCACGATGACGGAGCGAGCCTCGCCTCCGTTGCCCGGGACGCCGGTTATCACGCGGAGCGCAGCCTCATGTGGGCGGACGACCTCGCCGGACCGTTCGTCCAGAGGCTGCTCGGTGCCGCGGAGGGTGAGGTCGTCGGTCCCATCGAGCGGTACGGCCGCTTCGCCGTGCACCAGCTGTTGCGAAAAATCGAGCCTTCCCTCGCCGACGCCGACGTCCGCGGTCGCATCGACGAAGCCGTCCTCGACGAATACTTCGACACGATCTGCTCCCGCCACACCCAATGAACGCAGAACCGTTCCTTCAGCAATCGTCGGTGTTCCGCTTCTTCCCTGCGGAGCATCAGGAGCGCGTACGCTCGCTGTTCCGGAAGGTCCAGTACGACTTCGGCGACGTCATCGTCCGGCAGGGCGATCCCGCGGACGCTTTCTACATCCTCATGGCCGGGCGGGCACGGGTCATCAAGACCACTGCGCGCGGCGACGAGATCGCGCTGCATGTCCTTCGTCCCGGCAGCGAGTTCGGAGAGTCCGCCCTCCTCTCGCCCGAGCCGCGCACGGCCACGGTCCGCTGTTCCAGCATCGTCGAAGTCCTCCGGCTGGCGCGCGACGACTTCGCCGGCCTGATCGCCGAATTTCCCGAATTGCGCGGCTACCTCGAAGCCACGCAGCGCTACCGGACCCTCCACAGGTTTCTCTACGAATTCAGCAACTTCGGCCGTCTTCCCGAGCCGGCGCTGAACCAGCTCATCCACAGGCTGGCCACCGTCCGGTTCTCTGCGGGTCAGCAGATCCTGCGCAAAGGCGACCCGGCGGGGCCGATGTACGTGGTGCAGTCGGGCAGAGTCCGGGTGTTCGAGCCGGCCGCGAACGGTTCGCGCTCGCTGGCGTTCTATCGGGAAGGCGGTTACTTCGGCGAGCTCTCGATTCTCAACGGCTCGCCCCGAGCCGCTTCGGCCGAGGCGGTCACCGATTGCACGCTGCTGGCGCTGCCGCCGGAGACCCTTCTCGACCTTCGCCGGCAGTTCCCCGAATTCGAGAAGCTGCTCGACGAGAGGCTCGCGCAGTACGAGATCGACCGGACCGCCCGCGTCCCGCTCGACTTCGCCACCGAGCTCCTGCCGGCGGAAACGCAGGCCGTGGCGAAAGTCGGTCCGGAGCAGGCCGGCGAAGAAGGAGACCTGGGAAAAGAGCGGCCTCGCATCCGCAGGTTCCCCGTCGTCCTTCAGATCGATGAGATGGACTGCGGTCCCGCCGCGCTGGGAATGATCTGCCGCCATTTCGGCCGCAAAGTGAGTCTCGCCAGAATCCGGCGGCTGTGCTTCACGTCGGCGGACGGCACGAGCCTGAAGGCGATCTGCAGCGCTGCGACGGAGCTCGGGCTCGCCGCGCGCGCCCTCAAAGTCAGCACAGGCAATCTCGACTCCATGGCCCTTCCGGCCATTGCTCATTGGGAAGGCAACCACTGGGTCGTGGTGTACGACGTGGGCTCGAAATTCGTCAGGGTGGCCGATCCGGCCATCGGGCTCCGGCGCATCGCCCGAAAGGAATTCGAGCAGCGATGGACCGGGTACGCCGCCCTCTTCGACTACACCGAAGCATTCGCCGATGCGCCGGAGAGCAAGACCGCTCTGGCCTGGATCAAGCCGTTCTTCGCCGGATATCGCACGCTCTTCCTGCAGGTCTTTCTGCTGGCGGGGATCGTGACCCTGCTGCAATTGCTCTTTCCCGTGTTCACGCAGATGGTGGTCGACCAGGTCATCGTCGAGAACGATCTGGCGCTGCTCAACGTGATCGTGATCGGGATGGTCGCCTGCCTCGCCTTCATGATCGTCTCCAACCTCGCCCAGCAATACCTTCTCAGCTTCGCGGCAATCCGCATCGATTCGGCAATTCTCGATTTTCTGACCCGCAAGCTGCTGGCGCTCCCGCTGTCGTACTTCAACAACCGGCGCACCGGTGACATCCAGCGTCGGCTCGACGGAGCGAGGCAGGTGCGGCAATTCGCGGTGCAGCAGGGCGTCGGTGGTCTGCTCGCGCTGATCACGGGAGCGGGATCGATCGCGCTGATGGCAATCTACAGCGTGAAACTCGCCGCGGTGTTTCTTCTGACCGCGCCCTTCTACGCCGCGCTGATGTACTTCTCGGTGCGGCTCCTGCGGCCGATCTTCGCCGACCTCGAGGAGAGCTGGGGCCGGTACAGCTCGCACCAGATCGACGCCATCAAGGGCATCGAGGCCGTCAAGGCCGCCTCGGCCGAGCAGACGTTTCGGGAGGCCATGCTCAACGAGTTCCTCCGCGTCGCCAACAAGATGTTCCGGAGCAGCTTCGTGATCATGACCTACGAGAGCATGATCCAGGCCGTGGGTATGCTGGCCACGGCGCTGTTCCTGTGGGTGGGCGCACGGATGGTGGTCGGCGGAGAGATCACGATCGGCGTATTCGTCGCCTTCAGCTCGCTCACCCTGATGGCGTTTGCCGCGGTCACGAGGACGCTCGGCATCTGGGATGAGCTCCAGCTTTCCTCGGTCATGCTGGGACGACTGGAAGACATCTTCGACCAGGTGCCGGAGCAGGGACACGACCGCTCGCGCCTCACGCCCGTCCCCTCGCTGGAGGGGCACATCGAGCTGCGAGGCGTCGGGTTCCGCTACGGCGGGCCGGAATCGCCGGAGATCCTCAGCGGGATCAACCTCGACATCGCGCCCGGCCGCATGATCGCGGTGGTCGGCAGGAGCGGCTGCGGAAAGACCACTCTGGTGAAGCTGCTGGCCGGACTGCTCGAACCGACCGCGGGAACGATCCACTACGACCGCGTCGACATGCGCACTCTCAACTATCGCGATCTCCGCCGTCAGATCGGCCTGGTCCTGCAGGAAAACCACATGTTCGACGAGACGATCCTGCGGAACATCGCCTTCGGGGATTCCGATCCTGATTTCGATCGCGCACTGTGGGCCGCCCAGCTCGCCAACGCCCACGACTTCATCATGCGGCTGCCGATGGGTTACGAAACGAGGATCGGCGAGACCGGTCTCGCTCTGTCGGGCGGCCAGAGACAGCGGATCTCCATTGCCCGCGCTCTCTACAACGACCCGCCCGTGCTGATCTTCGACGAGGCCACCAGCGCACTCGATTCGGAATCCGAGCGGGCCATCCAGCAGAACCTGTCCCGCCTGATGAGCGGGCGCAGCTCCGTCGTGATTGCCCATCGCCTGAGCACGATCAGGGATGCGGATCAGATCGTCGTTCTGGAAAAGGGGTCAGTCGTCGAGACCGGAACACACGACGAGCTGATGGCTGCCCGCGGCCTCTACTTTTACCTGTCCAGCCATCAGCTCGGCATCTGAGCAGCCATGCGCACACCCTCACCGATCGCCGATCGCCGAGCATGGGAAGAGGAAGAGCTCGTGCCACGAGAGCCGCCGCGCTGGTTTGCGCGCGCGCTGGGCTGGCTCCTCATCGCGCTGTTCGTCACCGCTCTGCTCGCGGCGATCTTCGTGCACATCCCGGAGACGGTGCAGTCGCGGTTCGTGCTGGAGTCCACGGGCGGCGCGGACCCGATTCAGTCGCCGCGGCACGCCGTGATCGAGCAGGTCCTGGTCCGTCAGGGGCAGAGCGTCAGGAAGGGCGATCCGATGTTCCTGCTCCGCGTCGACGAGGTCCGCGAGTGGCGGACGGATACCGCCACGCGTACGGAGGCACTTCGCGCGGTCCGCGAGCGCTCCGCAAAGCTCGAGCAGTCGTACGCATCGACCTTGCGGATCAAGGACAGCGAAATCGATCAGGCCAAGCGCGAGCTGGCTTTCCGCGAGACCCACCTGGCCACCATGCGCGATCTTCTGGCAAGAGTGGAGAAGCTGGAAAAGAGCGGCCTCGTTTCCGAGATGGAGCTGGCCTCGCACCGGCTGGCACTCGCCGAGTCGTACAAGGACCTGGAACTAGCTCGCAAGGCACTCGCGCAGCGGCGCCTCGAACGACAGACGATGCAGAGCGAGCGCACGCGCCAGCGCATCGAGGAGAAGGCCGAGGCCGACGACCTCACCATTCGCATCGCCGCGCTGCGACAGCCGCTGGCCGCCATCGCCAACGGTCTGCTTCAGATCCGCGCGCCCTACGACGCCATCTGCGTCGCCGTGAACCAGCAGAACCCCGGCGGCGTGGTGGCGCCGGGCGACGCCCTCTGCCAGCTCAGCCCTGTCAGCGCGCGTCTTCGCGCACGACTCAATCTCCCGGAAACCGCGCTGGCCCGACTCGAGCCGCGCCAGCACGTCCGCTTTCTCTTCGATGCCTTTCCCTATCAGCGCTTCGGTGCTGTCACCGGCACGCTCGACTGGATCAGTCCCGCAGCGCTGGTGCGCCAGAAGGAATCCGACTTTGTCGCCCTGGCTTCGCTCGACAGGCGGGAGATCGTGACCGGACGTGATTCCCATCCTCTGCGGCCCGGGATGACGGGAACCGCGCGTGTGACCGTGGGCCGCCGCTCATTGATTGAATTCGCCTTCGAGCCGCTCCGCAAAATCCGCGAGAACCTTCAGCCATGACGCAACTGCGCCTGTCGCGATTCAGGGTCGAGGAACTCACCTCGAGCAATGCAGCCATGCAGCGCTGCCTGCAACTCGCCCTGCTCGCCGCCAGAAGCGATATCCCCGTGCTCATTCTCGGGCGAACAGGCACCGGGAAGACTCTCCTCGCCCAGGCCATTCACAACTCCTCCGCGCGAGCCGCCGGACCGTTCATTGCTTTCAACGCCTCGGCCATGAGCGACACCCTGCTCGAGAGCCTGCTCTTCGGCCACGAGCGCGGCGCCTTTACCGGCGCACAGCAGACCGCGAAGGGGAAGTTCGAGCTCGCCCACAACGGCACGCTCTTCCTCGACGAGATCGCCGACATGAGTCCTCTGGCGCAGGTGAAGATCCTTCGCGCCGTCGAGTACGGTGAGTTCGAGCGCGTCGGCGGCGAGAGGATGCTTCACTCCGACGCAAGAATCCTCTCCGCCACGAACTGCTCGCTGCGCGAACGAGTGCGCGACGGACGGTTCCGCGACGATCTCTACCATCGCCTGGACGGACTCGTTCTGTCGGTCCCCTCGCTCAAGGACCGCCCGGAGGATCTGCCTTCGCTCATCGCCAGTGAGCTGAAAACAGCCGCTGCGGAAAGCGGCAAGCGACTGACGTCGATTCATCCGGCAGCCATGCAGATGCTGCTCGCATACGACTGGCCGGGCAATCTTCGCGAGCTGCACCACATCATGCGCACCATCGCCCTGTTTTGTGAGGGAAGCGTCGTGCGCCCCGAACACGTCGTCTTTCAGCGGGACCTGGTCAGTGACGCTGCTCTCGGGGACCCTGCGGGTCGTCTCTCTGCCGATCTGTCACTCGAAGCCGCCGTGAACGCGCATGTGCTCCACGTCTACGAATCGACGGGACACAATCAACGCCGCACCGCAAAAATCCTCGGCATCTCCCGCGGCAAGCTCGCGCGACATCTCTCAGCAGCGGTCCCGAAATAGACGTCCCTGGCCCCGCGACCGATCCATTCGAAAAGCTCTCGCGCAACGCTCTACCCGATCCATCCCGTCCGGGAGCAGACACTTATCTGTCGGCGCGGCCCGATGGCACCGATCCTGTTAGAGGACCTTCTCCGTGGCCAGCAAGAAACCGCCCGTGAAGGTGGAGCGCCGTGCAGAGAGCGACTCGCCGCGAAGCCAGAAACCGATCCGACTGAACGACCTGATCCCGACTCGCGACGTGTCGGGCGGCCGCTCGGTCTTCGGCAGTCCGCCGGCGATTCCGCGAGACAAGCGCAAGCCACAGAAGTGATCGGACCGAGGTCGTTCCTGCAGCCCCTCCCCGCGCCAGTGGAGGACGGATGCCAGGAAGGAAGAGGAGTAGTCTCTTTTACCCGCCTCCGCTCAGAACCCCAGGCTCACCTTCGCGGCGTAGCTCGTCACTTCGGCCCTTGTCACTTCGACGGCAATCTTCGGAACGAGCAGCGAAAAGCGAACGCCCGCGGTGTAGCGATTCACGTTCGAACTGTCGGACAGCGCCACGGTGACGGTCTGGCCAAGGACGTTGCCGGAGGCGGTGGCGTTGGAGTTCGAGCGCATCCGGCCGTACGCTGCGTACGGAGTGAACGGGCCGATTCCCTTGCTGATGAAGGCTTCCAGGCCGTAGACCTTCAGCTTGTAGTCCTGCACGCCCGTCAGCGTGGCATAGGAGCCGCGGAGAGCGATCTCCGGGCTGGCCAGGGTGCCGCGGATGATCGGGATGTCGATCGCGCCGCCCCACGTCTTGATGCCGCTGTTGTTCACCTTTGCGTACGACGCCGAGAGCGCTCCCGCACCGAAGCCTTTTGTGACGACCAGCCGCGGGACGGCCACGTAGCCCCCCGTGGTGAAGTCCTTGGAGACGGAGTTCTTCCAGTACGGGCTGCTGGTGTCGACCTTCACTCCCGTGGCGGCGACGCCGATGTCGAAGTGCAAAAGACCGCTGGTACGCGCCGGTTGCACCGGTGAGGGAAAGATGCCCTGAGCCACGAGGCGCGAGAACTTCTGGAAATCGGCGGCAGAAATGTTTGGATTGAATGCGATGTCCTGGGCCTGCGCCGAAACCGCCGCGCCGAGGATCAGAACAGCTGCGAGATGTAATCGTTGCTGAGCAAGAAACCGTAAGGGGTGAAGACCACGCGCTCTTCCGCCCGACGCAGCCATCCGTCCTGCAAACCACGTTCGACCCATTCGACGCCCTCCTGACCGCAAAGCTCTACGAGATGGTCATAGGATACCCCGCTCGTCTGGCGGAGCCCGAGGAAGATCGTCTCGCGTCGCACCTCGCCGGGACCGAGGTTCTCCGAGAAGTCGCGGGCGGAGAGCGGTGCGTCGATGTAGTGGCGGATATTGCGCGTGTTCGCGAAGCGCTGACTGCCCACGAACGAATGCGCGGCGATGCCGAAGCCGTGGTACGCGCCGCGGTTCCAGTAGCGGAGGTTGTGCCGGCACTCCTCACCCCGCCGCGCAAAATTGCTGATCTCGTACTGCGCGAGACCCGCTTCGGCGAGCCGGCTGATGGCGTATTCGTACAGCGCGGCCACGCCCTCGTCGTCGGGGAGGTGCGTGCGTCCGCGCACCACCTGCGCCTTCAGCGGCGTTCCCTCCTCCAGGTCGAGCATGTAGAGCGAGAGGTGGCCGGCGCCGCCTGCGATGGCCGTCTCGAGCGTCTCCTGGAATGTGGCCGCCGTCTGATTCGGCAGCCCGAGAATGAGATCGACGTTCGTGCGCACGCCGCTGCCCACCGCCGCAGAGAGTGCTTCCCGGGCCCGCTCGCGGCCGTGCAGCCGTCCCAGCGGCTCGAGCTCGCGGTCGGCGAACGACTGCACCCCGATGCTCACGCGATTGATCCCGAGCTCCCGCCACGCCTCGAGCGATTCGCCGGTGACGTCCTCGGGATTCGCTTCGATCGAGAACTCAGCGCCGGCTGCCACTGCGAATCGATCGCGGATCGCGGCCGCGAGGCGGGCCAGGTTCTCGATCGAGACTCGCGAGGGGGTTCCCCCGCCGAAGTAGAGCGTGTCCACCTCTTCGCCGGCGGCGCGCGAGGCGATCTCCGCGATCACGGCGTCGACGTACCTCTGCTGCAGCGAGATGTCGGTCGAAATCGCGAACGCGCAGTACGTGCAGTGCACGCGGCAGAACGGAAGATGGACGTAGAGACCGAGCATGGATCGAGGGTAGAACGCGGCTCCGGCGGTGGCGAATTCTGATCGAGGGGCCCTCAGGACTCAGGGCCCGGCACTCAGGACCCGTATAATCGGCCGCACATGACCGATGCCTCGCAAGAGACGGCGGCCAACCCGTCGCACCGTCCCCGCCTCCTCTGGACACTCCTCGGCGCCATGGTGCTGGTCGGCCTCTTGCCGCTCGTCATCTCCCACTACTTCCTCATTGGGATCAACCGCGAGTCGCTCGAGACGCTGGAAAAGAAGTACCTGACGCGCTCGGCGGTCGGGATTGCCAACGACATCCACGCCCTGCTGACCAGCAATCGGCAGCAGCTGAACGAGATCGCCGGGAGCATCCGCGTCCTGAAGACGGCCCTGCCGCCGGGAACGGATCCGTTCTCCCACGCCGCGCAGACCGGCTGGATCACCGATTACGTGACGCCGGACAGCGACTTCCTCGAGCTGCGCGTGGTCGACGTCAACGGCCACGGCGCGGAGGCGAAGCCGGCCGGACTGGAACCGGGGGTCGTCCAGGAGATGAACCTCTCGCTGGAAGCCGCCCTGCGCGGGCAGCCGTACACAGGCACGTTCCAGTACCTAAGTTCGCTGAACCAGCCCGCCGTGGTCCTGGCCGTTCCGGTGATCGACGGCGGAAAGCCGATCGGAGCGGTGCAGGCGCTGGTCAGCCTGCGGCGCATCGCCGATCGCATCCGTGAAGAGGGCAAGGGTGACGTCACGGCCTTCCTCGTCGACCGCAACGGCCGTGTGCTGCTGCACAGCGAGCCGAGCATCAGCATCGAGCGCCCCGACTACTCCTCGTTGAAGATCGTGAAGGATTTCCAGAGCGCGCCCCTGCAGGCGCGGCTCACGGAGTCCTACGTCGACAACAACGGCAACCGCCTGCTGGCCACGGTCGCGCCGGTGGAACGACCCGATTGGGCGGCGGTGGTGCAGAAGCCGGAGGCGCAGGCCTTCGTCTCGGTCACCCGGATGATCAGGGCCACGATCGAGTGGGGCGGCATCGCCCTGCTGCTGGCCATCGTGGCGGCGGTGGTGTTCGCCGCGGGTATCGCCCGACCCATCCGCATCCTGGCCGACCGCACGCGGGAGATCGCCGAGGGTGATTACCAGAAGCGCGTGCAGCTCAAGACGCACAACGAGATCGGAGAGCTGGCGGAGAACTTCAACGTCATGAGCGGCGCCATCGAGCAGGCCATCGACCAGCTCAAGAAGGCCGCCCACGAGAACCACCTGCTGTTCATCAACTCCGTGCGTATGCTGGCCGCGGCCATCGACGCCAAGGACCCCTACACGCGCGGCCATTCCGAGCGCGTGGCGCGCTATTCGATCGCCATCGGCAAGAACATGAACCTCCCCGAGAAGGAGATGCGCAACCTGCGCATCAGCGCCCTGCTCCACGACGTCGGCAAGATCGGCATCGACGACCGCATCCTGCGCAAGCCCGGCGCGCTCAGCGACGACGAGTTCGAGGTCATGAAACAGCATCCCGCCAAGGGTGCGGCCATCATGAGCGGCGTCGCCCAGCTCATCGACATCATTCCGGGGATGAAATACCACCACGAGAAGTGGAGCGGAGGCGGCTATCCGGAAGGGATCTCCGGCGACGAGATCCCCGTACAGGCGCGCATCGTGGCCATTGCCGACACGTTCGACGCCATGACCACGAACCGTCCCTACCAGAAGGCCATGGAGACCGCCTACGTCGTGGAGAAGATCAAGAGCTTCGCCGGAACGCGCTTCGATCCGCACGTGGTGGACGCCTTCGTGCTGGCCGTCAAACGCGGCGACATCCAGACCGAAGAGCCGGTGCGAGGCGCGGCCTGATCCCTTTCTCGCTCAGCATCGGCTTTCCTGTGCAAGACCGCAGACGGCAGACCGCAGACCGCAGTTGGATCTGGTCTGCGGTCCGTGGTCTGCGGTCCGTGGTCTGCGGTCTGTGGTCTGCGGTCTGTGGTCTGCGGTCCGTGGTCCAGGAGTGACCGTGTTCCGGCGCATCCTTCACGAGCTCATCCTCTCCACCCCCGGCGCGATCGGGGCGATCTTCCTCGATCACGAGGGCGAGACCGTCGAGATGCTGCACGACCGTCCGTTCGATACCGACGACCACGACATCAAGGTCATGGGCGCCTATCAGGGCATCTTCCTGATGAACCTTCGCGAGCTGTGCGATCGCACCGGCATCGGCGCGCCGCATCGATTCAAGGTCGAGTTCGCGGAGGCCAAGGTG
Source organism: Acidobacteriota bacterium (assembly GCA_021781455.1). Taxonomy (GTDB): domain Bacteria; phylum Acidobacteriota; class Thermoanaerobaculia; order Gp7-AA8; family Gp7-AA8; genus JAJXWV01. The sequence continues at coordinate 9,532 of JAJXWV010000069.1, read as the reverse complement.
CTCAGCCGCGATCTGAAGGACGGCTACTACCTGGTCTTCCTCGTGGACCGCACCGCGCACGAAGGTCTGGCCTGGCGGAATCTGGAAAAATGCCGCGAACAGCTGCTCGCGGAGATGTGAATCCTCCCCGAAGAGGCTACTCCGCTCCCTCGTCGAGCGATTCCAGATTCGACAGCAGCGTCTCGATGCGGTTCCTGATCTCGTCGCGCTCGCGCTGAAAACGCGTGTGCTCCTCTTCGAGTGCGGAAAGGCGCTCACCGGCGTCGGCCTTCGTCCTGGCCTCGTTCTCGAGCGCGGCCAGCTTTGTCTTCAGCGAGTCGCGCTCCTTCCGCAACGCCTGGATCGTGGCGATGGCGCGCTCCACGCGGTCGGCGAGCTTCGACAGGATCTCCCCTTCTTCGGTCCCCGCCAGCGGCAGTTGTTCTTCTCGGGTTTTCTTCACGGTCTCTCCAAAATCGATTTTTTTCACACCCGCGCGACGGGCTGCGGACGCGCTGCTGCGCGTCCCTACAGCACCTTCACGGGCAGCAGCTCGGCAACGCGCGTGGCGACGTTCTGATGGATCTGCGCCACTTCCTCCTGCGTCAGCGAACGGTCGAATGCCTGGTACCACATGCCCAGCGTCGTCTTGATCGTGTTGACGTCGTTCTCCGGAACGAAGCGGTCGCGCAGCCCGACCTCGTGGAGGTACGGCGCGTCGAGCGATCGGATGGCCGCGGCGATCCGCGCGTATTCGACGTCCCGCCCATGCGTGAGCGCCAGGATCATCGGCACTCCCGGGAATCGCGCGATGGGCGCCATTTTCCATTCCGTCGCCGAGGCAAGCAGCGCCTGCAGGTCGACTTCCGCCACGGCCACGTCACCCTTGATCCCGAAGTGCTGCAGGATTTCGGGCGACAGAAATCCAAGCGCCGCGATGTGGCGGTCTTTGTGACGTGCCACGGCGCGGCGGCCCTTGCGCAGCCACTCCTCGTCACCCGTGGCGAATGTCAGCGGCACATGGAACTTCGCCGCGATCTGCTCGACGACACCCTTCACGTCGAAGAAGTCGACCGGCCGTTTCGCGTCGCCCCAGAAGTCGCCGAGCGAGCCGTACATGACGATCCCGATGACGTGGCGCTCCTCGACCGGCCATGCCTCGTCGGACTTTGCACCCTCCACGCGATGGTAGGTCCGTCCCACTTCGAACAGGGTGCCGTCACGCGTTCCGTACGAACGATTGAAGGCGACGGCCTCGAGGATCGACGGAATGATCGACAGTCGCATGAAGGCGATGTTTTCCGTCAGCGAGTTCGTGATGGCCACCGGTTGCTCGTCCGAAAACATGGCGTTCGCCTGCGCGCTGATGAACGAGTAGTTCACCACCTCGGTCAGCCCGCAGCCCGCCAAAATGCCCCGCACCTCGTCCTCGGCCTCGGCAATCGGATTCTGCTGTGCGTCGCCCGTGGTCAGGCGCGGAAGCTCGGCCGGGACGTTGTTCAGGCCGAAGAAGCGCAGGACCTCTTCGATCAGGTCGATCTCCTCGCCGATGTCGCCGCGCCAGGTCGGCACCGTGACCTCGAGGCCGCCCTGCACGGAAACAGCGTCGAAGCCAAGGCGGCGGAAGAGCTCGAGCGCGTATGCCTCTCCCACCGCGCCGCCGGACTGTTGGTGAAGGCGTGACGCACGCAGGCGGATGACCTTCGGTTCTTCGGCGGCTGCGACGGCATCGATGGCCGGCTCGCGCGTGCCGCCGGCCAGCTCGACGATCAGGCTTGCGGCAAAGTCGCTCGCGGCGATGGTGTCGTTCGGATCGACCCGGCGCTCGAACCGGTAGGAAGCGTCGGTCTTGAGACCGAGGCGTCGGGCAGTGCGGCGGATGACGGAGGGATTGAACCAGGCACACTCGAGGAAAACGTCGCGCGTGGAGGAGCTGATCTCGCTCTCCTCGCCGCCGATGATGCCGCCGAGGGCTACGGGGCGGCGGGCGTCGGCAATGACGACCGTGTCGCGGTCGATGCGGCGATTCTCGCCATCGAGGCTCTTCATCACCTCACCGTCGCGCCCGCGGCGCACGATGATCGTCTTGTCGGTGATCCGCGCGAGATCGAACGCATGCAGGGGGTGGCCGAGGGCCAGCATCACGTAGTTCGTGACGTCGACGACGTTGTTGATCGGGCGCAGACCGACGGCCTCGAGCCGCTGTCGAATGTACTGCGGCGACTCTTGGATCGTGACGCCGCGGATGATCACGCCCGTGTAGCGCGCGCACATCTCCGGTGCCTCGATGCGGATCTTGACGTCACCCGCGTAGGGCGCAGCTGCGCTGCCCCGCGCGGTGTCATCCTGAGCCGGCGCAACCGCGGGGGCGGATGGGTGGCGGGAGCGGTGGAGCGCGGCGAAGGACCCCACGCCTGAAACGCCTGAAACCGCCGATCGCAGCTCCCTCCCCAGCGCCGCCGCGAGCTCTCTGGCCATGCCGATGTGGGACATGGCATCGACTCGATTCGTGGTGATCTCGGCGTCGAAAACGGTGTCGTCGCCATGCTTCTCGACGGCATCGAGAGCATGGCCGATCCCGGTCATGCGGCGGCTGAGCTCATCGTCCGACAGGTCGCGGAGATCGACATAGTCGGACATCCAATTGCGGGACAGTTTCATGGGAGGCGGATTGTACCCGAGCGGGTAGCGGGTAGCGGGTAGCGGGTAGCGGGTAGCGGGTAGCGGGTAGGACGAGATCTTCTGCCCGCTACCCGCTGCTCGCTTCAGAAGGTCACGCGGCGAATCATCGACTCGGCGGCATCGTGCGGATTGTTCCGCTTGCGCAGCACGTCGTCCAGGACCGCTTCGTAATCGGCGCGGGACATCGTTCCGCCGATGAGACGGTCCATGAACTTTTCCTTCAGCTGCGTCTCGATGCGGATGCGCACGCGCTCACGGTTGCGGCGGTCGAGCTCGCCGGAGGTCTGCAGATATTCGAAGTGGTGTTCGATGGCGGCGTCCAGCTCTTCGACTCCCTGACGCTTTGACGCCACTGTTTTTACGATCGGTGGCACCCAGGCGGCGTGCTCCTCGACGAGCGACATCATCATGGTGACTTCGGTGACCGTGCGGTCCGCGCCCGGCCGGTCGGCCTTGTTCACCACGAAGATGTCGCCGATCTCCATGATGCCGGCCTTGATGGCCTGGATATCGTCGCCCATGCCCGGAACGAGCACGACCAGATTCGTCTGCACGGTGCGAACGACTTCGATCTCGTCCTGGCCGACGCCGACCGTCTCCACGAGGACGATGTCGAATCCCGAGGCGTCGAGAACGTCCACCACGTCGTTGGTCGCCCGTGCCAGCCCGCCCAGGAAACCGCGGGTGGCCATCGAGCGGATGAAGACGCCGCGATCGGTGTAGAGGTCGGCCATGCGGATGCGATCGCCGAGGATCGCGCCGCCGGTGAAGGGCGAGGTGGGATCGACGGCGATGATTCCCACGCGCTTGGAATGCGCGCGGTAGTGCCTCGCCAGTGCCGCCACCAGCGTCGACTTTCCCGATCCCGGTGATCCGGTGATCCCGATGATCCTGGCCTGGCCGGTGGCCGGGTAGATTTCGGCCAGAAGGCGCGGCGCCGCCGGGTCGTCCCGCTCCACGAGCGAGATCGCCTTCGCCAGCGCGCGGTAGCGGCCGGAGAGGAGGGCCGAAGAGAGGGCCGCCGTGTCGGACATGGGTGTGAATTGAAAATTGAAAATTGAAAATTGAAAAAAGCGGGAGTGCCCCGTTTTTCTCAATTCTCAATTCTCAATTCTCAATTTTCAATTTTCAATTTTTCTCTATTGGTTCACTCCCGCCAGCAGATTCCTGGCGATGACCATCCGCTGGATCTCGCTGGTTCCCTCGCCAATGGTGCAGAGCTTCACGTCGCGGTAGAACTTCTCGGCCGGGTATTCCTTGATGAAGCCGTAGCCGCCGAAGATCTGCACCCCTTTTTCGGTGCAGCGGACTGCCACTTCCGAGGCGTAGAGCTTGGCCATGGCCGAGTACTGCGTGACCCTCTCGCCGGCGTCCTTGACGGTGGCAGCGCGGTAGCAGAGCAGGCGCGAGGCGTCGATCTCGGTGGCCATGTCGGCGAGCATGAACTGGATGGCCTGGAATCCGGAGATCGGCTGCCCGAACGCGGTGCGCTGCTTCGAGTAATCGCGGGCCGCTTCGTAGGCGCCGCGCGCCACGCCGACGGCCAGCGCGCCAATCGAGATGCGCCCGCCGTCGAGGATCTTCATGGCGTCGATGAATCCGTAGCCGACCTTGCCGAGCACGTTCGCGTCCGGCACACGGCAGTCTTCCATCACCAGCTCCGCAGTGTCGGAGATGCGCATGCCGAGCTTGTTCTCCTTCTTCCCGGCGTGGATGCCCTTGCGGTCCATCTCGACGGCAAACGCGGTGATGCCGTGCTTCTGGTCCCTCTTGTCGGTGACCGCGAGAACGACGGAGACGTTCGCGCAGCTGGCATTGGTGATGAAGTTCTTGGTGCCGTTGAGCACCCATTCGTTGCCGTCCTTCACTGCCGTGGTGCGCATGCCGGAGGCGTCACTGCCCGAGCCGGGCTCGGTCAGGCCCCAGGCGCCGATCCACTCGCCGGAGGTCAGCTTGGGAAGCCACTTCTTCCTCTGCTCTTCGTTGCCGGCGTGGTAGATGTGACCGGTGCCGAGGGAGTTGTGCGCGGCCACGCTGAGGGCGAATCCGCTGTCGATCACGCCGAGCTCTTCGACCACGTTCACGTAATCGACGTAGGAGAGCCCGGCTCCGCCGTACTGCTCCGGAATGGTGACGCCGAGCATGCCGAGCTGGCCCGCCTTCTTGAACTCCGGCACCGGAAAGTGCTGCGCCTCATCCCATTCGGTGACGTGAGGCTTGATCTCGCTCTCCGCGAAATCCCTGACCATCTGCTTGATCTGTTTCTGTTCCTCGGTGAGACCGAAATCCATGCGAATAGCTCCTCTGTCGTTTGTACGTCCCGCGTTCGGCTGTCGGGCTCAGCCACCGTTCCGGTACGGCACGGGTCGGATGATGAGCGTTGAATGGCGTCGCGAGCCGCGACTGCCTTCGCCGGTGGGAGGCTTGCCGGCCTCTCGGCGCGCGGATTCTAACGCGCCGTATGTCACTGATCCAGCAAACAGCGTTTGCTAGGCTGCATTAGATCGGTCCTTACGGAGAAAATCGACATGCAGCGAGCCATGGCCGGGGTGTTCGCTTCCGCCGTCGTCCTCTGCGCCACAGCAGCCCCTGCCGCGCTCACCGTGGCAGACGCCGCGACCTCCTACGAGCAGATGCAGAAGCAGCTTCGCACCTGGTTACTCGCTACTGGCCCGGATACGCCGGCACTGAAGGGACGGGAGGGAGCTCGAAAGTTCACGCCATCGCATCACACCGGCGGCGCGGAATTGCCCTTACAATCGGCGCGTCCCAAATCCACGCCCCGGAGATCTCATGAAAATCCAACTGATCGGCGCCGTGATTCTGCTGACGCCCCTTCTTCTGCACGCTGGGATTCAGCCTCCTGCCAGGGCGCAGGGCGACGAGACCGCGCCGAAGAACGGCTTCCGCGCCGAATTCATCACCGACCTCAACGACCTTCAGAAGAAGTGCATGGGGCTGGCGAATGCCGTCCCTGCCGACAAGTACAACTGGCGTCCTGGCCAGGGTGTCCGCTCCATCAGCGAGGTCTACACGCACATGGCCGGCGGCACCTACTACCTGGCCACGTTCCTCGGCCAGCAGCCGCCCGCCGGCCTGCCCAAGGACATCGAGGCCATCACCGACAAGCCGCGGGTCATGGCCGAACTGCAGAAGTCTTTCGAGTACATCCGCGCGCTGATCAGGAAGACCAGCGATGCCGATCTCGACAAGCCGGTCTCCGTGTTAGGCAGCCCGACGACGGTCCGCGGCGTCTACGTTATGATCCTGAACCATCTCCACGAACACCTCGGCCAGTCCGTCGCCTACGCGCGCATGAACAAGGTCGTCCCGCCCTGGAGCCGGTGAGGCGCAAGGGAAGCCGGGCCTTCTGCCCCGGTAGGGACGCGCAGCAGCGCGTCCGCAAACCCCCGGTAACAGTCCCGGCCACGTGAGTTGCGGACGCGCTGCTGCGCGTCCCTACAAAGGCCTTCGACTTGCGAATCCTGGAGATTGGGCCTCTAAGGCCGCGGTCCATCAGCGTCTGTACCGCCGCACGTAGTCGGGAACCGTGATCCCGTCCGGCAATCGGTCGTCCGCGATCGGCTCTTGCGGCAGGACGCGCAGCGGCAGGACGCCAGCCCAGATCGGCAGGGCGTAGTCTTCTTCCTCGTCAACGGCAGGGCCGGTGCGAACCTTCGCCGAGGCTTCGTCGATCGGGAGCGAGAGCACGAGAGTCTGCTTCAGCTCGAGTTCGTTCGGCGGACGGGCGGAGGCCGAACGGCCGCGGCAGACGTGCTCCACGAGACCGTGAAGCGCTCGTATTTTCGCCTCCCCCGTCACCTCGGCGGCGTATCCAAAGATCACGGCGGAGCGATAGTTCATCGAATGATGAAAGGCCGAGCGGGCCAGCACGAGGCCGTCCAGCAGCGTGACGGTGACGCAGGCCTCGACGCCGCCCCGCAGTGTGCGAAGCATCTGGCTGACGGCCGAACCGTGGAGGTACAGCCTGTCTCCCTCGCGCCAGTGAATGGTCGGAATCACGACCGGCTTGCCGTCGACGACGAAGCCGACGTGGCAGATGAGCGCCTCGTCGAGGATGGAGTAGACGAGCTCGCGCTCATACGAGCCGCGTTTGGGAAGGCGGCGAACCGTGGTGCGGTCGGTTTGCAGTGATTTGTTCATGCGCTGAGTCCTGAGTCCTGAGTGGGTGGATGGAGAGACTCGCTCGAACCCACTCAGGACTCAGGACTCAGGACTCAAGACTTCTTAAGAGCAGCCCCGCCGCCCTGGGCCGATGCCTCACGTGGGGACCGTGGGAGCGGTGCGTGCTGAGCTCGAAGAAGAGCCGGCGGTGCGGCTCGCAAACGTGGAGAACTGTTTGCGGACGTCGCCGCTGCCGCATTTCGGGCAGTCAACCACTCGCTCGCCCATGACGAGCTCCTCGAAACGGGTTCCGCATTCGTCGCAGATGAATTCGAATAAAGGCATTTTGAGGTCTCAGAGCGCAGGAGATTATACCGGGCAGAACATAACCGTATGCGATTATAGTTCCGAATGAGCTACGGCCGCCTGCCCTCTGCCCTCCGCGCTCTGCCCTCTCGGCTCAGCGCTCTCCTCGAAACATCCCCGGCGTGTACGCGGTGATCCGTCCGGTGAACGCCGAGGCGGCCACGGTCAGCGGCGAAGCCAGCCAGAGCTTGCCGGGACCGCTGCGGCCGCGGAAGTTGCGGTTGATCGCGCTCACGGTCACCTGATCGGCGGTCTCCGAAACGCCCGGGCCGCAGCCGATGCAGGCCCCGCACCCCGGATTCAGCACCACCGCCCCGGCGCGCTCGAATGTCTCCACCAGGCCGTTGTCGCGGGCGAACTTCTCCACCGCCTGCGACCCGAACTGAATGAAGAACTTCACGCCCTCGGCAACCCTCAAACCCTGGTCGACGGCTTCCTTCGCCACCTGATGGTAGAAGAGGAGATCGTCCACCTTCCCGGCCGTGCACGATCCGGCATAGGCGATGTCGATCTTCACCTCGCCGATCTCGCCGATGCGCTCGCCGTTCGTCGGATCGGAGGCAATGCCGCGGTCGGGATCTCCCGGGTGCGCCACCATCGGCTCGATCGCCGATAAGTCAATCGTGTGCACGCCGCCTGCGTATTGGGCGCCGGAATCGGGGCTCACTGCGCGCGCCCTGAGCCTGTCGACGTCCACGCCGGGGCGCATGGCCGCGATCCACGCGAACGTCTTCTCGTCCGCCTCCACCACGGCCGTGCGAGCCGAGCATTCCGTAGCCATGTTGGCCAGCGTGGCGCGCTCGTCGAGCGACAGCCCGCGCAGACCCGGCCCGGTGAACTCCATGATCCGGTCGAGTGTCATCTGCGGTTTCGCGTAGTGCAGGAGGATGTACAGCATCACGTCTTTGGCCGTGACGTTCTCGCGAAGGCTCCCCACCAGCTCGAAGCGGATCGACTCCGACGCCTCCACCATCGTGAATCCCGACTGCACCAGGTTCGCGTACTCGGTCGAACCGACGCCCCACGCCAGGGCGTTGTTCACCCCGCCCATGCAGGTGTGACTGTCGGTGGCCTGGATGAAATCGCCGGGATCGATGAACTCCTCGCGCGCCACCTCGTGGCAGATGCCGGGCGAGACGTTGTCCGATGCCGAGTAGTCGCGGCACCCGCTGTGGCGCTGGAACTCGCGCTGGGTCTGCCGGAGCACTTCGATCTTCGGCAGGAACGGCCGCATCCGGGCCACGTCGTCGGCATAGATCAGGTGATCCTCGAACACTGCGAACTTCTGCGGATTGCGGATCGCGTAATCACGGCCGTACTCGTCCGCGAGGAAATGGTGGACCTGCGCGGTGGTGAACTCGTGCGAGTAACCGCCGTCCACGTCGACGACCACGGCGTCGCCCGGTTTGACGTACTTCGGCCCGCTTCCGCGCAGGTGGCGGGCCAGGATCTTCTCCCCCATCGTCATCGGACGCGCTGGCGTGTCGGGCGAGGGCAGCTCGATCTCGCCGCGCTGAAGCGACTTCGCGAAGGGGAACAGTCCGCCGGCCCGGATGATGAGCTTCGTGATCGGGTCGTACTTCCGGTAGAACTCTTCCAGCGGGACCCCTTCACCAGCCTGCAGGCGTTCCAGCATCTCGTGATCGCCCATCAGCAGCCCCTGGTTCACGTTGTTCCCGGCGTGAATCGGCGCAAACGAATCCGCAATGGCGATGCGGATCCCGCTGAAGACCTCGGCCTGCGTAGCCTGCTCCCGCGAGCTCCCCACGCCCTTCCGTAGTCCGCTGGCGATGACTTCGAAATTGCCGTTCTTCAGGGCGTCGATCGGGAACACCCGCTCGCCGTTGGCGACCAGTCCCGCGTAGGCATTGCGCGCCACGTCCTCGGGCCTGTAGTCGAAACAGGCCCACGCCGGCGCCATGACGTCGGTGTTGATGTCGTCCATCAGGTCCTCGACGCGAAGATCCTTCATCTTCAGGTCGAGCTCGCCGCGCAACTGCCGGCGGATGAGCTCGGGGTCTTTGGTCAGAAACAGGACGCGTTTACCGGGCGTGAGGGTCAGGATCTCGGGAGGTTTCATATCTCTGTCCAAAACGCATTGCAGGAGCGGCGGATTCTACCGGACGGGAGAGCGGAGAGGGCAGAGCGCCCCCGTCACTCTGAGCCGGCGGAGCCGCCCCCGGCGGCGGAGCGCGGCGAAGAGTCTCTTACCGGGACGATTGGTCAGCTGGAGACTCTTCGCCGCGCTCCGCCGCTTCCACCCAACCCACCCTGCCCCGCAGCTCTGCCGGCTCAGAGGCTGTGCAGAAATCGAAAGGTAACTTATTAGTATGACTAATTATGATCTATAATGGCTCATGAGCAAAGCGAGAAAACGAAC
>JAJXWV010000039.1 GCA_021781455.1 Acidobacteriota bacterium | reverse complement strand
GCCATCTGGGTTTCAGTAACGGCCACACGAGTACCATCACCGGCGACGCGCAAGATTGGTACAAACTTACTACGACCGCTGACGGTAGCGTGGCGGTCACATACACGCCGGGCAACGGCTTGACGGGGCAACTCTCATCGTACAACTTCTATAATTCTTCTGGCACGAGCCTCTTCGACCTCACCGGAATCCAGCCCGGCACTTACTACATTCAAATCGTCCGTGGCAACTGCCAATGCTACGGTTCTTACACGCTTTCGACTACATTCACCGCAGCGACACTAGCTAACGACCCAGAGCCGAACGACACGATGGCAACTGCCGTTCCGCTAACAATGCCTTCTGCGACCGTCACAGGCCATCTGGGTTTCAGTAACGGCCACACGAGTACCATCACCGGCGACGCGCAAGATTGGTACAAACTTACTACGACCGCTGACGGTAGCGTGGCGGTCACATACACGCCGGGCAACGGCTTGACGGGTCAACTCTCATCGTACAACTTCTATAATTCTTCTGGCACGAGCCTCATTAGCCTTGGCGGCATTCACGCTGGCACGTACTACCTCCAGATTTTGAGTGCCAACTCCCTATGTTGGGGCTCATACACGCTCTCCGTAAGCTTCCAAGGCGCGGCAGTGCCGCCGTCGCCTACTTTCGCGTGGACACCAACGTCGCCGAGCGCCGGACAGAGTGTCCAGTTCACTGATACATCGACTGGGGCACCGACGTCGTGGGCATGGAACTTCGGCGACGGTGGCACGAGCACTGTTCAGAATCCTTCCCACACGTACACGGGCGCGGGGACTTACTCAGTCACACTAGCCGCATCGAACACTGCCGGGTCAAACTCGATCACGAAACAGCTGATCGTCGTCGCAGCAACGCCCACCGTAACTGCGAGCTTCACTTGGACCCCAACCTCGCCGAGCGCCGGACAGAGTGTCCAGTTCACTGATACATCGACTGGGGCACCGACGTCGTGGGCATGGAACTTTGGCGACGGCGGCACGAGCACCGTTCAAAACCCTGCCCACACGTTCATGACTGCCGGGACGTATTCGGTGACCCTCACCACGTCGAATTCCGCCGGTTCGAATTCCTTGACGAGACAACTCACAGTCACAGCGGCGACGCCGAATGTGACTGCGAGCTTCACGTGGACCCCCAACTCGCCGACTGCCGGTCAAGCCGTTCAGTTCGCGGACACCTCCACCGGGGCACCGACGTCGTGGGCATGGAAGTTCGGCGATGGCGGCACCGCCGTCGTTCAGAATCCATCGCACACGTACGCGAAAGCGGGGACTTATGCGGTGACACTCACGGCATCGAAAACCGCGGTGGCGAATTCTATGTCGAAACAGATAACGATAGCCGCGCCGAGCTGTTCCGACACATGTCTGTCTCTTACCGGCACCATTCGTGTTAGAGGCACTAACGTAACCATCGTGGGCAACAACAGTGTCGCTAGACAGGTTCGCCTGATCCAGAATGGGCAGTCGACGGCTTTTTCGACTCCGATCAGACCAGACGGTACATACTCTCTGTCGGTGCCGTCAGGCACGTATCAAGCCGCGGCCGACCTCCAATACGTCGACACCATCTACAACGCGCAAACGGCAACTTACACTCCGAAACTGCGGCGCGCCCTGCAAACTCGATCCCTCTCCGCACAGTCTGGTTCCTTGAATCTCGACTTCGACTTCCCACCACCTATTATTCTCATTCACGGAATCGAAAGCAGTCCTGATAAATGGACCGCATGGTTGAAGCACTTGGGAGTCGACGCCGACAATCCCGATGCGATCAAGAGCGAAAGTCCAGATGCGTTAGTTTTCACACCATCGTACAACGGCTTGGATGCACTCTCGACCGCCGCTGCGCATGTCGCGTCTGACCTCGACACCGACTTTCGCATCTTCGCGACAACACCACCTTATCGCGTCGTCGGTCACAGCAAGGGGGGACTTGTCGCACGAGCGCTCAACCTGTATCCGATAGGTACCTCAATGCAGGCGCTTCTGTTCCTTGGTACCCCGAATGGAGGATCGAATTGCTTCACGGCGACCGCTGCCGGTATGTGGCACCTCAGCTGGTGTGACGTCCAAACCTTCAACGACACTGCCCCGGCGCTGCCGCCCCGCACGTTTGCGATCGCGGGCACGAAATGGAGATTGTTGGACGATGTCTTCTCGTCGTACATCCTGCCAATCGTTGGTTCGACCGTCACTTGTCAATTCGAGAGCGGAGCGAGCGACGGCGTTGTGCCCGTGGACAGCGTATTCAAGATCAGCACGAGCAACGGAGCGACGTGGCTCGACGGTCTGGTGACCCCTTACAATCATACTGAGTTGGGAAGTGCGAGCACCGAATGGATGGTGAACGCCATCATGTGGCCGTTCTTCGACAACCAACCCTTCGGTGGCTCGGCAGATTCACTCTGTCGTTCAGCTCAATTCCGGACGGTATCGACCTCATGCACAGCACCGCCGCGCCCATCCGCGTCGGGACTCTGCGTAAACGGGCGCGGATTTACTGGAACGTGCTCGGTCGCTAAGCAGGCTACAACGACAGGCGGCGTCAAGATTGTCTGGGAATGGGTTAATTCCGCGATCTCGAACGTTACGGCATCGATCACGGGAGCTTCGTCCTGCGACCAAGCTACTGGTACTACGCTCTCATACGTTTCAGCTGCAGGCGATGCGTTACTCGGGTATGAGATCTACCGCAGCGCTACACCGATTAGCGCCGACAACGCTGGTGAACGAATTGGCTTCGTCGATATGGCCGAAACATCATTCGTCGACCCTAACCCGCTACCCGGTATCAACTATTATGCTGTCGCGGCGGTTACATCGACCGGAAACACTGCTGTATCTGCCGCTCCTCCGATCACCGTGGGAGGCAGACGTCGTGCAGTTCCACATTCGTAACAGCAAGGGACGAGTAGGGGTCAGAGCTTCGTTCGACGGGCGTAGTTGACGTTGAGTTGACGGCGAAGCAAGGGGCGGACGGAATTGGCGCGGGCGCTGTGGTCGACTTTGGGGCACTTGCCGCAGAGCACGGGCGTCTGCGAAGGATGCACGGAACGTCAGGCGGCGAAGCGAGGTTGCATGGGGCCGCCCGAGAGACACATCGGTCGGGTCGCGCCTAACGGAGCACGGCCGGCGAGACGGTCAGGGTGGTGAGCGGCGGAGGCGGCAGGGCGCGCAGCCGCTCGCAGCAGCGATCGATCTTCTTCTGCAGCCACTCATCGTGATCAAGCTGGCGGTCGCAGATCGCGATCAGATCGGATGCACGTCCTGAGCTCTCGAGCCGCAGCCCCGCGGCGATGGCCCGTCGCGACAAGATCCCTTCGAAACATCCCAACCATGCCGCCGCGCGCCGCGCCGGACTCGCCCCCCGCTTCTGCACCTCTGCTACCGTCATGCCGAACACCTCGGCCACTGTTGCGACGATCGCCGGCATCTGCGGCCGGCCGACGTAGCGCTGCGCGCGCGGATGATCATCGCTGCGCGGCTTCGACTCGATGAGGGCCCGCATCTGCTCGATCCAGCGCTCGCTGCCGAGGAAGATCTGACCGACGATCCGCGGCCCGATGTCGTGATCTTTGCCGATCCCGTCGGCGATGAAGGTGCGATAGAGGTTCTGTGCCGTGCTGGGATCGGGAGCGAACCGGGCGAGGAGCTCTTTGCTTGCGAGCCACTTCGGCGGCGCCTCGTATCCGGCGTGCGCACGATAACTTCCCCAGCGATACTCCTCCGGCCGCTCGACCATCCCGGCATCGACCGCGTTCAGAGCGATGTAGCGGCAGACGTTGAGCAGCTCGGTTTCTTTCTCGACGGCTTCGCCTCCGAAGCGGCCCTGGAACAGATGCCCCGAGCGCCGATGCCTGCGATTGAACCACTGCGCGTACTTGCCATTGAGCCACTGCATGCCGCGAGAGAGGGTTGGCTCGGGCGTGTCGAGCGCGAAGTGGTAGTGGTTGGTCATCAGCTCGTACTCGTAGACCATCCACTTGTAGCGCTCGGTGGCGTCGCCGAGGAGTTCGAGGAAGCGAAGCCGGTCGGTGTCGTCGAGGAAGATGGGCTGCTGGTTGTTGCCGCGGCTGAACACGTGCCAGGTGGCGCCGGCGAAGTCGGTTCGAAGAGGGCGAGACATCGAACCGAGGCTACCTCGGTCGATGGCGATTGCCGAGGAAGGGGCTCGAACGTGCGCCTCTCGGTTGCAGAACCTCCTCGGAACGGAAACTCAGGGCCGGTTTGCACTACGATGCGTAGAGGCGTGAGGAAGTGAAACTGACGACGGAAGCTTTGACCCCATTTCGCGGCGTTTGCGTGAGGGAGCGCAGCTCGATCCAGCGTGGACGACCATCAGCGACGAACATGCCCGTGAACGGCCTCGCCCGGGCGGTGCTGGCGAAGAGGAGGGCGGCGAACGTAACGCGGCGCGCCACGCAACAAGTCTAGTCCACTCGAATCAGGGTTGGTGCGGCAGACAACAGGCCGGAGGCGACAACCTCCAGCCTGAATTAGATCTCGAAACGTCTGTAGCTCAATGGCGATGGAGAATCATCGTGAGGGCGTGACCCGAAACGAGCTCCACCGAAGACCTGACCCGTCGTGCAGCGCCGCTGATCACTGCGGCGTAATCGTTGTTACGTGCTGCGTGTCATTGTGTGTGATGGACGCGAACGCCCATATCTTCAGTCCCGGTGTTTTAGGTGTGATCTCGAGGTTAAACGCGGACGTCACTGGTTTGCCCGTGCTGTCGAGCATCCCCGGAAATACATGCACGATATCCTGCACGGCCGCATAGGACGGCTTAGTTGTGCCAACCAGCTTCGGCGCGGCCGTCGGCGCGCTGAGTGTGAAGTCGATGCTGCCGAACGAGGGCCGCTCCGAGAACGCATCGAAGGCGCGGACTGTGACGACGTCATCTGTCCCCGCGTCCAAGTCGTAGATACGCAGAAACACACGAAATTGCGATGCGGTCGGAATGCCCAATAAGTAGAACGGTCGCTGATAGAACTGCTGCTCGCGCACAACGGGGACTTCTGTCCCGAATGTCTGACTTTGCCGGCTCTCGTCGTACACGCGCGAGAAGAACCAAACGTTGTCACTCGGCTGCTGTACGTACAAGACGAGCCCGGGATCGCCGGCCGGCTCGAAAAGTGTGGTGAGCTCCAACGTATCATGTGCCTGCAACGGCGGCAGTATGCAGATAGGTACACAAAGCGGTGGCAGGCGCAAATCCACGGCGAACGCGTTCGGGTTGTGCGCCCAGAATTCCGACGTCCAGGACGAGTTGAACGCACCAGGAGCCTGATGCACCGCGACGGGGATCAGAACGCGATCGTACGTCGTCTGCGCTGTTGCAGCGACTGCGGCGAGTGAGAGAATCGCGAAGGCTAGCGTGCGCAATGGCATGATTCAGTCCCAGGGCCACATATGTGCGATGAGAAAACCGTTGCCATTCTGTGCTGTGCTCTGTATTACTGCCCAGAGTTGTGCTGGCGTGAGCGTCGGGCTCGATTGCAGGATTCGCGCTGCGATGCCGGCCACGTACGGCGCTGAGAATGATGTGCCGGAGTTAGTGTTTAACGGCGGCGGCGGCGAATCCAATATTGAGTAGCGGTAGGAGGTAGAGCCGCGCATTGCTGCCGCTTGGATGTTGTGGGCTGGAGCATAGATGTCAACGCATTTCCCGTAGTTGGAACCCATAGCGTTCTGGTCGTACGTCAATGGGTTGGTACTAGTTACGACGCAATCGCCGGAGTTCAGGCAATTCCAGATACGATCTTGCTCATCAGTTCCCCCGACGGTGATGACGCGGAGATCCGGATATCCGACCTGATAGGTGCCGGTGTTTGGGTCGATCAGGCCGTTGTAGGACAGCTGCGCCGGCCACTGTGAGCACGCCCTGTCAGCCTGGCCCTGGTTGTTTGCTGACGCGATGACGGCGAGCCCCCGCTGGTTCGGCTGACAGGGCGCCTGTGCGAGTGGACATCCCCGAATCACGTCCTGAATAGCCTGGCCGAATGCGCCGGGGCCAATGTCCGTGACCAAGGGATACGTCCACGTTTGCGCGTCGTAAAACGTACTACAACTGACAACCCCCGGCGTAGGGTTGCCGTAGTAGTCGTACCGCCAAGGGTTGTTAGGGCTGACAATCCAATCCATGCCCAGGCAGAGCCATGATACATAGCTCACGCCGTTGCATGCCGTTATCTTAATCGGCACAATGTAGGCACCGCTTGCGACACCAACGTTCACGCCGCCTGCTACGGACGCAGTCCCCGTCCCGTGCGGCACAACGCTATTTCGTTCATCGCGTATCGCACCCGGCCCACATGGCGCCGTGGCCGAGTATTGATCATCCGCGAATTGAACGCCGTCCAACACCTTCCCATTACTGAATTCTGAGTGACTCCGGTCAACACCGGTATCAATCATGTAAATGTAGACACCAGTGCCGTCGGTTTGATAATTGTACGCTCGATCGCCCCAATACGTCGAACCGTCCCAGACTGCGCGCCCACCATCCAACCGATCGAGGCTCCATAGTCGATAGTCGCCGTTCATATTGACGGAGAGCGATCGCGAGACGCTCGCGTACGCATCTTGTTCAACGAAGTCAACACGTGGGTCATTCGCGATTGCGGTCGCAGCCGTGTCCGGCATGATCGCTACGAATCCTTGCACTGTCCATTGCAGCAACTCTTCTCCCTGGTGGTTCTTGGGGATGGTCGCTCCGTGCTTCGCCGCGAGTTCGTGCGCAAGTGCTTGAACATTGGGCCGGTTCGTCGCGGAATCCTTAAAAACGACGATGTAACGATTCGCCACCGGGTTCGGATTTCTAATTATGCGACCGTGATCGGCTCGTGCCGCCGCTGTCGCTAAACATGCGATGATTACGGCTATGTATATTCGTAGTAGGTTGGTCCTTCTCAAAAGTTCCTCCTCGATTCGGCGTGACGTCTCTGGCATTCGACCTACCTGCCTTCGCGGCACCTACCGGCGGCGCCGAGATGGATGGCAGTAGAGCCGGAGCGATGGCCGTATGGACATGAGAGGTGTCACCTAACGACGTGCGATCGGGGCTTACTGCGGTCCGGCGCGCCAGCCGGTTGAGGGTTTGATGTGTTTTGTTGGACCCCGTCAAGTTCAGTCTTGTTCTCTTTGCGGCACACCTTCTCACCACTTTTGAGGAGGTGTCTGTGGGGGCGTACACGCTGAAGATCGGGACGTTCGTCGAGCACGGTGAGAAAGGGGTGGCATCGCCAGAAACCTCCGGACGCAGGTTGAGGAAGAGGTTCGTCCCAGACGGCGGCGGTTCGAGTCCGCGTGGCCAGAAAATCCACGCCGCCAACCGGCTTTTCTGTTTCTGGCCCCCGGGGTCAGAGCCGACGCGCGCGCAGCCATTGCGAGAGCTAAAGTCCGTCTATTCGCTGATCGCGTTGCGCTTCCAGGATCTCAGACGCAGGAGAAGTGCGCAGCAGTTCCGCTACCAGCAGCGGTATGTGGGCCGCAGATCGTGAATCATCGCCGGAAAGTGCAAGCTCGCGCTCAACGTGCTCGCACCACCGCCGAACGTCGCTTTTGAGGAATGGGCGGACGCGCTCACGGACATCATCGCGACTGCGTACCTGCTCCTGCAGGGCGCGCGCAACGTGCTCAAGGAAGCGCTGCTCGCCGCACATCGAGAACACGGCATGGCCGCGACTTACGGATGCGTACGTACAAAGGCATGACTGGGGTCACCCATTAGCAGGCGTTGTCAATATGGGCGGGGAAATCCCTGCCGCGTTTAGCGGCTGCTGTTGGTGGCAGCCGTCGATTCGGCGATCCCTCCGTTTCGGTCGAGCGGCGTCGGAATGAATTCCGCGCCAGTCACCCATCAGGATCAAGGCATGAGGTCGATTCGAGATCGGCCGGAGCCCCTGACGCACAAGGCGTCCCAGAAACGCGTCGGTCGAGCGAGCGCGTGTCCAATTGGAAGGTGCACAGAACTCTGTGGCTCACCGGCACATGGCCGGCGTCCAACCCCGTGTGGCTCACGCGCTCGCCGCGGAATCATACGTCTGCCCGGGAATCCTGGCCGGTGCGGCCTCCAATCAGGTCTGTGGTTGTGAGCCAACCCCAATCGATGGCTAACCGCACCGACCAAGCTCTAGACGAATACTTTCTTCGGATCGAATGGCTGCTGGTCGTGAAGGACGTGGAACGCAGCGCGCGCGAGCTTGTGTGCGAGCGCTTTGATGGCCACGATGCCGTTGGTCTTGGCGGCCTTGCGATCGTGGAAGCGTTTGGCTTCGGGATAGTGCTGAACGGCGAAGTGCGCCGCCTCGACGAACGCCCAGGCCAGATACTTGTTGCCGTTCTTGGCGTTGTTGTCGCCCTTCTTCTTTCCGTTCGAGAGCCGTGTGGCGTCGACGCAGCGGCAGTACGAGGCGAAGTTGCCCGGACCAGCGAAGCGGCTCATCTCGCCAGCCTCGTACATGATCGTCAGTCCCAGAATCTCGCCGATTCCCCAGATGGTGCGCAGCAGTTCGAACTCGGGGCGCAGCCGAGCCCTCTTCAGAACCGTCTTCTCGAGCAGACGGGTCTGTTCGTTGAGTGTCTCGATGACCGTCAACGTCGTCGTCAGGGCCAGTGCCAGGTGCTCGTCCTCGTACAGCTCGGCGACACGCTCGTTCGTCAGATGCTTTGCTTCTCTCGCTGAGATTTTCGTTCCCCGGTTCCTGGCCTCGAGGTTCTGAACGCTGAGGATGTTCGCACTCCGCTGCCGGACCAGCGTGGCCCGCTTCCGCAGCAGATCGCGAATGGCGCGCTGCTCACGCGGATAGATGTAGCCGCTTGGCAGAATCCCCAGGCGCATCATGTGCGCGAGCCACCAGGCGTCGTATTGATCGTCGGAGCGCTTCAGTCCTTCGTACTGTTGGATCGCCGCCGTGTTCACCAGAGTGACCGGGAACTTCCTCGCGCGGAGACCATCCACCAGCCAGTACCAGTTGAACGTAGACTCCACGGCGATCCCTTGGAGTGACGCTCGAAACGGTTCGAGCTCCGACACGAACGACTCGAGCTTGTTTACGATCCTCCGTTGCTTGAGAACTCGATCGCTTTCATCGATGATGGTCAGCACGCCATTGTTGGAGTGAAGGTCGACCGCTGCATACGTCTGCATCGTTTGCTTCTCTCGCTGCCGATCGTATCCACTCCCGATCGGCGCTCGTTAGAGCCTGCTAGATGCGCATACAGGTCTTCGATCGGCTGTCGCTATTGAGTCGTCGGTGGGTATAAGTCACTCATGACCCACGATCTGACCCCGCCGGCGGAGCGGAGACCTGACCCGGTC
This sequence comes from Acidobacteriota bacterium, assembly GCA_021781455.1. Lineage (GTDB taxonomy): Bacteria > Acidobacteriota > Thermoanaerobaculia > Gp7-AA8 > Gp7-AA8 > JAJXWV01. Next base: position 8,320 of record JAJXWV010000039.1, on the reverse strand, counting down.
CCGTGACTCGGTCCCGTGACTCTGTGACCCGGTCCCGTGACTCTGGTGAGGAAGGACTCCGCGGGTCGGAGGCAGGACGGTGCTCGGTCGCGGCGTCATCGCCAGCGGAACTGGCCGTTGGTGGCATGTGCGCCTATTTTAAACGGCGTCGCAGTTGAGTGGCCTCTTCTTTTGGGGAAAGCCGTACATACGCCGTTCACCTTCTGCCTTACCGATGAATGCGACAGCCCCGCCGGTTGGGTGGCAATCGATCGCTCATGCGCGGCGAGAGGAGCGCTCCGTAGGCACGGCTGCGCCGTGCCGTTCTCCCGGGGCGGTGGTTCTTTCGGGAAGCCATATAGACGCCTTTCCCATGAAGCGTCGCCCGCGTGAGAACAGCGTCGGCACCGGCATTGCTCGCCCCCTCGAGTGAGGCGAGCACTCTTGGACGCACAAGATGCCAGGGTATGTGCGAGGATGATCATCGCGTCAGCGTTAGACGGCGGTGACGTCGCCGTTCTGTTCAGGCTTGCGTCGATGGCGGGCGCCGACCTCGCGGAAGTCAATCGACTTCTCGCCGCCGCCTCCGAGCTCGCAGCGATGATTCGACAGCCTTGGGACCGGCTGGTGATCCGGCGCTCGTAACTGCCGCCGCGGCGCCGATCTCACGCCGATGAGCTACTCCTCGAGGATCGCGCCGCTGAAGAGCGGCTGTGTTCCGACCGATCGCACGAACGCGACGATCGCGAGCGCGACGAGGATCAACGCGAACACGAGCCCTCGCCAGAAGAACCAGTCGTTCACGTCGAGAGTGGCTGGCGCAGCGACGATCAGCGGCACTCCTAGCAGTGCGACGATCGCAGTCAGGACGCCGCGGCGGGCAATGGTGACGACCACCAGCGATCCTACGGTAAGCGCTGTGAATGCGATGACCAGGGGGGCTTTCGTGAAACTGAGGCCGCCGATCGACAAGCCATAAAGGATCGAGGCGACGGCGACCGCAGCGATCCGATTCCGCACCACGACGTGGCTGACGAGGAGGACGAGCGCCGCGAAGAGTGCCATCGTGGTCGACATCGTGAATCCCAGGACGAGCAGCTCGAAAAAGTGCAGCGGCCCCTCGAGTGCTGCCGGCTGAACGGGAATCGTGCCGTACTGCGCCGGCCACAATGCGTGTGGCGCGAGGATCAGCATGGCGCCGACCATTGCGAGTAGGAGTCCTACGAGTACCTCTCGGCCGAGCAGCGCATCGGTCAGGCGTCCGTCGAAGAGGCGCTTCCAGGCGATGAGGCTGCGCGGCCAGCGGCGTCTCAGATAGGGCTCGAGCGCGACGTAGACAATCCAGATTCTCACGCCTTCAAAAACGGCGTCGCCCAGGACGCGCATCAGTCTGCTCATCTCCGACGACGCGGAGGCAAGATGATCCATGTGGAGAGCCACTCCGCCCAACGAGAGGACGATCACTAACAAGGCCAGCCGCGTCGCGAGTTTCGTGTCGGCCCTGCCGGCGATGAGGTTACGGCGGCCGAGGACGACGGCGACGATCAGGAGTGCGAAGTGCAGCACTCCAGCCATCGACGACATGATCCTGCCAGCCACTCCCGTCTGCGGAGGCGCGGCCGGCTGCGGCTTTTTCCACGGCGGGATGAGATCGAACCACACCGGTTTCCCGGCGAGACTCGCCCCTTCGACTCGCATCGCGACGTTCGGCTGGCCGGCAAGCGTCGCAGTCCACGCGAAGCGCCGGTCCGAGCCGACGGGCGGAGTCCACAACGGCGCCACCGCATGGATGCTCGTCGGATCCACGCCGGCCGCATCGAAGGCAGGAGCCCAGTCGACGTTCGCGGTGGACGGCTGTGCGGTGTCGGGTCCGATCACGGCGAAGCGGACGAGATGGCCGTCCGGATCGAGAGTCGCCTCCGCCATCCCCGGCCGATTGAAGGGAGGATCGGTGGGAGTCCTTTCCAGGTCCGGGCCGGACCAGATCATCGTGCGCGGACTCTGCCGGTAATAGAACGCGGCGCTCACCGGTCTGATCTGAAGAACCTCGCGCATCGACTTCGCGAACGGCCGCCGCTCTTCGAGCGTGTCGGTGCGAACGGAGAAGCGGCCGAACGAGTCCTGCGGAGGTGCGACTCCGGCGAACGATCGGAGGAACTCCTGCGCGCGGAAGGCGAGTACGTCCCGGGTCAGCGGCAGTCGCACGAACGAAGGGAAATTCGCGCGGCTGGACATCACGAATGCCGCTGCGATGAGGAGCAATGTGATGATGAGAAGCGGCCAGGCGATGGCCGGCCGCAGCTCGCCCGATTCGCCGGCCGCGGCGAGCATCTCGGGCGAGGGCGTCTCGCCGGCATCGATGGCCGCCTGCAGCGGATCGGCTCCAGGAAGCGCGGCGATGAACGCGTGAATCGAGCTCGGACGCCGCGCGGGGTCCCGCTCGAGACAGCGAAGGATCAGCTTCTGCACGGCGGGGTCGATGCTTGCGGTATCGCGAATCGCGCTTTGAGCGCCGCTGCTCTGGCTCGATCGGATCGCCCCCGCCGTCGCGCCGTCGAAGAGCCGCTTTCCCGTGAAGAGCTCGTACAGGAGCGCTCCCATCGCGTAGAGGTCGGAGCGGTGAGTCACCACGCCGGCCGCGAGTTGCTCGGGCGACATGTACGCCGGCGTCCCCGCGATCTCGCGCGTGAGTGCCTCGTCGGCGACGACCGCCAGGCCGAAGTCGGTGATCCGCGCCACGCCGCGGCCGTCGATCATGACGTTGGCCGGCTTGAGGTCGCGATGAACGACCCCGAGCGCGTGCGCCGCGGCGAGACCGGCGGCAACCTCGCGCGCCACGGCGAGTGCCTTCGCGTCCGGGAGACGACCGATTCGTCGGAGCAAACTCGCCAGGTCCTCGCCGTCGATGTACTCCATCGACAGGAACACGTGGCCGTCGCACTCGACCAGGTCGTAGATCCGGCAGACGTTCGGATGCGATACCTGCCTGCCGATTCGCACCTCGCCGAAGAGCCTTTCGAGCTTGGCGGCGTCGCGCGAGAATTCATCGGGGAGGAACTTGAGGGCGACCTGCTGGCCCATCCTCATGTCTTCTGCGCGGTAGACCTCGCCCATTCCGCCGCGTCCGAGAAGGGCGATGATCCGGAAGCGCTGGCCGAGCAGAGTTCCGGGCTCAAAGCGCGCAACGCGCCGATTCGAATCGTCCGATGGCGTGCGGATCGCCGTCGCGCTTGGATCTGCGGAATCGCTCATGAGAGAAGGATGTGAGTATAACTCTTACCGGGCTCAGCTGCGCGGCACGCGCACTGCCACGGCGCGAGCTTCGGACGCGCTGCCGCGTGTCCCTACACGCCTGGCGGCGAGTCCGCTTCCACTCTAGGGACGCGCAGCAGCGCGGCCGCAACTCCGGTCGGCTGGGGCACGGTAGCACCGTGCTTCGTCGTTCGTTGCCCAACCCACGAGCTCTGACCCTGGCTCGTTCCCCGGGGTGCCAGGTGCGGGCGAGCGCGCGATTGGTACTCACCATCCGCTCGAACCGCGGGTTCCCATGCAGCGCCGCAAAATTCGGGTCGACGCGCAGCCAGGCAGCGGTGACTGGATGATGCACGGTGAGCAGCCGCTCCAGTGTGTCGATGGCCTTCTCGTGATTGCCGCGGGGATGACAAGTGCCAGATCGACTAGTGGCCTGTATCGGCTGAATTGGTACCACCTGGCTTGGTCTCGACGCCGTGAGCTTCGTTGCGCCTCCTCAGCATAGTCACCGCTATGCCTGCGTCGGCGCGCCTCGCTCACGTCGCCGATCCCGGCGCCACTGGTACCAATGCAACCAATACAGGCCACTAGTTTCGCAGAGAGAGAAAAGTGCCAAACTCCAGCGGCGGCCGTCGGGCCGCCGGAAACGAAGTTCTCTGATCCGTTAGGGCGCACTGCCCGACGGAGCCCACGCTCCCCCTCACACCCGGAATGCGGATTGCCGTGTTGCGCCTCCGGCGCAAATACGGCCCGCGTACAATACGCGCCACATGTCGGGCCGAATGCTGCGTGGCGCAGCTCTTCTCCTGTTTTCGATCAGCATGTTCGCGCACCATCGACGCGAACAAAGGCCTCTCCGTCCCAGCGTCTCGGCGACCACATCGTCGTTCGTCATCGATCGTGACGGCGTCCGGCAGGAAGGCATCCGCGTTCCGGCTGGCGCGACGTTCAGCTGGATCATTCGCAAGGCTGCCACGGGTCGCCTGCGATTCGGCTGGAGCGCGAAGGCGCATGGCGCGGTCACGCTGCACATCGGCGACCATCAGTCGGTCACGCACACGTTCCAATCAGACGCGTCCGCGTCTGATTTCTTCTACGAAGACCTTCCCTACGATTTCAAAGCCCCGGCGCGACTCCAGTTCTCCGCCACGAACTCCGCGGAAATCCTGCTCTCCGATCTCCGCGTGGTCCAGCCGCGCGACGACAACGACGCGGTGATCGTGATGCTCATCGACACCATGAGGCGCGACGCCGTCGGCCTCTACGGAAGCAGGCGACCCACGACGCCTCAACTCGATCGCATCCTCCTCGGCGGGTGGAAGGCCGAGCGCGCCTACGCTCCGGCGTCGTGGACGATTCCCTCCGTTGCGTCGTTGATGACGGGCATGCAGCCGGAAGTTCTCGAGGACGACAAAGGCGCTCCGATCGGGATCCCGGAAGGCGTGCCGACGATCGGCTCCGACTTCGCGCGCGCGGGCTGGTCGACCGCGCAGTTCAACGCGAATCCGACGCTCAACGCCGACAACGGTTTCTATCGCGGCTTCACGTCGTTCTACACGCCGCCGTATGAAATGGCGTCGCTGATGCTTCCGGGCAGTGACACCTTGAAGCGAGTTCCGAAATGGGTGCGCGCGCACCAAGGGGAGAAGTTCTTCCTCTACGTCCAGCTGATCGAGCCACATGAACCCTACGGCCCACCCGACCGGCCGAAAGGAAAAACGCCGTTCGATCCCGACTACACAGGCCATTACATGGGCGACGAGAGCCATTACGCGCTGGTGTTCGACAAGACGATCACGCCGCGCGACATCGAGCACCTCCGCGCGCTCTACGACGAAGACGTCCGCTATGCCGACCTTCTCCTCGGCCGCTTCTGGCAAGGACTCGACCTGGCACTGCGGGAACGGACGACGCTGCTGTATCTGTCGGACCACGGCCAGGAATTCTTCGAGCATCGCGGCTGGAGCCACGGCCCGGCGCTCTATGACGAAGTGCTGGCGGTTCCTCTGGTGATCCGGGCCGGCAACGGGCGGCGGTTCCCCGCGATCCCTCCCGACACCCTCGTGTCGCTCACCGACGTGCTCCCGACGCTCGAGCAGTTCCTGGGTATCCCTGTCGATCGCAAGGTGAATGGCCTCGACCTCACGAAACCCTCCAGCTGGGATCGCGATGAACTGCCGGCGATTCACATGCTCACGGGTGGCGCCGCGCGCGCGGTCGTTATCCGGAAGCAGGAGAAGCTCTTCTTCTTCGATCGCTTTGGGACGCGAGGGATTCCCGATCCAGTCGTCGACAAGCCCGGCTACGACGTCGGAATGCACCTGCGCGAGATCATGCCTTCGCTCTGCAGATTCGATCTGAGCCACGATCCCGGAGAGACGCGGCCTCTTGCACCAGTCTCGCCGACGGAAGGACGTGACTGGCGTGCGATCGAGGCGTCGATCGCGCACACGAGGCGCGGGATCGAGATCCGCGTTCTCGGCGGTGATACTGCGCAGCGCGTGCGGTTCGAGGTTGCGGTTGCGAACAACGGCAGCGAGATGTTCGGCGCCGAGCCGGACGATCACGTGACCGCGACGGCTGGCGGCATCGCCGTCGACATGTGGCTCACACCAGGCGACGTCGACGGAGTCCTGCTTCACGTTGCCGATGACGCGAAGCCGCAGGTCACGCTCGTCGAGGGATGCGCGAAGCTGAATGGATCCGGAATCACCGCGGGTGTTGCGCAGACGCTGCAGCGCGTGAATGTCGGCATCCCGCGCCTTGAGGTCGATCCGAAATGCGCATCGATCTACGTCTGGAGGAGCGATGGCGAGCGTTACTTCCGCAGCAAGCAGGACGAAGACGAAGCGCGAAAGAAGCTACGCGCGATCGGGTATGTGCATTAAGGACGACGTAGGAATGTCGACAGGGTTCGCGAAACTCCGAGTCCGACTCGGGGTCAGGTGTTCGATCGGCTGTCGCTATTGAGTTGTCGGTGGGCACAAGTCACTCACATCCAGTGAGTTCCGCTGATCGCGCTGACGCCGCACCGGGGAGTGGAGACATGACCCCGACCTGCCCCTCGACCGCCAGCGGAGTGGAGACCCGACCCCCGATCTGACCCCCGACCAGCCCCTCGACCGCCAGCGGAGTGGAGACCCGACCCCCGATCTGACCCCCCGACCCCGACCCCCGATCTGACCCCCGATCTGACCCCGCCGGGGGGAGCGGAGACCTGCCACCCGTCCCGAATGCCCCGTCTCGGACTCCGGGGTGCGTTGTCGCGTGACGAAAATCACCGCGCGATCGGGAAGAGAAGCGCCATCCTTGTCGTTATTGAGACGTTGTCTCAGAAACATTCGAGGATTTCTCACCATGATCGTCTGTCTATGCAGGGCCAAGAGTGATCGCGACGTCGCCCGCGCCATCGACGACGGCGCCGCCTCCATCGCCGATCTGCAACGCTGTGGCATCGGGACCGATTGTGGCTCCTGCCACGGTATGCTCCGCATGATGCTCGCCGAAGCCGCCGCCGCATCAGCAGCCTGTCCCGAGTGCTCAGAAGCCGCCGCCGACGATCTTGCTGCCGCGTCCGCTTGAGACTCCGGCCCCCAGCCGAGTCATCTGCTAGTCTCTCCCTCAAGGAGCTACGGCCGTGAAAGGTGACGACAAGATCATCGAGATCCTCAACGATGTCCTGACTTCGGAGCTGACCGCCATCAACCAGTACTTCGTCCACTCCGAAATGTGCGAGAACTGGGGCTATGAGCGGCTGAGCAAGAAGATCAGGCATCACTCCCTCGGCGAGATGAAGCATGCCGAGGCGCTCATCGAGCGCGTTCTCTTCCTCGACGGCGTGCCCAACGTCCAGCGCCTCGGAAAGATCAACATCGGCGAGGCGGTGCCCGAGCAGTTCCGCGTCGACCTGGCGCTGGAGATGGACGCCGTGGCGCGCCTCAACGCCGGCATCGAGTCATGCCGCAAGGCCGACGACAACAACAGCCGCCATCTGCTCGAGGAGATCCTCGAAGACGAGGAGGAGCACATCGACTGGATCGAAGCGCAACGGGCGTTGATCGACCAGGTCGGCGTGCAGAATTACCTGGCGCAGCAGATTCGCGAAGCCGAGGAGTGAGGCCGGGCAACCTGAATCATCCGCGCATCGAAGGAATTGGATTCAGCGACGCATGACGCACGCTGAAACGAAAGGAAGGATCATGAAACGGATTCAGCTGGCAATGGCCGTTCTCGCCGCGCTTTTCGCGACTGCATTGATCGCACAGCCGGCCGATTGTCCGATGCATCACAAAGCGGCCGCAAAGGCGATGCATCAGAGCGCAGCCGATTGCCCGATGATGAAGAATCATGCCGCTGCCGTCGACCAGCGCGGCGATGCCGTGATGGGCTTCTCTCACGCGAAAACGACCCATCATTTTCTGTTGAGCGCGACCGGTGGCTCGATCGAGGTGACGGCGAACGATCCGAAGGACGAAGCGTCGATCCTCGCCATTCGCTCCCATCTCACCGCGATCGCGAAGCAGTTCGGCGAAGGAGACTTCGACGCGCCGATGATGGTCCACGAGACCATGCCACCGGGAGTGGAGACGATGAAGGCCTCGAAGGCGATCCGTTATGAGTACGAGTCGTTGCCGGCTGGCGGCCGGGTGCGGCTGACGACAGAGGATCGCCAGTCGATCGGTGCCATTCACGATTTCCTCCGCTTTCAGATCGAGGAACATCGAACCGGCGATCCAACGCCTTGAAATAGCCCTCGACGATCGTCTCCGCGGGGCCGCCGTCACGACGAAGGGGTTCTTGAGAAACTGGACCGGACCGCGTGCCGACCGCTTGCCTGCCTGAACTGCTGATCTGACGAATCCTCGTGCTGCGCGAAGATTTCCGCGAACGCCCCCTTGTACGCCTTCGGCACCTTCTCCCCGCGAGCAGTTACGCTGCTCGTGCTCTCGCCATAGGCAAAGCGCCTGTATTGGTTGAATTGGTACCAGTGGCGCCGGGATCGGCGACGTGAGCGAGGCGCGCCGACGCAGGCATAGCGGTGACTATGCTGAGGAGGCGCAACGAAGCTCACGGCGTCGAGACCAAGCCA